>NZ_JBEYUP010000013.1:0-167307 GCF_040643575.1 Streptomyces sp. NPDC047108
CCCGTACCGCAGACGGTCACCCCGTGCTGCTCGGCCGCGGCGAAGTCGATGACCGAGTTCCGCATCCCCGATGCCACCAGAAGCTTCAGCCTCGGGAGCGCGGCGAACAGCGAGGCGGGGAAGGGCACACGCTCCCGCAGCGTCACGACGATGTCGAACCCGCCCAGCGCAGCGGCGAGTTCGCCCTCGGTCGCGAAGTGCTCCGCGAACGACACGACCTCCACCTCACGCTCGACCGGCGACCAGTCGGCCACCGTCATCGCCACACCCTGGAAATCGTCCAGCACGGCACAGCGCAGCTTCATATCAGCAGTCCCTCTCGGGTGTCGGTGGGCGTGGCGCCCAGGCCGGGGCCGTCGGGCACCGTGATCGTGCCGCGATCGACGCCGATCCCGGTGAAGGGGTCGGCGAGCAGGTCGAGGTGGCCGTCCAGGTCGAGGAAGTCGGCGAGCTGCGCCAGTTGGGCCATCGCGCTGACGCCCAGGGTGCTTTCGGTCTTGCAGCCCAGCATGACCTTCAGCCCCGCGTGCTGGGCCAGGGCGATCATCTCCATGGCCCGGCGGAGTCCCCCGCATTTGGTCAGCTTGATGTTGACGGCCGCCGCGCAGTCACGCAGCCGCAGCACATCCGCCGGCCCTTGGCAGTCCTCGTCGGCCACGACGAGGAGCGGCGCATGCTCGTGGACGTGGCGCAGACCGGCGGGGTCCGGGTCGGGTGCCACGGGCTGCTCGAGGAGTTCGACGTCGTGGCGGTGCAGTTCGTGGGCCACCTCGACGGCCCGCTCGGGCGTCCACGAGCCGTTGCCGTCGACCCAGATGCGGCCGTCGTAGACGTCGCGGAGCACTCCGGCACGGCTCCCGTCGTCCTCGGGCGTGAGCTTGAGCTTGAGGATCGGCCAGTCGGCCAGCTTCTCACCCCTGCGGGCGAGTTCGTCGTCGGAGCACACACCGATCGACAGCGCGGTGGGAGGCAGCGGCAGGCCCTGGAGCCCGAGCATGCGGTGGAGCGGCAGCCCGGCCCGTTTGCCCAGCAGATCGTGCAGCGCCATGTCCACGGCGGCGGTCACGGCCGGACGTACGCCCGCGGCCTCCAGCCGGTCCAGGGTTTGGACGAACCGGTACGGGTCGGCGCCGACCAGCAGCCGCATGCAGCGGTCGAGTTCGGCCGGGGCCGCCCCCAGCGCGGTGCCGTATCCCTCCAGGCCGTCCCAGCGCAGCCGCACCACGCTCTGGCGCACGGCGTCGGTCACGCCCCTGGTGCCGGCGAACGGCTCCGACAGCGCGGCCTCGATGCGGTAGTGGGTCATCCGCATGTGCTCACCTCCTCGAATGCGGCGACGATCGCCGATGCCTGGCGGAACGTCAGATCACGGAAGCCGTCGGGCTCCACGGGCACGGCCGGGTCCCGTCGCACTCCGCCGTACGGCACCCCGCTGCCCTCGCGGAAGCGGCCCCGCAGGTAGTCCGAGAGCCCGCCCTGGTGCGTACGGAGCCAGGCCAGCGCCGCGTCGTACTCCTCGCCGGGGCGCGCCGCCGTCACTGCCCGGAAGAGGGCGGCCATGCGTTCGGTGTCGCCGGTGTCGGTACCGGCCGGGCACAACATGAACACCGGGGCCGGCAGGAGGACGACGCACAGCGGGGCCGCATCGGCGAACCGACCGACGAGGGCGTCGCTGATGGACCGCATGCCGCGCACGGCGGCTCTGCTGGTGAAGTAGCCGCCGCGACGGGGCGGGCAGCCCGCCATCGAGCGCGCACCCCAGTGCAGATGGGTGGTGAAGGGAGCGACGCCGGGTGCGGCGGGCCCGTCCGGGTAGTGCGTGGCGAACATGCCCGTCAGCACGCCGGTGAGCAGATGGGACACCACCGGGAGCACCGGGGGCAGTTCACCGATCCGCTCGAAGAACCGGGCGGGGTCGGTCAGCGCCCGGAAGGGCAGCAGGGCCGCCTCGGCGAGTTCACGGGCGGAGGCGTAGCGGTGACCGTCGAGCCGGTAGCCGGCGCCCTCGGGCCGGAGTTCGCAGCGGGCGACGTCGCCGTCCAGGCGTACGGCATGGCTGACGAGGTCGGCGAACGCCCGCCGCGGGTTGTCGCGCCGACTCGCCCGCTCCAGCAGTTCGGTCAGCATCGCGGCGACGGCGTCACCGCGGTCGACCAGTGCGGTCGCCTCCAGGGCGAAGCGGTAGCCGGTGATCGCCCTCATCCGCCGCAGATGCACGTCGACGAGCGGGGTCAGCGTCCCGTCCTCCTCGGTCTGCACCAGCGGGCAGAACAGCGGGCGGTCGCGGTCCCGGCGTGCGAAGCGGCGGCCGTCCCAGGTGAACAGCGGCAGTTCCGTACGCCTGCCCTGGTCGACGAGTGAGCCCGGCAGATAGACACCGTCGCCACCCGTGCCGGCGGGGTCCGTCTCCGTACGGGTGAAGCCGTAGATCAGCGGATAGCCGTGCCCCTGGCCGCAGATGGCGGTGTTGAAGTCCATGGGGCCGGACCGGCCGAGCGCGATGTCCTCCCAGTTCCCCAGATGCCCGCTGCGCGGCGGCAGCAGCGCGTCCTCCTTGTGCACGAGGTCGAGCAGGGCGCCGATGGGCACGTCGCGGGTGCCGAGGTGGACCGGCAGGAACGAGCGGGAACCGTCCGCAAGCCCTTCGGCTTCGGCCGCTGTCAGGAGATCGAGTTCCTCCACGATCGTGTGGCTCATGACGCGGACCCGCTCTCCAGGCGGCGGAGGAGGTACGGCAGGGCGCCGCCCGCCAGCAGGACGTCCCACTCGCCCTCGGAGTGGACGTCGGTGCGTGCCGTGAACGTCAGCGCGTCCGCGCGGACCTCGACCGACCCCCGCTCCCGCATGCTCGCCAGGCCCTCCAGGGTGAACTCCTCCTCCCCGGTCAGGCCCAGGCGGGCCCGGCCCCCGTCGGGGAGGAGGAGCGGCAGGATGCCCATCGCGCACAGGTTCGCGCGGTGGATGCGCTCGTAGCTCTCGGCGAGGACGGCCCGTACGCCGAGCAGCCGCGGCCCCTTGGCGGCCCAGTCCCGCGACGACCCCATGCCGTAGTTGCGCCCGGCCAGGACGATCAGCGGGGTGCCCGACGCGGCGTAGCGGCGTGCCGCTTCGAACACCGGCACACGGTCGCCGGTCGGGAGGTGCAGGGTCGCACCGCTGCTGTCTCCCGGCCCGGTCAGACGGTTGGCCAGCCGCGGGTTGCCGAACGTGCCGCGCGCCATCACCTCGTGGTTACCGCGCCGCGATCCGTAGGAGTTGAGGTCCCGCGCACCGCGCTCACGCAGATACGTGCCCGCGGGGGACTCCGGCGGGATCGCGCCCACGGGGGAGATGTGGTCGGTGCTGACGTCGTCGCCGAGCACCAGGAGCGCCCGCGCGTGACGCAGCGGCTCCGTGCCGAGCGGTTCCGTGGGGTCGACGGCCACGGGGTTCCCGGCGAGGTCGTTCCCGCCGCCCACCGGGCCCCCGGCCGCATAGGCGGGCGGGCGGATGTACGTCGACTCCTCGTCCCAGGCGAAGGTCGTGCCGCACTGTCCCGTGATGGACGCCCAGCCCGCGGCCGGAACCGGTCCGGTGCCGGAGCCCTCGAAGTCGAGGCTCTCGGAGCCGGAGCCCTCGGAACCGAAGACCTCCGGGCGCACGAACTCGGCCTCCAGCGCGCTCAGTTCGGCGCTGTCCGGCCACAGGTCCCGCAGATGTACGGGCTTCCCGTCGCTGTCGGTGCCCAGAGGCGCGGTCTCCACATCCGTACGGACATGGCCGAGGAGGGCCAGGGCCACGACGAGGGCCGGCGATGCGAGGTAGCCGGCCCGGACCTGGGTGTGCACGCGCGCCTCGAAGTTGCGGTTGCCGCTGAGGACCGCGCAGACCGTCAGACCGTGTTCGGCCACGGCGTCGCCGACGCCGTCCGCGAGGGGTCCGCTGCCGCCGTTGCACGTCATGCAGCCGTACCCGACGACATGGAACCCGAGCTTCTCCAGAAAAGGCATCAGCCCGGCGTCGCTCAGGTAGCGGGTGACCGCGCGCGATCCGGGCGCGAGGCTCGTCCTGACGTGCTGCGGTACGGTCAGCCCGCGCTCGACGGCACGGCGCGCCAGGAGTCCAGCCGCGAGCATCGCCCGCGGGTTGGAGGTGCTGGTGCAGGAGGTGATGGCGGCGATCACGACGTCCCCGTCGGACACGCCGTCCCCGTCGGACACGCCGTGCGCCACCGTACGGACCGGCCGGGCATGGAACTCCGCAAACGAAGCGGGGAGTTGACGCAGCGGGATCTGCTGGTCCGGACGGCTCGGCCCGGACACGCTCGCCCCGACCTCGCCCAGGTCGAACGCGATGGTCCGGCCGTAGACCGGTTCGGTCCCGTCGCGCAGCAGCCGCTGCCGCCAGCAGTACTCCTCGACCCGACGCACCTGCTCCACGGGCCGGCCCGTCTGCAGCAGATACCGCAGCGTCTCCCCGTCCACCGGGAAGAAGGCGGCCATCGCGCCGTACTCCGGGGCCATGTTGGCGATGGTGCAGCGGTCGGCCGCGGAGAGGGCGGAGGCCGAGGGGCCGGTGAACTCCAGGATCTGACCGCGGACGTTCTCCTCGCGGAGCCTGCGGGTGAGCGTCAGGACGAGATCCGTCGCCGACGTGCCCGGCCGGGGCTCACCCGTGAGCCGGACCCCGGTGATCGGCGGTACACGGATCGGCTGCGCCAGTCCCAGCATCAGGGCCTCGGCCTCCAGGCCCCCGACGCCCCAGCCGAGAACGCCGAGACCGCCCACCATCGTGGTGTGGCTGTCGGTGCCGATCACGGTGTCCGGGAAGAGCAGACCGTCCTCGCCGGCCGCCACCACCGTGGTCAGCCGCTCCAGATTCACCTGGTGCACGATGCCGCGCCCCGGAGGGATGACCCGTACCGCGTCGAACGCCGTCTCGGCCCACTTCAGGAAGGCGTAGCGCTCCTCGTTGCGGGCGAGTTCGAGGGCTTCGTTGAGGGCGAGCGCGTCAGGCCGCCCCGCCCAGTCGGTCTGCACCGAGTGGTCGACGACGACATCGACCGGCAGCACCGGGTTCACGCGCTCGGGCCGCGTCGTACGGTCGCGGAGCGCCGCCAGGTCCGTGAGCAGGGGAATGCCGGTGTAGTCCTGCACCAGGATGCGGGCCGGGCGGAACGCCATCTCCGTCTCCGGCGCCGCCCCGGCGGCGAGACGCCGCGCCAGCCGCTCCGCCGCACCGTCCTCACCCGACCGCAGAAGGGACTCCAGCAGCACGCGTCCGCTGTAGGGGATCGCTGCGAGGTCGACCCGTGCCGCGGCGGCGAACCGCGGCAGGTCGTGGATGGCGTACTGGCGCCCGGCCAGGTGCGCGTGGCTGATCACGAAACGCTCGTCTCTGCTCGGGCCGGGGCGGGGGTGCTGGTGCCCGCGCCGTCCTGTCCCGTTCCCGGGAAGGGGCGCGCCATTGGGCCGCGGTACTCCAGCAGCGGGCGGATCAGCACGTTGTTGGCGTGCTGTTCGAGGGCCTGGGCGACCCAGCCCGTGGTCCTGGCGACCACGAACATCGGCACCGTCAGATCGTCGGGCAGGCCCAGCATCCGGTAGGCGAGTCCGGCGTAGAGGTCCACGTTGGGCGCGACGCCGTGCCGCGCGTACGGGCGCATGGCCTCGGCGACGGCGTCGAGGACGTCCAGGCCGTGGGTGTCGCCGCGCTCCTCGCTCAACTCGACGACGGTGGCGCGGAGATGGCGTACGCGGGGGTCCTCGGTGCGGTACACGCGGTGCCCGAACCCCATGACCGGTTCGTTGCGGCTGTGCAGCTCACGCACGTACGCCTCGGCGTTGCCCGGGGTGCCGACGTCGTCGATGAGCCGGACGACGCGCTCCGCGGCGCCTCCGTGCACGGAACCGGCGAAGGCCGCCACCGCGGCGGTCAGCGCGGCGGTCATCCCGGTCCGGCAGCCGATGGCGACACGCGCCGTGAACGCCGAGGCGTTGGAGCTGTGGTCGGCGTGGACGATCAGCCCCTTGTCGATGAACCGCACCGCGGCGGGCGTCGGCGGCCGGCCCGTCAGGGCGGTGAGGAAGCCCTCCGCGTAACCGGCGTCCTCGGGCACGGCGACCGGCTCGCGGCCGGAGCGGAACGCGTGATGGGCCGCGACGAGCAGCGGCATCCGGGCGATCAGCGCCATCCCGGCCTCGCGCGCCTCGTCGTACGACTCGTCGGTGCCGGGCGCGCGCCCGGGGGAGAAGGCTCCGAGCGCGGACACGGTGGTGCGCAGCGCGTCCATCGGGTGAGCCCCGGCACGGGCCAGTGTCCGGGCGAGGTCGAGGACCGGTGCGGGCAGCTCGCGATGGGCGCGGAGCTGCTTCCCGAAGCCCTCCAGGGCGGGCGCGTCCGGCAGTTCGCCGTCGACCAGCAGATGGGCGACCTCCTCGAAGGAGGCGCGGCCTGCCAGGTCGTGGATGCTGTAGCCGCGGTACTCCAGGATGCCGCGCGCACCGTCGATCCGTGTGATCGCGGTGTGGTCGAAGCAGACCCCCTCCAGGCCCCGGTGGACGGCCGGCCCCTCCGCGGACTCCGGTGTGGCCTGCGGCGGTTCCCCTCCGCCTGCGAACGCGCGGATCGCGGCGACCGTACGGAGCCCCACGATCCGGTCGTCGTCGACCTGCAGGCCGAGTTCGTCGCCGAGCGCGACCATGAGCGCGACATGGCCCAGCGAGTCCCACTCCCTGATGGACTGGTACTCCAGGTCGTCGGTGACCCTGTCCTCGTCGATCCCGAGAGCCCGGGCGATGAGCCGGTCCACACGGTGCATGATGTCCCCCTTGGGTGAGTGATGGTCGTGGCCCACCTGCGCGTCCCCTCGCGTCCGGTGTGCCGGGCTGCCGTGCGGCGCCCGGTGGTCCTTCAGGCGGCTCGCTCCGGCGTCTGGTGGTACGTCAGATCCCGGTGGTCGTACGGCTGTCGATCCGGACCCGCAGCGCGTTCCGGTCCGTCTTGCCGTTGCCGTTCACCGGCATCGTGTCGATGACGTGGACGGACCGGGGCACCATGTAGGCCGGGAGCACCTCCGCGACCTCGCCGGTGAGAGCCTTCGCCTCGACCGGGCCGGTCACCACCGCGGCGATCGAGTCCTGGTCGGGCCAGAGCAGGCACGCGGCCTCGGCACACCCCGAGCGGCGCAACACGGCCTCGATCTCGCCGAGTTCGACCCGATGTCCGCCGACCTTGACCTGCTGGTCGTTGCGGCCCACGTAGACGTACGTCCCCTCCCGCTCCCGCACCAGGTCACCGGTGCGGTAGTACGTCCTGCCCGCGTACACGAAGAACCGCTCGGCCGTGAGGGCGGGGTCGCGCCAGTAGCCGGGCGACGCCTGCGGCCCCGCCACGCACAGCTCGCCGGTCCCCCCTTCGGGCACGGGCGTGTGCGTCTCGTCGACGACCAGCGGGTGGAGACCGGGGTAGAGCTGCCCGATGGGCACGTTGTCGTGCAGGCACAGGGCCGGGCTCGACACCGGGTCCCAGCGGTGGACGGAGCAGGCGATGGTCAGCTCGGTCGGACCGTAGAGGTTCTCCACGACCGAAGCGGGCGCCGCGGCCTGCCACGTCTCCGCGATCTCCCGGGGCAGGGCCTCGCCGCAGAAGAGGCTCCAGCGGAGCGTCGGCATCCGCCCCGGGGTCAGCGCGCCCCGCTTACGGAGCATCACGGCCACGGAGGGTACGGAGAACCAGACCGTGATCCCGTTCCGCTCGAGGTAGGTGAAGGGGGCGAGGACCTCGATGGGGTCCATGGCGCACACCCGGGCCCCGTGGTCCCAGGCCATGAACAGGTCGAAGACCGAGAGGTCGAAGGTCTGGTCGAACGTCTGCGTGAAGCGGTCCTCGGACGTGAACCCGTAGCGGTCCCGGCCGGCGTCGAGGAAGGCGCGTACGTTGCCGTGGGTGATCGGCACGCCCTTGGGCGCTCCGGTGCTCCCTGAGGTGAACAGGAGATAGGCGAGGTCGTCCGGTGCGGCCTGCGGCAGGTCCGTGAGCGGAGCGGTCCGCGCCAGATCGGCCGCGCCGAACACCCTTCCCGCGCCGGGCGCCGTCACCGCGCCCGGCGCCGTTCCCGCTCCGGCCGCGAGGTCGCCCGTGCCGCCCCCAGGCAGCAGGACCGCCGGTGGCTTGCGCAGCCCCGCCAGGAGCGGTGCGAGCTGGGGCAGCGACTGCTCGTCGACGATCACCGCGTCGAGGTCGGCGCGCTCCAGCATCGTACGGGTGCGCTCCAGCGGCAGCTTCCGGTTCAGCGGCACGAACGCGGCACCGGCGAACAGCGCTGCCAGACAGCCGAGGTACGACGCCTCGCTGCGGTGGGCGAACACCCCCACCCGCTCCGGTCTTCGGCCCCCGGCGGCGTCGACGAGCCGCGCCGCCCAGCGCAGCGCGATGTCGGCCCCTTCGGCGTACGTGTACGCACGCCTGCCGATCGTCAGCGCGACACGGTCAGGGCTGTGCCGGGCGTGGTGCAGGAAGCCCGAGGCCAGACCGGTGTGCGGCGGGGCGGATGTGCGGACCCCCGCGATGAGCTGCTGGGTGGGCAGGTCGTGGGTGGTGCTCATGTCGTTCCTCCAGTGCGGATGTGCGTGGGGATCGGCGCGGCCGTCGGTCGCGGATGGTGTGAACGGGCATGCCGAGCAGAAGAGGTGGCGCAGCGACGTGGTCCCCGACGGCTGATCGGGCGCGCGAGTGACCGCTGGTGCGGACTCCCCGGAGGGGAGCTGGAGGGCGCAGCGAGAAGGGACTGCCGCGGAACGGAAGGGAGTCCGCGGGACCCTTCGGGGCCTGTCAGCCGGGTTCGGCCAAGGCCCGGCTCGTGGCCGCGTTCACGCGTCGGCCATCGCTGTCTTCCCGGTCCGGGCGCCGAGCGCGACCCGTTCCGTGGCCGCTCCTGCCACCAGGAAGACCACGGCCGCGCCGACCCAGCCCACCGTGCCGGTGCTCAGCAGCAGACCGGTGACCACGACCGGTCCGAGCACGCGTTGCCCGGCGTTGCCGAGGTTGAACACCGAGAGATACCGTCCGCGGGCCTCGGGCGGCGCCAGGGCGATGGAGAGGTCCCAGCCCGCGGAGTTGGCGACGACTTCGCCGAGCGACAGGGCCACGACCGCCGCGAACAGCCAGGCCACCGCCCACCAGCCGTGTGCGGCGCCCGCACCCGCGAAGCAGAGGCTGGACACGGCCAGGGCGACACCGGCGTACGTCATCATGCGGCTGGTGCGCCGCAGCCCCTGGGCCAGCTTGCTGACGGGGATCTGCAGCAGCACCACGAGCCCGGTGTTCACCGCGAACAGGATCGAGACCGTCGCTCGCGACGCGTCCGTGTGCTCCAGCACCCAGACGGGCATGGCGACGAGCAGCAGGGCGTCGAAGAAGGACAGCAGGAAGTTCAGGCCGGTCAGCAGGAGATAGCGCCGGTCGGGCAGGGCGGACCGCTTGGCCTTGTCCTTGTCACGGACCGGGGCGGCGGCCTGCTCCGGTATGCGCAGGACCAGTGCCGCGCCTCCCAGGAAGGCGGCGCCGATCGCCACCAGGGTGACCCGGTACGCGAAGAGGGTGTCACTGAGCAGGGCGGCGCTCGCCGCCATCGCGCCCGCCCCCAGGCCGCAGTTGCGGACCACATTGATGACGGCGAGCAGCCGGGTGCGCTGCGGCTGATCGGTCACGGACGCGGCCACCAGAGCCTGGAGCACGGGAGGTGCGGCCCGGTCGGCGGCGATGGCGAAGAGGGTCACGACCATGAACTGCCAGTAGTTCGTGACCAGTCCGTACGCGGTGCAGCACACGGCCCGGCACACGTAGAGCGCGGCCAGAACCCTGCGTGCGCCGAAGCGGTCGGCCAGGACGCCACCGCCGAGCGAGACGCCCAGCGCCACCGCACCGGCGAGGGCCAGCCCCACGCCGACCTGGTTCGGACTGAGACCGACATGGCGTGTGAAGAAGGCCATGGAGCTGGCCATGAAGAGCCCGATACCGAGCGACTGCACCAGGGCGGCGGCAGCCAGTCGCTTCTCGGCCGGGGCTAATCGACTCATTTCCCGGCCCGGGGACGGGAGCTGACGGACCCACAGGTCGTCGGGCCGACGTATCCAGACATGTTCTCAAACCTTGCTCTGCTCACAGAAACTTCACCGAATGAGAACATCATCTGCGAGATGTTCACAGATGGCATGAGTCATGGGTACTCAGACCTGACGATGCATGAGGCGACGCCAACTGGTCCGTGGTGTACGGCAGTTCGGCCTTGGGTCGCGTCGTCGGGACCGGGCCGCGCGCTCGCGGCGCCCTCAGGAAGGGCAGCGGTTCCGTGTGTGCCGGTCCGATCCGTCGGTTGATGGTGCCGACGCTGGTGGACCGGTCCGCGACCACGTACTGGCCGGTGCTGCGGGAGCCGGGGCCCGGCGGCATCTTTCAGTTCGGGCAGCGCGGATGGCCGGGACGGTCGACGTGGCTGGTGGGCCGGTGTTCGGCAGGGCCTGGCCCTTGCCCGGCATCCGTGGGCCGAAGAGGCATCCGCCCGGGCCGACGGCGCGTACCCGTATGCGGCGCGCCACCGCTGCGGGAGAAGCCTGTCCGTTCCCTGGGGCACCAAAAAAGCAAAGGCAAGGAGAGTCCTCTCCTTGCCACTCTCAACTTATAGCGCACCGGGGGGCTTGCGGCAAGACCCGGGTGGTGGCGCAAAATCCTCGGCCGAGGCCACAACCTGCGGAATTGGGGGCACGACGTGCGTGTGTTGTCGACGTATGGGGGACGCGGTGACGTCGAATCAGTGGAGGGACCGGTCATGCGGTCCCGAGCGCGCGGCGCTGGGGTGCGGAGACGTCCGCTCGACCGCGCGGAGTGGCAGGCCGACTCGTCCGAGGGAAGGCAGCCAAGGATGAGCACGTGCTGGACAAGAGGTTCGGCAGAGTGGGAGGCACGGGTGGTGCTATCGGCCACCGCACCGCGACGGAGCACGGCTGCCTCGGAGGCATCGCGATGATCGAGCCGTACGTGTTGGATCTTCACGAGGTCGACGAGACGCAGGTCGCGTTCGCCGGCGGCAAGGGCGCGCACCTGGGCGGGCTGTCGCGGATCGAAGGCATCCGCGTACCGGTCGGCTTCTGCGTGACGACGGACGCCTTCCGGCGGATCATGGCGGAAGCGCCGTCGATCGACGATCAGCTCGATCAGTTGTCGCGCGTGGACCCGGACGACCGGGAGGCGATCCGCACGCTCAGCGCGCGGATCCGCCGCACCATCGAAGGGATCGCCGTCCCGGCCGATCTCGCGGCGGGGATCACCCGTGCGCTCGACCGGCTCGGCGGGCAGGCCGCCTACGCGGTCCGTTCGAGCGCGACGGCCGAGGACCTGCCGACGGCCTCCTTCGCAGGCCAGCAGGACACGTACCTGAACGTCGTAGGGCAGGCGGCGATCCTCCAGCACATCAGCCGGTGCTGGGCCTCGCTGTTCACCGAGCGGGCCGTGACCTACCGCCGGCGGAACGGTATCGACCACCGTACGGTCCAGATGGCCGTGGTCGTGCAGCGGATGGTCTTCCCGCAGGCGGCCGGCATCCTGTTCACGGCCGACCCCGTCACGGGCAACCGGAAGGCCGCCACCGTGGACGCCGGCTTCGGCCTCGGCGAGGCACTGGTCTCCGGCCTGGTGAACCCGGACGTCTTCACGGTGCGCGACGGTGAAGTCGTCGCCAGGGCGATCGCCGCCAAACAGCGTGCCGTTCAGCCTCTGCCGGACGGCGGTACGCAGGAGGTGGAGATCGACGCGCAGCGGCAGGAGCAGCCCGCGCTGACGGATGCTCAGGTCGTACGGCTCGTACAGCTCGGGCGGCGGATCGAAGCGCACTTCGGCTGCCCGCAGGACATCGAATGGTGCCTGGTCGACGACGGCTTCCGGATCGTTCAGAGCCGGCCGATCACGACGCTGTTCCCCGTCCCCGAGACCGGCGACCAGGAGAATCACCTCTATGTCTCCGTCGGTCATCAGCAGATGATGACCGACCCCATGAAGCCCCTGGGGCTCTCCATGTGGCAGCTGACGGCCATGGTGCCGATGCACGAGGCCGCAGGGAGGCTGTTCGTCGACGTCACCCGGCGCCTCGCCTCGCCCGCGAGTCGCGCCGCCCTCCTGGACATCATGGGGAGAGGCGATCCGCTGGTGAGGGACGCGCTGGAGACCGTTCTCGACCGCGGCGACTTCGTCCCGTCGCTCCCGGACGCGGACGCGAGCCCCGCCGGGCCGCCGCCCGCCGGCGTGCCCGCCCCGATCGAGACCGATCCGGCCGTCGTCACCGACCTGATCGAGCGCAGCCAGGCGTCCGTCGAGGCCCTGCAGCGGGACATCCGTACGAAGACCGGGCCGGCGCTCTTCGACTTCCTGCTGCGGGCCTTCGAGGAACACAAGCGCGCCCTCAGGGACCCGCGGAGCATGCAGGCGATCATGGCGGGGATGGAGGCCACGTGGTGGCTCAACGACACACTGCAGGAGTGGCTGGGCGAGAAGAACGCGGCTGACACGCTCACGCTGTCCGCCCCCGACAACATCACGTCGGAGATGGGACTGGCGCTGCTCGACGTCGCGGACGTGATCCGCCCGCTGCCGGAGGTGGTGGCGTTCCTGCAGGGAGTGGAGGACGAGGGCTTCCTGGACGAGCTGCCGAAGCTCGCGGGCGGGGCCGAAGCGCGCGACGCCATCGTGGCCTACCTCGACCGGTACGGCATGCGCTGCGTCGGGGAGATCGACATCACGAGGCCGCGCTGGCGCGAGCGCCCCACGACGCTCGTACCCGTGATCCTCGACAACGTCAGGAACTTCGAACCGGGCGCCGCCGAGCGGCGCTTCGAGGAAGGGCGGCGGAAGGCGCAGAAGAAGGAACAGGACGTGCTGTCCCGCCTGCGCGTCCTGCCGGACGGGGACCGGAAAGCCGACGAGGCCAAGCGGATGATCGACCGCGTCCGAACCTTCATCGGGTACCGGGAGTACCCGAAGTACGGCATCATCAGCCGCTACTTCGTCTACAAGCAGGCCCTGTCGGAGGAGGCTGAGCGCCTCGTGCAGGCCGGCGTGCTTCCTGAGAAGGACGACGTCTTCTACCTCACGTTCCAGGAACTCCACGACGTCGTGCGCTCGCACCAGGTGGATGACCGGCTCATCCAGCGGCGCAAGGAGGCCTTCCGGTCCTACCACGCGCTCACACCACCCCGGGTGCTCACGTCGGACGGTGAGGCCGTCACCGGTGCGTACCGGCGCGACGACGTGCCGGCCGGCGCCCTGGTCGGCCTGGCGGTGTCCGCCGGGACCGTCGAGGGGAGGGCCCGCGTCATCCTGGACATGGCGGACGCGGATCTCGAAGCGGGCGACATCCTGGTCACGCCGTTCACGGACCCGAGCTGGTCGCCGCTGTTCGTCGGAATCGCGGGCCTGGTGACGGAGGTGGGCGGCCTGATGACCCATGGCGCAGTGATCGCCCGGGAGTACGGCTTGCCGGCCGTCGTGGGCGTGGAGCGTGCCACCCGCCTGATCCGTGACGGTCAGCGGATCCGCGTGCACGGCACCGACGGGTACGTCGAGATCCTGCCCTGACCGACCACACCGAGCAGCCTGTCCGTAAGCCGGGGCGTGCGGTGATGATCGCGTGAGTCCCCCTCCGCCGCCGGGTTGGCCTATGGGGGACTCACCGAACGGTGCGAGGTCTGCGGGATTGACGATTCCGTGCTGAATTAACTGAATATCCTCGGTCATGTACCGGTTTCTTCGAGGCGGCTGCGGGAACGCGAAGGGTGTGCTTCGGACTGCAGGCACCCGCGGAAGCTGTGTGTAGGCGCTCAGGCGCGCGGGGTGCCCGTATCTCTCCGACGTCTTCTGCGGTGACCTTCTTGCCGTAAGAGGAGCTTTCCTCATGGCGACCGCAGCAGCACAGGCCAGCAGCAACGCGAAACGATCTTCGGCGAAGCACTCCCATGACGACGCCCCGGACACGGCGGCGGAATTCCAGGAGATCGCACGCCTCCCGGAAGGACCCGAGAAGGAACATCTGCGGCAGCAGGTCGTGGAGGCATGGCTCCCCATGGCTCGCCGGCTCGCCCGCCGGTTCCGCAACCGCGGGGAGCCCCTCGAGGACTTGGAACAGGTGGCCGCCCTCGGCCTGGTGAAGGCCGTGAGGCGCTACGACCCCGGTCGTGGCCTGGCCTTCGCGAGCTTCGCCGTGCCCACCGTCGTCGGCGAGATCAAGCGTCACTTCCGCGACTACACCTGGGGTGTGCACGTACCCCGCCGGGTGCAGGACGCGCGCAACCGCGTCCGGATCGCGCGCCGTGAGCTCTCCCATGCCCTCGATGGCCGCGCCCCCGCCCTGGTGGAGATCGCCGAGTACACCGGCATGACCGAGAACGAGGTCCGTGCGGGCATGGAGGCGCTCGACAGCTACAGCACCCTCTCGCTCGATGCCCCGGTCTCCGACTCCGAGAACGCGTTCACCCTTGCCGACATGCTCGGCGACCAGGAGACCGGATACGACCGCATCGTCGACCGGGAGTCCGTCAGGCCGGAGCTCGCGAGTCTGACCGACCGCGAGCGGGACGTTCTGTATCTGCGGTTCTTCCGGAACATGACCCAGCACCGCATAGCGGAGGAGGTCGGCGTCTCGCAGATGCACATATCCCGCATCATCAGACGGACCTGCGAGACGGTCTGCGACCACGTCATGGCCGACATGCGCAACTGAGTCCGTCGAGTCCTTTGAGTGGGCGACAGGACTACGCCGTTGTCCCGCGCAACCATCACACGAAAGGCAGGCAAGACCATGTCGCAGGTTGAGGAATCCATCCAGGTCGACGTTCCTGTACACACCGCCTACAACCAGTGGACTCAGTTCGAGTCATTCCCCGAGTTCATGGACGGGGTCGAGCGGATCGATCAGCGCTCCGACACCCTCACGCACTGGGTGACCAGTGTGGCGGATGTCAAGCGGGAATTCGACGCGCGGATCACGGAGCAGATCCCGGACGAGCGGGTCGCATGGACCACCGTCGAGGGAGAGGCGAAGCAAGCCGGAGTGGTGACCTTTCATCGCATCAATGACACGAAGACCAAGGTGATGCTGCAAATGGACTTCGACCCCGAAGGACTGGCCGAAACGGTCGGAGACAAGCTCGGCTTCGTCAAGCGCCAAGTGACCGGGGATCTCGGACGGTTCAAGCAGTTCATCGAGTCCCGCGGCACGGCTACGGGAGCCTGGCGCGGCGAAGTCTGACAGAGAGGCAGGAGGCGCATGCGAACCGCCGGTGCAACTCCCGTACACCCGTCGAACGAGAAGCGCGAGAACGTGAGTGCCGAATCCCCTTTGTGCGGCCGGATCGTGGTGGTGACGGGTGCGGCGCGCGGCATCGGTGAGGCCGTGGCACGAGCGCTCTTCCGACGGGGTGCCCGCCTGGCCCTTCTCGGGCACGAGGGGGACAGGCTCCGCCGACTCGCCGACGAACTCCCCGGGGCGTTCGCGCGGGAAGTCGACATCACGGACCACCACGCCATGACCCATGCCGCGGAAGCTGTCCAGGAACGGCAGGGCCCACCCTCGGTAGTGGTGGCCAACGCCGGCATCGCGTCCGGGGGCCCGTTCCTGGAGGACGATCCGGAGACCTGGCGCCGGGTGATCGAAGTCAATCTGATCGGCAGCTCGGTGACGGCCCGCGTCTTCCTGCCCGCTCTCCTGGACACACGCGGCTACTACCTCCAGGTCGCCTCGCTCGCGGCCTTCGCCCCCTCTCCGATGATGACCGCCTACTGCGCTTCCAAAGCAGGCGTGGGCGCCTTCACCCAGGCACTGCGGGGCGAGGTCGCCCATCAAGGCGTCGACACCGGCGTCGCCTATCTCACCTGGACCGACACCGAGATGATCCACGCGGCCGACCAGCATGCCGCTCTTCGTCTGCTGCGCAACGGACTGCCGTGGAAGGGCCAGAAGACTTACTCGCCCGAATTCGTCGCAGAAAGGATGGTGTACGGCATCGAACGCCGGGCCCCCGCCGTCTACGTGCAGCGGTGGCTGCGCGCCGTCCAGGCCGGGCAAGCCCTGGTCCCCGGACTCGCGACATGGCGCGCTCGCCGCGTTCTCGCCCGGGAGTCGCCCGAGGCGTTCCGTCCCACGGGTCTTCTCGGGCGCGGCGGCGAAGCAGACCTCCCCAGCCGCCAGGGGCTCTCCGGCAGTCGCTTCTAGCCGTGCCACGCCAGTGCCGGATCGGTACCTAACCCCAGCCGCGGCCGGAAGGGCGATGCGGCTGTGCGGTGACTCAGCCGAACTCCGGTACGGCGGGCGGGAGCCTCCCCCACGAAGGCCCCCGCCCGATGTCCGTACGGAACGGGTTCCGGACGGATCGCCCCAGCCCCCACGTGCCGGTTTGATCCGTGCGTACGTCCCCCGTCCCGACGGGACCGGTAACGCGTACCGGTCAGCCACGGGCCAGCGCGAACCCGACACCCGCCCCCATGCTCTGGCCGAAGGCGAACTGGAGGAGGAGTTCGGCAGCCGGCTCCAGGTAGCGGGCGTTGAGCAGCGCCCCGGCGTCGACCGCGTCGAAGCCCAGCTGTATGCCGAGGTCGACGACGATCGACTTGGCGGCGGCGTCGTCCCCCGCGACGGGCAACAGCAGCCGGGTGCCGCCCAGTTCGGGGGTGCCCATGGTGGCGGCGAGGACCGTGTTGAACGCCTTGACCACCCGCGAGCGGGGGAGGCGGACGGCGACCTGCTCGGCGGCGGAGGTGGTGTGGCCGATGGTGAGCGACATGAAGTCGGGCGCGAGCGGGTTGGTGGCGTCGATGACGACCTTCCCGTCGAGCGCGGACACCACGTCGTCGGTGAGGGTCGCGTCGAGCGCGGTGAACGGCACGGCCAGCAGCACCACGTCCGCCCACTCGGCCGCCTCGGCCGTGGGCGCGACGGCGGCGCCGACGAACGTGACATCGGCGAGGCGGGGGGAGTCGGGGCTGGAGGCGGACACCTTCACCGCGTGCCCGGTCTCCACCAGGCGGCGGGCGAGCGTCGAACCCACGTTGCCCGCACCAATGATCCCGATCTTCACTGTTCATCTCCTTCGAAGGGCGTCGTCGACGACGCACGACTCATGTGCTTCGAATTCGAAGCACCTCTCGATGTCCAGGACTGTAGACCTACTTCGAATTCGAAGCAAGTCTTTCGAGTTCGAAGTAGATGGCTAGACTGGTCCCATGACCGAACCGCGCTGGCTGGACGACCTCGAGATCCGCGCCTGGGTGACCTTCCTGGAGACCACGAGCCTGCTGAACCGCCGCATCGAGGTGGACCTGCGGCAGGAGGGGATCACGATGGTGCAGTACGAGATCCTGACCCGGCTCCTGGAAGTCCCCGAGCGGCGCCGCCGCATGACCGAGCTGGCGAACCTGCTGGTCTCCTCACGCAGCGGACTGACCTACCAGGTCACGCAGTTGGAGAAGGCCGGTCTGGTCACACGTGAGACCTGCCCGGACGACGAACGCGGCGTGGTCGCCGCCCTCACCGACAAGGGCCGGGCCCTGCTGGAGCGGGCCGCGCCGAGTCACGTACGGGTCGTCCGCGAGGGCCTGATCGACCTGCTCGACCGGGACCAGCTCACCGCCCTCGCCGAGATCATGACGATCGCCCGCGACCGCCTCCGCGAGCGCTAGGGTCGGCGTCCCGCAACCGGTGACCGGGAGCGTCGGCAACCCCGACGTGCGGAGGTGCGCGCCGCATCTGCCGGCCCGTTGTCCGTCATCCATGACGATCAACCGGCCCCGCGCCGGCTGTCGGCCCTGAACGTCGGCTCGGGTGACACGGCCCCTTTCCCGCCCCGTGCGGCGACGGGAAGGGGGCAAGTTGTTTCGTGGGGCAACGGCGGTGCCCTGGAGTGAGTGTGGCGGGGAGTGAGTAGCCGACCCGGCCGTCGGCCGGTCGCCGCTCTGGCACGATGACGGAATGGAACGTGTACGAGGAATTGGTGGATATTTCATACGTGCCGCTGACACCGAGGCCCTGAGCGCGTGGTACCGCGACTGCCTGGGTCTGGACCTGGGTGAGCACGGCCTGTGGCATCAGGCGGCCGGGCCGACGGTGTTCGCGGCGTTCGAGTCCGACACCGACTACTTCGGGTCCCGCGACCAGCAGACCATGCTCAACTTCCGCGTCGACGACCTGGATGCGATGCTCGCGCAGCTGCGCGCCAAGGGAGCGGACGTGGCTGAGGAGACGGAGGACATGGACGGTGTCGGCCGATTCGGCTGGGTCACCGACCCTGAGGGCAACCGGGTCGAGCTGTGGCAGCCCGCCTGACGCGTCTCCCCGCGGGCGATCACGTCCTGGCGGACCACCAGGTCGTCGTGGTGTGAACCTGGGGCGGGCGGGGCCCGCTCGGCCATGTCCCACCAACGCCGTCTGCGGGCTGTCACGGGAGCACCTTGGTGGCTCCGTCACCGGCAGCGCCAAGCAGGGCCCATCAGGATGACGCCCCGGCGCACTGCGCGAGTGTCGGCCCGGTCTCCGGTCGCGCCGCCGGAGGAGCCGACCGACCACGGCTCGGCACCCGGATGCGTCCCCCTTCCCCGCAGGCGGCGGAAACCCTCCGACCTCCATCGCGTCGGCATGCCCCGCGCTCGATCGCGGGGGAGGCCGTCGGCGCTCACACCCGTCCAGGAGGGGGCCGGGCATGAGTACGCGTACTCATGCCCGGCTGATCCGGGCCCGACATGCTGAGCCGCATTCACTCGCAGCTCCGCAGCGCCTGGAACCGACGGAAGGAGGCCGCGATGGATGTCGTCGACGAACGACGCCGGCTTCCCGCCGCGCTGGCCGTACTCGTCCTCGCCGGACTCATCGCGTCCGGCATCAGCCCGTACGACCGCCCGACGTGGTTCCTGGAAACCATGTGGGTTCTCGTCGGCCTGCCCCTCCTCGTCATGACGTGGCGCCGGTTCCCGCTCACCGGTCTGCTGTGCTGCCTCCTGGCGCTCCACGCACTCGTCCTGGCCGCCGGAGGCCACTACACCTACGCCCGCGTGCCC
The DNA here is from genome assembly GCF_040643575.1 of Streptomyces sp. NPDC047108. Lineage (NCBI taxonomy): Bacteria > Bacillati > Actinomycetota > Actinomycetes > Kitasatosporales > Streptomycetaceae > Streptomyces > Streptomyces sp. NPDC047108. The sequence goes on from NZ_JBEYUP010000013.1 coordinate 19,072, forward strand.
CTGGGCGCATGGCTGCAGGACGCACTGGACCTCTCCCGTAACCCGTACGACCGGATCGGCCACCTCATGCAGGGGTTCGTCCCGGCCGTCCTCGTCCGCGAGCTCCTGGTCCGTACCTCCCCGCTGCGCGGCAGCCGGTGGCTGGCGCCGTTGACGGTCGCGCCTGCATGGCGTTCAGCGGCTTCTTCGAACTCCTGGAATGGTGGGCTGCCCTGATCGGCGGCGAGGCGGCCGACGACTTCCTCGCCACGCAGGGTGATGTCTGGGACACCCAGTGGGACATGTTCTGCGCGATGACCGGGGCCGTTGTCGCACTCCTCGTCCTCAGCCGCCTCCATGACCGCCAGCTCGAGCGTCTGCGCGGGCCACGGACCGGGGTCGGCTGAACGCCGGGGAAATGGCCGGGGCATCGACCGGACCGGGGGCGCGGATGGCGCTGCGGAGGGGCGCACGAAGGTAAGGGGCCGTCAACACCTCGCCATGCCTTCCCCAACTCACCGGTGAACAGGGCCGGTTCGGGAATCGCTTCCATGCCGGACGCGGTTCAGAGGGGGAGCAGGCGATGGATGAACGGAAGACCACGGCCCAGCGGTGCGCTGCGGCTGACGAGGCGGACCCGACCCCGTGCCAGGGAGTGCTGTCGGCGGTGACGGTCGTGACCGCGGACGGGAAAGAGATCACCGGCTGCTTCCAGCACAGTGCCCGGCAGCTCGCCAGCCTGGAAGGGGCCCGGCTGCATCCGGTGGCGGCACTGCTGCCCTGGGCGATGGACATCTACTGCCGCGCGGCGGAACTCCCGCCCTTTCCGTGGCAGATCGGCCTGTAGCGCGGTTCGCTTCCGAAGGCGGCGGCGCCGGCCGGCGGCTCATCTGTTTCGCTGAGACCTGGCGAAGGTTGAGTACCGGATCCTCATGAGGTGAGTGAGCCGGCCCGCCTATGGTCTCGGGATTGCGCTCCTCCCAGGAAGAAATACCCCTCGTGAGCCGTCCTCCGTGGTCCCGCGTTCGTGCCGCCGTTCTCGCCGGCGGTCTGACCGTCGGCGTTCTCGTGGGTACGGCGGCATGTGGCAGCGCGCAGAGCGAGGGCCGGCCGGCGTCCCCGAGCCGTTCTCCGAAGAAGCTCACCGCTTTCGAGGAGAGCCAGACCAGACTCGTCGAACTGGCTCTGAAGAATCCGGGCGACGGGGCATTCTCCGACGAGAAACGGCTCGGGCCGGAAGTCGGAGCCGGACGGAGAGGAATGCTGCAAGGGGTCTATGACACCGACCTGCACCGTGGTCAGTCCGTGAAGGTCGATCTGGCGTGTACGGGGCGCGGCAGCGTGGCCCTGGCGGTCGTCAGCGGTGAGAAGCGTTCGAAGACCCGGAGGGCGAGCTGTACGGACGATGCGCCGAGGCCCGTGCCGTACGTCTTCCCGGTCGAGGATGGTCGTGTCCAGGTGACCGCCACACCGCAAAGCGTCAAGGGAGCCGTGGGATTCACCGTTCAGGCCGTCCCGGAGGACGCCGAAACCGTCGAGGACGATCTCCGGGCGGATGAGGCGCGCGCCTTCCTCCCGGACGAGGAGAGTGAGGGGATCAATCTCGGACTGGCGTCGGGCAGCCTGCGCGAGGGCATTCCGGGATCGATCGTCGACGTGAAGAAGGGCCAGCGGATCAGGGTGCTCGCCGCCTGCCTGGGGACCCGCTCCATGACGATCTCCGGCGTCTCCGGAAAGGCGGAGGCCTCCGAGCGCATTCGCTGTTCCCGCGAGGTCGGCACCGGGAGTTTCGAGCTGACGGCCGAGGCCACCACCCTGCGGGTGGAACTCAGGCGGGACAGCGGGGCCACGGGGGGAGCGGCGTACACCATTCGTTCCCCATGACCGACGGAAGCAGGCCGGAGGCAGCGCGCTGCTTCGGCGGCGGCAAGCACATCCGCGTCGAGCACTGGGCCAACGCCCTCAACCAGCCGCAGGCCGCGCCGCCAGCGCGATGCTCGGCCTGGACGTGACGTACGACCGCGCTCCGTACTTTTCACCGACCAGTACGACCTGGGCATGGAGTACACGGGTTACGTCGAACCCGCCGCCTACGACCAGGTGGTCTTCCGCGGCAGGACCGACACCCGGGAATCCATCGCCTTCTGGCTTGCCGACAACCGTGTGCTGGCCGGGATGAACGTCGACGTCCGGGACGTCACCGACCCGAGCCGCGACCTCGTCACCTCCGGCCGGCCGGTCGGCGCACACGAACTCGCCGATACCGACGTGCCCCTGACACACCTTCTCGAACGCCCCGACAGGACCGGCTGATATGGCAAGGGTTGTCAGGCGAACATCCTTGGGGAGGCCGCCGGGTCGACCTGCTTCCCGGGGCGACCGTAGTACGCCTCGCTGAAGGATCGCCTGGAACGTACTTGGTGCATCACCCAAGATGCCTCGCAGGTGAGAACGAGATGTTGGACGTAGTGACAGGGCGTACCAGGTCCGGAACTGTGGCGAGGGCCCGTCGCCGCCGCGGAGGCAGCACTACGAGGATCGACGGGAGTGCGCGCGCATCGGCCACGTGCCCGGAGCGGCACCTTGCTGCGGCGATCTCAGTAGCGCACCCGACACCACGGGAGGGAAGCTTCGTGACGGACGAGACACCGGATGTTCCGGAAACCCAGCGGGTCGAGCGGCTGGTTGCGGCTCAGGAGAAGGCCATCGCGCTGTTCGCCGAGATGGAGGCGCGCGGGCTGGTGTCGCCCGGCAGGGGGGAGCGCGAAGTCAGCGACCTGGTCCGCGACGTGGCCAACGAGATGTTCGGCACCACCAGGCACTGGCATAAGCGGATCATCCGCTCCGGGCCCAACACCCTCCGGCCCTACCAGGACAATCCCCCGGACCGGGTCATCGCATCCGATGACGTCGTCTTCGCCGACTTCGGGCCGATCTTCGAGGAGTACGAGGCGGACTTCGGCCGCACGTACGTCTTCGGCGACGACCGCCGCAAGCACGCTCTCCTGCATGACCTGCCGCGCATCTTCGACGCCGGTCGTGCGTACTTCGCCGCAGACCCGGACATCACCGGGCGCCAGCTGCATGCCGAGGTCGAGCGCCTCGCCACAGCGGCCGGCTGGAGCATCGGGATCTGGCACGCCGGTCACCTGGTCGGCGAATTCCCGCACGAGACGAACGACGGCGCCAAGGCCGAGTCCTACATCACTCCCGAGAACGACACCCCGTTGCGCCGCACCGACCGCGCGGGCCGGACCTGCCACTGGATTCTCGAGCTTCATCTGGTCGACCGGGAACGGGGCTTCGGAGGGTTCTACGAACAGCTCCTCGACCTGGCCTGATGCCCGGCTGTAAGTCCGGCAGGCCAGTGCCGTCAGTTCCGGCGGGGGGCCGGCGCGAGCTACGAAGCTCTGAAGCCATGGTGCGATCGCACGCCCGGGACGACAACGAGATGGCGCGCGCCGCGACGTACGACCGGAGCACATCGAGGCGCTCGCGGATCTCTACCGCGACCCGGACAACTGGCTGCAGCGGATTGCCCTGTTCCATATCGACCGTCCTACGGGCCCTCGTTGTCCGAGCCCGTGTCCGACCGCTCCACCTCGACGACGAAGAACAGGAAGCTGATCTTCCTCGAAAGGTCGTCGAAGCGGCCGGGAAACAGCTCACGGGCTGCCGGGTCGGGCTGCGGCTCGCTGATGACGGACAGGCGGAAGCCTGCGGCGGTGAAGGCATCGGTCATCGTGTGCAACGGCTTGCGCCAGAACGTCATCGGGAAGGACTGCCCGTTGAACGTCCAGTCGAAGCTATAGCTGGTGGTCGCGAAGTAGTCGGGCCGGGGATCCTGGATCGCGTAGCTGACAAATGGGTGCTCCACCGACGCGATCAGCCGGCCGCCGGGCTTGAGCACGCGCCGTATCTCGGCCAGCGTCGGCCCCCAGTCCTCCAGGTAGTGCAGGACCAGCGACGCGACCACGTCGTCGAACGCACCGTCGGCGAACGGCAGAGGGTCGCCGATGTCGACCACGTGCAGGACCGCGTCGCCGCCCAGCCGCTGCCTGGCCAGGGCCAGCATCCCGGCGCTGGCGTCGATGCCGGTGACCACGGCGCCGCGGTCGCGCAGTGCTGCGGACAGGGGGCCCGATCCGCAGCCGGCGTCCAGGATCCGGCGGCCGGCCACGTCTCCGGCGAGGGCCACCATCGCGGGCCGCTCGTGGTACGCGTTCAGGAGGTTGTTCTCGGTGTCCGCCGAGTACGCCTCGGCGAAGCTGTCGTAGTCGTTCGCCCGGGTCGGATCCGCAGGCGGGGGAGGACTCTCGGGCACGTCGGTCGAGTGTTCCATCGTCGCAGGCCAGCGGTCCCGCTCCCAGTCCTGGACGAGGAGCCCGAGCAGAACCTCGTCCAGGAATTCGCCCATCACCCAGGCCGAGGAGCGCAGCACGCCCTCGCGGACGAAGCCGTTGCGCTCGGCGGAGCGCAGCATCGCGGTGTTGTCCGACAGCGTCTCGATCTGCAGCCGCTGCAGGCCGCGCACGACGAAACCGTAGTGACACAGCACCGCGACCACATCCGTGCCGTAGCCCTTGCCGCGACAGGCCGGCAGGAGTCCGAGGCCGATGTGCGCGGACCGGTTGTGGTTGTCGATCCCCCACAGCGTCGCGGTGCCGACCAGCGTGCCGCCGTCCAGCTCCACCACGGAGAACGGGACGAGCCCTTGCTCCTTGTCGTCCACCACGAGTTCCTTCGAGCCGGGCGTGATCGGTCGCCACGGCCGGCTTTCGGCCCGAGAGGAGTTGACCACGTCGTCGTAGAGCTCGGTCTGCAGGATCGGGATGTCGTCGTCGTGCCGGGCCCTGAGCCCGACCTTGTTGCCCCTCAGCATGCAAGCTTCCTACACAGCCAGGCTGACCGGCGGCAAACGAATATGCGGTGCTCACAGGTGGTGCAGCGACGGTGGCAGATGAGGGTGCCGGGGACGCCGACGAAAGCCGGAAGCGCTCCGGTCCGGCCGGGGTCGACCAGGCCTCGGCACCAGGGGAGTGGTCACTCTCCCGGGAAGCGGGCACCCACACCGCGTCGGATGTCGTCCAGCGCGCGCATGATCTGCACCGTCTCCCCGAGCGGCATCAGCTCGGACTCGGTGAGTCCCGCCGCGACGCATCGCGCCACTTCGGCGGCCTCGAAGCACAGTCCTCCGTCGAGCAGGGACGGAGTGTGGATGTCGAGCAGTTCGTTGCTTCGGCCGATCAGGCGGACCGAACTCGGCGCGTAGAAGGGGCTGTCGAGTTCCAGGCGGGCGAGCGTGCCCGAGATCGTCGCCGTGGTCGGTGTTCGCGCATGGAGCGTTGTGCTGAGCAAGCCGTGCGCCCCCCGGTCGGTGGTGACGACGACGGATGTCTGCCCGTCCACACCGGTGAACGCCTTGCTGCCGACCGCGGTCACGGTCGCGAAGGGCCCGAGGACCATGGACGCGAACGACACCGGGTACACCCCGAGATCGAGTAGCGCACCTCCGGCGAGTTCCGGGGCGTAGAGACGATGCGTGGCGTCCTCGGGCATGAATTGGCCGTGATCGGCAATGAGGGTCCGTACCTCGCCCAGGATTTCGGAGTGGAGAACCTGCCGCACCACATCGATGTGCGGCAGGAAACGCGTCCACATGGCCTCCATGAGGAAGACGCCTCGCTGCTGCGCCGCGGCGACGAGTCGCTCCGCTTCGTGGCCGTTCCGGGTGAAGGCCTTCTCCAGCAGCACAGCTTTGCCTGCCTCGATGGCGGCGAGGGCGTGCGGGAAATGCTCCGAGTGCGGTGAGGCGACATAGACGACCTGGACGCGCTCGTCCTCCAGCAGTGCGTCGTGGCCGCCGTACGCCGCCGGTACGTCGAACCGTGAGGCGAACGCGCGGGCTCGATCCGTACTCCGTGAGGACACCGCGACCACGCGCTGCGTCGTATGTGTGTGCACGGCATCGGTGAATGCCGCCGCGATGCCCCCGGGGCCGACCACACCCCAGTTCAGCGCAGGGGCCTGAAGGGGATCCGGCGTGCGCGGGGGAGGCAGGGACGGGCGGCCGGCTTCGCCGAAATCCTCATGACCGGACGGGAGAAGACTCGCCACGGGACCGACCTCCGGGAGGGGTACGTCATGTCATCGCTACGGCCTTGAGCATGTCCACCGGAGTGGGGAGGCGTGCCCTCGTCACGGGTCGATGAAGGACGAGCCGGGTCCCGCAACCGTCACGACATCCTCGGGCGCGACGGGGCGGTCGTCCGCGTCGATGATCGCCACCCGGACAGGTTGGTTCGTCTGCCGGTGGCGCATGAACGCCGGGGGACCTTCGTCGCCTGCGAGGTGCTTGTCGCCCCAGCTCATCAGCGCCGCGAGCACGGGGACGAGCTCCAGTCCCGCCTCCGTCACGTGGTACGCCTGGCGCTCGCGAGCTCCCTTGTCCCGATAGGGCCGCTTCTCCAGCACGCCCGCGTCGACCAGGCTCTCGAGGCGTTGCGCGAGCACGTCGGTCGAGATCCCCAGAGCGTCCTGGAATTCCCCGAACTTCGTGCTGCCTCTGAGCGCTTCGCGCACCACCAGGAGGGTCCATCGCCGGCCCAGAACGGTGAGGCTGCGCGCGATCGAGCAGGCTCCTCCAGCTTCGAGTGAGTTTCGCTCCGCCATGGCCCGAGTCTATCACTGGCTCTGATTATCCCAGTCAGGTATGGCCGCGGGGCTCTGTTCGTCGGCGCTCAAGGCTTGAGCCCCGAAAGCAGCTGACTTGACTTTCCGAAGTCATCGTGCCAGCGTCGTTCCCGTGGATGGCTTTGGAAATCCAAGTTAGATGGTCTCCCGGCGAAGAGGACGCCCAGTGGCGCACGGTGCGGTCAGGCGCTCACTCACCCACGGGCGCCACGCAGGCGTTCGCTCGCGGCCGGAACATCAATCCCACAGGAGGAGACATCATGATCACGGCTGAGATCGCGGGGCACTGCGACGCCCGCTTCGCACCTGTGCGCGACGCCCTGACCGAGCGGCTCGAGCGCGGCGAGGAACTCGGCGCGTCCGTCGTCGTCGACATCGACGGGGAGACCGTCGTCGACCTCTGGGGCGGCTGGCGCGACGCCGAGCGGCAGGTGCCATGGAGCAGCGACACGATCGTCAACGTGTGGTCCACGACCAAGACCGTGACCGCGCTCGCCGCGCTCGTGATGGTCGACCGCGGGCTGCTGGACCCGTACGCACCGGTCGCGCGGTACTGGCCGGAGTTCGCGGCCAACGGCAAGGAAGCGATCGAGGTCCGGCACCTGCTCTCGCACACGTCCGGCGTGTCCGGCTGGGAGGCGCCGTTCACCGCGGAGCAGATGTACGACGTGGAGGCCGCGACGGCGGCACTGGCCGAACAGGCGCCGTGGTGGGAGCCGGGCACCGCCTCGGGCTACCACGCGCAGAACCAGGGCCACCTCGTGGGCGAGTTGGTGCGGCGGGTCACTGGCCGGTCGCTGACGGAGTTCGTGGCGAAGGAGCTGGCGGGCCCGCTCCAGGCCGACTTCCGGATAGGCGCCGCCGAGGCCGACACCGACCGGATCGCGCCGGTGATCGCGCCGCCGCCGCTGCCGATCGACCTGGCCGCGCTCGACCCCGGCGGCCCGATGTACAAGACGTTCGTCGGTCCGCTGAACGACGCGAGCAACGCCAACACCGCGGCCTGGCGTGCGGCGGAGCTTGGCGCGCTCAACGGCCACGGCAACGCGCGATCCGTTGCGCGGCTGCTGCGCGTGCTGGCACTCGGCGGCACCGCGGACGGCGTGCGTCTCCTCTCTCCGGAGACGATCGACGTGATCTTCGACCAGCAGAGCCACGGCGTGGACCTGGTGCTCGATGTCCCGCTGCGCTTCGGTGTCGGCTTCGCGCTGCCCGAGACGGAGACCGTCCCCTACGTCCCCCAGGGCAAGGCCTGCTACTGGGGTGGCTGGGGCGGGTCGTTGATCGTGGCCGACCTCGACCGCCACATGACCATCAGCTACATGATGAACAAGATGGCCCCCGAGATCATCGGTTCCGACCGTGCCGAGGCCTACCTGAGCGCGGCGTACGCCTCGCTCGACGAATCCGCCGCCACCGGCTGAAGTAGGGCGACGCCGGACCGGCGCGCAGAGCAGCGTGCCGCCTGGGCCGGAGTCGCGGAAGTGACGGCTCGTCGGCCGTCGGCCCGAAATCCCGGACGGTAACGGTGAGTTGCCGCGACTGCCACGAGTCGTCACACGCTCATCCGGGATCGGTGACGCTTCCGCTGACCCCGTCGCCGGCCGGGCCGCGTACCTCCCAACGGGGCCCGATGAAGGCTCCTTGGGCGACCCTCCCGCGCTGCCCCAACCCCTGCGGCAGCCCTCGTCCCGCCCTTTCCATCCGTGCACCTTGCACATCCTTGAGGAGGTTCCGCCATGGCGGACCAGACCGACCTGTCCTACGAAGTCCTCGTCCTGGACGGAGTGACCCGGGTCTCCGAACAGCGCATGCCCAACGGCGACCCGTTCGTCTCGTCACCGCTGTCCTGCACCCTGATCCACGGTGAGCACGACGCCCTGCTCGTCGACCCGCCGTTCACGTACGAGCAGGTCCAGGAGGTGGGGGACTGGATCGAGCGATCCGGCAAGCGACTCGCCTGCATCTACGTCACACACGGCCACGGCGACCACTGGTTCGGCACCTGCGAACTGGTCAAGCGCTTCCCCGGCGTCCAGGTCCACGCGAGCCGCGGCACGATCGAGGTCATGCACCAGGCCGTCAAGGGACGCGAGCAGTGGGAGGCCTTCTTCCCCGGCCAGATCCCCGAGACATCGGTGCTGGCGGAGCCGGTGCCGGCCGACGGGTTCCTGCTCGAAGGCAACCTCGTCCGCTCTGTCGAGGTGGGACACACCGACACCGACGAGACGACGGTCCTTCACGTGCCGTCGATCGGCCTCGTGGTGGCCGGCGACGCCGCCTACAACGGCGTGCATCAGATGCTCCTCGAGAGCGCGAACGGCGGCCTCGAGGAATGGCTCAAGGCGCTCGACACCATCGAGGCCCTGAACCCCCGCGCCGTCGTCGCGGGGCACAAGAACCGCGACCTGCCCGACGACCCCGCCATCCTGGGCCGGACGCGCCAGTACCTCCTCGACGCCGCCCGTCTGCTCAAGACGAGCGCGAGCCCCACCGAGTACTACGACGCGATGCTCGGCCTGTATCCCGACCACCTCAACAGGGGCCCGCTCTGGTACGGGGCGGTCGCTCTCGTGGGCCGATGACGCTGCCTTGAGCGTACGTTCCCGGCCCGCCCGCAAGACCTCACTGCGCGACGCGCGCCCGCGCCTGCCGCCCTGGCCGATCCCGGAAGCGGCAGCGGGGGCGGCCGCTGCCTCCCGTCCCGGGCGCACATCCACGTCACCGAGAACACCCTTCTGCACAAGGAGTCCATGGCATGTCCCACGATCAACTCGTAGCCACGCACACCCAGGTGACGGAGTGGTTCTTCGAGAGCTATCTGCCGCACTGGGTCGCCGTGGCCTCGGGAGAGTCCTCGGAGGGCCCCGAGTTCATCCATGACTACTGGGGAACTCCCTTGCACGTCACGGCGCAGGAGCAGTCGTTCTGGTGCCTCGACGACGCGAGCGTGCTCCGCTTCCTGGACCTCAACCACGCGCCGCTGCGCGAGGCGGGCTACCACCACACCGTCGTGCCCGACCAGCGCGTCCTCGTCTACAACACCGTCGGTGCCGCGGTCGAGGTGATCTGGTCACGGCGCCGCGTCGACGAGAGCGAGATCCAGCGCTGGGCGGTGCACTTCAGCGTGGCCCGATCCGGCCAGGGCTGGCGCGTGGTCGGCATCCACTCCGCGGAGACGGATCAGCACAGCCTCGCCGACGTATGGCCCGGTGCCTCGGCCTCGCAGGAGGCGAGCCATGGCTGAGAAGGTCTATCCGCCCCTGGTCATGCCCGAGGGAGTCGGCCGGGAACGCGTCACGGTATGGAGCGGCGGCATCGCGCTTGACGCGGACGTGTACCGGCCGTCCACCGTCGCCCCCGACGCCGCCTTGCCCGCCATCGTGATGGGCCACGGATGGGGCGGCAGCAAACTCACCGCCGAGCGCTATGCGGCGCTGTTCGCCTCAGCGGGCATGATCGCCCTCACCTTCACCCAGAGCAGCTGGTTCGGTTCGGGCTCTCCGCTGCAACCGGTCGGCGACGTACGCGACGTACCCGGCGTCGAGGACGGCAACGAGGCGCTGACCCGGGTCCGGATCATCCGGGAGCTCGTGGCCCCGTTCGCCTGGGCGGCGAACCTGAGAGCCGCTCTGGACTACATCGTGGGCGAGCCGAACGTCGACCCCGCCCGGATCGGGGTCTGGGGCACCAGCCTCGGCGGCGGCGTTGCCGTGTACGTGGCCGCTCACGACGACCGGGTCAAGGCCTTGAGCGTGCAGGTGCCCGCCATCGCCCCGTTGAGTGGCCCCATGGCGCAACTGGCCCGCAAACGCGCGATCGACACCGCCCGCGGCGACTTCGACGCGTTCCCCCAGGACGTCGATCCGTGGCCGGACATGGAGGGGACGCCGCACCTGGCCGAGCTGGCGCACTTCGACCCCATGGCCCAGGTCGACCGTCTGCGCATGCCCACCCTCATCATCGATGCCGGCGACGACGAGCTGTTCCCCATCGCCGACAACGGAGGGCGCGCGGCAGAGGTCCTTGCGTCCGTTCCCGGCAACGTCGTCGACTACCAGGTCATCCCCGGCATCACGCATTACGGGATCTACTTCGACGGCTACGAGCCAGGCAGCCGCGCCGCCCTCGCCTGGTGGGAGCGTCACCTGTGACGCCACCTCGCGTCCGTACCCTCGACGTGCCGACCGTGCTGGGCCCGCTCCACGTGCAGGACGCCGGACCCGCCGACGGTCCCGTGGTGCTGCTGTGGCCGAGCCTGTTCAGCGATGGCGAGACGAGTTGGGGCGGGCACCTCAGCGGCCTCCACGAGCTCGGCCTCCGCACCCTGTTGGTCGATCCTCCCGGCACCGGCGGCAGTGCACCGGCGACGCGGCTGTTCACCGTGGAGGAGTGCGGCGAGGCGGCCCTGCGGGTGCTCGACGCCGCGGCCGCGGAGCGGGCGGCCCTCCTCGGACTGTCCTGGGGCGGCATGGTCGCGCTGCGGGTGGCACTGATGGCGCCGCATCGTGTGACCGGGCTGGTCCTGTCCAACACCACAGCCCGCAGCGCGGGCCTGCGTGAACGGTTGACGGCCCGTCTCCATGCCTTCCTCATCCGGCTCGGGGTCCCGGGCGGTCCTGGACGGCCGGTGGCGTCCGGCATGCTCAGCGACCACTCGCGCCACCGCGACCCCGAGTTCGTCCGGCGTTTCATCGAGAACGTCAACGGCCTCGACACCGCCGGACTGGCCCGCGCGGCGCGGTCGGTGCTGAGCGACCGAAGCGGCGTTGCGGACGCGTTGGACCGGATCACCGCACCCACCCTGGTCATCGCCGGTGCCGAGGACCGGGCGCTGTCCCCTGACCCCCATGCGGAGGAGTTGGCCCACCGCATCGTCGGCGCCCGCATCGAGGTGCTGCCGCACGTCGGACACCTCACTCCTCGTGAGGCGCCAGCTGAAGTCGCGGTACTGCTAGAGGAGTTCCTCGCCGGGCTCGACGAGCTCAGCTGCCCCGGTTCACCTGCCGAGGCAGGCGTACGACCTCGGAAGGGGGAAGCGGTCCGGCAACTAGAAATTTCTGTGAGTCCGGGGGTACTTGCGGGTAACTAACGTGGGGCACCGTGCCCCCGGCAGGCGCGTTCGTCCCCTCGCGGGTTCGATCCGTCCGCTCTGCGCACGCCTGAGGCCACCCGCTCTGCCCGAGCCACCCCCCACGGCCGGTGACAGCGATCGCGATCACCGGCACGCTCGGGCAGGGCGGGTTCTCCCCGCGATGCTCGGGGCCCGGGTGCCCCTGCCCTTACAGGTCGGCGATGAGAAGCCGGTATCCGGCGTCGAGATTTTCCCGGTCGAGCAGGTCGGCATGCTTTCGGTGCCAGTCGCCGGATGACAGGTCGTCAGAGAGTCTCGCGAGTCCGGGCTGGAGGACGTCCTCGCCGGTCTGGGCGAGATGCGACATGCCGGCCCGCACCACCGGATCGAGATACGCCTCGGGGCGGCGCCAGTATGCGGCGCCGAACCCGTCCACGCAGTCATGCGGGATCGGGACCGGCTCGATGCTGATGCTCGCGCCTCCCAGCAGTGTCACGAGGCGGTCGATGCCGACGGCGCGGGTGTCGTCGAACGCGGCTGCCTCGGGCAGGTACTCGTCCAGGAGCCAGAACCCGCGGCTGATGTCGGGGTCCCAGGTGAAGATGACGACGCGTCGGCGCGCGATCCGGCGCAGTTCTTCGATGCCGGCCTCGAGATCGGTCCAGTGGTGCACGGTCAGCAGGGCCATCACCGCGTCGGCCGCATCGTCCGCGACCGGGATGGACTCCGCGGGTGCCTGCAGGGCCGGCGCGGCGTCGGCCGGGCGCTGGGCGATCATCACCGAGCTGGGCTCGACGGCGAGCACGGTCTGCGGCGGCTCGTACGAGCCGGTCCCGGCCCCTACGTTGATCACCGTGGCGGCGTCTCCGAGCGCCGCGTGGATGTGCCGGGCAACGCGGGGATCCGGGCGCCGGGTGCTGCCGTAGGTGGCACCGATCGTGTCGTATCTCGTCACGAAGGACAGTATGTGAGGGGCATCGTGCGTCCCGCACGGTGAGAACTACTCAACTACGGGACAGCCCCTCGTCCGGCATGTCGTGCTCGACGCCTGCCGCGCTGGGAGCGCCGGGCCGCCATGGCCTCTGGCCGCGTGTCGAGTCCAGGTCGACGGCCGGGACCGGCTCGCCGGCAACTCGCGTCCGCCCGACGGCCCGCCGGTCCCGGGTGCGGGGCCGATGAGTCTGCGCACAGGGCCAGGGTCGGCTGAGTAACCGCTGCTCTTCACCACGCGGTGAGCAGCGGTGAATGGTCTTGATGATGCTGACGGGGGATGCCGGCCGGCGCCTCCATACGCCGCCCGGGGAAAGCCACGCCCCATAGGGCGCACTTCTCCATGTCAACGGGGCACGTCTGCTCCGCCGGGGTGCGTCACATCGCGCCGTGCACATCCGTGTCGAGTCGAAGGGCCGCCCGCCATGTTTCTTGGTCTCCGGACCGTCATGTATCCCGCTCCGAACCTGGAGGCGGACAAGCAGTGGTGGACCTCCGTACTCGGCATCGAGCCATATTTCGACGAGCCGTTCTACGTCGGCTTCGACGTCGGGGGATACGAGCTGGCGCTCGATCCCCACGCCAGTCCCTCGGAGGGGCCGCTGACGTACTGGGGTGTCTCCGACGTCGACCACGCCCTGGAGAAACTCACCGCTGCCGGGGCGGCGGTTCGCGACGCGGTCCAGGAAGTCGGTGGCTCCATTCGCGCCGCCTCCGTCGTCGAGTCGTCAGGGTCCGTCATCGGCCTGATCGAGAACCCTCATATCGCCCTGCCCGACGCACCGCCCGAGGCCGGTGACGGACCAGGGCGATAGTCCGGCTCCGGGAGCACGCCGTTCCTTTCCGAAGCCACAGCCAGATGGGGCCACTTCGTCTGCTGTGCGACGTCCTGATACTCCCTCACTCGGAGGCCACCTTGCCCTCACTACGGGACTTCGCGACCTGGGAGCCCGTGCTGCGGCTCCTGCGGGACTCCAACAAGGAACGCCTGGAAGAGCCAGGCGGATACGTGGCGGGACGCATCAGCCTGGAGTCGTGGAGCCTGCCTCTGAGCCGAGGCCATGACATGCACGATGAGATCGACGCGGTGGAGCGCGTACACAGCGCGCTCATGGACGGCGGTCTCGAGACCATCGCGTTCGTGGCCGAGATCGCGCCCAGCGGCAAGACGACGGTTCAGCTGTTCGGCTTCGGTCCCGCCGCGGAGGAGGGGATCGGTGCCTACCCGGGTGCACTCGTCCTCGTCGAGGACGCCGTACCCGAGCCCTGGCGCCGCTTGCCCGATCCGATGCCCGACGCGAAGCCGTCCCCGACTGCCGATCCGGCGCTGCTGGAGCGGACCCTCCGCGAGCGGCTCCCCGATGCCGTCGCCGCCACCGAGGCGGAGATCGCCGCTGCGGAGAGGCGCCTGGGCGTGGCGTTGCCGGACGAGCTCAAGGCGTTCTACCGGGTGACCCGTGCGCGTTGGGAAGACTGGGACGACAACGAACAAGCAGCGGAGGGTCTTTACGAGGCGGTCGGGTTTGAACCGTTCTCCCTGGAGGACATGTACATCGCCGACGCGCCCTCCCGTTCGTGCCCGTGGGACTCCGCAGCCATGGACGCGGTCGTCACTCCTCCTGACGCGGCTGTGCAGGGGCTGGTCGGCTCGCCGGGCTGGATCGTCTGCGGTGACAACGGTGGCGGCGACCGGATCGCGGTCGACCTGACACCCGGCCCCGCCGGGCACCTCGGACAGGTCATCATCCTCTGTCATGAGGAGAACACCGGAGCCCATCTGCTCGCCGACTCCCTCACCGCCCAGGTGGTGAACGACTCCGAGGGCGAGGAAGGGGAGGGGCGGGCTGCGGAGGGGCGCTCTGCCGTTCCGGACGGCCGGCCGCCGGCCGTGGCGTGGGTCAACGCCCGGAACCTGACGAGTGTTCAGGCTGCCGCCCACGCGGGGCTGGAGGTCTTGAGCATCGGCAGGTGGGACGGCGAGCCGTTCAGTCTCGGGCCGGTCACAGGGCTGCCCCGCCTGCGGACCCTCTCCGCCTGGCCCGGTACGCTCGCCGACCCGATGGAGGTTGCCGAACTGGCCCGGCTGGAGTTCCTGGAGCTCGGCCCGGACGAGTGGCGTGTCCTGCTCGCGGCCGACGCCGTGCCCCGCACTCTGTCGGCAGCCGCCATCAACGTGACGGGCCTCCCGCACCCGCACCCGCACCCCCTCGCGATCGTCACCCTCGCCAACGAACTCCTCGCCCTCTGGGACCGCCCTGCGATCACGCACACCGTCTTCGAGGGCCGCCTCTGAGGGCAGCGTTCCTGCGCGGACCAGGCGAATTCCCTCAGGAGGGATATCTAAACTCGCAAGCTTTCGGGCATGGTTGGAATCCGTCCGGGCACACGACTGCTCGGAGGTTGATAACAATGGTTCCCCTGCTTCTCGTTCTTCTTCTCGCACTGCTTCTGTTCGGCGCCGGCTTCGCTCTCAAGGCCCTGTGGTGGATAGCCGTCATTGTGCTGGTGTTCTGGCTTCTCGGCTTCGTGGTCCGCACCACCGGGGCCGGTGGCAGCAGGGGTCGTTGGTACCGCTGGTAGGCCACATCGAATGTTCACGTGGGCGGCCCCAGAATCCATTTCTGGGGCCGCTTCGTGTATTCAGGAATGGCTGCCATTCCCGTGCCGCCAGGGAATGCGAGAACCGGGTCGACAGGGAATGCATGTGCAGGGCAAGGTGCGGGTGAATCCCGGCTATGGTGGCGTCCCGGCGATGCGAGAGAGCTGAAGGCTCCCACTCTGCGGGAGCGCGAGCGGCCGCGCGGCGGGCGGCCTTGCGAAGCCCCCTCTCGGCGAGACCCCGAGCGGGGCGTCCTCACGTCTCTCGAAGGGCCCGGTGTGCCTGATGCGTGTGGGCCTGGGGTTCGCGCTCGTTGTGCCCGATCGGTCGGCATCAGGTGGAGGTTCGATGAAGCGCCCCCTCCGCGGCACGTGAAGAATTGATGAAGCCAATATCAGACGTCTGATGACTGATCTCTTCGATGTTCAGCATGGCGGGCTGTGGCCCGCCCGTCCGTTCTCCGGAGTGGGAACGGTGAAATCGCCCTGGTGGAACGGTGCGCCGCGCCGCGCGCAGGCGCTCCTCCACGTGTGACTGCATGCCTCCGGTCGCGGTTGTGAAGACGGAGTGACGGCTCGCGCGCGCCTTCTCGGCCGTGACGTGCGTCACTTCCCTGCGGCAGAACCTGCGACCCGCCGCGAAGTCTCCTGTCTGCGTGACGTGGCCATGGCCCTTTCGGGGGGCGGCCGAGACAAGAATCCGGACGGAGACACTGATGCGAATTCGAGCGATATCCGCCACTGCGAGCGTTCTCCTGGTGGCAAGCCTGGGGCTGACCGCTTGCGAGGGGAACAAGGGCGACAACGCCGGCGGCGACAAGCCCGCCTCCTCCGAGGCTGCCACTTCCAAGGGCAGCGAAGGCAAGGGCGACGGCGGCGGGTCCGACGCCGGCAAGGGCGACTCCGGCAAGGGGGAGGCCGGCAAGGGTGACTCCGGAAACGGCGGCACCGGTGGCGGCTCCGGCAGTGGCGGCGACGACGCCGACGGCGCGGGGGAGGCGCCGCCTTGCACCAACGACATCACCGAAGCGACCTTCAACCTCGGCAAGGAAGGGTCCGATACGGAATACGCGGAGGCCTTCGTGACGATCGAAAACATCACTGATGAGACGTGTCTCCTCAACGGCGGCATCATGCTCTCCGCCGAGGACTACGTGATGGTCGACAACGAGGACCTCACTGATGGGCCGATCGAGGTGGGGCCGAACATGAGCGTGTCGGCCACGGTCGACTACCCCGACTACCTGCATGACGACGGCGACGACATGAAGTGCTTCCAGGCGGATCAGGTCCAGATCGGCCTTCCCGAGGATGAGGACCGTACGGTCGATGTGGCGGATGAGAGCGGCGAGGGGCGCATGTTCAGTGTCTGCGATGCGGACGAGGTGACCCTCGGCGAGTTCAGGGCCTGAGCTTCCGTCACGCCCTCCCGTGCCCTGGGGCCCCGGAATCCGGTTCGCTCCGCCTCCGGGGCACACCTCTCCCTCCGCCGTCAACGACCCTGTGGGCAACCCGAGATGGTCCTGGGATGCGGAACACGGGGGAATCGGTGGCGGCGGGCCACAGCCGGCTCGAAGCGGCTGTGACCCGCCCGGCTGTCAGGCGCGGTGGGCCACCAGCAGCAGTCGAGGGCTGCCGAGGGTGAACGCGGTGCCGTCCGTATCCGCGTACATGCGGATGTCGGTGAAGCCGGCTCCCGAGGTCAGCCGGGCCACTTCGGCAGCGGTGTAGACGTGCTGCACAGAAGTGCCACGGTGTTCCTGCCCTCCACGCCGGAAGGTGAACGAGGTCGACAGGCGCCCGGCCGGGGCGTCGTAGACGTTGGTCGCTTCGACCTCGATCCCGTCGGCCGACATGGGCAGTTCCTCCTTCAGGTGCGGAAGCAGGGCTTCGGCCGCCGCACCGTAGTCGATGACCAGACAGCCACCCGGCTGGACGGCCTCATGCAGGCCGGCCAGCATTCTGCTGGTGTCCTCATGCTCGAGGTAGCCGAAGCTGTTGCCCATGCAGATGGCGGCGTCCGCCCGCAGATGGGCCGGCGGTGTCTTCATGTCGGCCTCGATCAGGGTCACCGGCAGCCGCTCGTCGGCGGCCGCCCGCTCCGCAAAGGCGAGCGCTTCCGCCGATACGTCCACGCCCGTGACGCGGAACCCGCGACGTGCCAGCTCAAGGCTGTGCCGGCCGCTGCCGCAAGGAGCGTCCAGTACATGCGCCGCCGGCGGCAGACCGCCGACCCGGATGACGAAGTCGACCTCTGCGGCCGTCAGTTCGGAGGGAACGACCGCCCGCCAGAAGGCATTGGGCAGTTCGGTGAAGAAGTCCGCGTACCACGCGGACCGTGAGTCTTTCGACACTGAGGGGTACTCCAGGTGCGTTGATGCGACGGAGACGTCGCAACGTCAAAGATCTTTTCGCGCACCGGGGTACAGCACAGCAGGTACTTCAAGAAACGGTCAGCCGCTGAGCAGCTGACACTGCTGTCCGCCCCGGTGTTGCCGGGGGGTAGCCATGGCATCGCCTTTTCGCGTGGTGGGGCACGAGCCCACAGGAATGAACGTCGGCAAACCTAACAATTCGACGAACGGACGTCCACTCGCCGGAGGGTTGTCGGAGGTGCCCCCGCGCAGGGTGCCCCCGCAGGAAGCGCCCCGCCCGGCAGGCCCGGAGCCCGTACGAGTGCACCCGGCGGCCCAGCGGTCCGGCCGGTCCGGCCGTCATCGCATGACAGAACCCTTGACACAGCAGACGTCTGACGACATGCTCCCCGGCCATGACGCTGCTCATGTTGACCTGCAGAAGTTCGTGGAGCAATCGGAGCGGCCCGTCCCCAGGGAGGATCGTCCGTGAGTGAGATGTCCCGACCAGAAGCGCCGCAGAAGCCGCCAGGCCTGCGCCGCGATGCTGTCGGACTCGGCAGTGCCGTGATCATGTCCGCGGCGATCATGGGCCCTGCCGTGTCCACGTTCTTCAATCCGCAGTTCTCGACCCCGTTCTCGGGCGCCGCGACCCCGCTGGTGTACGCCCTGTGCCTGGTGGCGATCCTGATCACCGCGGCCGGGATCATGGAGATGTCGTCCCGGCTGCCGAGCGCGGGCGCCTTCTACACCTACGTCACCCGTGGCATCGGTCCGCGCTCCGGTTTCGTGACGGGCGGCCTGATGTTCGTCGCCTACGCGCTGCTCCCGCCGGCCGAGATCGGACTGATCGGCGCGTACCTGCAGAACACCCTGCGCGACGAGTTCCACCTCAACATCCCGTGGTGGGTGATCGGCCTCGTCCCGGCCGTCCTCATGATCGTCCTGGCGCTCGCCGGCATCCAGTCGTCCCTCCGCACCGCCCTGGTGCTGTTCGGGGCCGAGGTGCTCATCGTGGTGGTGCTGGCCGTGATCGTCGTGCTGCAGGGCGGGAAGGACGGGCTCACCGCCGAGCCGCTGTCCCCGGCCGCCTCCCCGAACGGTATGGGCGGCCTGGTCACCGGGTTCGTCTTCGCCGCACTCAGTTTCGTCGGCTTCGAAGCCGCGGCCACGCTGGGCGAAGAGGTGCGCAAGCCCGCCCGCAACGTGCCCAGGGCGATCGGCCTGTCGGTGCTGTTCGTCGGCGCGATCTACGTCTTCTGCGTCTGGGCCGAGGTCGTGGGCATCGGCGTGGACGAGGCCAACAAGCTCACCGGCGACTCGACGCCGTGGAACGAACTGGCCGCGACCTATGCGCCCTGGATGAAGCTCCTGGTGATCCTGGCCGCGGTGTCCTCGATGTTCGCCGTCATGGTGAACTCCAACACCGGGATCGTCCGGATCCTGCACGTCATGGGCCGCGAGGGCATGCTGCCCAAGCTGTTCGCCCACGTCGACGAGAAGCGGCGCACACCCACCTACGCCGTGATCGCCCAGGGCGGCTTCTCGATCGTCGTCGCGCTCGCCGTCGGTGCCTTCTCCGGTGGCCTGGGGAGCCCCGCGGGCGGCTCCAACGTCTACGGCTATCTCGGCTTCCTGCTGACCCTGGGCATTCTGCCGGTCTACGTGCTCACGAACATCGCGGCGATACGTTTCTTCCGCAAGGAGGGCGGCTTCCGCGTGGTACGCCATGCCGTGCTCCCGGGGATCGCGATCGCGCTGATGGCGGGCTTGCTCGTCGGGCAGATCCAGCAGCAGACCACCGCGCCGTACACCTGGCTGCCGTGGCTGATCGTGGCCTGGGCTGCGTTCGTCGCGGCTGCCGCGATCTGGATGGGCCGCAGGCGGCCCGAGAAGCTGGCGGTCACCGGCGCCGTGCTGGCGACCGGCGAGGCCGCGGAAGGCCATCGTGTGGAGAACCAGGCCCGATCGGGCCAGGGTTCGGTCGGCTGACCGGTCTCGTGGGGAGGGTGTCGCTTGTCGCACGCCCTCCCCACGAGTAAAGTCATCTGACGTCTGCTGACTTTGGAGACGAAGATGGGTCATGTGATCGGTGTCGACGTCGGCTCGCAGAGCATCAAGGGCGTCCTGGTCGACGAGTCCGGCGCCACCACCGCCGTCGCCAGCGCGCCCCTGCGGATGCACCACCAGGAGAGCGGCTGGGCCGAACAGGTCCCCGCCGACTGGACGACGGCACTGTGCCGGGTCGTCCGCCGACTGCTCGACGCGCATCCGGTGCCGGTCGACATGCTGGCGCTGGCCAGCCAGGTCGACGGCGTCGTGCCCGTCGGGGCGGACGGCCTGCCGCTGCGCCAGGCCATCATCTGGCTGGACCGCCGGGCCACCGCGCAGTCCGACGCCCTCGCCGAGGCCGTCGGCGAGCAGGCGCTGTTCGAGCGCACCGGGCTGAACGCCGACGCCTCGCACAGCGCCCCCAAGATGATGTGGCTGCGAGACCACGACCCGGACGTCTGGCGCCTCACCCGCAGGCTGCTGCCGGTGGGCGGCTATCTCCTCGCCTGGCTCACCGGCACCTTCCTCCAGGACCCGGCGAACGCCTCGTCCACCCTGCTCTACGACCTGCGCACCGGCGACTACGACCCGCGGCTGTGCGAGGCGGCAGGCATCGACCCCGGGCTGCTGCCAGCCGTCGCCCCGGCCACCCAGGTCGCCGGGCAGCTCACCCGTACTGCTGCCGAAGCCCTCGGGCTCCCGCGGGAGTGCCGGGTCGTCGTGGGCACGGGCGACGAGCACGCGGCGTCACTGGCCGCCGGGGTGATCGCGCCGGGCGTCGTCGCGGACGTCACGGGCACGGCCGAGCCGGTCACCGCCGCCGCCCGCGAACTGGTCCTCGACGAAGACCGGCTCGTCGAGACCCACGGGCACGCGGTCCCGGGCACGTACCTCGTCGAGAACCCCGGCTTCGTCTCCGGCGGCAGCACCCTGTGGCTCGCCACCTCTGTCCTCGACGTCGCCCAGGCGGACATCTTCGACCTGGCCGACGAGGCACCGCCGGGCAGTGACGGCGTGCTCTTCCTGCCCGCCCTGACCGGAGCGACCGCCCCGCGCTGGAACGCCGACATGCGCGGCTGCTTCAACGGCCTGTCGATGAACCACGGCCGCCCCCACCTCGCCCGCGCGGTGCTCGAAGGCTGCGCCTACGCCCTCCGCGACATCGTGGACCGGCTCGACGCGCTCGGGCTCGCCGGGGACGAGGTACGCATCGTCGGCGGAGGCGGGCGCAGCCCCCTGTGGTGCCGGATCAAGGCCGACGTCCTCGGGCGTCCGGTGCGCCCGGTCCTGTCGCAGGAAGGTACGGCGCTCGGCGCCGCGATGCTGGCCGGCACCGCCTCGGGCATCTTCCGCGACATCGACGACGCGGCCGCCCGAACCGTACGTCTGGCCCCCGAGCCCGTCCTGCCGGGCCGCGCCGCCACCGATGTGTACGCCGAGTCCTATGTCCGCTACCGCGCCCTGTTCGACGGTGTGGAAGGAGCCCTCCTGTGACAGCCCCCGGCGAACTCCGCCGCCTGCCGGGCCTGGAGGACGTGGCCGCCGCCGCAGGCGTCCCCGTCTCCGCCCTGCGCCTGCGCCACCTGGTCATCGGACCCCGTGCGCTCGACCGGACCGCCGCCGTCGTGGACGAGTTGGCCGCGGGCCGCACCGGCGACATCGTCGTCCTCACCGACGACGTGCCCTACGCGGGCCCGTACGGGGAGGTGCGCCAGGTCGTCACCGACACCCTGGGGCGGAGCCGTCCGGTGCGCCGCGTCACCCTGGGCGGCGGTACGAGCCGGCTGCACGCGGACGCGACGACGCTCGACCGGGCCGCCGAGGGCGCCCTCGGCGCCGCCGCTCTCGTCACCGTCGGATCGGGCACCCTCGCCGACATCGGGAAGGTCGTCGCCCACCGCAACGACCTCCCGCACGCCATCATCCAGACCGCCGCCAGCGTCAACGGATTCGCCGACGACCAGAGCGTTCTGCTGATCTCCGGCACCAAGCGCACCACGACCAGCCGCTGGCCCGACGCCCTGATCATCGACACCGATGTGATCGCCGCCGCCCCCCGGGACCTCAACCGGGCCGGCGTCGGCGACCTGATGTCGATGTTCACCGCACCCGCCGACTGGCTGCTCGCCGACGCCCTCGGGCTCGGGCGCGCGTACGCCCCCGCCCTCGTCGACCTGGTGCGCCCGCACGGGCCGCGGCTGCTGGAGATCGCGGGCCGCCTCGACGAGCAGAATCCCGAGGACCTCGCCGATCTGTCCCGGCTGCTGACGCTCAGCGGCATGACCATGGGACTCACGGGCGCCACGGCGCCCTCATCCGGTGCCGAGCACGTCATCTCCCACCTGCTCGACATGCGGCTGACCGCCGACGGCAGGGAACCGGCCTGGCACGGCGAGCAGGTCGGCATCGCCACGCTCGTGGCCGCGACCGTCTGGCGCCGGGTGCGCGCCGCGGTGGGCGAAGGGGCCATGCCCCGGCTGTGCCCACCGGACGAGGAACGCGCACGGGCACGGACGATGGCCGCCTTCACGCCGCTGGGAGAGGCGACGGCGGGGGAGTGCTGGCGGGCCTACGCGGGCAAACTCGCCGCGCTCTCCGACCCGTTGCGCCTCACCCGCCTGCGCACCCGGTGGCCCGAGGTGCAGTCGCGGCTCGACCGCCTGCTCGCCGACCCCGCCGAGCTGGTCGACGCCATGCGCCGCGCCGGCTCGCCGGTCCGCTTCAGCGACCTCGGCAAGGGCTACGACCGGGAGACGGTGACCTGGGCCGTGGCCAACGGGCACCGAATGCGGGACCGCGTCACGGTGGCCGACCTCGCCGAACTCCTCGGGCTGTGGGACGACGCGTTCGTCGAGTGCGTCCTGGACGAACTCGACGGACTGGGGGCCGGACGATGATGAACGGCTCCCGCCTCAGCAGCGCCCTGCTGCGCCCGCCCGGCCGCCGGTACACCGGCTACGCCCTGGACCTCGACGGCACCGTCTATCTCGACGACGCCCTGCTGCCCGGCGCTGACGAGGCCATAGCCCAACTGCGTCGCGACGGGGCCCGCGTGGTGTTCGTCACCAACAAGACGCTGGAGAGCGCCCAGGACTACGCGAAGAAGCTCACCCGGCTCAACATCCCGGCGACCCCCGACGACGTCGTCACCGCCCTCGACGCACTCGTCCTCTTCCTCCAGGAACGCCATCCGCAGGCGCGGCTGCTCACCGTGGCCGAGCCGCTGGTCGGCTCCGCCCTCACCGAGGCCGGGTTGACCGTCGTGAGCGAGCCGGAGGATGCCGACATCGTCGTCGTGTCCTTCGACAGGACCTTCGACTACGCGAAACTGCACGCCGCCTACCGTGCCGTGCGCTCCGGTGCCGTGATCGTCGCGACCAATGCCGACCCGTACTGCCCGACCGCCGACGGCGGTCTCCCGGACTGCGCCGCCATGACCGCCGCCATCGAGGCGTGCACCGGGGTCCGGGCGAAGACGATCGTCGGCAAGCCGAGCCCGCACATGGCGAAGAGCGTCCTCGACCGGCTCGGCGTGCCGGCGAGCGAGGCCGCGATGGTGGGGGACCGGCTGGACACCGACGTCGCCATGGGCAAGGCCGCCGGTATGGCGGGAATCCTGGTGCTCACCGGCGCCACCTCACCGGCCGATCTGGCCCGTTCCGACATCCGGCCCCATGCCGTCGTCTCCACGCTCGCGGGGGTCCCATGACATCCGACTCCCCGGTTCCGACCGTCCCCCTGTCCTCATCCCTCCCCTTCGAAAGCGCGGGCCGATGATCGAGTTCATCTTCATGCTCACCCACAACGACCGCACCGTCGACGACGCCCCGGACGTGCTGGCGTCACTCCGCGACACCGGGCTGGCCTACGTCGGCTTCAAGGACGTCGGAGCCTCGCCGCAGCGCCAGCGCGAACTCACCGAGGCCGCCCATCACATGGGTATGCAGGTCATGCTGGAGGTCGTCTCCACCTCCCCCGAGGACGAGGCCGCCTCGCTGCGGGCCGCCCGTGCCGCGGGCGTCGACTGGGTGCTGGGGGGAACCACCCCCGCGGTGGGCCAGGACATCCTGGCCGGATCGGGCATCCGCTACTGCCCGTTCCCCGGCACCGTCGCCGGGCACCCCAGCAGGCTCTCCGGCACGATCGCGGAGATCGCCGATCACGCCAAGCAGCTCACCGCCCTCGACGGAGTGCACGGGGTGGACCTGCTCACCTACCGGCACGCGGACGCCGATCCGGAAGAGCTGACCCGGGCGGTGGCGAACGCGGCCGACGGTCCGCTCATCGCCGCCGGGTCCGTGGTCACGGAGGAACAGATCACCCTGCTCTGCCGCGCCGGAGCCTGGGGCTTTACCATCGGCGGAGCGATCTTCGAGCGCAGGCTGCCCGGTGGCGACACCGTCGCCGGACAGGTCAAGGCGGTGCTCGCCATGGCGGCCGGCGCTTGACCGGCACCCCCGCGGAGCGTCGCGCGCACGGACACAACGACGAGCACACAACAGCTCAGGAGGCCTCATGTCGCGGATGACCCTGGTGGAACGGGTGCGCGACGAGCTCCTGCACGAGCTGACCACCGGCAAGCTCAAGCCCGGCGACAAGCTGCCCAACGAGGACACCCTCGCCGACCGCTTCG
Organism: Streptomyces sp. NPDC047108; assembly: GCF_040643575.1. Taxonomy (NCBI): domain Bacteria; kingdom Bacillati; phylum Actinomycetota; class Actinomycetes; order Kitasatosporales; family Streptomycetaceae; genus Streptomyces; species Streptomyces sp. NPDC047108. Next base: position 43,445 of record NZ_JBEYUP010000013.1, read on the forward strand.
ATGTGTCACGTGCCACCGTCCGCGACGCCGTCCGCGTACTCGTCGAAGGCGGCTACGTGAGCCGGGTGCACGGCTCGGGCACGTACGTGACCCGGGTGCCGCGCCCGGAGCACGCGCTGGACGCGAGCCTCAGCTACACCAAGATGATCGCTGCGGCCGGCGCCGAACCGGGCGTGACGGTCCTCGACGCCGGCTTCCGCACGGCTCACGGGGACGTCGCGGACCGGCTCGGGGTGGAATCCGGCAGCCTCGACGTGCTGCGGGTGGAGCGGGTCCGCACCGCGGACGGCCGTCCGGTCGTCTACTCGGTCGACCAGATCCCGCACGCCCTCGTACCGGACGTCGATCTCGAACACCTCGAACCGTCCCTGCACACCCTGCTCGCCTCCCAGGGCCACACGGTGCGGCAGGCCACGGCCAGGCTGGTGCCGGTGGTCGCCAGCGCCCGCCTCGCCGGGATCCTGGGCGTACGGCGCGGCGCTCCGCTGCAGCACATCGACCAGACGGATTTCGACGCAGGCGGACGGTCGGTCATGGTCTCGGCCGAATGGCACGTGCCCGAGGTCTTCGAGCTGCGGATCAACCGGCGGGCCTGACACGGCAGTCGGTCCGCGCGCATCCTCCTGGCTCCACCCCGTCCCCTGTGACCGCTCCCTCACGCTCGGTGGGCAGCGGATCTCGGCGAGATAGTTGAAATGTGGAGACTTATCATGATGGGGAGAGGTGCCGGACACCTGCTCGGTCCGTGACGGACGGCGGCGAGTCCGGCATCTGCACCGCGGATCGGTGGGCGACATGGGAGCGGCACCAACCGGGCTGGCAGGACGTTCCGAAGAGCTGCGAGAGCTGGACACCGCCATCACCAGAGCCTCCACCGGGCTCGGCCGGGCCGTACTCCTGGAGGGCGAACCGGGGATCGGCAAGACCGCGCTGCTGCAGGCAGCCGCGTCCCGTGCGCGGGAGGCCGGGCTGCGCGTGCTCTACGGGGCGGCGGAGGAGCTGGAGCAGCGCCTCCCGTTCGCCGCGATCGAGCGGGTCCTCGGCATCGGCACGGCCCGTACCGACCCGCAACTGAGCGCCCTGGCGGGACAGATCCGCGGCGAGGGGCGAGCCGACGGAGTACCGGAGATCGAAACGGACTTCGCGACCGTCGAAGCCATCCTCGCCCTCCTCGACGACTGGTGCTCGGCCGGCCCCGTGGCCCTGACCCTCGATGACCTCCAGTGGGCGGACCACGGCACGCTCGTGCTGCTCAACCAGCTCGGCAAGTCCCTCCACAGCCTGCCCCTGGTGCTGCTCATGGCAGCCCGCCCGACCGCGGCCGACGGGGAGCTGAACCAGCTCCGTCACGGTCTCATCGGCCGCGGCGCCGTGCTCGTGGAGGTCGGGCCGCTCGGCGACCAGGCGGTGTCCCAGGTCGTCAGCGGCCTGCTCGGCGCGCCCGCGGGGCCGACGATGCGCCGCCTGCTGCGGGACGCCGCGGGCAATCCGCTCTACGTCACCGAGATCCTCGGAGCCCTGGAGCGGGAGAGCGCGATCCGCATCGTGCACGGCTCCGCGGAGGCCGACACCGCCGCCGTACCCGCCTCGCTGGTCTCCGCGATCGTGGGCCGACTGGACTGGGTGTCCCCGGAGGGGCTGGAGGTCCTGCGCACCGCGTCACTGCTCGGCTCGGGCTTCACCGTCGCGGAGCTGTCGACCGTCACGGGCAAACGGGCCGCGAAACTGGTCGACTCGATCACCGAGGTCGTTCGCTACGGCCTGCTGAGGGAACAGGGCGAACGGCTGGTGTTCCGCCACGACTTGATCCGCCAGGCACTGTACGAGGCGATCCCTGCCCGAGCCGACTCGCACAGCGCCGTCGGCCGGGCCCTCGCCCGCAGCGGTGCCCCGGTGGAACGCGTCGCCGAACATCTGCTGATGAGCGCGGGTGGGGGCCGGGACACGTTGATCGACTGGGTGGCCGACCACGCCGCCGCGCTCACACAGCGGGCGCCGGGTCTCTCCGTCGAACTGCTGCAGCAGACACTCCGCGTCGCGGAACCGGGAACCCGGCAAGCCGGTCGCCTGGAGACCCTGCTCGCCGCTGCCCTGCTGTGGGCGGACCGCGCCCCCGAGGTCCAACCGCAGGCCGAGGCGGCCCTGAAGCACCTGCACGATCCGGAGTCGCGCAGCGAACTGCTCTGGGTCCTGGCCCAGGCCGACATCGCCTGCGGCCGCCCGGACCACGCCGCGCAGCGGGCCCAGGACGCCCTGGCCTCGGGAAACCTGTCGCCTCCCGAAGCCCGGAGGTATCAGGCCTTCCTCTCCACCTGTCTCTTCCGCCTCGGAGACCTGCCACGGGCAGCGGTGGTGGCCGAAGAGGTCCGCCCCGCCGCCGCGCAGCACGACGAGCACCACGCCATGGTCGACGCCCTTCTCACCATCGCGATCGTGCAGTTGTTCCAGAGCCACTACGCCGAGGCCATGGAGGCCGCCGAACAGGCGCTGCGGAACGCACCGGGACAGGCCATCCCCGCGTACAGCCTCATCGCTCTCCACCTGATCCGGGGGCGCAGCCTGTTCGAACTCGACCGGGCCGAGGAGGCACACCGGTCCACCGGGGAGGGCATGCGCATCGGCGAGAGCAGTGGGGCCATGATGCTGATGCTGTGTCACGCCAACAGGGCGTCCTTCATGTTCCACTCCGGCCGTTGGGACGACGCGCTCGCCGAGGCCCAGGTCGGACTGGAGCTGCCGGACTACCTGAGCAGTAAGACGCCCCAGGCCTTCCACGGCCTCATGGCGCTCATCGCCGGGCTCCGGGGCGACTTCGCGACCGCAGACGCCCGCCTCGCGGCCTCCGACGCCGCCCGTGCCACCGCGTCCTCGCCCACCATCCCCTTCTTCGAGTATCTGCCCCGCTGGGCGAAGGAGATACGACTCGAGTCCCAGGGCAGACAACAGGAGGCGCTCGCCGACCTGTTGGACGGGTGGCGCCGGGGCTTCGGACCGTTCAGGGGCGTGGGGCTGCTGTTCCGGGGCGCGGACCTCGTACGGCTGGCCATGGATCTCGGCGAGCCGGACACGGCGCGCGACATGATCGCGGAAGCGGAACGGAGCGAGGACCCGGAACGCTCGACACCGCGGTCCCTCGCCATTCTCGCCCACTGCCGGGGGCTGGCCGACCGGGATCCCGATGCCATGGCCGCCGCCGCGGACTACTACGGGCGGACCCCCTGGCTGTTCTCCCGCGCGCAGTACTGCGAGGACTACGCCGCGGTCCTCGCCCTGACCGGCCGCCCGGACCAGGCCCGTCACCGGCTCGACCAAGCGCTCGACACCTACGGCCGGATGCGCGCCGACTGGTGCATCACCCGCGCTGAGGAACGGCTGGCGGCCGCCGGCCTGTCGAGGCGGCGCTCCGATCGCAGACGCCGGCCGGCCACCGGCTGGGACGCCCTCACCGACACGGAGCACAAGATCGCGGCGCTGGTAGCGGAAGGACTCTCCAACCCTGCCATCGCCGCCCGGATCTTCCTCTCCCGCCGGACGGTGCAGTCACACGTCTCCAGCATCCTCGGCAAACTCGGTCTCACCTCCCGCGTCGAACTGGCCACCGCCGTCGCCCGGCAGCGGTGACCGACGTCGTTCCGGTCCGTACTCAGTCGTTCTCCTGGGCAGCCGCGTCCCGGCGGGCGAGGGTGGGGCGCTGCCCCTGGCGTAGAACTCCGCGCACGTCGGACGGCAGACAAAACTGCGTTGTGTCCGACCTGCGGCTCTGATGGGGTGGTCCGGCGGCTGGCTGAAGGGCGTCACCGATGGAGGTTCCATGACGACTGATCACCGAGGATCCGTACTGCTGACGGGCGTCGGGCGGCGACGCTCCATCGGCGCGGGGATCGCGGTCGGTCTGGCCGAGGCCGGCTGGGACCTCGTGATCAACTACTGGACGCCGTACGACGAACGGCTGGCCTACGAGCGGGGAGCACATGACCCCGAGGAGGTCGCGGGGGAGTGCCGGCGGCTCGGCAGCCGTGTCGATCTCGTCGAGGCGGACCTCGCCGACGTCGACGCACCCGGCCGCCTCGTCTCGGAGGCGGCATCGCGTGGGGACCTGCGTGGCCTGGTCATGTCGCACTGCGAGTCGGTGAACAGCTCCATCCTGTCGACGACCCCCGACAGCTGGGACCGCCACTTCGCCGTGAACGCTCGCGCGACCTGGCTGCTGATCAAAGCCTTCGCCGAACACCTCCCAACCGAACCGGCGGGCCGTGAAGTCACCGGACGGATCGTGGCGTTGACCAGCGACCACACCGCGCACAACCTGCCGTACGGGGCCTCCAAGGGAGCACTGGACCGCATCGTCGTCGCCGCGGCCGTCGAGCTGGGCTCGCGAGGGATCCGCGCGAACGTCGTCAACCCCGGCCCGATCGACACCGGCTGGATGACGCCGGAGATCCGCGAGAGCGGAATCGGACAGACCCCCGCCGGGCGACTCGGCACCCCCTCCGACACCGCGGACCTGGTGTCCTTCCTCATGTCCGACGCCGGTGCATGGATCAACGGCCAACTGCTGTACAGCAACGGCGGTTTCCGCACGTCCTGACACGCCTCACCCCGGAGCCCCGCGCGCCGGGGTGGGTGTTCGCCATCCGAGGCCGAGGCCGGGGCCGGGGGCGACCGTCAGCTGTTTCGGGCCGAGATCGTGCATGCCGTGCGGCCGATGGTCGGAGGGGGCTCGCCGCTGTCCCCGGCCGCGGCGGGGATCGCGGCGCCGTACGAGTCCGGGTTCGTGTCGCGAGGGGTGGGCCGGCCTCGGCCACTCCGGCCCTCGCCATTCGACGCTGCCGGCAGGGCGGGAGTCGGTGGGCAAACGGCGGTCGACCACGGGGGGTTGAGCCGACCGCCGTCCTGCACCAGAACTACATGCACCAGCTCAACGACCTCCCCGGCGGAAGGTCACCCCACCGTGGCCGGCCTTTTCGGGGTCGACTGCGGCTGGAAGATCGTGGTGTCTGTGGCGGGAGCGGTGTAGCGTTCTGTTCCAGCTGTCGTGGTTCCGAAGTTCTCCGCCCGTGATCAGTCGATGCACGGGCGGTTTTGCTGTTCAGGTCAACGAAGGACCAGGGCGATCACCTCCGGCTTCCGCGCGGTGCGGGAGCCGATTTCGAGTCCCTGTGGAGGGCATGCATGGCTACCGGAACCGTGAAGTGGTTCAACTCGGAAAAGGGCTTCGGGTTCATCGAGCAGGACGGTGGAGGTCCGGACGTCTTCGCTCACTACTCCAACATCAACAGCTCCGGCTTCCGTGAGCTGCAGGAGGGGCAGAAGGTGAACTTCGACGTCACCCAGGGCCAGAAGGGCCCCCAGGCGGAGAACATCACCCCCGCCTGATCTTGATGTGCCCCAGTGGCCCCGCACCCGCCAACCGGGAGCGGGGCCACTGCGCGCAGCCGGCGCCCGCGGCCTGCGTGGACGTTCCCGGCCACCTCGACCACCGCCCCGGGAGAGCCATCATCCGCTGGATGCTCGTCCACCTCGTCGGGGAGACCGGACGGCGCGGGGGACGCGGACACCGTGCTGGAGATCGAGGTGTACGCGCCGAGGGCCACGTCGCCCACGGCCGCCGGTTCCGCGACCGAGGCGGTCAGAGACCCACGCGGGTGAACGTCACATGGGTGACTCCGCTGGGCGAGGAGGCGGCCTGGACCTCGTAGCCCTTCTCGACGTCCTCCAGCCCGTCCCAGAGGCGCACGCCTCGGCCGAGCAGGATCGGCACCACCACGATGTGCAGGTGGTCGATGAGCCCGGCGGCGAGGAAGTCGCGGATCACGGAGGGCCCGCCACCGATGCGTACGTCCTGGCCGCCCGCAGCCTCACGGGCCGTCTCGAGCGCCTCGGCGGGCGAAGCATCGAGGAAGTGGAACGTCGTGCCGCCCTCCATCTCGATCGACGGGCGCGGGTGATGAGTGAGGACGAAGGCCGGTGTGTGGAACGGCGGGTTGGGCCCCCACCACCCCTTCCACTCCGGGTCCTCGTGCCATCCGGGACAGCCGAACTTCCCGGCGCCCATGATCTCGGCGCCGATCCCGGGCGCGAACTGCCGCACGAAGGCGTCGTCGAGGCCGCCGGTCCCGCCCGATCGGCCGGTCATCTCGCGCCACCACCGGGTGGCGAACATCCACTCGTGCAGCCTTTCGCCGGCGTGGCCGAACGGCTCGTCGTGGCTCAGACCCTCGCCGGTGCCGAAGCCGTCGAGCGAGATGGAGAAGTTGTGGACGCGGGCGAGTGACATGGCGGCGACTCCTTTCCTCCTGCGATTCGAGCTTCGCCGAATCCACTCCACGCCGCCACATACGACGCGCCGCCAGGACCGGCGCTGATCGCGATCTCGTCGTCCGTCAGGCCGCCGCCCGCCCCCGGCAGCTTCGCCGCTGACGGGCCCGGGGAAAGCGGTGATGCCGCGCCTCGCCGGGGCAGGCAGAGGTACGGCGAGGCGGGGCGTCGGCCAAGGGCGTTGGGATTCCTCGGGTCACACGGTGATGGTGGGGACGATGTAGGCGATGGCGGTGTCGATATGCGCCTGTCGGCGTCTGCGGTATGCCGCCGGCGTCCTGGCATCGCGGAGCACCGCGTGGAAGGCTTCCCCGGCGGTTCTGGCATAGCGGACGAACGTGTGGGTCCCCGCAGTGCCGTTTGCGGCCCGGGTCGGCAGGATCACTTCCCACCATCCTGCCGAATGCTTGTCCATGGACCCGTACCGCTCCACGGGGACGACTCTGACGTGCGAGCGCCCGAAGGGCTCGAGGGTTCTCTCCCAGGGCGACACCGGTGCTGTCACGACGAACCTCCTGACAAGGCCGCACGGGAACGCTGGTTCCACCAGGCTCGCTGCCGCACCCCCCTCGGCACATCCGGCCAGGGAGGACACTGCGCGTACCGCTGGGGGTGTCCGGCCGTCGACCGGTAATCCGCAGGGAGTACTACCCCTGGAGAGCCGGGTGTGCCACGCGAGGCCGAGCCCATCGTCGACCGGCTCAGTGGGCTGGAGCACGCGACCGCGGGCGGCCGCACAGAAGGTCGTGGCGTCGGCTACGGGTTCTCCGTGACCTGGTGCGCCGGCTGTGCGTCGAACTTGGCCAGGCTCCGGGCGAGGCGGTCGAGGTCTTCGGCGCAGTGCACCTCGAACCGTGTGTCGTCGTGCTCGAAAACGATCGGCGGAGTCCGGTCCGGCCGCGCTCGGAACCATCTGCGCACGCTGTCGATGAGGGCCGGGAGCTCCAGTGTGGTGGGGAGGAGAACCTCCACCCAGGAGCATGCCTGCGTTGCTCCGTCCGGGGCGTGATCATCCCGTTGCTGGTTCCAGCGGACCTGTGTCCCGTCGGGGAGGGACCGGTCCGACTCGAGCCAGGCGTGGAGCGACCACGGGAATTCCGCGCCGTCGGCGGAACGGATGGCGTAGCTCGACTCGGCCATGGACACTCCTGCTGAACTCAGTGAACTCCTCGGCTTTCCCCAGCATCAGGTGTCACCCGGCCGACCGCAGCCGGAGCTGTCGGGCGACGGGGAGGGCCGTGGGCGGGGCAGTGTGGTCAGCCCGCCCGGAGGTCGTCCACTTCCGCCGCGTAGAGCAGCGCCGGGTCGAAACCCATCCCGGCGAAGTGGCCCGCGAGTTCCAGTGACAGGACACCGTGCAGCCGGGTCCAGAAGACCAGAGCCACGTGGAGGGCCGCGGTCGGAGCGGTGTCGTCGTTCGCCCATTGACGGTGGGTGTCGAGGTGTGTGTCGAACGGCGTCGCGGTGGTGTCCGACGGCGGAGCGGCGCAGGCGTCGAGCAGGGTTGTCATGATCTCTGACGCGGTCGCCGTGATGTCCTCGGGGGCCTGGTATCCCGGTACGGGCGTGCCGTAGATGAGGAAGTACCGCTGGGGGTGCTCCAGCGCCCATCGGCGGAGCGCGTGCGCCAGGGCCGCCACGTCGGAAGGGGACTCGGAGGCTGCACCCCGGAAGGTGCCGGCCAGGCTCCGGTACGCGTCCCTGATGAGCTCGGTGATCAGCTCGTCGCGGGAGGCGAAGTACCGGTAGAGGGCGGGACCGCTCATACCCATCTGCTTGGCGACGGCGTTCAGGGAGAGCGCGGACGCTCCCGCCGTGGCGATCTGTTCCCAGGCGCGTTCCTTGACCTCCGCGCGGACCTGCGCGCGGTAGCGCTCGCGCGGGGTCGTCGTACCCGCTCCCGCCATGTCGGCTGCCTCCCGCTCGATGGTCGCATCACCTCATCTCGTTCGTTAGAGGTTATCACGAAGGCTATTGACTGTCGGGTGCTCGCGAGTTACGACTTCTAACGAAGGCGAAAAAGCGTAACGAGATGCCGGTGGAGGCCGTCATGAACACCGAAGAGCTCGTCGAAGTCGTCCTGCCGGGCACGGTGGAGCCGGAAGGGCTCCAGATCCGGCACGGGGCCGTCCCCGCAGCGGGACCGGGGCAGGTCGTGATCCGGATGGAGGCGACCGGGGTCTCCTTCGCCGAGCAGCAGATGCGCCGCGGACGCTACTTCGACCAGCCGCCGTTCCCCTTCGTGCCCGGCTACGACCTGGTCGGCACGGTGCAGGCCATGGGCGGAGGCGTTGAGCCCGACCTGGCGGGCACACGGGTGGCCGCGATGGTCAAGGTCGGCGGCTGGGCCAGCCATGTGCTCGTCGACGCGGCCGACGTGGTGCCCGTCCCCGGGGGCGTCGAAGCGGCGGACGCCGAGACGCTGGTCGTCAACGGCATCACCGCCTGGCAGATGCTGCACCGCAAGGCACGCATCCGCGCCGGGCAGACCATCCTGGTCCACGGCGCCAACGGAGGCGTCGGATCGGTGCTGGTCCAACTCGCCCATGCCGCGGGCGTGAACGTGATCGGCACAGCGTCCGCACGCCACCACCAGGCCATGCGGGAGCGGGGGGTCACCCCGATCGACTACCGCACCGAGGACGTCGCGGCGCGGGTCCGCGAGCTCGCCCCCGGCGGGGTCGACGCCGTCTTCGACCACGTCGGCGGCCGCGGCATCGTCGACTCCTGGAGCGTCCTCGCGCCCGGCGGCACGCTCGTCTCGTACGGCAGTGCCTCCACCCGGGACGACGAGGGGTCCAAGCAGTGGCCCGTACTCAAGATCCTCGGCCGGGTGTGGACGTGGAACGTGCTGCCCAACCGCCGCCGGGCCTACTTCTACAACGTCTGGGCCGGGCGTGCGCTGGCCAGGAACCGGTTCCGCGCCCGGATGCGCGCCGACCTCACCCAGGTCTTCGCGGCCCTGCAGCGCGGTGACGTCACCGCGCAGATCGCGGCCCAACTGCCGCTCACCCGTGTCGCCGACGCCTTGCGGCTGGCCGAATCCGGCACCGTCTCCGGCAAGATCGTCCTCAACCCGTAGCGAAGAGATGCTGTGCCGGGGGAACGCGCCGCAGGAGCTCCGAGGCGCCTTCCTCATGCCCGCCTCGGAGCCCGTCACGCCGGCGCCCAGCGGGTGCGTGCTCGCGGTCCCGACGTCCCCCTGCCGCTCAGCACTGGAAGGTGAACATGGCCCGGTCGAAGCGTCGTTCGGCCAGGTCCTGCGGGCGGATCAGCCAGTACAGCCATCCGTCGCGTCCGTACTCGTAGAAGTGCCCGAGCAGGATCCAGGCACGGGCCTCCTGTGACAGGAGCGCGTCGTCCGATCGCTCCTCCCCGAGAAGGTGGTACGCGAGCTCCTCTTCCACCGGGCTCTGACACGCGTTGGCGTGTCCGCCGATCCGGTGGGGCGGGTTCGGCTCGGCGAGTTCGTCGCCCGCTTCGAGGAACCCCTCCGGGTAGTCGCTCCACCGGCTGTTCAGCGGCCGGCCCGGAGCGAAGACGTCGCGGAGACAGACATGCCACGGGTCCGGGGCCGTGGTGGTGGCCCGTGCGGACAGCGGTTGCCTCGGGTGAGGCTCGAGGCCCAGGGGTGTTTCGCGTTCAGCGGCGGGGATTCCGGCCGGCACGTGGATCACACGGGCACCGTTCCAGGTCTCGCGGTCCCCGATGTCCACGCCGACGTACGTCTCGGACGTGTCGCCTGCCGCACCGTGGTCGAAGCTGAAGAAGAGGAGTGTGCCGTCCTCGGGCAGAGGGATGTCCACGGCACGCGCGGGCAGCGCCGCGCAGTCGATGGACGCGATGAGTGAGAGGGGCCCGTGCTTCCACACCGGCCACTCCATGTCGTCGGGCAGCTTCGGCAGCCCTCCGAGATGCCCGGCCACGGGCCCGGGCTCGGAACCCTCCTCGAGGGCTATGCCGGGGCGCAGTTGGCTGATCCACTGTTCGGCCCGGTCCGGGGGCAGGTGCTGCACGGCGAGTTCACGCAAGGCGTCAAAGGTGGCTTCCACGGCGGTGTCCCAAGGGGGTTCAGGAGGGCAGTCGGGGCGAGCGGGCGAGTTCGGCGGCCACGGGATCGGCGCTCATCGTGACGAGGTTGCTCAGAGGTGCGCCGGGCCAGAACCGGTCCATGGTGCGCAGCAGTTCGGCTTTGGCCGCGTCGTCGAGGCAGGCCCGCCCGCCGGAGAGCCGGAGTACGGCGTCCTGGTAGGCGCGGATGTAGCGGGCCTGCTTCTCGAGGAGTTCGACTCCGCCCGCGCGGCCGTGTCCGACGTGCAGGCGCTTGCCCGCCAGTACGGGTTCGGCGCTGTCGAGCTGGCGGAGCCAGGCGTGAGTGCGGGCTTCGTAGAGCCAGGGGTGGACGTGCGAGTACGCGAGGTCTCCGACGAAGGCGGCGTCGCCGGTGATCCATAGGGCCCCGGTGGCGCACTCGCCCGCACCGATGTCGAGGACGGAGAAGGTCAGGCCGGCGACGGCCACCGTTTCGCCGCCCTTGACCAGGTCGGTCGCGTAGGTGGTGACCGGGGGATAGTCGTCGGGGAACACCGGGGTCCAGAACTCCCGCTTGGGGCCGTCGATCTCCCTGCTGACCCGGTCGGTCTCGGGCGTGGCGTAGACCGGGACCCTGAGGTCGCCGAGGATCTCCGTCCCGCCGTTGACGTGGTCGGGGTGGGGGTGGGTGTAGACGACGGCGGCGAGCGGCGCCTCCAGCCCGCGTAGGTGCTCGCGGACGGCTCGGGCGTCCGACAGGAGCATCGGCGGGTCGACGACGACGATGCCGGCGGGCGCGTGGACGAGGTGGGTGTTGCTGTGCAGGCCGTTCGCGCTGCTGGTGAGCGTGGTGACGGCCGGGGAGGTCGGGCTGTTCATGGCTCCAGCGTCGGGTCACGGGCCCAGGGGCCGGTAGTGATGATCTGTGGCGGGAACGGTCGGATCTGTGGGCCGGCGCGGACGGGGCCGAGGGAGAGAGTGCGGCGCCGGGTGCGAAGCGGCCATGGCCAGGTCATGCCTCGCAGGTCGTTCCGGTGACCGCGGCCCGCCACACCGAAGGACTCATGCCGTGACGGCGGCGGAACTGCCGCGAGAAGTGCCCCACGTCCTGGAACCCGCACGCGGCGCTGACCGCGCCGATCGGCCGCGTCGTCCCGGCGAGCAGCATGCGGGCCTGAGCTATGCGACGCTCCAGAATCCACTCACCGAGGGGACGGCCGGTCTGCCGGCGCACGACTTCCGTCAAGTGCCCGGGAGTGACGGCCAGTTCACTCGCGACATCGCTGAGCGACAACCGGTCCGCGAATCGTTCGCCGACCAGCTCCAGTGCTCGGTCGACCAGCGTGTCCACCCGGGGCGGAGCAGCGGGGGCGGGCGTCAGCCGACCGGCGTCGACCAGCAGGATCCGCAGCAGCGCCTCCACCACCTCCTCGTAACCCGGCCGGAGTTCGGCGCACTCGCGTGCCATGTCGCTCAGCCATCCGCTCCAGCGCCGCAGCTCCTCGTCGTCGAGGGACAGAGGACGAGGGCGCCCCGCCGAGTCCGTCTGCTGGAAGGCGCGGACGAGCGGGCTCATCGGCCACGGGGCCACGTCGCGTACGCCCATGGGCAGGCCCAGCACGTCGTACCCGGCCACGACCACCCACCCCCGCGCCGCGCCGATCCCCGCGAGATCGTGGTGCACGCCGGGAGCCAGCAACCACACGTCCCCTCGCCGCACGGGCTCGGCGATGCCCTGGACCCTGTGCACGCCACCGGGCGCGGTGAAGACGACGATCTCGAAGAAGTCATGCGCGTGCGGCCCGTAGCCGACCGCCGGATGGCTGCGGTCCAGAGGCTGCACCTCGGCACGCACCAGCAAGGGCCGCTCGGGCGCATAGGGCACCCGCCTGGCCGGCCGCACGGCCACCGGCCTGCGCCGCTCCGCCATCACGTCGTCGATCACCACCACGTACCTCGCGGTTCGAAGCCGAAAGGGGAGTCGGCCTCGCCCGTTCTCGGAGCAACATCACCGCACGTCCCTCCGAGCGGCATCACGGTTCCGATGCTCGAGCCCTCGCGTGCCGTTGTCACTGGAAGATCTCGATAGGTGTCACGGGAGTGGTGACCGTCGTGCGGGCGGCGGCACGAGGCACACGGACCGACCGCGGCGGACCCGCGTGGGCGACGTGCCGGGGGCTCCGGCGCTCACCCGGCGTGGGCGACGTGAGGCCCTTGCGGCCGGTCGCGCTCGCGCGCACCTGCGGGGGAGTGCTGGCACGGTCGTTGAGTGTCGCGAACCGTCCTACATGGCCTGCTGCCGGCGCACCATCTCGGTGATCCAGATGGGCGCGAACGGAGATGTGCAGCCCGGCGAGGTCGGGTAGTCCTTGAGCACCTCCAGGCGCTCACCGATGTCGAGGGCACGGGTGCGGAGTTCGGCGTGCTCGATCCCGATCTGGGCAAGGCAGTGGTTCATCGCCCACTGGAGACGATCCGGGGCTCCCTGCATCTCCGCCTCGATGACGTCGAGCAGTCCCGGGAGGTCGAGGCCCTCGGGCTTCTTCGCCACGCGTTCGGTGGTCAGCGCCCAGCCGGCACTGGCGACCACGGGATCCGGATCCGCGGACCAGGCCAGGCGCAGATCTTCGGCGTGCGGGCTCTTCTTCACCACGTAGTTCACGAGCCAGTCGTGCACCTTGGGTGCGCGTGCCTCACGCAGCATGACGTCCAGTTCGTCGCGCTCGAACGCCTTCGGGCGGCAGATCAGGATCGCGAGCAGTCTCGCCGCGGTGTCATCCGTCTCCCAGAGCCGCTGCGCGAGTTCCTGCTGTGTCTTCAGCCGCTTGGCGAGCGCGCGCAGCTTGCTGAGATGCACACCGTGATCGTCGCCGTGCTTCTCGTTCACCGCGCGCGTCTTCGGGTCCTCGAGCCCGGCCAGCTCGGCCATCACCTCGGCCACCGTCGTCCCGGTCTTCGTCTCGGCCACCGCAGCCTCCTGTCCGTCACGTGCGAGACGCAGCCTACGCCGGGCGCCTCACCATTTCCCGGCGCTGGTTTCCCACCACAGGAGCGCTCCCGACGGAAATGGGGGCGCGCCTCGTGCCGAATACCGAGCGTGGGTCGTTCACGGGAAGGGTGAGGGCGAGCTGGATAAGGTCTGGGCAAGCCGCTCACAGCGCGGACATCGCGACATATGCAGGCGTGATCGAATAACAGGAGTGCCGCCGTGCGATCCCCGGAGACGTCATCTGTGCCCGATGGTCTCGGCTGGAACCGGGAAACAGCGACCCTGGCGCTCCTGTCCTTCGCCATGCTGATCGTCTCGCTCGACCAGTACATCGTCGTCGTCGCACTCCCCGACATCGCACGCGATCTCGGCTATTCCACGCAGACGCTGCAGTCCGTCATCAGCGCCTATGCCGTGGCCTCGGCCGGCTTTCTGCTGTTCGGCGGGCGCGCGGCGGATCTGCTCGGCCGACGCCGCATTCTGGCCACCGGCCTCGCGCTCTATGCGGGGGCGGCACTCGTGGGAGGGCTCGCCACCAGCGCCGGAATGCTCCTGGTCGCCCGCGCCGTCCAGGGACTCGGCGGAGCGCTGGTCTTCCCCACCACTCTCGCCCTCATCAACACCACATTCGCCGAAGGCCGAGCCCGCAACCGCGCTTTGGGCGTCTGGGGAGGGGCGGGCGCGGCAGGACTCGTCATCGGTGTGCTGCTCGGCGGATTCCTGACGCAGACCTTCGGCTGGGAAGCGGTTTTCCTCGTCAATGTCGCGCTGGCCGGCCCCGCGCTGCTGCTCGCCTTTGTTCTGATCCCCCGGGACGGAGAACGGGAAAAGGGCCGCAAGTTCGACCTGCCGGGTGCGCTCAGCGTCACGTTCGGCGTCACGTTCATCGTGTTCGCCCTCGTGCAGGGCCCGGGGCTGGGCTGGCTCTCGCCCGGCATCCTGATCAGCGCGGTGGCGGGTCTCCTGCTGATCGGTGCCTTCTTCGTCATCGAGCGGCGCAGCGACGACCCGCTCATGCCGCCCCGGCTCATGGCCAACCCCAACCTCATCACCGGCGTCGTCATCACGTTCATGTTCATGGCGACGTTCGGCTCCGTGCTCTACTTCCTGTCCCTCTACTTCCAGGAGATCCTGGGCTACGACGCTCTGGAGACCGGCGCCGGCTTCCTCATCCCCACGGTCGTGGTGGTGGCCGGGTCGACCGGTGCGGGCCGGCTCGTGACGCGGTTCGGCCTCCGGCGCACGTTGGTCGCGGCCCTCGCCATCGGTGCGCTCGGCGCGGTCGCCCTCGGCCTCGCGATCTCGCCGGACGGCACCTACGCCGAACTCGTCCCCGGCCTGGTGGCGCTCAGCATCGGCGACGGCGTCGTCTTCACCACCATGTTCATCGCCGCCGCCACCGGCATTCCCGACCGCCGACAAGGCATCGCCTCCGGCATCGCCTCCACCGGATCGGGCGTGGGCGCGGCCGTCGGCCTCGCCGTCCTCGTCCTGGTGGCCACCGCGGGGCTCGACGACCTCTCCGGCGAACAGCTGCGGATCGAAACCGCCGACGGAATCAGCACCACGCTCTTCGTCGTTGCGGGCGGCATCGCGCTGACCTTCCTCGTCGCCCTGAGCCGGTGCCCGACCCCCGCCGAGCCGGGGCCGGCGCCCGTCCCGTACCAGGCCCGTCGCTGCTGACCACGGCCATCGCACACCCCGCACCACCGGCTACTCAATATCCAGTGCGGCGCTACTCAACCGGGCTTGGAGCTGATCTGCTGGAGAAGGTGCCCTGCCGGCCCGCGGAAAGTCCGTTCGGGTGACCTGGTGGGAGGTGTGCGGTGGCGAAGTCGGAGGGATCGCCCGGGTGGTTCGCCCGGGTGGTGTGCGGCGTACTGGCTGCGTGCGCGGCGGCGAGCGCCGCGGCAGGAGTGGCGACGTGGCACCGGTACGAGCTGCTGGTGGAGCTGCCGCCCGAGCACAAGCCCTCTGGCACCGAAGCGCTGCTCATGGCGGACATGTGGTTCGGCAACCTGATGGGGTGGCGGACGGCGATCATCATCGTGTCCGGACTGCTCTTCGTCCTCTGGCTCTACACCATGCGGGACGTCGCGGACGGGCTCTGGCCCGAGGGGCAGCGGCGGAGCCGAGCCTGGTTGATCTTCGGGTGGATCGTCCCGGTGGCGAACCTGTTCGTACCCAAGATGTTCATCAATGACCTGTGGGCCGCCGGCCGGCCCCCGCATCGGCGTGAGCGGGGCCATTGGCTGCTCACGCTGTGGTGGCTCTCGGTGCTCGCGGCAACCGGGACCTTCGGCAAGAAGCCGGGATGGGGGCGGGAGGCTGACCGCGCGGGTGAGGCCGCTGACGCGATGTGGCGGGTGCTCATCGGCAACGGCGTGTCCATCGTCACCGCGCTGTTGACGATCGCCGTGGTCTGGCGTCTCAGCGGCATGCTGGAGCGTGCCGTACGAGGCGTCGCGATCTAGGCGTGTCCGCACGCCTCAGCACCGGCTCGCAGGCGCCCTCCTCCTGTCGACGTACGCGTCCCCAACGGGAATTGAGCAGCAGAGCCCCTTGATACGCTGGGCCGATGCCATCGGTGCAGCAGTTCCAAGTCACTTTCGACTGCAGAGAACCTGAGCGCGTCGCTCGCTTCTGGTGCGAGGTGCTGGGGTACGTCGTGCCGCCGCCACCCAAGGGGTTCGCCACGTGGGACGAGTACACCCGCTCGCGGCCGCCTGAGGATCAGGATTCATGGTTCGCATGCACTGATCCTTCAGGCGTGGGTCCGCGACTGTTCTTTCAGCGCGTTCCGGAGGGCAAGGTCGTCAAGAATCGGGTGCATCTCGACGTGCGGGCCGGTGCCGGGCTCGTGGGTGACGAACGCCTGGCCACGCTCGAAGCCGAATGCGCACGACTGGTCGCGCTGGGCGCCGTACGCGTGCAGCTCCTGCTTGCTGATGACGAGAACGAGTCCTGCATCGCGATGCAGGACATCGAGGGCAACGAGTTCTGCCTCGACTGAGGACTCCCCGCGACGGCGAGGGGGAGCCGTTGCCCTCGGGCCTCTGTCGATGAGGTCCGCTCAGGGCACCAGCGCTGGTTGATCCCCCTCCGCGGGGCTCGCCGTCGGCGTCCCCTCGACGTGCTGCGCGGGCCGTTTCGGAAGAGCGAACATCAACAGGAAGATCAGGCCCAGCACGCCGGCGACCCAGGCCAGCGCATGGCGGAAGGCGTCACCGTAGGCCGGGCCGATCTCCGCCGGGCTCAGGTGGTCGCCGATCACGCCGAAGAACACCACGGACACCAGGCCAAGTCCCAGGGCGCTGCCCATCTGCTGAACGGTGTTGATCAGTCCGGACGCAGCCCCCGCGTGCTTCCGCGGCACCTCGGAGAGCACGGCATCCGTCAGCGGGGCGATGATCAGGCCCATCCCCACGCCCATCACGACGAGCGGCATCGCCATCTGCCAGGAGGTGATGCCGATGCCGTAGCGGTCGGACTCCCACATGTAGAGCAGCACCCCGGCGGCCATCACCAACGCGCCCGCCTGGAGTACCCGGCGTCCGAAACGCGGGACCAGCTTCTGTACCGACAGCCCGGCCGCCGTCGACACCGCGATCGAGAACGGCACGCCGGTCAGACCCGCCCGAAGCGGGCTCCAGCCGAGCCCGACCTGCATGTACAGCGTCCAGACCAGGAAGAAGACACCGAGCACGACGCCGAAGACGGTCTGCACCGCGATGCCGGCCGCGAAGCTCTTGACCCGGAACAGCTCCAGCTCGATCAACGGAGACCCGTCGCGCGCGGTCTTCCGTCGCTCGTAGGACACCAGCGCCGCGAGGACGACGAGCGAGCACGCCATCGAGACGTACCCCCACAGCGGCCAGCCCAGCTCGCGGCCACGGGTGAGTGGATAGATCAGCATCAGCAGGCCGAGAGTGACCAGGACGACGCCGACCACATCCAGTTTGAGGGCGTGTGGGGCCCTGGACTCGGTGATCACACGGCTGCCCAGGATCAGGCCGGCGACGCCGACCGGCAGGTTGATGAGGAAGATGGGCCGCCACGTCAGGTCGAAGAGGTTCCACTCCGTGAGCAGGGCACCGAGCAGCGGCCCCGAGACGGTGCCGAGACCGATGACCGCACCGAACAGCCCGAAGATCTTTCCCCGTTCGTGCGCGGGGAAGGTGGCATGCACGATCGACAGCACCTGCGGCACCATGAGCGCCGCCATGGCGCCCTGGAGGATGCGGGAAGCGACCAGCATCTCCGGGTTGACGGCGAGTCCGCACAGCGCGGAAGCGGCGGTGAAGCCGCCGACGCCGAGAAGGAAGATCCGCTTGCGGCCGTGGATGTCGCCGAGCCGGCCACCGGTGATCAGACCTGCGGCGAACGCGAGGGCGTAACCGGCGGTGATCCACTGAAGTTGGCTGAACGAGGCGCCTTCGTCCCGTTGTATCGACGGGATCGCGATGTTGACGATCGTGACGTCGACGAGATCCATGAAGGCGGCGGTCATCACGATCGCGAGGGCGAACCACCGGCGGCGGTCGCCGCCGGTGGGCCGGTCTGTCTCGAATATGGGTTCGGTGCTTGCCATGGCCGAAAAGTTAGTCGGGCATGCGGACATGTCGCGACCTCATTCCGGCGCGAGGTACCCCAACGGTGTGCGCACGGCGATCCACCAGGACCCGGAGGGCAACGAGATCGGCTTCGGCAGCGGGCCGGCCGAGGCCGGGTGGACCGCACCGCGGAGGGCGCGCGGGTTCCGCACCGAATGCCTTCGGCGCGGAACCCGTGATGCCTTGCCTCTCCGACGACGAGGCTGATGGCGTCATGCGCCGCCGCGGCCGGAGGCTGTACGCAATCCGGACAGCGTGGTGGCCAGCGCCTGGCCCAGGCGCGTGGCCGATGCCGGGTTCTGTCCCGTCACCAGGCGGCCGTCGACGACGACATGGGCCTGGAAGTCGGGGGCCGCGGTGTGGCGGGCACCGCGCTCCTCGAGCTTGCTCTGCAGAGCGAAGGGCACCTCGTCCGTCAGCTCGGCCGCCTCTTCCTCGGAGTTGGTGAACGCGGCGACCTCCTTGCCAGCCACCAGGTACGAGCCGTCAGAGAGCGTCAGGTTGACCAGGGCCGCCGGGCCGTGGCAGACCGCGGCCACCACACCTCCGGCCTCGTAGATGTCCCGCGCGATGCCGGCCAGTACGGCATCGTCGGGGAAATCCCACATCGTGCCGTGGCCGCCGACGAAGAGGATCGCCTCGTAGTCGCCGGGTACGACCTCCTCAGGGCGCCGCGTGCTGTCCAACTTGACGGCCATGCGGCGGTCTTCGAGGAACGCGAGCTGCACAGGGTCGGAGGTGTCGCCTCCGTCCATCGGCGGCCGGCCGCCCTTCACCGACACCAGGTCCACCTCGAAGCCGGCATCGGTGAGAGCCTTCCAGGGATGTGCGGCCTCGGGAAGGTAGAAGCCCGTCGCCCTGCCCGTCCCGCCGAGGGTGTCATGGCTGGTGAGAGCGAACAGGACTTTGCGAGCGGCATTCATGGGAACTCCAGGTGGTGCGTTGCGATCGTGGTACGTCGCCGGCGAGTGAAGACCTCCGGCGACGTCAACCTTTGATCCCTTCCGCATCGGAGACCAAACCGGGAGGCCCGTCCGCCCGCTTCCGAACGCGCCTGCCGTCCCGCTGCGTTGGAGGCATGGGGCGCACCGTCTTCCCAGGTCACGTCCGCTGCCGAACGTCCTCCGACCTGGGCGGCGCCCGAAGCGCCGGCACTGCTGTTCACAAAGACACGTGGTGAATGCCGGAGCGGCCGCGCGGCCTGGTACGCCGAGGGCACTCCCGTCCCGCTGCTGCTGCGGTCACGTCGCCTGGCGCTGCGCTCGGACGGCCTTCATGAGGTCTTCGATGGCGGACTGGGTCTCGGCGTCACGTGCGTCATCGATCGCTTCGAGCGCGGCGGCCGCGGCCTCCCGGACGGTGTGGGGAAGACCGTCGGCGGCCGTGAGGCGGTAGGCGGCCTTACGGCGCGCCGCGCGCTCGGCGGGGTCCACCGCGTCGGGGCCGGACAACGGGAAGACGGAGGTCCTGTAGGCGGATATCTCCAGGACCACCATGTCCGCGATTCCGTCGGCGTACCCGAGCGCTGCCGCCTTCCCCTGTCCTTCCTGGATGGAAGCGATCATTTGGCGGCGGGACAGGAACGTGCCCAGGGCCGCGCCACCGCCCAGGGACAGGGCGCAGGTGACGGCGAGGAACGGTCCGCTCCAGACGAAGCCGGTGATGGCTCCGAGGCCCGCGAGCGCGACGGTCCATGCGGCCGCGGTCCGGGAGCTCATTTGCTCGGGTGTGGGGTGCATGGGGGAAGTGTCCCAGCCGGTATCGACGGCACCGGCGCGGGGTCGGCCACCTGACACAGGCAGCGGGCAGCCGCACAGGCGTCGTTGCTGCCCGGCCGAACTCCACGCGGGACGTCAGAGCCGGCTCGATTGTGCCGCCATGGAGCGCGCGATCAGTCCGCACGTCGCCGCCGCCATGCCGGCCAGAACGAGCAGCCACGGCCAGGCTGCGTCGAACCCCAGCACCGCCGCGTCCCGAATGCAGCGGACGCCGTAGGTCACCGGGTCCAGCCAGGACAGCCACCGCACCAGGGGGGCCATCCGGTCCGCCGGGTAGAAGGAGGGACTGGCGAAGAGCAACACGGGGGCCAGCACGTTGATGGTGACCGTGAAGCGTTGGAAGTCCTCGAACAGGGTGGCTAGCAGGAGATACATGCCGTTGAACGCTGCCGAGGCGACCACCGTCGCACACACGACCGCGGCCCAGTTCGCCGCCGGCCAGTCGAAGTCGAAGACCAGAGCGGCAACCCCGAGAGCCGCCAGGGTCTGCACCAGCACCAACGCCATGCTCACGGCGAGCTTGCCCGCCACGTAGCTGCCACGCCCCAGCGGATGGGACCACATCTCCACGTCCATCCGGCCCAGACGCTCCTGGAACATGGAGGTGCCGGACGTGGTGGCGGCAGCGAGCATGGAGGACAGCAGCAGAGCGGGGACGGTGAACTCGGCGTACCCGATGCGGCGCCCCGCGTACTCGACTTCACCGACGAGCTCGGCGAGCGATGTGGCGAAGAGCAGCAGATACACCGCGCTGGGGGTGATGGCGAGGAGCAGGTTGGTCCGGTTACGGGTGAGCAGGCAGTACTCGCGGTACATCGTGGCGCGCAGGCCACTGGGGAGCGCCGGCCACCACCCGGGCCGAACCGGAGTGGGGGCGCTGTGTGCGGCGCTGGTCTCGGCACTCATTCGCTCTTCTCCACAAGTTCGACAAAGGCGTCCTCCAGCGAAGGGGCCCGGAACTCCGTGCTCACCACGTCGATGCCTTCGGCCTTCGCCTCCATCAGCGCGGTGGGCAGCAGTGCCCGGACATCGCCGCTCACCTCCACCAGCCCTTCGCCGGCACTGACCTGCAACCCGCAGGAACCGATGAGTTCCGCCAGCCGGACCGTGTCCCGCGCGGGATGCGGCCGGACGATCGCGCTGTGCCGGCCGTACTTCTCCGCGATGTCGGCCGGCGCTCCCTGCTCCACCAGGCGACCCTGGTCCACGATGAGCACCCACCGGCAGTTGCGCTCCAGCTCCTCGACGTAGTGGCTGGTCCACAGCACCGTTGTGCCGTGCTCACGGCGTAACGCGTCGAGTACCGACCACACCTGGCGGCGTCCGCCGACGTCCAGGCCGGCCGTTGGTTCATCGAGGAGCAGCAGTGGGGGATCCCCCAGGAGCGCCCGGACGACCTGCAGTCGGCGCATCTGGCCGCCGGACAGGGTGAACACCAGCTGGGAGACGGATTCCTCGAGGCCGAAGACTGCGAGGAGTTGCTCCACGCGGTGGTGGATCCGCCGCCAGCGCAGCCCTTTGAAGGCCACCGCGATCCGCAGGTTGTCGAGGACGGAGAGCATCATGTCGAACGGTGCGGACTGGTGGACCACGCCGATGCCACGCTTCGCTCGGCCGCCGTGGGCGTTCGGGTCGTTGCCGAAGACGGTGATCCGGCCGCTGTCGGGCGCGGCGGCACCGCAGATCAGCTTGGTGAGCGTGGTCTTGCCGGCACCGTTCGGTCCGAGCAGCCCGACGACCTCGCCCGGCTCGATGGCGAACGACAGATGGTCCACCGCGTAGGGGCGCCGCATGCCCGCATAGCGTTTGACCACGTCCTCGGCCAGGACCGCGGCGGTCACGACCGCGCTCCGCTCAACGGCGCGCCGGTCAGGTCGGCAACGGCGGCGAGCGTCTGGGTCGTGCCCAAGGGCTGCAGGGGCTCGCCGAGGCGTACATGGAAGTGGGCTGCTTCGACCGGCAGTGCAGGCACGACAGGATCCGGCGAAGCCACGTCCGCCGGGGATCCGAAGGTGTGGCCCACCAGGATGCCCACGGGCCGCCCTTGCGCCGCTGCGAGGATCTCGCCCAGCGCGCTGCCGGGCAGGGCGCCGTACGGGGAGATACCGATCATCAGCTCTCCGGGAACGGGAGGCCACGGCGCGCGCAGCACCTCGAACCCCTTGACGGCTGCTTCCCGGAAGAGGGCCGGTCCCGGCACCAGGACCCGGACGCGCGGAGGGCCGCTTCTCGCAAGGCCCGTGACGTCCGGGCGGCGGGAGGGCACCGGCCCCTCATGCCCGGAGACCAGCCCGAGGTACTGCTGTGGGCCGACGGGCGGATCGAACAGCGGAAGGTTGTCCCCGAGCGCGATCACCGCGGATCGGGTACGTACAGCCACCCGGTGCACGATGATCCGGTTCCCCAGTGCGTAGGCGATCACCTGACCCGGCCGGACCTCGTCGAACGGGTGAGCCGTGACCGTGAGCGTCGTGCCGGGGCCGATGGCAGGCAGCATGCTGGTCCCCTGAGCGCGGATCCGCGCCCGCCCGCCGGCCGCAAGTGCGGTGCGCAGCAGCGGGCCTGGCCCCTCGCGCTCAGTCACGTGCCGCATGCGTACCCGCCAGACCGTCCTCGGTCGTGACGACGAGCCCTTGGGCCACCAGTTCCGTCACGAACTCCCCGACGTCGCGGGCGACCATCGCGTTCTGGGCGGGGCTGCCGTCGGTGAATCGCCCGGCCAGTTCCGTGACGATGGCATCGACGGACCGGTTGTCGGCGAGTAGCAGCCAGATCTGTGCACCGGTGCTGTTGAGGGTGCGGAATTCACCGGCTCGGTGGTCGTATACACGGACCTCGTCACCCGAGGAAATCCAGGTCACTTCCGGATCGATCGAATGGCTCATGGCACTCCTTCAGTTGGCAAGAGGGAGCAGACGACGGCCGCCGCCGGCGGGTTTCCAGTCCTCGTGGACCGGGTGCACGGAGTCGTCACGGACGAGGTACGGCACGAACATCTCGTCCTGGTTCTCGCTGAGCCGGCGCCCGGAGACACCGCACGACCGCCAGAGACCGGAGACCATGGAGTGACGCAGGATCCGGCACAGATGCCGGCCGTTGCGGTGCACGTCTCCGGTCTCGGCCATGTGGTAGGCGCGGCATCCGCCGCCGCACGCGCCACGGATGTAGCAACGACGGCAGTCCTGTAAGTTCTCGCCGGCGAAGACGCTGTTGCCTCGCATGTCGGCAAGCATCGGATGCTCGAAGATCTCGGCCAGACGCTGATGACGAATGTTCCCCGCCTTGTGCTGCTGCTCGGTGACGAGCTTGCACGGGTAGACGTTGCCGAGTGAGTTGACGTAGATCTCGTTGCCGCCCATCCCGCAATTCCCTTTGATGGAGCAGGGCTTGGCGGCTTTGGGCCCTTCGGGCAGGAGGCGGTCGGCCATGGGGTGGGTCCAGAAGAACTGTTCCGTCTTCTGGTAGTCCGACCAGCCGAAGTCGTAGTCATCGGTGACGGCGCGGCCGAGTTCGGAGTGGTACATCAGGCGGACCCGATTGATCTTCAAGTCGTCGACGAATTCACAGAGGCGGTCCAGGGCGTCGACGTTCTCGGATGTCACGACGTGATTGATGGTGGGGACGACGCCGGCCTCGTTGAGGAGCCGTAGTCCCTGCGCGGTGCGGGCGAAGGTGCCCTTGCCGCGGGTGCGTTCGTGAAGCTCGGCGTACCCGCCGTCGACGCTGACCGTCACCAGGCTGAAGATGTCGGCGATCCGTCGCGCGGTCTCGGGCTTCCGGATGGTCGTGCCGTTGGTGATCATATGGACCGCCATGCCGCGGGTCCGTGCGCGTTCGGCGATCTCGAACAGGTCCCGGCGGAGCGTGGGTTCACCCCCAGTGAAGATCATCTGCTGGACCTTCATGTCGGCGATCTGGTCGACCAGGTCCAGGGACTCGGCGGTGTTCAGTTCGCCGGGCAGAGCCTTCTCCGAGGAGGCGTAACAGTAAGGGCACCGCAGATTGCAGCCGTCGGTGATGGCGTAGTAGACGGTGGTCAGTCGTGGTTCCGGAGCCCGGATCGCCGGGCGGTGCCCGGGCAGGTAGACGATCCAGTTCAGCACCAGCTTCGCCAGAACGCGTTCGACATCGACGCCGTGCCCCGCGGGAGGCCCGCCCTGGGCCAGAGCGACGAGCACGTCCAATTCCGGCACGGTCAGCGTGCACCAGGCGGACAGTGCAGGGTTGACCACCAGGCGGTCGGCGTCGTTGCGGAAGTAGACCAGGTCCTCGGGGACTTCGAGCCCGTCCCAGTGCTCCAGTAGTTTCATCCCTCACCTCGCTGATGAAGGGGTGGCGCCGGGCTCAGCCCCGGCGCCACCCCGGAGTTCAGTACCGGTGTGCGACGCGACTACTAGCTGAGGACGGTGCCGGAGCCGGCGCCCGCTCCGCCCATGCAACCGCAGGCGCACCCCATGTCCGCCTCGAAGTCGGTCGGGGTGATCTCGGGCTTGACCCAACTGGTGTTTTCCATAGGTGCATTCCTTTCTGTCGGTGGTACGCGGTGGAACCTGACAGTGAGCGCACAAGGAGCGAACGCCGAAGGCCTCACGACCCCCTGGACCAGGGAAGGCGTCGACTCGCACAGGGCCTCGCCCACCCGGAGACTTCCGGGGGACATCTGGTGAGACATCAGCCTTTTTGTGCGCTCGTCTCGGCGTGCGGACAAGCATCGGCGCCAGGCCGAGAACATGTCAACGGGGTGTGTCGGAATTATGGAGCACATGTGGTGATGCCTGATCGGATTCCACAGGCGACCGTTGCTGCGCGACGTCGTCACCGAAAGGGGGAAAGCGATTTCCTGGCCGGAGGAAACCACGGAGAGGAATTCGGAATTCCCCTTGGGGGTGTCGGCGGTCTCGAGGTTCCTTTCCGGCCTGTTGGCTGAATAAGTGGCAGCACGTACAGGTCAACCGGTCATGTGCCTCGTCACCGTGCGGCGTCCGGCCGGTGCACGGTGAGCCCGCCGTAACGGGACAGGGCGTCGGCCGGGCTGCCGGACTTGGCCCGCAGGATGGGGTCGAGGAAGGCGAGGGTGGTGGCCGCGGTGATCCGGGGGCCTTCGGTCCGGTCCTGGGTCCCGACGACGGCGGGCACCGGCGGCAAGTACAGCGGAGCGTCCGTGAACGTCACGTGCGCCGAACCAGGGACCGTGAGCCGGTAACTCGTCGCCCGGCTCACGTCGAGGGTCTTCGTCAGACGGTCGATGTACTCGGGGTCGCTGTGCTGGTCGACGTCGTGGGTCAGCGCCAGCACCGGCTGCCGGATGGCGCGGGGGGCCGGGCCGTGGGGGAAGCCGTCGATGTCGACGGCGGCCGCGAACCCGCGGTCCCGAGCGGCGGCTTGCAGTGCGGCCGCCCCACCCAGGGAGTGCCCGGTCACCGCGACGCGACCGGTGTCGAGCCGGCCGCGCAGCGGTCGTGAATTCGTTGATGCGGTGGACGATGTCGAGTCGGCGGTAGGCGACGCCGGCGATGGCCTCGACGGTGGCCATCAGCGGGAAGCCGACGGGGACAGTGATCCAAACGCATCCCCGGTCCACGGGCATCCGACGCCGGGGTCGACGCCTCGATCGACCGGCGGCAGGGTGGATAGGGTCGGGAGCCCATCCTCTGCACTGACGTTGGAATCACCGTGTCGACCGGACAGCCGCGCCCCACCATCCGCCCTGCCACCGGGGAGGATCTCGCCGATCTCCAGGCTCTGGCGCGTCGCGCGATCGATACCTGCTACCGCGGGTTCCTCGGCGACGAGGCAGTGGACTGGTTCCTCGGCAGTGGTGCGTCGGACGCGCACGTGAAGAGTCACCTGGAACGGGGTGGCGTGCACTGCCTCATCCAGGACGGCCGGATCGTCGGCCTCTCCATCCTCGACGGCCCTACCGTCGATCTCATTATGGTCGATGCGGATCATCACCGTCGGGGGCTCGGCCGCCTCCTGCTTCGGCACGCGGAGGAAACGCTCCTCGCCCGGTACGCGACCATCCGGCTGGAGACGTTCCCCGGCAATACCAGGGCCATCTCGTTCTACGAGGCGTGCGGCTGGGTGCCCGGGGATCGTCTGGAGGGGGAGGGGCCGGCCAGGCTCGAGTACACCAAGAGCGGCACGGACGGCTGAAGTCTGCCCGGTGACGGGATGCGGTTGCCCGCGCGCACAGGCCGCTCATCCCTTGAGGTACGCCAGCACCGCCAGCACCCGCCGGTTGTCCTCCGGCGACTGCTCTATCCGCAGCTTCCCGAAGACCGACGCGATGTGCTTGGCCACCGCGCTCTCGCTGACGTGCAGGGTCTGGGCGATGGCGGTGTTGGAACGGCCCTCGGCCATCAGGGCGAGGACCTCGTGCTCGCGGGGAGTCAGGGCGCTGATGCGGCCCCGCTTCTCGCTGCGCGTCAGCAGCTTGGCGATGACCTGGGGGTCCATGACCGTGCCGCCCGCCGCGACCGTACGCAGGGCGTCGATGAACTGGGCGGTGCGCGTGACTCGGTCCTTCAGCAGGTAGCCGACGGCGCCCTCGCCGGAGGCGAGAAGTTCGTGGGCGTAGAGCTGCTCGACGTACTGGGAGAGGATCAGGACGGGGAGTGCGGGGCGGCTGCGACGGGCCTGAAGAGCCGCCTTGAGACCTTCGTCCGTGTGCGTCGGAGGCAGCCGGATGTCGATCACCGCGACGTCCAGCTCGGTGCGTGCGAGTGTCTGTACGAGCGCGGGGCCGTTGTCCACCGAGGCGACGACCTCGCAGCCGTGTTCGCGGAGGGTGCGCGTCAGACCGTCGCGGAGGAGGAAGAGGTCTTCGGCGAGGACGACGCGCACGGGATCTCCAGGGTTGCGGTGGTCGGTCCGCCCGGCGGGCTGTGCAGGGCGAGTATGCCGTCGAAGGTGGTCAACCGGCGCTGAATACCCGGCAGTCCGGAACCGGCCGACGGATCCGCGCCGCCGTGACCGTCGTCCGTCACGCTCACCCGCAGCACGCTGCCGTCGTGGGCAAGCACGACATCGACGCGGGTCGCCGCCGCGTGCTTGGCCGCGTTGGTGAGAAGTTCCGACACCGCGAAGTAGGCCGCCGACTCGACGGGTGCGGGCAGGCGCGCCCGCGGCAGGTCCGCGACCACGTCCACGTCCATGTGGCTTTCCAGGGCAAGTGAGCGGACGGCGTCGGCCAGGCCGCGGTCCGCCAGGACCGAAGGATGGATGCCGTGAACCAGGTCGCGCAGGTCCTGCAACGCCCGTTCGGAGGCGGTTCGGACGTCGAGCAGGAGCGTGCGGGCGGCCCGCGGGTCGGTGTCCAGCAGGCGGGTCGCCTCGTCCAGGGTGAGCCCGAGGGACACCAGTCGGGCCTGTGCACCGTCGTGCAAGTCCCGCTCGATCCGGGTGAGTTCGGCCGCGTGGACGTCCAGGGCCGCGGACCGCGTGTCGGCCAGCCGGGCCACGCGGCGGGCCAGTTCTGTGCCGCGCGGAGCGGAGAGGAGACGCTGCGTGAGACGGGCGTGCCGCGTCGTCACGGCCGGCGCCAGACACAGCCCCGCGGCCGCGAGGACAAGGCCCAGGAGCAGGGCGGTGACCATGGTGGCCGTCGTCGTCACCGGTACGAAGGCGTACCAGTTGCCGTCGCCCAGCCTGCGCCATACGAAGGGCTGGACGAGCGCGCCGAACAGCCCGTACTCGGTGAGCGCGAGCGGGACCGCCGCGAGTACGCCTCCCGTCCACGGCTCCAGCCATGCCCAGCGCAGATCGTGCCAGAAGCCGTCGTCCCCGAGGATCGCGGCAGCGCTGCGGCGGGCCGACGTGGCGTGGGGGAGGGGATCGGGCGGGCTGAGGGGGCGCCCGGTCCAGCGGGTGGCGCGGTCCCGGTACCGGTCGGACACACGCCGCAGGAGCCGCGCGGCCGGAGGCAGCGCCCAGAAGCCGACCCCGACCGGCAGGAAGAGCAACGCCCCGTTGACCAGCATCCCGGCACCCATCACCGTGAACCCGGCCAGCCCGAGCAACTGACAGCGCGCGAGGGCGACCCACCGCCCGCGCCATGAACGCCGTGCCCTCATGCCCCCCGCCTCGCGCCCCCTGCAGTTTCCATGATCGTAACTCCGGCGGTCCGCCGTACTCGCCACACCCACGGCACCGCCGTCACCGCGCACGCCAGACCGAACAGGACCATGGGTACTGCCCTGCCGGTCTCCTCGTCCATGAACAGGAGCATGCCCAGATTGATCAGGGCGTGGAAGCCGCCCGCGAGGAGCAGGCGCTCAACTCCCCGTGCCGCGTCCAGGGCCAGGCCCAGTACGACGGACATCGAGGTCGTGGCCAGGAGGAAACCCGCAGCGTACGCGGGGCCGGCGGCCATCGCCTGGACGTGCCACAGGCCCCACGCCACCCCGACCGCCGCCGACGCGGTGAACGGACCGAAGCGGGACCGCAGCAAGGGCTGCAGGAAGCAACGCCAGCCGATCTCCTCGCCGCAGGCGCCGACCAGTTGGGCGAGAACGATGAGGAGGAAGGAGTGGTGCAGGGCGCGCGGGTCGCCGGCTTGGGCGGTGCCGGTCAGGAGGGCGTACGAGCCTGCTGACAGGAGGATGATCAAGGGGGCCGTGGCGAGCAACGGCAGTCCAGGGGTGGCCGCACCCCCGGTGGATCCGGCGAGCAGGTCGCGGGTCCGGGACGGCCACAGCAGGGCTGCGACCGCCACTGCCGATGCCGGGCCGAACTGGGTCAGTTGGACGACCACCGTGGGGATGCCGGTCGCCGGCTGTGCCGCTCCCAGCACTCCGGCCGCCACGAAGGCGACCGCCAGAAAGATTCCCGCCTGTGTCTTCCATCGCTGTCTCGTCTGCATGACCTCGACGATGCCGGGCGGCCGGGGCCCGCGGACTGCACCTTCCTGCCCAACGGCACTGTAGGCAGCACCACCCCTGGGGTGACCCGCCGGCGCGGGACCCCGGTATGCGAAGCAAGTACGCGCTGACGCACTTGCCCTGACGAGGCTTCAGCAAAGTGGCGGATCGGGAGATCGTCCCGTCAGGAGTGCGTGTGGGTCAGGGGAGGATGGAGTCGACGTAACCGCCGTCGACCCGCACGGCGCCGCCCGTGGTGGCGGAGGCGTAGGGGGAGGCGAGGTACACGACGAGATGGGCGATCTCCTCCGGCTCGATGAGGCGCTGAATCAGCGACTGCGGGCGGTACTTGAGCATGAACGCGTGCTGCGCCTCCTCCCAGGGCAACTCGTCGCCGACCAGCTCGCGCACGAACCCTTCGACGCCGCCGGTGTGCGTCGGCCCGGCGATCACGGAGTTGACGGTGACTCCGGTGCCGGCGGCATCCTTCGCGAAACCGCGGCTGACGGCGAGCAGCGAGGTCTTCGTCATCCCGTAGTGGATCATCTCCGCCGGAATGACGACGGCCGAGTCGCTGGCGAGATTGAGCACGCGCCCCCACCCCTGCTCTTTCATCCCGGGGAGGTAGGCCCGGATGAGACGTACGGCGGAGAGGACGTTGATCTCGAAGTAGCGACGCCACTCGGCGTCGTCGATCTCCAGCGGGGGCGCGGAGCCGAAGACGCCGAGGTTGTTCACGAGGATGTCCACCCCGGGGACGGCGTCGAGGACGGCCCGGGCACCTTCCTCGGTCGCCAGGTCCCCCACCGCGCCCGTGACGTCAGCGTCGCCGGTCCCGGCGCGGATCGTACGGACCGCTTGCTCGACGCGCTCCTCGCCGCGGCCGTTGACGACGACGCGAGCACCGGCGCGGGCGAGCCCGGTGGCGATGGCCGCTCCGATGCCCTGGGTGGAGCCGGTGACCAGGGCGGTCCGGCCGGAGAGATCGATCTGCATGGGGGCGCCCTTCTCGGTGGCTGTGCGTCGATGATGCGTTCCCTGCACTGGAGCTGAACACGGACGCCACCGCAACTCGCCACGCGGACCGCTGCCGGTGGGGTCTGTATCAGCACGGGAGCCGGCTCTCGTGCTGCTGGGATGCCGCGGTCACACCCCGCTCCGTTACACGGTGGTCCCGATGCGGGCGGCCAACTCGCGAGGAGGGAACGGGAGATACCGGCGCGTGAGTTCGCCGCGCGGGTGGGCAGACCCCATGCCGTTCACGAGCGTTCCCTCCGGGCCGGGCAGGGCCGGTGTGCGGGGATCCGGTGTGCGGGGATCCGGTGTGCGGGGATGGTGAGAGGGCCGCGTTCGGAAGGCGCCTCCGTCGCCGACGTGACGTCGCCACGTGAGGGTGGCGAAGTGTGCGCGCGTCCATGCCGGGTCGTCACTGCCCGCTTACGGCAGCGTCCCTGGGCGCAAGTTTGCCGGGAACAGGCATCGCTCGGCGAAGGGCGCGGCGTTTCCGCTGCGTCCAGCGTGTAGATGCTGCCTGAAACCAACGTTCTCCGCAGGTCGTGAGGGCGTTTCCAAGAGGAGGACCTTCTCCCTTGCGTCACGCTTCGGAGGCGTCTCACGGCGTTCGGTCACCAGGAGCCGTCTCGGGGTAACGGTCACGTCACGCTCGCTGGCGCTTTCCCGATTACTCGCCGTTATGTGATTTGAGCCACTAAAGAAAAGGCAAAGGGCGTGTTAGAACTGCCCAACTCCGTGCCACGCCAACCGCCGTGACGTGGCACGGAAGGCCGGTACGCACCGGCAGCACGTCCCGGGCGACCAGGTTCGACTCTGCGGACCGAGATGCCCCGGGTCGCCGATCGGACAACGGCGTTCGCTCCATTGCCCGCACTTCGACCGACGCATCGCTCCGCGCCGGTCCTGCGTCACGAGGTAGTCACTGTGTCTCTCGACTCCATCACCGAATCCGTGGACAAAGCCGTCAGCGGATTCTTCGAGCCCATCGCCACCTGGCTCGGGGAAGTGGTCTTCTACGCCGTCCCCGTCGCCGGGACGGAACTGCCCCTGATCGTCGCCTGGCTCGTCGTCGCCGGCCTGGTCTTCACCAGCTGGTTCGGGCTGGTCCAGATACGTAAATTCCGGCTCGCGGTCGACGTCGTGTGCGGCAAGTACGACGAGAAGGGATCTGCGGGCGAGGTCAACCACTTCCAGGCCCTGACCGCGGCTGTCTCCGGCACCGTCGGCCTCGGCAACATCGCGGGTGTCGCGGTGGCCGTCTCCATCGGTGGCGCAGGCGCCACCTTCTGGATGATCCTCTGCGGTCTGCTCGGCATGGCCACGAAGTTCGTCGAGGTCACCCTGGGCGTGAAGTACCGCGAGGTGCACGCCGACGGCACGGTCTCCGGCGGCCCCATGCACTACCTCCCCAAGGGCCTGGCCGACCGCTTCGGCAAGAACGGCAAGACCCTGGGCAAGGTCCTCGCGGTCCTCGCCTCGGCCATGGTGCTCTTCTTCGGACTCTTCGGCGGCAACCTCTTCCAGGTCAACCAGAGCTACGCCCAGCTCGTCACCGTCACCGGTGGCGAGGACGGCGCGCTCGCCTCCTCCGCGGGAGCCCTGCTCTTCGGCGTCCTGATCGCCGTGCTCGTGGGCATCGTCCTGCTCGGCGGAATCCGCTCCATCGCGAACGTCACCAGCAGGCTGGTCCCGGCCATGGCCGGGATCTACATCGCCGCGTGCCTGACCGTCATCCTGGTCAACGTCACCGCTGTCCCGGACGCCATCGCCACGATCGTCGAGGGCGCCTTCAACCCGGAGGGCGTCGCCGGCGGTGTGCTCGGCGCACTGATCATCGGCTTCAAGCGGGCCGCGTTCTCCAACGAGGCCGGCCTGGGCTCCGCCCCGATCGCGCACTCCGCGGTGAAGACCAAGCACCCCGCCAGCGAAGGCCTGGTCGCGCTGCTGGAGCCGTTCATCGACACCGTGATCATCTGCACCATGACGGCGCTCACCATCGTGATCGCGAACCCGGCGAGCTGGGCCAAGGCCCGGACGGACGAGTCGATCGGCGGTGTCACGATCACCTCCGACGCGTTCGGCACCGTGCTGCCCTGGTTCCCGTACATCCTCACCGTCGCGGTCCTGCTGTTCGCCATCTCGACCGTTCTGACGTGGGGCTACTACTGCCTCAAGGCATGGACTCACCTGTTCGGCCGCAGCAGGACCAGTGAGCTGACCTTCAAGGTGCTCTACACGGTCTTCGCCGTCGCTGGGTCGCTCCTCACCCTGCAGACACTGATCGACATGGCCGACGCGGTCCTGTTCATGCTGGCCGTCATCAACATCATCGGTCTCTACCTGCTCGCACCCGTCGTCAAGCGTGAACTGAACTCGTTCCTGGAGTTCGTCCGCGCCCGGAACGCCGGCGAAGCGGACGACGCCGACGAGGACCAGGAGTCGGTGAAGACCACCGTCTGACCGCCCCCCGGCGGCCCGGCTCCGGAGAGGGCCCGCACAGCGCTCGCGCCTTGCGCCATGCGGGTCCTCTCACCCTGTCCGTGCAGGTGAGGTGCGCTCTGGTGACGGCGCCTCCCTCTGGTTAGGGTGTTAAGAACGCGTCAATGCGACGCGGGGTGTGCCGGGAAGTCTGGTCGGCGTCCGAGGGCGAAGTGTGCCCGCTCCATCGACGGCCCCGGAGGCCCTTCCTCATGACAGACGCTCCGCGTCAGCGCACCACGTTCCTCGGTCTGCTTCCGTGGCCGGAACGCAAAGCCGTGGCCCAGGCGCTGCGGACGGAAACGGTGGGCGGTCTCGTGCTGCTCGCCGCGGCCGTGGTGGCGCTGGTGTGGGCCAACAGCCCGTGGAGCGGCGTCTACGAGCAGATCCGCGATTTCCACTTCGGCATCCCCGCGCTCGGCCTGGACCTCTCGGTCGGCCACTGGACCGCCGACGGACTGCTCGCCGTGTTCTTCCTGGTCGCCGGGATCGAGCTGAAGCGAGAGCTGGTGGTCGGCGAGCTGCGCAACCCCGCCACGGCGGCACTGCCCGTGATCGCAGCCGTATGCGGCATGGTCGTACCCGCCCTCGTCTATCTGGCGACCGTCTCGGCCGGAGGGGGAAGCGCCGACGGCTGGGCCGTACCGATGGCGACGGACATCGCGTTCGCGCTGGCGGTCCTGGCCGTGCTCAGCTCTCATCTCCCCGCCGCCCTGCGGGCATTCCTCCTCACCCTCGCCGTCGTCGACGACCTCGGCGCGATCCTGATCATCGCGGTCTTCTTCACATCCGATCTGAACCCCTGGGCGCTCGCGGGCTCCGGCGCCGGACTCGTCGTCTTCTACGTCCTGCAGCGGCTGCGGGTGCGCGACTGGTGGTGGTACGTCCCGCTCGGTATCGCCGTCTGGGCGCTGATGTACAACGGCGGGGTCCACGCGACGGTCGCCGGGGTCGCCATGGGCCTGATCCTGCGCACCACCCGCGACAAGGGCGAGGACGCCTCGCCCGCCGAGCGGACCTCGCATCTGCTGCACCCGGTCTCCGCGGGAGTGGTGGTGCCGCTGTTCGCCCTCTTCGCAGCGGGGGTCGGCGTCTCCGGCGAGGCGCTCGGTGAGGTCTTCACGCAGCCTGCCACCCTCGGAGTCGTCTTCGGCCTCGTCATCGGCAAGACCGTCGGCATCTTCGCCGGAACCTATCTCGCCGCCCGCTACACACGCGCCCGTCTCAACCCCGATCTGGAGTGGGCGGACGTCTTCTCGCTGTCGGTCCTGGCCGGGATCGGCTTCACCGTCGCCCTCCTCATCGGGGAACTCGCGTTCCCCGATCCGTCCGAGGCCGAACACATCAAGGCAGCGGTTCTCGTGGGGTCGCTGATCGCGGCGGGCCTGGCCGCCCTGCTGATCAAGCGCCGCAACGCGATCTACCGCCGGTTGTACGAGGAGGAGACCCGTGACGACGACGCCGACGGCATTCCCGACATCTACCAGCGAGACGGCTCCGACCCCAGCCTCATGGGAAAGGACCGCTAGCCGGCACTCGGCGTGGGTGGACCGGAGCCGACACCCACGGCGCCGGGCGCGGCCGAGCAGCGTCCGCGTCAGGGCCGATCGGCTTGATGGGCTCGTCGCGCTCCACGGCTGGAAGATCGTGGTGTCTGTGGCGGGAGCGGTGTAGCGTTCTGTTCCAGCTGTCGTGGTTCCGAAGTTCTCCGCCCGTGATCAGTCGATGCACGGGCGGTTTTGCTGTTCAGGTCAACGAAGGACCAGGGCGATCACCTCCGGCTTCCGCGCGGTGCGGGAGCCGATTTCGAGTCCCTGTGGAGGGCATGCATGGCTACCGGAACCGTGAAGTGGTTCAACTCGGAAAAGGGCTTCGGGTTCATCGAGCAGGACGGTGGAGGTCCGGACGTCTTCGCTCACTACTCCAACATCAACAGCTCCGGCTTCCGTGAGCTGCAGGAGGGGCAGAAGGTGAACTTCGACGTCACCCAGGGCCAGAAGGGCCCCCAGGCGGAGAACATCACCCCCGCCTGACCTTGACGTGCCCCAGTGGCCCCGCACCCGCCACCCGGGAGCGGGGCCACTGCGCGCAGCCGGAGCCCGGCGTGCGCGAGGCTGCAACTGCCCACGAGAAGCCTGTTACGAGGGGCCTTCCCGCGGAGATAATGGCGCACATGCATGCATCGATGCTGCCCGAGGGCTCCGTCGTCGCGACGGGGACCGGCTCTGCGTGCCCCCTGAGTGCGTCGGACGCCCGAAGCGCGGTTGAACGGTTGCTGGGTACGCGGTGTGGAGCGTCGCTGCG
Organism: Streptomyces sp. NPDC047108; assembly: GCF_040643575.1. Lineage (NCBI taxonomy): Bacteria > Bacillati > Actinomycetota > Actinomycetes > Kitasatosporales > Streptomycetaceae > Streptomyces > Streptomyces sp. NPDC047108. Next base: position 77,832 of record NZ_JBEYUP010000013.1, read on the forward strand.
CGAGACCGCGGTGATCGACGCCTTGCTGGCAACGTCCGAGCTGGTGACCAACGCGATCCGGCATGCGGGCGGTGTGACCGGCTTCGTCGCCCACCTCACGAGCGATGGCCGGGGCCTGGAACTCGGGGTGAGCGACGCCAGCGATCAGGAGCCGGTCACCGGCGGGCCACCGGAACCGGGTACGCCTGGTGGCTTCGGCTGGCCGATGATCCTCCGGATCTGCCAGGCGGTGCGGGTCCACCGAGAGCCCGGTCGGGTCGGCAAGACCATCGTCGTCCGACTGGCCTTGCACTGACGAATCCCCTCAGCCCGTGCCAGTTCCGGCAGCAGCGGTGCCGGTGCTGCGGTGGCACCGCCCATGGGCAGCCCGTCTCGCCCGCGCCCGCGGCCGAACGCCGGTCATTCCAGGGCTTGTCCGCGTTTCACGTAGTAGATGACCGCGGGCCATTGGCCGGGGGCCGGGGGAGAGGCCGGGGCGGTGTCGGTGGTGAAGAAGCGGAGTGTGCCGGTCAGGTCGAGCACACGGCGCACGATGGGGCTGATCGCTCGCAGGGAGACGGTCTTGCTCTGCCGCCCCGCCAGCTGCCGTACGGCGAGGAGCACCTTCACGCTGGAGCATGCCCAGAAGGAGACCTTGCTGAGATCGATCTCGATTCCGTGGGCGGAGCAGCTCAACGCGTCGGTGAGAGACCGTTCGAGTGCGTCCTCGCAGCCGTGGTCGACCTCGCCGCGTACCACGACGACGGTCTTGTCCGTGCCGGGGGAGCGGTGAACGGTCGTCAGGCAGGGCGGACCCGCCGTGACGCTGACAGATGCCTCGGGTTGCGTCGGACAGCTGCGCCCCCCAGGCGGGTTCTGTCGCAACCGCCTCTTGCCAGCATCCACCCCGCTCGCCTTCCTTGGAGACCTGCCGCCGCCGGAACGTCTACATGCGCAACGTGGTACACGAAATATATGTCATGTATTTGTTGTCGGCCAAGGGGGTTCTAGGATTACCGCATGGGAGTGCCTGACCCTCACAACGGATGGACGTTCATCACCAACCACGCGCGTGTGTTGGCCGCCATCGCCGACGACCCGAACACCCGCATCCGCGACATCGCCGCCCACTGCCGGCTCACCGAGCGCGCCGTCCAGCGGATCATCGTCGATCTTGAGCAAGAGGGTTATTTGTCCCATACGCGCGAAGGTCGCACGAATACGTACCGGATCGAGCCCGGGAAGGTGCTGCGACACCCGGCCGAAGCCGGCCTCTCCGTCGCCGCCTTCCTCTCTCTTCTCGTTCAGGACGAGGCCCGCCGCAGTGGCGAGCCGGCCCCGCGGGCCGACACCTAGACGCGTGGACGCCTGGACCGGACACCGCATCGAGGCTGCCGGTGCGTGTGGCAGCGACTGCCGCTCCCCTCTCTGTCCGTGCCAACACCTCTGCCCCGTACGTACCGAGGGCCTTCGAAGGACTCCTGCACGCGCACTCGGAGGAGCCCCGCGTCATCATCGACGCCCCGCGGCCGGCGACCGTCCTCGCCGAAACGCGGCCCGCTCCCCGTACGTCTCCCCTCGTTCGGCTACGCCCCGCTTCACCCCGCCCACCTGGCGGACAGCGACGGGATCGTGTCCGTCAAGGGCGTCCAACTGGCCCGACTGGCTTCGGCTTGTCAGGGAGTGTCCGCCGAAGTCCCCGATGAGGGTGGGGCGTTGGGTGCCCGAAGGCGGAGTTGGCCTGGCGCACGTACGGCCTTCGGCGGGCTGTGCCACATTGGTGCGCATGTCGGATGCCGTGTACGGACTGGTCGGTGCCCTTGGTGGGTCTCTGGTGACCGCTGCGGTCGCATACTGGGGCCCGCTGCATCAGCAACGTGAAGCTGCCAAGCAGGCGGAGTTGCAGATCGAGGCGGCCCGCGCCCAGGCGGAAGAGACGCGCCGGCACGAGGAGATTCAGGCGGAGATAGGACGGCTGGTCGACGTGCGTTCGACGCTCCGTGCGTGGCAGTTCGTACTTGACGGGGCTCTCGCGGAAATACAGTTGGGCTGCTTCGACCTGGATCGGTTCAGGGATGAAGAGCGGGAGGCAACGGCGAAGGGGCTGAGAGCCCTGGACGAGGTCATGCGCGATCAGTGGTATGTGGGGATCTCGTCGTACGGGGATCCCTACGAGCCTGCCCAACCGACGCACGGATCCTCGGCGCACGGTCTCCTGGCAGAGACATTGAAGGAGTACGGGGCGTGCGTCCGAGCGCTCGGGCTGGCCGGCCGCCCGGCATTGGGCGAGGAGAAGGAGCAGCTGGAGGAGCTGAGGATTCGGGCCGACCAGGAGCGGGGCAGGATGAGTGAGATCATCGAAAGTCGCCTGGAGAGCATCGTGGCTGACCTGCCTCGCGGTTCCGCCCCGCGCCGCAGTCGGCAGACACCTCCTCGGCCCTAGGCCCGATACCGGTGGTTGCTGGTTCGCAGCCGACCTCGCGCCTGTGGTGGCGTCGCAAACCGCGCGGACGGGGCTACCGTTCGGGCGCCAGGCCCGCGGGATGCTGCTGGGGGCATGACCCATTGCTACCGTTTCCTGAGTCCGGCGCCCGATATCTCGTAAGGCTCGGATGCGGTACGTCGGCACGGGTGACGGGGGCCCGCCCTCTCCGTCCCCGCCCGGGAGCGCCAGGCATGAGCAGCAACGAGACCGTCTCCGTGATCCATCCGGCCGCGGCATCGGCGCCCTGGCTGAGCGCCCGGCCCTGGCCGCGTCGATCTCCTCCGCGGTGCTGTTCGCCTGCGTCGTCGTGAACTCACCGCGCCGCCCTGCTCCGCGTACCGCCCGGGCGCCCGCCCGCCCTGTCCTGTGACGCAGGTCACTTCATCCCGTCTGTAACATCGCGCGTCTCGGGAGCGTGTTCATGGCGAGAGAGGTTGTTCACCAGAGACGGGGAGCGGGGCCAAGAGGCGATGTCGAACGAAGCGGAGTTCGACGCCTTCTACGCCGCGACAGCCAAGCGACTGGTCGCCACGGTCTATGCGATGACCGGCGATCTGGCCGAGGCCGAGGACGCGGTGCAGGAGGCGTACGTAAGGGCCTGGCAGAGGTGGGCCCGGCTGTCGGAGGAAGGGGATCCGCTGCCGTGGGTGCGCACCGTGGCGTCCCGGCTCGCCATCAGCACCTGGCGGCGTACGCGCACCCGCCTCCGCGCTCAACTGCGGCACGGACAGGCACCCGACGTCCCGGGGCTCTCCGAGGACCGGGTGGCCCTCGTCGCCGCCCTGCGTGAACTGAACCCCGACCAGCGGCGGGCAGTGGTCCTGCACCACCTGCTCGACCTGTCGGTGGAGGACGTGGCGCGGGAGACGCGCTCGTCGAGCGGTGCGGTCAGGACCCGGCTCAGCAGGGCGCGTAAACAGCTCGGCGAACACTTGACGAAGATCGACACGTACGACGAGGGGGCCATCGCTCATGGCTGAGGTGGAGGAGCTGCTGGACGGAGTCCCGGTGCGGCTCGCGCCCGCTCAGGTCGTACGGGCCCGGGGCGAGCGCCGACGGGCACGGCGACGGTTGGCCGGGGCGGCGGTGGCGGTGGTCGCCGCGGCGGCGGTGGGAATCGGCTCGTGGGCGCAGCTGGCCGACGACTCGCCTCGCACGGCCGACGACTCGCGTGACACCCCCGTGGTCGCGGCCGGGCCGAACCCGTTCGTCAAGGACGGGGTGGTCAAGGTGATGAAGCCCTCGAAGCTGCCGATGAACGCGAGCGTGCACTGGACGGTGGCCGAGGAGGAAGGCCGCGACGGGCGCATGCTTCCGCAAGTGGGCCTGTACGAGGTCTGCAAGTGGCGTGGCGGTGTCCCCGACCCCGCCGAGTACTTCTTCCAGCAGTTCGACGGCAAGGACGGAGCGCGGGCGCGGTACCGCGTCAGCAGGTACCCGAACGTCAAGGTTGCCGGCGAGGTGATGCGGACGCTGAGGGAAACCCTGAACGACTGCGGCCTCACCAAGGTCGACGACAGCCGCTACCAGGGCCGGGCAGGGCATGACGGCCCGTGGCTCGAACTCACCGTGCGGCAGTGGAAGGGGTGGATCGGTGTGGTCGAAACGCAGTTCCCGACCTGAGACCGGCACCGGCAGCGCTATCAGGAGAGCCGGCACATGAGCACCACTCGAGCCCACGGGATCAGCTCCGCGGCCGTCGCCGGGACCCTCGTTCCGGGAATCCGGGAATCCGGGAATCCGGGCAGGGGCCGGGGCCCGCACCGCTCTCACGGGGGCGGACGGCGGTGTCGTGGCGGTGTCGCCACCGGGGAAGCCGAAGGGTCCGGCGCGCCTCGGCTCGCGGCACCAGCAGCAGGTGAAGTTCGTCAGGTCCGCTCTCGGTTCGAAGAGCCTCCCCCTTCCCGCCGAAGCCCTGGATCTGGGCTTCACCACCGGTGCCACACCGCACTCGGAGGCCAACCACCGATCAGCCGCGTGAACAACGCTTCAGGCCAATTCATCTAGGCCCACCCTCCAGACCACCCCCCAGGACCAACCCCCCACAGGAAGATGCGACATGACACGATCCGTTTCGTGGGCTCCGGCGGCCCGATTTCTCCTTATATGGGGCCTGGTGACGGCCCTGACCGGCGTTCTCGCCGGATGCTCGAGCACGCCCTCCTCGCAGCAGAATCCGGCCTCCTCGGAGAAGCGTCGTTCCTCCTCCGAGGAGCGCCCTTCCGGCAGCCATTCCGCGCCGTCCTCGTCGCGATCACCCGGCAAGCGGCAGCCGGCGCCGTGGGCACTCGACCGGATCGACCAGCGAGGCCCTCGGCTTGACGGCTCCTTCCGGACCGAGGCCACCGGTGAGGGCGTCACGATGTATTTCATCGACACCGGCATCGACGCCCGCCACGAACAGTTCTCCGGACGTGCTTCCTGGGGCACGGATGTCATCCGCTCCGACGGCAAGCGCGACTGCCACGACGAGACGGGTCTCGGTCACGGCACATTCGTCGCCGGCATCGCAGGCGGCCGTACCACCGGAGTGGCCAAGAAGGCTCGGATCGTGGAGGTGAAGGCCCTGGAGTGCAGTGAAGGCACCGGTGGCAGGCTGAACCAGCAGCAGCGGATCGCGAAGGTCGTGGAAGCCGCCGACTGGGTCACCGCCCACGCCGAGCGTCCGGCCGTGGTCAACATGTCGTTGAACTTCCGCCGGCCCGCCCCGCGGCTGAGGGCCGCGGTGGAAGGGATGACCCGCGCCGGCCTCACGGTGGTCGTCTCCGCCGGGAACCACGGCGCGGACGCCTGCACGTACCCGCCCGCGAACGTTCCGTCCGTGATCACGGTGGCCGCCTCCGACCAGCGGAGCAAGCACGCCGACGACGGGTTCGTACGCTCCAACGCCGGGGAGTGCGTGGACCTCTACGCTCCCGGCAGCCGCATCACCTCAGCGCTCGCCGAGGGCGGCACCTCCACCGACGAGGACAAGATCGCCACCTCATGGGCGGCGCCCTTCGTCACGGGTACCGTTGCGCTCCGTCTCTCCGAGCACCCGGACGCGACGCCCGCCGAGGTCAAGGAGTGGATCATCGAACGCTCCACCCGCGGAGCGATCGAGAACCCCCCTCCAGGCACGCCGAACCGCCTGCTCTACGCGGGAGGTCTGTAGCGCCGAGACGTCCTCGGCGACCCGACGCAAGGCGCCGCAGCGGGCCGGACCATGACGGCCTGAACCGCGCAACGAGGATCAGCGCTCGGGATCAGCGGGCTTCCCCGTGCCCTCCCGGTCCATGGTGGCGTTCGCCGTGTGGGGGCACCTGGCCCAGGGTCGGCACTCGGATTCCATGCCCGAGGGGCGGTCGCTCCGGGCGTTCGGAGATGTCACAGACGGGGACGGCTGTCTCGTCCTACGAGGTGGTGCAGGCAAGCCTCGATCAAGGAGTGGACGATGAACCTCGCGCTGTGGATCGCTGCGGGTCTCCTGGCCGCAGTCGCTCTGACCGGCGGCATCAGCAAGGCATGCGTGCCCAAGGAGAAGCTGGCCGCGGCCAAGGGCGGGGGATGGACCGAAGACGCCGGCGTCGGCTTCGTGAAGACCCTCGGCGTCCTGGAGCTCCTGGCCGCGGCGGGCCTGATCCTGCCCGCCGCGCTCGACATCGCACCGGTGCTCGTGCCGGTGACTGCCGTGTGCTGGGTCCTGCTGATGGCCGGCGCGATGATCACCCACGGCCGACGCGGCGAGTCCCCGTTCGTGGTGCTCAACCTGGTCTATCTCGCGCTCGCAGTCTTCATCGCGTGGGGCCGCTTCGGCCCCGAGTCCTTCACCGGCTGACTCTTCGGGCCCGGCCCACCGGTCCCCGCCCGCCGGGGCCGTGTCGTTCACGCGGACACGGCGGCCGTTCCCGGCCGGCCGCGGCGCCTCGCCGTGTGAAGCACCACCGGCAAGGCGTCGGGTCGAAGCGGACCGGTCAGGATGCGCGGATTCAGCGCGGGGGGCCTTCCGCTTCGGGGCGCGACAAGAGCCACGGGGAAGAGACAATTGGGCAACAATCGGGCCACCTTCGCTCGTCCGGGGACGGCACGGGGTGTGAGGGTGAGCTGCATGAAGTCTCGTACCGCCTTGCCTGCCCTCGCTGTCTGCGCTGTCTGCCTCGTGCTCGCTCCGCTCACCGGATGCAGTAGTGGCGGGACGGACCACGAGCCCTCCTCGAGCAAGGGGACCAAGGCCGCCGGGGTGCCCGGCGCACCCTCCGAGAGCCGGGCGCCGGCCTCCGGCAAGGGGTCGAAGGACCCCGAGGACATCAACGGCGACGGGCACCGCGACCTCGTGATCCCCGCCGGCGCGGGCGGCGACCAGCAGAACCCGGGCGGCGACGGACGGATCGCTGTGGTCTACGGCTCGGCCAAGGGCCTCGACCCCTCGACACGCGCCGTCTACGGGCGTCGCGACCTCGGCCTGCCCGAAGCGGGGGAGGGCGCCGGCGAGCCCGACGCGGTCCCCGCGGAGGGAGTGGTCCACGCCGATCTGGACGGTGACGGCTTCCCGGACTTCATCACGACCGTCGAGGGCAAGCGCGCGGATGACGGGCACGTCTCCGCTCCCGCCACCGTCCCGTACGTGACCTGGGGCGGGCCCAAGGGACCCGAGGCGGGCGCGGAGGCTGCGCCGGTGCGGTTGCCGCGGAGCGCCTCGAAGCTTGGCGTGGAGTCCGTGGTGAGCGGTGACTTCGACGGGGACGGGCATCACGACCTCGCGTCGCTCGCGCAGAACGAGTCGTCCATGGTGCTGCTGTACGGCCCGTTCGAGCGGTCGGGTGCGCCGTCGCGTACGGACACCGACCTGCCCTGGTCGGACGGCGAGTTGATCGCGGACGACATCGACCCGTCCGGCAAGCCCCGGGCCACCTCACTTCTGCTCCACGGCGTGAGTGACGGTGAGCAGTCCGGCAACACCCTCTACACGGCCCACCGCGCCAGCGGCCTGTCGAAGAACGGGAAGCGACTGCGCTCCGGGAACGCGCACACGTTCGGAGACTTCGACGGGGACGAACTGCGCGACGTGGCCGTCGGGGACGACGGCAGCCGCAACGACGAGCCCGGCTACGAGACCGAGGCACCCGACGTCGACGGCTCACTCGCCGTGTACCCGGGTGACGGCGGCGAACCGATCACCCACCGGCTGCCCGAGGCGTCCAAGGAACCAGGCAACGACTTCGGGCCCGGCCCGTTCGCGGCCGCCGACCCGGACGGCGACGGCCGCGACGGCATCCTGGTCGCCACGTACGAGGGCGCCACACTCATCGACGGCGACGAGCGCACCACGGTCCTGCGCGAGGGGCCCGCGAAGGCGGACGGCGAGAAGACGCCCGCGAAGTGGCGGCACGCCCGGCCCGCGGGAGCCGCCGACTTCGACGGCGACGGCAAGGACGAGCTGATCCTGCACTGGGCGCCCGGCATCCTGTTCGGCCTCTACGGAGAACACCCCACGCACTGGTGGATCACCAACGGCACGACGTCCCGCGACCAGACGTCCTTCAACACGACGGGATTCGCGCGCCGAGCCTCGTGAGGACTGCCCCGACAGCGCCCGTGCTGCAACCGGTCGTCCTCCTCCTCGCGGACCGCGGGAGCGGCGGAACTCCCATGCGTGGGTGCTCGTACGCTGTCCGGCGGCAGCTCCCGATCGGGTGTTCGTTGCAGGGTGCTGCACCAGAGGCGATGCCCGGCTGGAGGCCCAGGTGAAGAGCCCCGACTTGTCCCGTGGTGCTCGTCTGGCCGCCCACGGTGCCGTTGCCACATCGCTGGCGCTGTGCAGCGATCGCAGGCTGCACGATCTGGTGGACGCCGCGACACCGATCGGCTCCGGGATCGGTGGGAAGACAGCGCTGCTGGAGGTCGACGGAACCTCGGTCTTCGTCAAGCAGGTACCCCTGACCGATCTGGAGCGACGACCGGAGAACATTCACTCCACGGCGAACCTGTTCGGGCTCCCGGTCTTCTGCCAGTACGGCATCGGCAGTATCGGCGGCCCAGGGTTCGGAGCCTGGCGCGAGCTGGCCGTGCACACCATGACGACGAACTGGGTGATCGCGGGGGACTACGCGGGTTTCCCCCTGATGCACCACTGGCGGGTGCTACCCGGCCCTGGTCTGCCACTTCCCGAGGAACTGGCCGATGTTGAACGGGCCGTCGCCTACTGGGGCGGCGCTTCGGAGGTACGCCGCCGGGTCGAGGCGCTCCAGCAGTCGTCGGCAAGCCTCGTGCTGTTCCTGGAGTACATCCCGCAGAACCTGCACGACTGGTTGGGCGTTCACATAGGGGCCGGTGGCGAGGCGGCCGAGCGCGCCTGCGCGATGGTGGACGCCGAACTGGAAGCCGGCGTCTCGTTCATGAACGCCCGTGGGCTGCTGCACTTCGACGCCCACTTCCAGAACATCCTCACCGACGGCCGGCGGCTCTTCTTCGCCGACTACGGCCTCGCGACCTCCTCACGCTTCGAACTCACCCAGGACGAGGCCGACTTCTTCGACCAGCACCGCACCTACGACCGGTGCTACACCGTCACGCATCTGGTGAACTGGCTGGCCTTCGCGCTGTACGGGCACGGACCGGCAGAGCGCGCGGCGTTCGTGCGCGCCTGCGCCCAAGGGGTGCCCCCGGGGGACGTTCCAGCGGCGGTCGCGTCGATCCTTCTCCGATACGCGCCGGTCGCCGACGTCATGGGCGACTTCTACCGCCGATTCCAGCAGGAGAGCCGGGCAACCTCCTACCCGCTGGAGGCGATCCGCAGGATCGGACAGCCAGGACGGTCCGGCTGATGCGAGGACGGGCTGCCCTCTGCCACCCACGGCCAACCTTCGGCCGGTTCTCCCGCTCATGGCTCCACGACACAGCCCGAACCGCCCGCACGCCGGGCTGACTCGGCGCCCGAGGAGGCCGAGTCGGAGACTTCGGCACTCACGCGCCCGCACCGGACGGGATCCGGAGAGCCGTCAGGCTGCCACCGCCAGAGCCACCGCGACGGGCAACAACGCACACTGCCCGACGAGGAGAGCCTTACGTGCAGGGCGGTCCACCACCCGCGCGGGCAGGAGCAGTACTGCGAGGCCGAGCACCCCGGAGCCGAGCAGCATCCAGATGCTGATGTCGTAGAGGACCGTGGACCGACCGCCAAGGGCATCATCAATGGCCATGATGAAGATCACCACGAACAGGACAGGCAGGAGAGCGAGACCCGTCCCGGAGGCGATGCGCAGTCTGCTCTTGCCGCGTGTGCGCGGAAGTACACACAGGACGGCGAGGGCCGTCCAGGAGGCCAGGTGCCGGCCGCGTTGGCGGGGTGTGTACGGGGCGGCCTCGGGGCCTGTGTCGTCGGTCGTCACAGCAGGGAGTCAAACACCACGAGGGACGGGCCTGGTATCCGTACTCCTACTCACCGAGCCGGCCACTGTGCTCTGTGGCTCGTCGTGATGCGAGGTCCAGGGCGTGCTTCTTCTTGCTCTCGCCGCGCGCACCCGATGCGCGTAGCCCTGCCCCTTTCAGGGCCGGCGGGCCGGCCGAGGCGAGCCGCATCATCCGGCTCTGACCAAGGCCGCCTCGGAGGGCGCTCCGGCTTGGCTGGGTTGCCACTGATGGCGCTGCGGATCGGGGTCGTAAGGTACGGCCCATGCACCAGCGCGAAGACGACGACGAGAAGCTGATCGGCATCCCTGCCGACGACGTGGAAACAGCCGACGAAGAGCCGGAGGACGAGCCGGCCGACGCATGGTTGATCGTCGACGGCGACGGCGGCAGCAGCTGGTAGAGCCGGTGAAGGAGTGGGCGAACCGCGATCTCCCCGGGATCAACGCCTCCCGACCTGGATGAACGATTCCGGAGGCAGATGCAGCGTGGACTTGACGACCGCGGCGAACGCGGCCTCCTCGTAGTCGCGCATGAGCAGATGTTTGCGCTCGAAGCGAGTGCCGAGCATGAACTGCCGGGTGATCAGATGCATGTCATGCACGACATGGAGCAGGTCACCGTCATCGCTGCGCATACGTTGCCCGTTCCACCACCAGAGCTTCGGTTGCAGATCCGGATGCGACGCCCCTGCGACGCCGTTGACGATGGCCTCGATCCACAGCGCGAACGCGGCTGGGTCCTTCTTGCGGACGGCGCAGCTCAGGCCGAAGGCCTGGAGCAGCGGATTGGGGTCGGTGGGCTTGATCCGGAACAGCGCGCGTGTGGCCAAGGTGTCGATGGACGTCCAGCCGAAGGTGTCGGTGACCTTCCTGACGAACGCGTGGTAGTCCTCGAAGCGGCACAACAGGCCGATGGATTCGAGCGCATCGACCATCCGGACGAAACGCCAGCCGGGGTGGATGTCCTTCCACCGCATGTCCTTCCGCCGCCACGTCCGCTTGCGCAGGCAGGGAAAGATGTCGGACCAGAACGCGACCTCGGTCAGGGCGAGTACGGTTCTCACCACGTGGCCGGTCGGGGCGTCCGGAAACTTCTCGCGCACGAGCTGGTAGGCCGGACGGTAGTCGCCGACAAGCGTGCTCTCGTCGAAGGCGTCGTAGTCGGCGCACGCCTGTAGCGTCGCAGCGCACTCGGCGACGCGGTGCGCGCCGAACGGTTCACCGTCCACCAGCGGCTGGACGGGTTCGTCCATGATCAGGCCCCGGACGGTGGGTTTGGTGTTCGGGAAGCGCAGAAGGGCGGTGGGGTCGCTGCGCATCCCCTCGAGCGTCATGAAAGCCGACGCCAGTTCGGCCGGGTCCTGCCGCGCGTCGAATCCCTCGAGTGCGGCGACCATGTCCTCGCCGGCCAGCCAGCGCCGGAACATGGACAGCGAGAGCATCCCCCACTTGGTGTTCAGGTCGAGGTTGGCGCGCAGCCATTCGAAGAAGGGCATCGGCAGAGTGCGCGGTGGCAGAGCGGGCATTCCGTAGTCGTCGGTGAGGCCGTCCACGATGCCCTGGCAGACTGCCCGGACCACGCTGGTCTGGGCCTCCTGGGCGCGTACGAGGTACATCCCGTACGGCGTGCAGGCGTATTGGAACCAGTGCGCGAACTCGTGCAGTGCGGTCTTCGCGTAGGCCTCGGCCGCATGGCCGGCGAACGACTCGTCCAGGATGGTCTCCAAGGTCACCCCGGACGGCACGCGGATGTCGACGACGCAGCCGCGCAACTGGAACGACGAGCCGTACAGCCCCAGCGGGGAGGTCGGTGACCGCTCGGTGAGTGTCCGCAGGCGCTCGACCTGCTTGGCGAGGATGGCCAAGTTGAAGGACAGCACCCGGAGTTCGTCGTCGCTCAGTGGACGCCCGGCCATGTCAGGAATCGCCGTCGTCGGTGACGCGAAGATCGGCCAGGCGCTGGGCCAGGTACTCGTGCATGACCTCCAGACAACGCTGCACTTCCGCCTCGCTCAGGCCGTGCAGCGGATTGGGCTCGGGGCGCTCACGAAACCGGTTCACCACGGCCTTGATGCCGCTGTAGGCGGCGTTGCCCAACACGCCGGAGGCCACCGCCAGCCCCATCCAGGTCAGTGCGTCCAGGTACATCGCCGAACGCTTCGGCGGTGCCGTGGCATCCAACCGGATCGGGGTGATCACGCCGGCCGCGGGCGTCTCTCCGTACTGCGCGAGGTACGCCGCTTCCATGGTGCATCGCTCCACCACGTAGGGCGCGGTGTTGCGTGCGCCGGGGGCACCGAACAGTTCGGTGTACGGATGGCCTGCGGTGCAGAAGCGCATCCCCCACAGGGCCGTGCTCAAGTCACCGAGTTCCGTTGCCCGTCGGGTGACGCCGAGGAGCCAGTCTTCGTAACTCCCGTCCTGACAGCGTGGGCACAGATAGCCACCAAGAAGCGTCATGGCAGCCAGGCTACCGTTGGTGCCACCAACTCACCGCGCATCCACGGGAGTTGTGAATCGGGGCTCCGGCTTCGCAGCGCCCAGCCGCGCTGACGAGCAGCCCGCGCACAGGAACTAGAGCCGCACACCTGCACCGGCGTCAACCGGCCTCCGGCGCAGCGGGATTCCGCGCCGTGAACCAGGACGCGACCTGTGCCCGGGAGGTGAATCCGAGCTTGCTGAGGATGTGCTCCACATGAGCCTCGGCCGTGCGCGGTGCGATCACCAACCGAGAGGCGATGTCCTTGTTCGACAACCCTTCGGCGACCAGCGCGGCGATCTCCCGTTCCCTCGGCGTCAGGCGGCTCTCTTCCTCGCCGGTGGGAGTCGCCCCGGTGGGAGTCGCCGTCCGCGTCGGCGGCGTGCTCTCGAGCGCGTAGTTCACCGCTTCCTCCGCCGAGATCCGGTAGCCGCGCCGGAAGGCGAGGTCGTAGGTCTTGTCGCCGATGGCCGCTCGCGTCCTGTCCATGTACTGGTGGCGGATGTCCTTCATGGGCGCGTAGTGGTCCGGGGACGATCCGATCGCGTCCCAGAGGGCGGCAGCGGCACCGAACAGCGTTGCCGCGCGCTCGTGCCTGGCCTGCTGGGCGTTGACCCAGGCGAGGGTGTCGATGACGAAGGCCGCCCCGCCCTTGTTGCGCATCCGGACGTGGATGTTCAGTGCCTCTTTGGCCGCCGTCTCCGCACGGCGCGCGTCGTGGTCGACCTCGAGGAACGCCAGGGCCCACAGGGCCCAGGAGCGCCAGAAGGCCTCCCCGCGTTCGGACGCCTCGGCGAGACACTCATCGATCTGGGCCAGGCCTCGCCGGCGTTCGCCCCCCAGGCCCAGGGCGAGACCGAGCATGCCCATCGCGAACAGCTCGCCACGGGCTGCCTTCGCGGACCGGAACCCGCAGAGAGCGTCGCCGAGCAAGGACGCGGCGTCCTCCAGCATGCCGGTGAAGAGAGCAGCCATGCCGTTGATGAGTGTGACGAACGCGGTCCTGCCCGTACCGCCCAGCTGCGAGGCGAGTCGGTCGGCTTCGGCCAGCCGCGGCGCGGCAGCATCGAAGTCTCCCTGCAGCAGCCCGTACCAGGCGTTGAGGCACAGCGCGGAGACGCGTTCGGGCGTGGGCTCCGCGGATGCTCCGAGCGCTTGGTCGAGCCAGTAGCGCGCTTCCGTGTTGATGCCGCGGATGCTCCAGTACTCGTCGATCTTGGTCGCCATGCGGAGGGCGACGAGGGCCTCGCCCGGCTCTGTGATGCAGAAGTCGAGGGCCACCCGCAGATTGGCGTGCTCGCGCCGCAGACGGCGGACCCAGGTCTCCTGCTCCGGTCCGATCCACTCCGCCTCGAACCGGTCGAGCAGCCCCGCGTACCAGTCGCGATGGCGCCGGCGTACCGCGGTGTCCTCGCCCGCCGCCCGGAGGCGTTCCAGGCCGTACTCCCGCATCGTCTCGAGCATGCGGTAGCGGACCACGCCGTCGGCCTCGTCCCGCATCAGGACGGACTTGTCGACCAGCGAGCGGATGGTGCCCGGTACGTCTTGGGGGTTCACTCCGTCGCCCCCGCTGACGTGCTCCACCGCCGCCAGATCGAAGCCTCCGGAGAACACGGACGCGCGGGCCCAGATGCGCTCCTCCGGTGTCGAGCACAGGTCGTAGCTCCAGTCGACCATGGCACGCAGCGACTGCTGGCGCGGCGGCGCCCCCCGTGGCCCCGCGGTGAGCAGGCCATAGCGTTCGGAAAGCCGCTCTTCGATCTGCTCGAGGGAGAGGGCGCGCAGCCACACCGCTGCGAGTTCGATCGCGAGCGGGATGCCGTCCAGCTCACGGCACAGGCGTGCGAGCGCCGCGCAGTTCTCGTCGTGCATGTCGAACTCGGGAAGGACGGCCTTCGCGCGATCGGCGAACAATTGCACCGAGTCGTATTGCTTCAGAACGCCCGGAACGTCGTCGCCGGAGCCCGGTACGGACATCGGCGGGACCACCAGCGTCGTCTCGCCGTAGATGCCCAGCGACTGCCGGCTCGTCGCCAGGATCCGTACCTCGGGACAGGTCCGCAGAATGCGGTCGACGAAAAGCGCGCTGTCATGGATCAGATGCTCACAGTTGTCGACGACGAGGAGCAGCTGGCGCGATTCGAGAAAGGCGGTGATCGTGTCGACCGCGGGGTGCGACGGCTGATCCTGCAGACCGAGTTGCTGGGCCGCCGTGTAAGCGAGGAGGGACGGGTCCCGCAACTCCGCGAGTTCGACAAAACGCACTCCGTCACGGAAGCTGCGCCGTGCGGCATCGGCGACGCGCAAGGCCAGGCGGGTCTTGCCCACCCCGCCGGGGCCGGTGAGCGTCAGCAGTCGCGCGTCGGACAGCAGTCGCTTCGCCTCGGCAACCTGACGTCGGCGCCCGACGAAGCTGGTGAGCTCGGTGGGCAGCCGGGAACCGTCCCGAGTGCCCGGTACAGGCTGGAATGTCATGTCCAAGCGAGCCTTTCATGCCATTCCGTATCAGCCTACGCGGAAGCCGCATTCCCGCCACCAGCTCTTACGTAGACGCCTAGGTATTTCTCCCGTCCCGGGGGGAGCGCCGCGCGGAGCAAGGTGAACGCGGTCCTGTCGTGGACCCTGTCGAGCTCCTGGAAGCCTCCCTATGCAGCACTTCAGTCTCACGCTCACCTCCGAGCGCTCGTCGGTACGCGAGGCGAGGGCGACGATCCGCCTGCACCTCGACGCCTGCGGTCTGACGCCCTACTCCGACATCACGGAGCTGCTGGTGAGCGAACTGGTCACGAACGCGCTGTGTCACGGCTCGGGAGCGATTCGTCTGTCCCTCTCGATCCGGCCCCGCACCCTCCACTGCGAGGTACGGGACGGGAGCCCGAGGATCCCCGGCGTGCGCACGGCCCGGCACGACGAAGAGAGCGGCCGGGGCCTGTTCCTGGTCCAGGAACTCGCCCATGAGTGGGGGAGTCAGGTCTCGGACACGGGAAAGGCGGTCTGGTTCAACCTTGAACTGTCGTCGCCCGCCGGGCGAGGTGAGAGCGCTCCGTCATCATCCGATCGCCCCTGGTGAAGTACACGGAACGATCTTGTGGGAAGGACCTCGCCGTCATGCTGATGGAGCGGGACGCCGAACTGAACCGGGCCGCCGGGGCGCTGCGGCGCACACAGGACGGTCGCGGGGCGTTCATCGTGATCCGTGGACCGCTGGGGATCGGCAAGTCGGCGCTGCTGCACGAGATCGGTGTACGAGGTGCGTGGCTCGACGCCACGGTTCTGCGGGCGGGCGCCGCCCCCGTCGAGCGGGACTTTCCTCTGGGGGTCCTGCGTCAGCTCCTGGAACCGGCTCTGCGGCGTGCTCCGGAGGGCAGGGGCGAGCGCTGGACGGCGGAAGGGGCCCGGGGAGCCTTCTCCCCACTGGGGGACGACGCCTTCGGGAGCTGCTGGGCGGGCCCGGTCGGCGCGGCGGATCCGGTCGGCGCGGTGGACGCGGTGGACGCGGTGGACGCGGTGGATGCGGTGGACGCGGTGGATGCGGTCGATGCCGGGACCTTGCTCAGGTCGACCCGGCTGGTCGAGAACATCTCCCGTGACCGACCGCTGCTGCTTCTGGTCGATGATCTCCACTGGACGGATGCGGCGACGCTGCGCTGGCTGCGGCACCTGGCCGAGCGGGTGGACACCATGCCGGTCGTACTGGCCTGCACCGTCCGAGACGGCTGCCGGCATGCGGGGCGGGCGACGGTACGTGAGCTGACGCGCTCGGCGACGCACACACTCCGCCCCCGGCCGTACGGGCTCCGCGCCTCCCAGGCGGTGATCCGGGTGGGGACGGGGGAGCCCGCCGACGAGGAGTTCGCCGCCGCCTGCCACGCCGCCTCCGGTGGCAATCCGGCGCTGATCGCTTCGATCGTCGAGGAGTCGGTGGTGCGGCGGCTACGGCCGCTGGCCGCGAACGTCGAGTCCCTGGCCGGGCTGAGGCTGTCGTCCCTGCGCGTTCGTGCGCAGCAGTGCCTGGAGGAGCAGAGCCCGCAGGTGCTGCGGCTCGCGCGGGCCATGTCCGTGCTGGGCGAGGACGCCGATGCGGAACTGCTGGGTGCGCTGGCCCTGTTGGACGCGGGAGATCGGGACGACAGCATGGCAGCGCTGACCCGACTGGGATTGGTCACCCATGGTGCTCCGGCGCGGTTCGTGCATCCCGTGGTGGGGGAGGCGGCCCTGGAGGGGATGCCGGCCGCGGATCGTACGGCAGCGCACGCCCGTGCGGCGGAACTGCTCCACCGGGCCGGACGCCCCATCGAGCGCGTGGCCGACCAGCTCATGGACGTGGGGGCGCCGCAGGACGCCTGGGCGCGGCAGGTGCTGCGCGCCGCGTCGGAGAGTGCCCTGCACCGGGGTGAGGCCGAGGTGTCCGCCCGCTACCTGCGGTGTGCGCTGCTGGACAGCTTCCCGCACGGTACGGACGGCTCGGACCGTGGTCACCTGCTGGTCGACCTGGCCACAGCGGAACGCAGTTTCGCCCCGCTGGCGGCGGTCCGGCACATGACCCAGGCCGTACCCCTGCTGGAAACGCCCGCCGACCGTGCGGAGGCCATGACCCGCTTGTCCCCGGCCGTGCTGGCTTCGTCCCTTCTCCCGGTCCCCGACCTCCTGCGGCGGGTCGCCGACGGCCTGGGCGACGAGCGGCAGTTGCGCGGACGCGAGCGGGAACTGGCCCTGCGGCTGGAGGCGCGGATGCGTCCCATCTGCAGCCCGGACCCGCTGCTGCTGTCCGACTCCGTGGTACGCCTGAAGAGGCTGGGTCCGGATCCCGCGATGGACACCGGCGGGGAACGCGAGTTGCTCGCGATGCTGCTCGCCTCGGCCACCTGCGCCAACGCCCTCCCGGCGGCCGAGATCGGCGGCCTGTGCGAGCGCCTTCTGCAGCGGGAACCGGCCGACCCCTCGCATGTGCACACGTCCATGCCCATGGTCGTCGCGACCATGGTCGCAGCCGACTCCGCCGACGCGCTCGTACCCTGGCTGGAGTCGGCGCGGGACGAGGCCGCCCTCGGCGAGAACCCCGTCGAACAGGCCCTGATCCGCAGCGAGCAGGCCCTCGCCGCCCTCGCCCACGGCCGCCTCCACCACGCACGAGCCCACGCGACCGAAGCCTTCGAGATGACAGGCTCCGAACACGACGGCGTCGGCGTCACCGCCGCCGTCTCACTCGCCCTGGTCGCCATCCACGCACGCGACATGACCCTCGCCCAACAACTCCTCGGCGGCCGGTACCGCGCCACGGACGAGCGCTACCTGTGGGCCCTGCTCACCGTGCTCGATGCCACTCTCGCGATCAGCCGAGGCGAACTGCGCACCGCACTCGGCCATCTCTACGACGCCGGGCACCGCATGGAACAGTACGGATGGCGCAATCCGGCCCTGCTGCCCTGGGCTTCCCACGCCGCCGTCGTCCACCACCATCTCGGCGAACACGAGCGTGCCGCCGACTTGAGTCGTCGCGAGGTCGAACTCGCCGAGCTCTGGGGCGCCCCCTCCGCGCTGGGCCGGGCTCTCACCGCGCAAGGCCGGGTCACCCACGGCCCGTCGGGCCTCGCCGTGCTCCGTGACGCCGTCGACGTCCTGGAAGGATCGGCCAACCAGTTCGAGATGTCGCGCGCCCTGCTGGCACTTGGCGACCGCATCGGTGCCGGCACGACGGAAGGCGAGTCGGCGCTCCGCAGATCCCACACCCTTGCGATGGCCTGCGGAGCCACCAGGGTCGCCGGCCAGGCCGCCTCCCGGCTCGGAGGCGCGGTGCCCAGCCGGCAGGACATGCCCGCCCGCTCACGCCTGACGCCGGCCGAACTCAGAGTGGCGAAGCGGGCCGCTGTGGGGCTCAGCAACCAGGCCATCGCCGACGGCTTCGGCATCAGCTGCCGCGCCGTCGAGAAGCACCTCACCAACTGCTACCGGAAGTTGGCCATCACCGGCAGATCGGTCCTCGCAAGCGCTCTGAGAGGACCTGGCCCGAACTGAGGACCAGTGAATGCCCCGGCCATCGGATCGGGCGGCATTGAGGCCATGGTGGGACGTCAACGAGACGCACCTGCGCGACTGGTACCGGCCGCGCGATCTGCTGCCGGGCCGCATCGAGACCGTCATCGGCGCCGGCAGCACCCTGCGCGAGACCGTCGACCGCATCATGCTCGACACCGGCCTGGCCCGCCTGCCCGCGATGGACGGCTGACCGGGGCGCGGCGCGCCGTTACGCAAGAGGCGCGCCCGTGACGGCTGTTGAGTCGCAGAGGTTTCCCCGGATCGTCCATGCCCTGCCGGCCGCCGCGGAGTTGCTCGTCGGCTGCTCACTCCGCCCCCTTCGTCACACTTCCGGCCGGCCGAGACTTTCCTGAGGAGGCTGCCGGCGACGGTGGCGGGATGCGGCGTTCTCGGCGGGGATGCCGCATCGCCGATGCGGCGTGACCGAGGGTGATGCTTTGTGGCGGTATGTGTGACGGGGGTCGCCTTTTCCGGGTCGGGAGTGGCAAGCTGCACGGAACGGATCTCAGGGTGTATATCGCCGCATGGGGTCCCTGTCTCCTTCATGTGGCTCTGCTGAGGTTGGCACACATTGTTGAGAAACTTGATCAAGCTCCGAGGAAGCGGTGCGCTGCGCGAGTGGGGTTGGTTCACCCCGCCTCCGCGCCGGAGCGCGAGGCACCGCGCACAGAGCGCGTCCCCGCATGGGCAGTGGACGTCCGACCTGGTTCCCGAGCGGAACGGCGGCTCGAATTCCCACGAGGCGCCCCACCTCTCGCACGTCGCGGACCCCTCGCCGGATTTCGTGCCCCAGCCGCGGACCCACGAGGGTCGCCCGGCGTGGTCGGCTCAGGACCCCGCTTCTGCCGACGCCGGGTACCGCACGGCCGACGCCGTGCAGCAGCCCTCAGAGGCGCCCGGCCCCGGTGACCCCGCACCACCCCCCGTCGATTCCGGGGCCGACGCCGGAGCGGCCGATGCCCCGGCGGAGAGCAGCTCCGGCACCCGCTCCGCATCCCCCTCGCCGGACGCGATTCTCATCCGCCGCACCCTGGCCGAGATCGAGCCCGTCGCGGACAAGGTCATCTCGTACTTCTACGCGATGCTCTTCGTCCGGCACCCCGAGGTGCGCGCGCTCTTCCCCGCCGCCATGGACACGCAGCGTGACCGCCTGCTCCGCGCCCTGCTCACCGCCGCCGAGCACGTCGACGACGCGGACACGCTCACCGAGTACCTCGTCGGCCTCGGCCGCGGTCACCGCAAGTACGGCACGGTGTCCGACCACTACCCGGCCGTCGGCGAGTGCCTGCTGCTGGCGCTCGAGCGCTACGCGACCGCGACCTGGGACGCGGCGACCGTGGCCGCCTGGGTGCGCGCCTACAGCGCGATGTCCCAGATCATGATCGACGCCGCGGCCGCGGACGAGGCCAAGGCTCCCGCCTGGTGGGAGGCCGAGGTCGTCTCCCATGAACAGCGCACCTCCGACATCGCGGTCGTCACCGTGCGGCCGAGTCGGCCCTACCCTTTCCGGGCGGGGCAGTACACGATGCTGGAAACGCCGTGGTGGCCGCGTGTCTGGCGCCACTTCTCCTTCGCGTCCGCGCCCCGGCCCGACGGTCTGCTCACCTTTCAGGTCAAGGCACTCCCGGCCGGCTGGGTGTCCAACGCCCTGGTCCACCGCGCCCGTCCGGGCGATGTCATCCGCCTCGGCCCGCCCGTCGGCTCGATGACCGTGGACCACGACACCGACAACGGCCTGCTGTGCCTGGGCGGCGGCACCGGGATCGCGCCCATCAAGGCGCTCGTCGAGGACATCGTCGAGCACGGCCGAAAGCGCGCGGTCGACGTCTTCTACGGCGCACGCACGGGCCATGAGCTCCACGACGTCGATGCCTGGCTGCGGCTGGAGCAGGCGCACCCATGGCTTCGCGTCCGCACCGTCGTCGCCGAGGGGCCCACGCCGCCCGGGGCCCTCAGGGGTCTGCTTCCCGAGACTGTGGCACGGTTCGGCCTCTGGGAGACGTACGACGTCTATCTCGCCGGCCCGCCCGGCATGGTCAGCAACGGCATCGACACCTTGGGCGGTATCGGCATTCCGCCCCACCGGATCCGTCACGACTCCATCGCGGAGCTGCACGCTTCCGTGCGTGGTCAGGGCACCTGAAGCGAGGAGGCCGACGGCTGATGGCCGCGCGGGATCCACGTTGATGCGGGTCGCCAACGGGGCGACGGGCACGGTCCACGGGGGCGTTCGCTCCTGCGGGGACGCCGTGAGGACGGCACATTCGCACGGCGTGAGGACGGCACGTTCGCCACGCCGTGAGGGGCTTCGGGTCACCGTGCGGGAGGCGTGCCTGGCGCCTTCCCCCGGCCGATGCTGTGTCCGTTCGGGGCCTGCTGGCCGACCGTGAGGCGAGCGATGCCTGGTGGGGTGTTGCCGTGGATGCTCACCGCACCGCCAGGGTCCGGTCTCCGGGGGCACCGAACCGACGGCTCTCCGCCGGTACGGGCACGGGAGCGCCGGCCAGGCCGAGCGTCCCGGCCACAACGACGTAGGCGAGTTCGCTGCGACAGCCGCCGCTGCCGTGGACACCGGTGAGGCCGCGCATCGCCTCGGTCAAGATCTCGTGTTCATACCGCAAGGGCCGAGTGGGCCGTGACCGTGGTCATCGCTCCAGGTGCTCCTTGAGCGCGGTGAGCGTGGCGCGCATGGACGCTTCGTTGTGGTCGGCGCGCGGTCCGGTGCGCAGGAAGGCTTCGCTCAAGCGGCCCGTGAGCATTCCCAGCGGACCCACGCGCAAGTCGTGCCAGGTCTGTTCGACGAGGGTGCCCTGTTCGGTGGGGGTGAAGGTGAAGGACCATCGGGCGAGGGGTACGCCTCGTTCGACGTGCCAGGCGAAAGCCTGACCGGGGCGGGCGTCGGTGATGGTGCAGCGGGTGTTCCAGCGGATTCGGCCCCTGCGGTTGACACCGACGAATCGAGCGCCCGTGGCCGGTTCGGCCGGCTGACCGATCCATCTGGCGCCGGTGCACTCCGGGCTCCACTCGCCCATCCGCGTCACGTCCGCGACCGCGGCCCACGCCTCGTGGGGCGTCACTGCCATCTCCTGGCGCACGCTGACGGTGCGTCGCTTTCCCTCTGGAGTCCGTGCGGGATCAGCGGCCCCGGGGGTACGGGGGCGGGCCACTACCTGGGCCCGCTTCGCCGGCAGGAAGGTGACGTGCCGCATCCGGTGCTTCTCCGGAGCGGGGTCGGGTGCAGTGAGTTCCGTCCGCTGCAGGACTTCACGGATGATCACTTTCATCTCCAGAAGCGCCAGTTGTGCACCCACGCAGTACCGGCGGCCACCGCCGAACGGCATCCACGCCTTTTGAGCGCGTGCTGCCTCGTCCCCCAGGAAGCGTTCCGGCCGGAACTCCGCGGGGCCGGGGAAGGCCTCGGGGTCGTGATGGATGAGGGTGATCAGCGGTGCGGCGAACCAGCCGGCCGGTATTTCGTACTCCGCGAGCCGCAAGGGTGCGTCGAGCAGCCGTGGCGCGTCGTACACGACGGTTCGCGCGCGCAGCGCCTCTTTCACCACCGCCTCCAGGTATCGCTCCTCGCCGATCTCCAACTCCTTGCGGAGGGTGGCCAGTGCCTGAGGTGTGCGGAGCAGCCGCTCGAACGTCCACGCCAGCGCGGTGGCCGTCGTCTCGTGCCCTGCTTCCAGCAGCGTGATCAGCTCATCGCGCAACTCCTGGTCGCTGAGCGGCTGGTCATGTTCGTCGCGGGCCTGGAGAAGACGTGACAGAACGTCCGTGGCGCCGGGGACGGGGTCGGCTCGGCGACGTGCGATCTCGTCGAAGAGGATGTCGTCCACGGCCGCACGGGCCTTGTGGAAGCGGGTCGAGGGCAGGAACGGGATCCGCAGAGCCAGCGGCCGCCGCGTCCATTCCCGGACCTGAGGGGGCGTCATCAGCATCACGGCCGATCCGCCGAGGTCGACCAGCTCGGGAATCGCCGCCCGCAGTTCGATGAGCCGTTCCGTGTCGCGAATGCCGAAGACCAGCCTCAGGATCACCTCCAAGGTGATGTCCTGCATGCGGTCGCGCAGCGCGAAGGTACGGCCCTGCGGCCAGCCGGCGATGTTCTCGGCGGCGATCTCGGCGATCTCGTTGCCGTACTGGGCGATGGCTTTGCCGTGCAGAGGCGGGCTGAGCAGCCTGCGATGCCGCCACCACGGATCGCCGTCCAGACTGAGCAAGGAGTTCTGGCCGACCAGATGCTCCATGAACTGGCGGCGTACCTCACCCGCCCGGCCACCACCCGCATCGACTTCGTACACACGCTGGGCCAGCTCAGCGGTCGTCACGAACACCTGCCGCGGAAAGCCCAGGAACTTCACCCGGAACACGGGCCCGTACCTGCGCCGGGCTGCTTCCATGACCCGCCTCGGAGCTACGACGACGAGCGCCGTCTGCAGGGAGGCTGGAAGGCGAGGGCCTGGAGGCAGGCAGGCGGATGTCATCGGCTGCTCCTGTCACGGGACGGCTCTGAACGCTTGTACTGTACGAATGTGCAACACGTTTGTATAGTCTGTGGACATGCCGAGGAATGAACCCATCACGCAGACCCACCGAGACAAGCTGCTCGACGGAGCACTGCTCTGCCTGCGCGAGAAGGGATACGCGAACACCACCGCTCGCGACATCGCCGAAGCCTCCGGTGCCAGCCTCGGCTCGATCGGCTACCACTTCGGCGGCATGGAAGCCCTGCTGGACGAAGCGCTCGGACGGTGCTTCGACGTCTGGATCCAGCGCGTTCAGCAGGCGGTCTCCGGCACGGCAGCCGATGGACCGCGAGCCCAGCTCGAAGCCGCACTCGTCGCGCTGATCGACTCGTTCGAGGACCTGCGCCCCCTGGTGATCTCCTGCGTGGAAACGTTCCCGCCGGCCATCCGCTCCACCGCACTGCGCGAGCGCCTGGCCGCCGGATACGCCGAGGCGCGCCGCGCCGGCAACGCCATGACGGCTGAATCCTGCGCCGAGTTGGGGATCGAACCGCTCCCCGGCGCGGAGGCCATCCCGTCCCTGATCATCGCGATCTGCGAAGGTCTCATGCTCCAATGGCTCGTCGACCCCGACAGCACCCCCAGCGCGCACGAAGTTCTCGACGCCCTGACGGTCCTTGGGCCCTTCCTCGCGCCGACGGCCTGATCAACAGCCCATCCGCGCGGGGGTAGCCGCTGCGTCCCGTACAGGCAGGGTGGTCGGCGCTGGTCGGGGGTCGGCATGATGGTTCTGAATTGCCCTACCAGATGGGCGCGTTGAAGGCCCATCGCTGCACGGAGGAGAACTCATGGCGCGCATGCCCGCGTATCGCCTCGACCCCTCTGGCCGCGACATACGGAGCGAGGCGGCGCACCTGCGATCCCTCGGGGATCTCGTCCTGGTCGAGTTACCCGGTGAGATTCGGGCCTGGTATCCCACCCGGCAGGCCACCCTCGAACGACTCGTCACCGACAGCCGGGTGAGCAGGAACCCCCGGCACTGGTCGTCATGGCCGGAGGCGATCCTCGCGAATCCGGCCGCGCACTGGATCCTGCCGTACATCGGTGTGACGCACATGATGAGCACTGAAGCGGAGGACCACCGGCGTCTGCGGAACCTCGTGGCGCCCGCGTTCTCAGCCCGTCGTACCGCCCTGATGAAGCCCGTTGTCGAGCGCGTCACCGAGGACGTGCTCGACGCGATGGCCGCCCGTCCCGCCGGTGAGCCGGTCGACCTGCGGGAGGCCTTTGCTCACCCGGTGCCGATGCGCGTGATCTGCGAACTCTTCGGTCTCGACGATGGCGAGCGGGAGCGGGTTGCCGCGTTCATCGAGGCCATCATGAACACGTCCGGCGTCGGCTCCGAGAGCGGTGAGGAGATCCTCGCCGCCGTCCGCGGCACATTGAGTGGTCTCGTCGAGCGTAAGCGCGCCGCTCCGGGCGACGACATGACCACGGATCTGATCGACGCCCGCGACAACGAGAGCCGCCTGAGCGAGGGAGAACTCGTCGACCAGCTCCTGCTCATCCTCGGTGCCGGCCACGAGACCACGGTGAACCTCATCGCCAACGCCGTCGTAGCGCTTCTCGACCACCCCGACCAACTCGCGTCGGTCCTCCGCGGCGAGGTGCCGTGGAGCAACGTCGTGGAGGAGACGTTGCGCTGGGCCGGCCCGGTCGCGTCCATGCCCCTGCGGTTCGCCACCTCGGACCTCGAGATCGGGGAGAACCGCATCGCCAGGGGCGAGGCCGTCCTCGCTGCGTGGGCCACCGCCGGATGGGACCCTCGAGCTCACGGCCCGGAATCCGACCGGTTCGACATCACCCGGAAACCGGGCAAGCACCTCGCATTCGGGCACGGCGTTCACCGCTGCCTGGGAACCGCCCTGGCGCGCACCGAAGCACTCACAGCGCTCCCCGCCCTCTTCGAACGGTTCCCCGACCTGCGCCTCGCCGTCCCGGGCGCGGAGCTCGACCGCTTCCCCTCCTTCGTCACCTTCGGCTACCGCTCCCCGCGGGTGCGCCTTACGCCCCGTGCTCCACACACTCGTCACACCGGGCACTGAGGCCGCAGGCTCTGAACGAGGTCGCGCGGCAGGCCGTGCGTGTCGTGGAGGTAGCGGAAGTCTTCCTCCTTCAGCCGGCCTCGGAACCGGGGCCGGGCCAATACGCGGCGACCGTGCTCCAGGAGCCGACCGAACCGGCGCTCCTCCTCGAGCAGTTCGCGTCGGAGGTCGTCCGGATCCGACTGCTGGCGGAAGTGGTGCAGGGTGTGTTGGATCAGTTCGTGCGGGAGGTCTCCGAGACTGTGTGACGGGTCGTCCCGCCACAGCCGGGTGAGCACGCGTCGTACCAGCCGGCGGAGTACGTATCCGCGGCCGGTGTTGGCCGGGTGCACGCGGTCTCCGATGACGACGAGGGCCGACCGCAGGTGGTCGCAGACGAGCCGAAGCGAGGCGTCGTCCAGCTGCCACAGATCGAGGAGGGGACGGCGCCAGGGGACGAGGACGTCGCAGTCGAACACCGACGTACCGCCCTGCAGCACCGTGGCCAGCCGTTCCAGGCCGAGCCCGGTGTCGACGTTGCGCTGGGGGAGGGGCACGAGGGAACCGTCACCGAGGCGTCGGTGGCGCATCATCACGTGGTTCCACACCTCGACCCAGCGGTCGTCACCGGTCGGCGTCGACTCCGGCGGGCCATCGCCCGTCCACAGGAAGATCTCCGAGTCGGGGCCGCACGGGCCGACCGGCCCGTTGGACCACCAGTTGTCCTCGACGGTGAGCTCCACCGGAACTCCTCGCTCCTGCCAGAGCTTCAGTGAATCGGTGTCCGGTCCGGTCCGGTCGTCGCCGCCGAAGACCGTGGCGTGCAGCAGACCTGGTTCGATGCCGAATCCCTCGGTCAGCAGTCCGTACCCCCAGTCGAGACTGAGCGGGCCTTCGTAGTCGCCGAGGGACCAGGTGCCGAGCATCTCGAAGACCGTGAGGTGGGTGGTGTCGCCGACCTCGTCCAGGTCCGTGGTGCGCAGGCAGCGTTGCACGTTCACCAGTCGCCTCCCCTGGGGGTGGGGGCGTCCCTCCAGGTACGGGGTGAGGGGATGCATGCCCGAGGTGGTGAAGAGGACCGGGTCGTCGGGCGAGGGCAGCAGTGTTGAGCCGGTGATCCGGCGGTGGCCGCGTTCCTCGAAGTACTCGGTGAAGGTGCGGACGATCTGCTCGGTGTTCATGGGTGGCTCCTTCGCGGGGAGAGCGGAAGAGGCACCGGACAACGGTCTGCACGATCGACCTGAAGAGGGGGACCACGGCGTCATCGGCGGACCGTTCCCGGTCGCCGATGGCAGGAGTGCGTCAGGCGGCGGCAACCGGCGAGCTGGTCGCTCGCGCGGTCGCGGTGGTGCTTCGGCCTGTGACGTTCATGGGGCGACCGTAACGTGACCGGGTAGATGAGACACCCGATTTTCTGCCGGGCCGAAGGCGCCCACCCCGGCAGCGGCCGACGGATACGGCCCCGGGAGGCGCCCCATGGCGCAGCCGGCGGGAACCGGTCGGGCAGGGACGGCGTCCACTCCGGCATCACGTACCGGCACGTCGACCCGGGGCGGCGGGGGGCGTCGCGTTCGGCGGCGGCTGATCAGGAGAGGGAGGACGCGGTGTCCGGAGGTTGTGATCGGCGGCAGGTGATCGCGATGCTGCGCGAGCACCCGGAGCGCTACGCGTCCGAACCGGCGGAACCGCATCCGGGGGCAGCCGCGCTCGTGCTGCCGAACGGGGCGCCCGCACCGGACTGTCTGCGGGAGTGGGCGGCCTTCGACAACCGCTTCCCGATGCCCGGGCGCCGCACCGGCATGCCGGTCGCCGGCACGGACGGGGTGCTGCTGGTGGAGCCGATGGAGACCGTACTGCGACGGGTGTGCGTCGACTCGGTCGCCGAGGAGCTCGATGACGAGGACGTCCCCGGCCTGGGCGCGTACACGGAAGGGCTCTTCGCCGAGTACGTCGAGGAGTTCCCCGGCTACGGTGTGGTCCTGGTGGAGGAGTATCCCGACCCGCTGCTGTGGATCGCCCCGTCGGGGAGCGTGACCCTCATCTGGTACGAGCGGGACGAGTTCTGGCGCCGGGCGACCTTCGACCAGGCGGTCGAAGGCTTCCGCGACTTCTGACAGCCCTCGGTGTCACGCCCGGCCCCCGGTGCCACGACGCGTCACCGGCGATCGACAGTGGTTCGCAGCGGCTGCCCTCCGCGCGGTGGCCGTGGGGTCGCCGTCGCCGCGGCGAACGGGCCGGCCCGCGGCCGTCGCGTCCCGGCGCGCAGCGGGGGACGCGGTGCCGTCTCGCCCGTCACGGCGGTGTATCTGGTGCAGTCCGGCCCCGAAGCGGAGGCCCGGCGGAATCAGTAGAGGGCCGCGCAGAGCATGCCGCCATCGACCACCAGGTTGTGGCCGGTGATCCACCGGGATGCGGGGGAGACCAGGAAGAGGCAGGCGTCCGCCACGTCCAGCGGCTCACCCACACGCTGGAGCGGAACCTTGGCGCGCCATCGGGCCACGCCCTCGGGCCAGTCGTGTTCCAGATCCGGCCGGTTGATCAGTCCCGGGGAGACGGCGTTGACCCGGATGCCGAACGCCCCCAGCTCCTGAGCACTCGACCGGGCCAGCATGACGACGGCCGACTTCGCGCTGTTGTAGTGGCTGTGCCGGAGAGCCGGACTCAAGGCCGCGATCGAGGCGATGTCGACGATGGCACCTCCGCCCGCCTTCCGCATCGGACCGACCGCCTCCTGGGTGCAGTGCAGGACCGACGTGACGTTGCTGGTGAACATCGCATCCCACTCCCACCGTTCCATCGCCGTCAGCGCCTTGGTGGGGAACGTCCCGGCGGCGTTGACGACGATGTTCAGCCGTCCCCACCGGGCTGTGGCGCTGTTCATGAGAGTGCGCACGTCGTCGGGGTCCGACAACTCGGCCCTCACAGCCATGGCTCTGCCGCCCGTCGCCTCGATCGAGGCGGCGGTCTCTCTCGCGCCGCCGCGGTTGCCCCGATAGTGCACCGCGACGGACGCGCCGGCTTCCGCCAGCCGGCGGGCGACAGCGGAGCCGATGCCCTGGGAGGCACCCGTGACGACAGCCACCTGACCCGCCAGGTCCAGCAGACCGCCCGTACCCGGCCGAGGAGTCCCCGCCGCGGTGTCAGTCCGAGACATGGTGGAATCCGTCGAACGTACGGCCTTCGAGGACGCACACGTCACGCAGCGAGCGCGCGTAGAACTTGACGTTGGTGTGGTCGGGGAAGGTGATGTAGTACGGCTGGCAGTACGGCCCTTGGTCCTGCCTGCCGGTGATGTTCCCCCGATGCGCGTTCGCGAACTCTTCCAGCTTTTCGCCGATCACCACGCCGATGTGCTCGAGCCCCATTTTGTAGGTGCTCTGGTGGACAGGGGGAATCAACTCGATCATGGAGACTCCGATGCCGGGCGCGGGAAGCAAGGGCTCGGACAGGATGATTTTCGAGATCCGGCGGCCGTTCCAGATGGTCTCCGCATTCGATGTGGCATGGCGTTCCAACGCCTCCCGGACCTTGACGTACTCGTCGTTCGTCTCCGTTCGGAAAGCGAAATGACTCAGCGCATATCCCGCAATATCGATGCCCATCGCGCGCAGGCGCTGCTCCTGAGTGCTGAAGAACCCGGAAGGGTTCCCCAGGATGCGCTCGACCGCGCTGCCGAACTCCATGATCGCTCCGATCTCCCGAACATTGCTCACCGGTGACGGGACGATGTTCCGCGGCCTTGCGCGGGAGGCGCTTCCAGGATCCTGCGCGTATCCGACATGCAGCCGCCTTTCCGGCGGGCGGATGGCAGTCCGCACGATGTCCGGGGAAGGGCCCGAGCGGACAAATCGGGAAGGGGTCATTCTCCGGTCGCGCCCGGTATCGTGCACGGGTGACCGGATTCCAGCCCGATCCGCTATCGGTCA
Organism: Streptomyces sp. NPDC047108; assembly: GCF_040643575.1. Classification (NCBI taxonomy): domain Bacteria; kingdom Bacillati; phylum Actinomycetota; class Actinomycetes; order Kitasatosporales; family Streptomycetaceae; genus Streptomyces; species Streptomyces sp. NPDC047108. The sequence continues at coordinate 106,678 of NZ_JBEYUP010000013.1, forward strand.
GGACGCTGACCGACGTCGACGGCGTACGGGTGGCGGACGTGCGGTGCCATGCGGCGGTCTCACCACCGGGTGCGGAGGAGACCGACGGCCTGCGCCGCGTCGCCTTCCCTGTGCGGGGAGTGTTCTCGTGCGTGAGTTCCACCAGCACGCACATCGCGGAACCGGGCTGCGCGATACTGCTCGAGCCGGGGGAGTCGTACCGTTTCGGCCACCCGGTGGGCGGGGGTGACGCCTGCGTGGTGATCGGACTGGATCCCGGGCACTGGGCGCAGATCGTTTGCGCAGGTCACCCGCTCGCACGCACAGGGCGCCTCGTGATGCCCGCGCGCCAACTGCTGGACACGCTGATCTTCCGGGCCTCCGCCTTGCGCCATGGCGACGACCCCCACGCCATCCGCGAGTTGGCCATGATCCATCTCGGAAACATCACCTGCGCACACCAGGCGACCGACGGTCGGACCGCGCCGATTCCCCCCTCGCGGCACAAGGCAGCCCACACCGCGGCCGCCTTCGTGGCCGAGTACTACGCCGAGCCGATCCCCAGGCTGCTGGACGCCGCCGCGGCAGCCGCGGGATGTTCGCCGTACCACCTGGCGAGAGCCTTTCGCTCGGTGCACGGCGTGACCATGCACGCCTATCGCGAACGTCTGCGGGTTGCCGCCGCCCTGCGGGCCCTCGCCGACGGCGCGGACAATCTGGCCGACCTCGGCACGTCACTCGGCTACGCCAGCCACGGCCACTTCTCCGACCGTCTGCGGCGTTCGGCAGGCGCACCCCCGTCACGCGTGCGCTTGCTCCTGCGGGAGGCAGCGGCCCCCGCGCATCCCTGACACCGCCAGTCCGGTCGATGGTGGTGGGCGGGCTTGTCGCGCCGGAGCGAGGTCCCGGGGACTATCCTCTCGGCGCGAGGCAACCTTGGCGTGGTTGACGCGTGTATCTCGTGAGGGTGGGTTGTCTTCCCGCTCCGGCTCGGTCCGTGTTGCCATTCGAGCCCCTCGGCGTACTACCGGCCCGCCACCATTCCCCCTCCGGAACTCAGCCTTGTGTGAGGTATCCGCCATGACAACGTGCCACGACGCGGGCAAGCGACAGCACCGTCCCGCCCGCCGCTCCCATCGCGTGCTGCGCCTGGTCTCCGGCATCGGGATCGCTCTCCTGCCCCTCGCGCTGTACGCATGGGTGGCCCAGTCCATGTACATGGCGGACGCCTACGGCGCTTCGGCCCGCCCCGACAACGGCGGGTGGCTGGCCGTCGCCTCCGGGGTGGTCGGTATCAGCGCACTGGTCCTTCCGGCGCGCGCAGGCACATGGAAACCGCGCGTCGTGCTCATGGCCGGCCAGTTCCTGCTGTTGGCATTCGCGTTCGTCTCCATCGCCGTGGTGTAGCGGTCAGCCGCCGAGGTGACGGTCGGCGTGCGGCTTCCTGCCGGACTCGCCGTTCTGGTACGCCTGATCACCCCGTCGAGTGGCATTGCTCGTCCGACGCGACCCCCGTCGAGCGCGGCGGCCGTTTCGCATGATCATGCGTTCTGACACGGCATCACGTTCATGATGGAGGACACCCTGCTGGGTCTTGCGGACGGCTAGGGTCACCACCCATGACAGCAGAGTCACCGGCGCAGACTGTGCAACGCTTGTTCCCGCTGCTCGCGGAGGGAAGGAGTGCGGACGCGGCGGCACTGTTCGCCGATTCGGTGTCGTTCTCGATCCCGCACCCGCCGGGCATTCCCTGGGTACCGGAGGTCGACTCGGCGGTGGGCATGCGGACGTTCTTCGAGCTGCTGCAGGCTCATGTGCAGACCAAGGAGTTCGACCTGCGCCACGTCATCGCCGAGGGCGACGATGTGGTGCTCATCGGGCGCATGGTCTCCGAGGTCAAGAAGACAGGCCGGGACATCGACACCGCGTTCGCCCTGCACACGACGGTCCGGGACGGGCGGATCACCCGCTACCACCTCTACGAGGACAGCTACGCCGTCGCCCAGGCCTACTTCGAGGACTGATCGTCCGGCGGGCTCGCTCGGCCTGCCGGCAAGAAGTCGTACGGCCGTCACCCTGTGACGGATCGTGCGACGGGGATCGGTAGGGGGCCCAGCAACACCCCTGCTGGCATGCCAGCCACCTTGGAAGCGCCGGACCGGCCCGAGAAGGCTGGTCCCATGACGATCAACGCCCGTAAGGCTCTCCTGGCCACCCTCTCCGTGACTGCGGTTGCCGCTGCCCTACCCGCGAACCTGGCATGCACAGCCGAGGACGAGGATGTGCATGCTGCGCGAGGCGCGGGTGCCACTGCTCCCGTTGCACCGCGCATGAAGTGGTCACCCTGTTCCCAACAGGGCGCTCTCCGCGGTCAGGAGTGCTCCACGCTGAAGGTCCCGCTCGACTACCGCCATCCGGACGGCCCGCACGCGACGCTTGCGGTGTCACGTCTTCGCAGCCAACAGCCCGACGAGCGACGCGGGACGCTCCTGCTGATCCCCGGCGGCCCGGGTGACTCCGGGGTGGCGCTGTTGTCCCGGATGGGGACGGATCTGCGTCAGCGGATGGCGGGTGCCTACGACATCGTCAGCCTCGACCCTCGCGGGATGGGCGGCAGTACCAAGGCACGCTGCGGCCTCCCGGAGAGTGCCCGTCAGCAGATGGCTCTCAATTCCTGGCCGGCGCCCGGCGGCCGGATCGACGAGAACATCGCCGGGGCCAAGAAGGCTGCCGCCGCCTGCGCCCGCAACGGGGGCCCCGTGCTGCGCAGCTTCTCCACCGCCAACGAAGTACGCGACATCGACCGCTTTCGGCAGGCACTGGGAGAACAGCGGCTCTCCGCCCTGGGAATCTCGTACGGAACCTATGTCGGCGCCGTGTACGCGCAGAAGTACCCGCAGCACACGGACCGGTGGGTGCTGGACAGCAGCGTCGACCCGACGCGCAGCCACCCGGGCTGGCTGGCGAACGCCGCTCCCGGAGTCGACGCCCGGTTCGACGACTTCGCCGTATGGGCCACCGACCCGTCCCGCGAAAAGGAAGGGTTGCGGCTGGGCAGGAAAGCCGGGGAGATCCGGCCGTCCTTCCTCGCGATGGCGGAAAGGCTCGACAAGCACCCCAGGAAGTCGACCGTCGACGGCATGCCGCTCACCGGCAACATACTGCGGCAGATGCTCTGGAAAGCGCTGTACGACGACGCCACGTTCCCGCAGATCGCCAAGCTCATGCGGTCGGTTCAGCAGCCGGACGGAACACCGGAGTTGCCGCCCCAGTTCACGCGCGCCATACCGGACGAGGCCGTGGCATCGATCGCCGGTCCGATGTGCAACGACGCTCGCTGGCCGCATTCGGCTGCCGCCTACCGTCGCGCCGTGGAAGCCGACCGGAGCCGGTACCCCCTCACCGCCGGAATGCCGCGCAATGCGCTCCTCTGCGCGTTCTGGAAGGACCGGCCGGCGACGAAGCCCACCAAGATCACCGGTGATGGCCCGAAGAATGTGCTGATGATTCAGAACCGAAGTGACCCTTCGACGCCCTACTTCGGCGCGCTGAAGATGCGAAAGGCGCTCGGTGACCGGGCCCGCCTCGTGACCGTCGAGGCAGGCGGGCACGGTGTCTACCTCAACAACGGAAACGCCTGTGGCGACCGCAGGGTCACCGAGTTCCTGACCAAGGGCTCACGCCCGACGCGAGACGTGCGCTGCCCCGGCTGACCCCGCAACGCACCGAGGCGCACCCGCCGCCGGCAACGTCCCGAGACGGGCGCAGCCGAAGTCCGTTGCGGGTGGCCGGGGCACTTGGGGAAGAGTCCGGCGGTACGGAGTTCTTCTGCGCGGAGCCCGAGGTCCACGCGTGGGAGTTCGGCGGACGGCGGTGACGTGGCCTGTTCGCAACCGGGCGCGCCCAGCACCTCGGCACGGCTGCCGAGCGCGCCCTCTGCACGCAGATGACCGGCTGGATGCACGTGGATCATGCCTGCCTCGCCGGGCAGGTCTTGATGAACGCTTACTCAACTCCGTGACGGGGCGCGGCGTTTTGCGTCACTCTCGATGCCGGGTGCCTGCCCGGTTCTGCGCCTCGCGTCGTTCCCCGTACGTCATCGTGGTGAGCCATTGGCCGCCGCTGCTCGTTCGCGGGCTCAATGGGGTGGAAGGCTCACGGGTGCGCGCTCCCCGTCAGGCCGCTCGGTTCTCGGGGCGTCCGGGTCCGGTAGGAGTGCCCGAGTTCCGGGCCGAGTCCGAAGTAGTGGCGGAAGTTGTAGACGAGGGGACTCCAGGCGGCGGGGTCGATGTGGTCGGTGCCGGGTACGACCACGCGGGAATCGGCGTGGACCTTGCATACGACGGCCTCGACGATGTCGAAGGCACCGGTGAGGTCCGGCTGCACCCGTTCGGCGCGGGCTTCCAGCTGGATCGGGCACTCCGCGACGCGCGGCGGCCGGACCAGGTGGGACGCTTCCCCGGTCAGCCCGGCTGCGCCGAACTTGTCAGGCTCGAAGCGGCACCCCTCGGCCTTGGTCGAGGGGACCGGATTCCTGCCGGTCAGGGGCGCCAGCCGTTCCACCGCCTGCCACTGGCCGGGAGCGGGCAAATTGATCACCAGGTCGCGCCGGCTGCTGAGGTTGTACGCGCTCTGCCCGTCGCGGCCGAGTCCGATCACCACCGTGCGTCCCAGCGCCCACGCGGAGGAGACGGGGGCGAGGTTGAACGAGCCGTCCTGGTTCTCCGTCGACAGGAGCACCACCGGAGTGCCGAAGTACAGAATGCTCGGCTCGATCTCCAGATGCGTGACGGCAGATTCCGCAGGCAGGACAGGGGGCGGTGCTGGCTTCATGGCGGGCAGCCTAGAGTCCGGTCGTTTCGGTAGCGGCCGAAGTGTCGCGGGCGGCGATGGAGCGTGTGGACACGCAGCGTGCCCGTGGGACCGGCGTCGATCCGGCAGCCGTGTGAGAGCGGCACGGCCGCCACCCCCTCCGGCAGCCGTGTGAGAGCGGCGCGGCCGCCACCCCTCCGTACGTCTGGCCGGTCCGCACGCCGGAGGCCTGATCGAGAGCCTCGCCGCGATGGCGCCCCTGCGTACCGCCCGCGCCCCCGCCCCTCGTCTGCGGTCGGCCCCTGACGGACTCTCACCTTGACGCCATATCGTTTTTCGATAGCATCGAAAAACGATATGGAAGAGAAAGGCGGAGGACCTGTGCTCACCACCACCCCGTGGACTCGGCTCAAGAGCCGCACACTTGAACTCGTCATCGGGCTCGGCCTGTTGCTGGTGCTCATCACCGGAGTCGTATATCCGCTCGACGACACCGTCGGTCCGGCGGCCGACGGCACCCGCCAGTTCCAGGGCCGAACCATCGCGTTGCTCCCGCTGGGCGGCAGTAGCCTCTACCAGCTCAGGATCCCTGACCCTGACATCACCGAGCGGATACTCCTGATCCTGCCGAGGCTGGCGGAGGGCTTGCTCCTCATCGTGGCCCTCGCCCACCTGTTCCGGTTGGCGCAGACCTTCCGCACGGGTGACTACTTCACTGCCCGCAACACGCGGCGCTTGCGCGTCATCGCCCTGACCCTCGCTCTGATCGGGGCCGCCGTCCCCGCGTTGAGTGTGGTCACCACACAGCTCCTCATCGACGGAAGCCCCTTGATGCCGGCCGCCTGGATCACGACCTACTACCCGAAGCTCAGCATCGTCCTCCTGGCCCTCCTCGTCGCCGCCGCGGCCGAGGCGTTCCGCCGTGGCACCCACCTGCGCACCGACACCGAGGGACTGGTCTAGTGCCCCCGGAAGAGCCGCACCACATCACCTGCCACCTGGACCGACTGCTCAAGGAACGGCAGATGACGCTCATCGAACTGTCCGAACGGGTCGGCGTCACCGTCGCCAACCTCTCCATCCTGAAGAACGACCGCGCCAAGGCCATCCGCTACAGCACCCTCAGCGCCATCTGCCGTGAACTCGACTGCCAGCCAGGAGACCTGTTCTCCTGCGCCCGCGAGGCCGTCGAACCAGGGACATCCTGAACGCCCCCGTGCCGAGACAGCAGCAGCGCGGCACGTCGCCATGACTCCGAAGAGCGGGCCAGGTGCACACGGATCCGGGGCAGCACGGCCCGGTCGCGGTGACGCGCCTCGGCGGCCTGTCAGGTGCGGCTCGGCGCCGACTGGGGCTCGGAGAGAGGCGTTGCGGCGCGGCGGGGGAGCAGCAGCGGGGTCGCCAGCAGGAGGACCCCGGCAAGGCCGATGGCCGTACGCGGACCGAGCAGGCTGCCGAGCACGCCCCAAGCCGCGGTCAGGAGCGCGGTCGTGGCCTTGGTCGTCACCGCCCAGGCGGACAGCGTGCGGGTGACCCGGTCGGTCGCGGTGCGCTCGAGGCGGCAGGTGGCGTGGACGGGGTTGAAGACCCCGCAGCAGAAGATGAGCCCGAGTTCGACGGCCATCACCCACAGCAGCCCGCCGGTGCCTGGCCCCAGGAAGGCCAGGCCGGCGGGCCAGAGCGCTCGCAGCGTCCCGAACACGACCAGGACCTGGTGCTGTCCGGAACGGGTGACGAGCCGTCGGGCCAGCCGCGCACCGAGCAGCCCGCCGATCGAGGGAGCGGCGAAGGCGAGGCCGTACTGCCACGGTGCGAACCCGAGTTGGCCGAGCATCAGGACGGCCAGCAGTGGCGAGATCGCCATCACCAGGCCGTTGAACAAGGCGGTGTTGAAGAACAGCGGACGCAGCGTCGTGTCGGCGAGGATGTACCGCCAACCGTCGAGCAGGTCCACCGCCCGCAGGCCCGCGGCCTTCCGGCGCTCGGGCGGCCGCTCGTGCCCGCCGATCGCGCGGATACCGAAGGCCGAGAGCAGGTAGCTGACCGCGTCGGCCACCACCGTCGCCACCGGACCCAGGAGCCCGATCGCAGCGCCGCCCAGCGGCGGTCCGACGATCGTGGTCGTCCAGGCCGTGGATTCGAACCGGGCGTTGGCGACGAGCAGGTCCTCGGCCGGCAGCAGCGTCTTCAGGTACGCGCCGGAGGCGGCGCGGAAGGTGATGTCGGCCGCCGCGACGACGACCGAGACCAGCAGGAGCTGAAAGAAGGTGAGCCCGCCGAGCGCGTACGCGGCGGGGATCGTCAGCAGCGCCGTGAACCGCACCAGATCCATCGCGATCAGCACCGGCCGCTTGCGGCGGAACTCCACCCACGGGCCGAGCGGCACGGCTACGGCCGCCCCCACCGCAGCCCCCACGGCGGAGAGCGCGGCGACCTCGGCCGGTCCGGCGTGCAGCACCTGGATGGCGATCAGCGGGAACGCGCCGAAGGCGAGCCAGGTGCCGAGCGCGCTGGTTCCGTACGCTCCCCAGAGCCACGCGAACTGCCGCCCTGGCCGAGGGGCGGACCGATGTCCCAGCCGATGCCCGCGCCGCATGCCCCGTCGCCCCTCGCCACTCACCCGCGCAACCGATCCGCCATCGGACACGTCAAGCGACGGATGACGCTACCCGCAGGGCCTGACACTCCGGCCGAAGCCCTCTAGGAGAGCACAGCTCCGAGCCGGTGAGGCAGATCCGTAGAGTCCGTCCGATCGTGGACCGGGTGTGCCGTTGACCGGCGCGCGGAGGGCGCGGATCCGAGCCATCCCGAGCACCGTGTCCCCGTGAACGACCCGTGGCAGTGGTCCCCCACACGGCATGTCGGAGGCGCCGCATACGATCAGCCGGTGCCTGCCCGTCAAAGGAACCCTCGGTGACTGCCGTCCTCCCTCCGCCCCGCACCTCGACGGGTCTGCTGACGTTGCGCCGGCTGACCCGCACGGAGTCCGGCGACCGGCTGCAGGCCCTGCTGTGGAAGCCGTGCGCCGACTGGCGCATGGTCAGCAGCGCGGTGCTCGGCGGAGGTATCGCGGACCGCGCCTGGGTGCTCAACGCCCAGGTCTCCCACGGCTACCGGCGCACCGATCCGGAGCGCCATCTCGCCGACCTGGCCCGTGACGCGGGCGCGCACGGACCGGGTGTCGGGCTGATGACGGCCGCCGACGTCGGAGCATTCGGCCGCGGACAGGACGGCGGTGCGGAGGCGGTCGTCACCGCCGGGCTCGGGGTCAGGGGGTGGGCCGCCTCACCGGCCGAGGGCACCTCCGCGCCGGCCGGGCCGGGCACGATCAACATCATCGCCGCGCTTCCGGTGCCGTTGACGGATGCCGCACTGGTCAACGCCGTGGCCACCGCGACGGAAGCCAAGGTGCAGGCCCTCATCGACACCGGCTACGACTGCTCGGGCACCCCCACCGACGCCGTGTGCATCGCCGCGCGCATTCCCCGTTCCGGTGAGGAGCCCCATTCCTTCGCCGGACCACGCTCCTTGTGGGGTGCCCGCCTGGCCCGGGCGGTCCACTCAGCCGTATGCGCTGCCACACCTGAGCCATGACCACAGGCGCGCCCCGAGAGGGAATGCAAAGGGCTTGGGAAACCCTAGATTCGACGATCCGGCCTTGACCCTCTCCTGCTCCGCGGCAGTAGCGTCGGCGAAGGACCATGCGTGTATTTCCTCCATTCCGCCGCGGCCGCAGGACCCAATCTCGGCACGGAGTTCTCGGCGTTCCGCGGAATCAGCCCCGCCGGCCCAGGAGATATCGGTGACAGACACTCGACCCGCGCACGAGTCGGCTCCATGGGACCCGTCCATGCCCGAATCCCCGCCCCGGCCCGTACCCAAGCCGGGGTTGATGGGGCTGAAGGACATGCGCGAGGCCACCAGGAACACCCCCCGCTTTCTGGTCGGCCTGCGGGACCGGCACGGGCCGGTGGCCCGCGTCCCGATGGGAAGAACCAACGCCTTCCTCATCAGCGATGCCGACCTGGCGCAGGACGTGATCATCGCCTCCAGCCGCCGTTTCGCGAAGAACCGCCACTCCGGCCTCGAACGCATCGTGGGCCAGGGCCTGGCGACCAGTCTCGGAGCGTCCCACCGCAGACAGAGACGGCTCATCCAGCCCGTCTTCCACCATCGCCGCATCGAGGGATACGGATCCGCCTTCGCAGCCATTGCCGATCAGGCGTCAGCCGGGTTCACCGAGGGCTTCCGATTCGATTTCCACGAGGCCATGTACGAACTCGCGCTGGGCATGGTCACCCGCACCCTCTTCGACGTGTCCATCGACAGCGAGGCCGCCGCCCGTATCCGAACGGCCTTTCCCCGTGAAGGCGGGCCCGCGCGCTGGGAGTTCAGTCCGCTCGGGAAGATCCTGCTCCGCCTGCCCCTGCCTGCGAACCGTCAGTTCACCCGCGGCATCAGGACCATCGACGACGTCGTCCACTCCATGATCGAGGACCGCCGCGGGGGCTCCGGTGAGGGCGAGGACCTGCTGTCCGTGCTGCTCACCGTCACCTACGCGGACACCGGCGAGCACCTCACCGACCACGAGCTGCGCGACCAGGCGGTCACCCTGCTGATGGCCGGGCACGAAACCTCGTCCTCCGCCCTGACCTGGGCGTACTACCTGCTCGGCACCCACCCCGAGGCCCGGACGCGGATGCACGAGGAGATCGACGCGGTCCTGGGGGACCGGCTGCCCACCGTCGAGGACCTGCCCCACCTGACCTTCACCGACGGGGTCTACTCCGAGGCCCTGCGCCTGTACCCGCCCGCCTGGGTCCTCGCCCGGCGGGCCCTGGAGGACTGCACGGTGGGCGGCTACCGCATCCCCCGCGACAGCCTCGTCCTGGTCAGCCCGTACGTCATGCACCGTGACGTCACCTGGTGGCCCGAACCGGAGCGCTTCGCACCCCAGCGGTTCCTGCCCGAACCCGACCCGTCCGACCCGCTCACGGGCCACGCTCATGCCGAGGACCGTCCCAAGCTGGCCTACTTTCCCTTCGGCGCCGGGCCCCACCAGTGCATCGGCAACGCCTTCGCCCGGTTGGAAGGCGTGATGGCACTGGCGACCCTCGGCCGGCACTGGGAGTTCGTGCCCGCCGGCGATCCGCCCGGGGTCATCAGCGACTTCGCCCTCCGCCCGCGCGGCGGCCTCGACATGGTCGCTCACCGGCGGCCCTGACCGGGGCCCGAGTCCGCCGGCCCCCACCGCGATCGGCCCCCGGGGAGCCGGTGGTCATGGCAGAGGGCGGGCGGTCACAGCAGAGCCTCCAGGGCCTCGGCGGCTCGTACGGGACCACCGGCTCGTTGCATCAACTCCGGCATACGCCCCACGCGTTCGCGTATGCCCTCGTCCGCCGCCGTCCGCTCGACCGCCGCCAGCAAGGTGCCGGCCGTGACCTCCGCGGGGGGCAGCAGCGTGGCGAGCCCCAGCTCCACGGCCCGGTTGGAGAGAACCCGGGTCTCCGGTACTTGCGGTATCACGACCGGCGGTGTGCCCGTGTACAGCGCGTCCATCAGGCTGCCGAGCCCCGCGCCGGTGACGAAGACCGCGGCCTTCCTCAGCGCCGCCAACTGCGGGATCCACTGGTGCACTTCGACGTTCGGGGGCAGCGGGCCCAGCTCACCCGGGTCCGTGCCGTGGCCGACGGTGATCACCGCGTGCCAGGGCTGCCCTTCGAAGGCGCGAACGCAGGTACGGAAGAACTCGGGCTGGTGGTTGTAGAGCGTGCCCATCGAGAGCACGACGAGGGGCAGCCCGTCCTCCGCGTCCTCCCAGACACCCTTCGTGTACGCCGTGGAGTGGCAGGAGCCGACGAACGTCGTCTCCTCCCCGAACGTGTCCCCGGCGGGCTGGAACTCGCGGGGCGCGTAGACCACGCTCCTGTCGGCGCGCCAGTCCACCAGGTACTCCGGAGTGGCGTCGAGGCCCAGATCGGACGCCAACTGCTTCGCCCGGCTGAGGAGTTCGACGACGGCCGGGTGCTCGAACGGCACACCGGACTGCTCCGCGACCGCCAGCACCTGCGAGTAGTGGTCATTGGACGCCATGGAGGGCGTGGACTGCACCGCGGGACGGTCCCAGAGCTGTTCCAGGGCCCTTCCCGCGGGTCCCGTGATCATGTCGTAGAAGATCAGGTCCGGCACGTCGTCGGCGAAGAGCTGCCGGGCAAGCGTCACCAGCTTCGCGCTCTCCTGGAGAAACAGTACGGCCGACCAGGCCAGCATGTCGGGGGAGAGCGTCCGGTACCTCCCGGGACCCAGGACGTCCGTCAGCAAGGTGTCGTAGGTCAGCGCGGTGGCGCCCGCGGCTCGTACGGCGGGCGCGAAACTCTCCGTCGTCAGGAAGCTGACGCGGTTGCCTCTTCGGACGAGTTCCTCGGTGACCGACAGCGCGGGATGCATATGTCCCTGTGCCGGAATGTTGAGGATGACGATGTGGCCGGGCATGTGGGCCTCCTGGGGCGGATGCGGCAAGGACTGCTCAGTCGGACACCGGACGGCTCGAGGGCTCCGGCCCCGACGTGCTGGGTGAGTTCGGGCGGCCCGGCCGGCGTCCGGCGGCGCTCATCGCGGACCCACCCGGACCGGGACGCTGATGTGGCCGCGGATGTTGCGCGTACGGCGCAGATGCGGCTCGCCGGTCATCTCCAGCCGGGGCATGCGGGTGAACAGCCGGCGCAGGGCCACTTCGGCCTCGAGCCGTGCCAGCCCGGCTCCGAGGCAGTAGTGGGCACCGGACGAGAACGCCAAGTGGTCCCGGTTGTTGGTGCGTTGAGGGTCGAAGCGGTGCGGGTCGGCGAAGACCGCGGGGTCGCGGTTGGCCCCGGCGACCACGATCGCCAGCATCGCTCCCGCCGGCAGGGCCGCTCCGCCGAGCGTGACCGGCTCCCGCGCGCAGCGCATCAGCACCTGCACCGGCGGTTCGAAGCGCAGCGTCTCCTCGACCACCTCGGCGGCACACCCCGGGTCGTCGACGAGCACGGCCTTCGTGTGGGGCCTGCGCATCAACTCGACGGCCGCACCGGCGATCACGTTGACCGTGGTCTCGAAGCCTGCGATCAGCAGCGTGCCGACGAGCGCGATGAGGGCGCGCTCCTCCACGGGCCTCCCGTCCGGTTCGGCCGCGGCCAGCCGGCTGAGGACGTCGTCCCCCGGCTTCCCGCGCCGTTGCCCGACGAGGGTACGAAGGAAGTCCGTCATCTCGGCCAGGACGGACCGTACGGCACGGCGTTCGCCGAAGGTGCGGATGCCGTCCAGCGTGTCCGACAGCACCGTGCCCCAGCGGACGAACGTCGCGTGGTCGGCGTCCGGGATGCCGAACAGCTCGCAGATCACCTGGATGGGGATCCGCCGTGAGAAGTCGCCCACCAGGTCGAAGCGTTCGCGGCGTTCGACCTCGTCCAGGATGCCGCTCACCACCTTCTCGATGCGGGGCGCGAGGTCCCGGACGGCGTGCGGGGCGAAGAGCGGACTCGCGGCGCGGCGCAGGGCGGTGTGCTCGGGCGGATCGAGGACGAGCAGGGACTCCTCGAGCGGATGGATCAGCCGTTCCTCGTCTCCGGAGAGGACGTTCCAGTCGATGCCGCCGCGCTGTGTGGCCGGCCCCACGCCCAGCCGGGGGTCGGACAGGGCCGCCCGGCTGATGGCGTGGTCGGCGGTGAGGTACAGCCCGATGGGATGGCGGCTCATGGGGCCTCGCGCCCGGATGCGTTCGTACTCCGGGTAGGGGTCCGGCATGGCGCGGGGTGCCAGAACACGCATGAGCGGATCGCCCATCAATGCCAGGGTGCGCACCGTGGCACGGGTCCTGAGCGTGATGGCTCCCGCACGAATCTCCTTGCCGGCCCGCCTCGTACTGATGCGCATGAACCTCTCCCGTATTGCCGTGGAGCCCCGTGTCACCGCGCCGAGTCCGGTGTTCGGATTCCGCTGATGAGGTCGATGCGTGCCGTGCCCGCGACATCGGGGTCGAATGCGGGTGGCACCGGTCGGCCGCACTCATGGGCAAGATCGGCGATGCTGTGGCCGTCGGCGGACCAGCCGTGCGCGGCCAGCCAGGTAAGGGGATCCGCCGTCCGCTCATTGCGCCACAGCGAGGCGAGCATGTGCATGGTGTCGGACTCGGCGGTCCCGGACAGCGCGGCCCGGGTGCCCTCCGAGTCGAACATGGCCAGGCTGCCGTACTCGAGAGCCAGCCGGCTGGACGGCGCGCTGAGCTCGTCGATGCGGGCGAGCACGTCGTCGCCCTCCCGCTCGGTGAGGTAGACGATGATGCCCTCCATCAGCCACGCGGTCGGCACGCTCGCGTCGAAGCCGTGCGAGCGCAGTGCGCTCGGCCAGTCGTCACGCAAGTCGCCGACGACCGCGGTCCGTTCGCAGCCGGGCATCGGGACCCGGCCGTCGACGATCCGGTGCTTGAAGGAGAAGACATCGGGCCGGTCGAGTTCGAACAGCCGGACTTCTGCGGGCCAGTTCAGGCGGAAGGCCCTCGCGTCCAGGCCGGCCGCGAGCACGACGACCTGACGGCAGCCCGCTTCGACCGCCTGGAGCAGACAGGTGTCGAAGTACCGGGTACGGAGCGCGAAGTAGTCGCCCGTCGCCATCCGTACCAGCTCTCCCTGGGCGCCCGTCCAGGCCGCGAGGCCGGACCCCGCGGCCACCGTGCACTGCACCGCGACCTGGTCGTCGAACAGCCGGTCAGGGCGCCCGCTCTCCAGCGCGCGGGCGGCCGCGACCCCCAGCGCGGTGGAGCCGACGGCTGACAGCGCGCTGCCCGTCGCCGTTCCCGCGTCCCGTCCGCCGTTCTCGCCGTGGCCGGTGTCCGGAGCCTCGACCCAGGCCCTGCGGAAGGCCTCGCGATCGAAGGGGATGCCTTGGCGCCAGATCCGCCGGATGGCACGGGTGGTGGTGATGTCCACGGTCGGGTCGCCCTCGACGAGAAGGAGGTCGGCCCGGAGCCCGGGGGCGATCCGGCCGCGGTCGTGCAGGCCGAACAGGCGGGCCGGTGCGGAGGTTGCGGCCTTCAGCGCCTCCTTCGGGGGGAGGCCGGCCGCGGTCAGCAGTTCCAGTTCGCGGTGCAGCGCCGCTCCGTGGACGACGGGGCAGGCCCGCCCCGGGCCGCTGTTGGCGTCGGTCCCCGCCACGAGAGGCACTCCGGCGTCGTGCAGGCGCCGTACGGTCTCGAGTGCGTGGCCGAAGTCCAGGCCGGGGGAGGGGACGGTCACGGAGAGGCCCTCGGCACCGCTGCTGATCGCCGCGACGGCGTCGGCCGGGAGGTGGTCGGCGATACGGTCATCGGCGATCAGGTCGCGGCCCCCGCGGGCGCCGCTGGACATCTCCATCATGGCCAAGGTGGGTATGAAGAAGCGGCCGTCCGTCACCGCCCGGCGCACCAGAGCCTCGGGGATCGGCTCCTCCAGCGGAACGTGGGTCAGCGCGTCGACCCCCGCGGCCAGCGCACCGCGGACGGTCTCGGTATCGGCCACATGGGCCACCGTCAGCAGACCGGCCGACCGTGCCGCCGCCGTCACCGCCGTGGACGTCGCTTCGTCCAGCGTCGGCAGGTCGGCACCATGGTGTCTTCCGTCGTCGAACATCAGCTTGAGGTAGTGCGCGCCTTCCTTCTGGCGCGCCGTCACGTACTCATCGGCGTCCTGCGGTCCCGACAGCGACGGGATGAACGGCATCGAGGCCACGGGATGGCCGCCGGTCGGGCAGGCCACCGTCCCGGAACTGCGCAGGTCGGCGACGTCGTCGGTCCGCGCCGCCGTTTCGCAGAGCCAGGCGGTGAGGTCGGGCGGGAAGCTGAACATGTCGAGCTCGGTGGTGACCCCGAAAGCCAGGGCGAGCCGGAGGTTGGACAGGGTGCCGACGACGTGCGTATGTCCGTCGATCAGCCCGGGCAGGAGCGTGTGGCCACTGGCGTCGACGATCTCGTCCGGTGCCCGGGAGCCCGCGGTGGCCTCCAGATCGCCCGGGGGTGCCACGCCGGTCACGATCCCGTCCTCGACGAGCACGGAGACCCCGTCCAGCACGCGCTCCCCGTCGAAGACTCGAGCGTTGTCGATACGGATCATGAATGGCACCCTTCGACGACGACCCGCCCCCGAGAGAATCGGGGACGCGACGGCACATTGCTGCGAAACCGAGGGCTCGCAGAGCGATCGCAACCTTTTCGCCGCTCACCCATCGGCCATTCCTGACCCGTGAAGCCGTCTCGGCACATCCCGCGGTCCTGCGCCGCGGGACGATGCGGAACGGATGATGCGGAACGGGGTAATGCGGAAAAGGAGGTCACAACCCTTTCAGCGGTCTGCAGCAGCCGTGAAATCGATGCTAGGGGCCGGGCCCGCGGTGTCGGGCCGGAGTGGGCAAGGACTGAAAGAACAACCAGTAGGCGAGCTGAAAGAACAACCGGGGGAGCGGGCTGAAAGAACAACCGGTGGGCGGGCTGAAGAGAAGGACCATGGACGGCCCGCATTCCGGGAGTTTCGTGTTCGGAGGTCAGCCGGCTGTGCTCAGTGGGAGAGTTTCATGTACTCGGTCACGGCATCGATGCTGTAGTCGATCATCTCGTCCGCGAGCCCCGGATGGACGCCGATCCAGAAGGTGTGCCCGGTGGTGATGTCACTGTTGGCGAGGGTTCCGCTGACACGGCAGGTGCGTCCCTCGTAGGCGGGGTGCCGCGTCAGGTTCCCGGCGAAGAAGCGGCGTGTGGCGATCTTGCGGGACTCGAGGTGATCGATGAGCGCGGCCGGTGCGAACGGTGCGTCCGGCCTGACGGTGATGGCGAACCCGAACCAGCTCGGGTCGCTGCCGGGCGTCGCCTCCGGCAACAGCAGGTGGGGCAGCCCGTCCAGGCCCTCACGCAGCCGTGCCCAGTTGCGCCGCCGCGCCGCACCGAAGGCGTCGATCCGGCCGAGTTGCTGCAGCCCGAGCGCTGCCGAGACATCCGTGGCCTTCAGGTTGTAACCGACGTGCGAGAATATGTACTTGTGGTCGTAGCCGTGCGGCAGCGAACCCATCTGGTGCTCGAAGCGCCTGAAGCACCGGTTGTCCTCGCCGGGCTTGCACCAGCAGTCGCGGCCCCAGTCCCGCAGTGACTCCACGATGCGGGCCAGCGCCAGGTTGTCGGTGAGCACGCACCCGCCCTCGCCCATCGTGATGTGGTGCGCCGGGTAGAAGCTCTCCGTCGCGAGGTCGCCGTACGTGCCGGTGAGCCGTCCCCGGTAGGTGCTCCCGAAGGCGTCGCAGTTGTCTTCGATCAGGAACAGGCCGCGATCCTGGGCCAGTTGGGCGATCTCCTGCACCCGGAACGGATTGCCCAGTGCGTGCGCCATCATGATCGCCCTGGTCCGGGGGCCGATGGCCCGCTCCACACGCTCCGGTGTGGTGTTGTACGTGCCCAGTTCGATGTCCGTGAAGACCGGCACGAGGCCGTTCTGCAGGATGGGGTTGACGGTCGTGGGGAAACTCGCGGCGACCGTCACCACCTCGTCGCCCGGGACCAGTCGGCGGTCCTCCAGCTGCGGCGAGGTGAGGGAGCCGACCGCGAGCAGATTCGCCGAGGATCCGGAATTGGTGAGGTGCGCCTTGCGCAGTCCGAAGTACTTGGCCAAGCCGTGTTCCAGCTCGCGGGCGCTGCGACCCGCGGCGATCCGCAGATCCAGGGCGGCCTCGACCATGGCGACCCTGTCGTCCTCGGTGAGCACGGCACCGGCGGCCATGACCGGCGTGACACCTGGCACGAACCCCGTCGAGACGTTCTTGCGGTGGTAGTCGCGCACCAGGTCCAGAATCTCGGTCTTGTCGTTCCCCATGGGCTGACGGCCTCCTGTGTGAGCCAAGGGGGGACGAGCCGTACGGTCGGCTCACGGCTGAAGAGGTCCCCACGCCCGTACCGATGCGATCGATCGGGTCCCAGATCAGCACGTGAGCCCGGTGGCGTGCCAGCGATGCCGGGCAAGTCTAGGGATCCGTATGCACTGCGGCGCGGGGCCGCCCGGGGAGGTCTCCACGCCGGTCAGGTCTCCGACGGCGCCGGAGGGCGAGGACCGCATCCACGGGCGTGCCTCCCGTTGCCCCCTGGCCGGCAGACTTCTCCGCCCGGCACGGCGAGGTGGGTGCAGTCGTGGTGCGCAGCACAAGAGTTGAGTAGGTACGCGCGGCAACGGCCTCCGATCGAGTGCGGTCCTTCGACGAGGGTTCCCGAGCCACGAGGCGACACCTCGAGGCTCGTTTCCGCGCCGACCCATGAGAGGCACGCACGTATGACACATCCCTGGGCCGACACGCCCCATCCCGCCCACCCCGCCCGCCCTCCTTCGATCCCCGCCACCGCCACCGAGCCCCCGCCGTACCCGGCCGCGGCCGCAGGTCCGGCCGCGGCCGCAGGTCCGGTCTCGGCCGCCGGCCAGGGGCCGGGGCTCGCCTACCATCGCCTCGCCCGTACGAGCGCCCACTACCGGTGGTGGCGCCCCCTGGTGGGGACCGGCGTGGTCATGGTCGGCGCCATGCTGGTGACCGGCGCCCTGATGGGATCAATCGAGGTCGCCGGGAACCTGCTGAACCGCCCCGAGGACTCCGAAGGATTCTCCAGCTGGGGCGTCATCGGTGACGCCGCGGTCTGGCTCCTGCCCCTCGCGGTCCTCATCCCCGTCGTGCTCCTCGCCACCCGCTGGGTCGGCCGACGCCCTGCCGGCACCGTGTCATCGGTCGCCGGCCGGGTGCGGTGGAGCTGGCTGGCGGTGTGCCTTGCCGTGGCGCTGCCCGTATCCGCCGGCACCCTGGGACTCAGCGCATTGCTCTCGAGCGACGCGACCGGAACGCAGGACGTGGAAATGGCGAGCCTGTCCTCGCTCCTCCTCGGCCTCGCGATGGTGCTCGTCGTGGTGCCGTTCCAGGCAGCGGGCGAGGAGTACATGTGCCGGGGATGGCTGCTGCAGGCCGTGGGCGCCTGGTGCCGCTCACCGTGGATCGCGATCGTGCCCCAGGCCCTCCTCTTCGCCGGCGCCCATGGATGGGGGACCCCCTGGGGCTTCGCCGACCTGACCGCCTTCGGTCTGGTAACGGCCTTCCTGACCGTACGTACGGGCGGACTCGAAGCCGGTATCGCGCTGCACACCCTCAACAACGTGCTGGGGATGGGCATCGCCGCGCTGACCACCGACGGACTCGCTTCCGATGAGACCGCCGCCGACCTGGACTGGCTGACCGTGGCCATCGACGTACCGATGATGCTGCTCTACGCGGCCGTCGTACTCCGGCTCGCCCGGCGCCGGCGCCTCGGCACCGTCATGGTGCCGGCTGCGCACCACGCGCCTGTGCCCACGGTCCACGCGCCTCTGCCGGGGGCCGCACGCTGATCCGCGAGGGCCGTTCCGCCCTTCGGCCGGGCGGCCCTCGTCGTCCCTCGGGGCGCGGGGGCCCGGGACTTTCGGACTCGCGGCGCGGGGGAGGGGCCCGGGCTTGGGACTCGGGGCCGTTCGTGCGCTCGTCCGGAGAACTGGACAGGAGGTTCACGGTCCCGGGGCCTGGCGGTCAGGGCCGGTCACCCGCCGCCGCCGGCCGACTGCCCGACCTTGTCCAGCCGCACGGTCCGCCGCACCGCGGAAGCGGGCCACTGCGCGCCTGTGAGCCGGTGCATGTCACGGCGGATCCGTTTGGCGCCCCCGGAGCCGGGACAGATCCCGCCGTCCAGATCGATCGCGGAGACCAGGCCGGCGAGCATCCGGCTGCGCCGGTCGGGGAACCGGACCTTGCCGGCGGAGCGGAGACGAGCGACAGCAGGCGTGGACCAATCGGCCCCGGCCGACGGATAGATGTGGTAGCCGAAGAACAGAAACGCACGGCGCTTCTCGATGCGAATCGCACCGCGTTGTGCCAGGCGGTACGCGCACTCCTGCTCGATCGGCCCGGCCGAGCCGCGGATCCAGCGCTGGATCCGCACGCCCCTGCTTTTGCGGGGATCGGGCAGGCTCGCCAGAGCGTCGTCGAGCAGGGGGTCGCCGATGGGCACCGGATTCGCCAGTGCGATCCGGCCGTGATCCTCGACGATCCGGCCGGCCGCCTCGAGCTCCGCGAGCACGGCCCCGGCCAGACCGTACTGCAGAAACCGCGGTCTGCAGCGCGGTCTGCCCGTGGCCGGATCGAGGGCAAGGAGCAGCAGCTCCTCCGCGAGGGTGACGCGTGCGTCCATGGCCGCTCCCGCCGTAAGCATCCCGGTGATCAACGGAGAGGCTACGAGTGGTCGGCTCGGGAAATTACTCGAGTTTCGCCGCCGATCGGACGGTGGGCCCGTGCCCCCGCAAGAAAGGCGGGCAGGGACTGATCAGCGAGGGGCCGCGGCGGTGAGGCGTCGCAGCGCCTCATGGGCGGGTGGGCCCCAGGTGGGTTTGCCGCCGGGGCGGCCGTGGACGCCGGCGTCTCCGATGCGGATGCCGGCGAGGGCTCGGAGCACCGCCCAGCCTCGGGCGCGGCGCAAGGTCGCGGCGTCCGGGGTTGGTTGGTAGGCCGCATGGAAGTGGTCGGCGGCGTTCTCCGGCAGCAGCGCCCAGGGGGCGGCGAGGTCGCAGGCCGGGTCGCCCGCGCAGAGGTCGCCGAAGTCGATCACGCCGCAGAAGGTGCCGTCCGTGGTGAGGACGTTGGCGGGGTGCAGGTCTCCGTGGAGCCAGAGTGCGGGGCCCGCCCAGTCGGGTGCGGCGGCGGCGTCTTCCCAGACCGCGCGGACGGCGTCCGGGTCGGGGACCAGCCCCAGTTCGGTGGCCGAGGCGAGCTGCCTGGCGAACTGCTCCGCATGGTGAGCCAGGGGCCCTCCGCGATCACGTCCGCTGGGCGCCCCGGTGGGAGCCGGTTGGTGAAGAGCCGTCAGGAAGGCGGCCAGGGCGTCGGCCGCTTCCGCGCCGCGCGTGGCGGGGGCACGGTCGGCGGGCCGGCCCGGCACCCAGGTGGTGACGATCCAGGGTCGCGGAAACCGTTGGGAGGGCTCGCCGAGGCGCTGCGGGACGGGGATCTGCAGCGGGAGTTGCGGCGCGAGGGCGGGCAGCCAGGCATGCTCCTTGCGCAGGAGCGCGTCCGCGGACTGCGTCGCCCAGGGCAGCCGGACGGCGAGGTCGTCGCCGAGGCGCCACAGCTGGTTGTCCCAGCCCCGTGCGCCGAGTCTCAAAGGGCGACCGGCCAAGTCGGGGTGCTGGTCGCGCAGAAGATCCCGGATCAGCTCAGCGGTGATCTCGATGTCGGTGTGGGTCATGCGCAGCAACCGTAATCGGGCCACTCCTGGCGTCCGGCGCCGCCGGCGCGTTCCCGCGTCGGGAAGCAGAAACACCTACCAACGGCATGTGTTGTGGCGGGCATGGAGTCGCGGTCGCCGATGACGGTTCATCACATAGCGGAAGACGATGCCGTGTTCCGGCTCGGCGGAGGACGAAAAGGGACCGAAGAGGAACGCGCGGCTGTCATGTGCACCGGCGGGCCTGGCGCTGCGGCGGCGTCTACCGAGTCGGCTGGGGATCGTCACCACGCGACAACTGCCGCTCGTCGAACTCGGCTTGTTCGGCCGCGCTCATGGCTCGCCACTGCGCACGATCGAAGACAGTTGCGTCATCAATCGAAGTCGGTACCGTACGACGCTGTTCGCGGTCGGCACGAACCGATCGACCCGATCGACGGCGAGGGCGTCGACCGACGACCCAAGCGATCAGTAATCCTGCCTGAGCCACCAGAAGCAATGCGGCAGCAAGGCGCATCGAAGTCCCCCGTCCTGCATGTGTGTGAATGCCATGAAACCGCATGTGGCCGACTCAAGGGAGATGTGTGGCCGGAGTGTGAAGAAAGCGAGGGGCGTAGTGGAGCACGAGAGCGGGAGCGAGTGCGTGAGCATCGACTACTCATGATCCACTCGCTCGTCAGGAGAGGCACCCGCCACCCGGCCGCATGCAGTCACTGCGGTCGGCGTCAGTACGACAGGCCGTTGCTTCCTCCGTTCCGTGCAGGCCTGAGTTGAGCGACGTGACGCTGCAACGGGCTGGTTGGTCAGCGGGAGATGGGGAGTGGGGCACAGCAGCAGCGTCGTGAGATGTGCGAGGCGATGCCGTTTCATGCCTCCACCTTCTCCCGCTCCCGATCCGCGCCTGAGTAAGCGGGCAACGGGCTTGAGTGTCCGCCACTCAAGCCCGTTGCCACTTTCGGTGGCACGGATTGCGCCGGGCGCGGCAACGGTGATGACTGCGGCGCCACCGGACGTGTCGACGAGCGGAACGGTCCGGCTGCCCTCGCCGCTCGAGGCGTTGGGTGACCGTGCTGGTGGGGACCACCGCGCCTCGTGAGGGGGCATCGCAGAGGCAGTCGAAGACCTGCCCGCCGCGGTGGAGGCAGTGGTGAGAAGACGGCGGTGGTGCGGCCAGGGGGCTGCGCCGTCAGCGGGTAGGCGGCGCAGCCGGCGGCGTCCACCTTGCCATGCGCCGGAGGACCGGTCCGCCGGCGCGAAGGCCGGTACTGAAGGAACGCGGCGCGTACGTGCGTCTACGCGGTTCCGAGGGCATCGCGAAGGAACGAGGCAGCCTGGTCCACGGCTGCTCGGGTGGCCCTGGTCCGGCTGAGAGAGTTGATCATCATGAAGTCGTGCACCGCGCCGTCGTAGCGCACCGTGGTGACCGGGACGCCTGCCGCGCGCAGCTTGGCGGCGTAGGCCTCGCCCTCGTCCCGCAGCACATCGGCCTCGTCCACGATCAGCAGGGCGGGCGGCAGGCCGTCGAGTTGCTCGGTGGTGGCGCGGTTGGGGGGAGGCGGTGATCTCCTCGCGTTGCCTCGGGTCGGTGGTGTAGGCGTCCCAGAACCACTCCATGGCCTTGCGGCTGAGGTAGTAGCCGGTGTCGAACTGGTCGTAGGACGTGGTGTCCATGGCCGCGTCCGTGACCGGGTAGTACATCGACTGCTGCACGAAGGTGACGTCTCCGCGGTCCTTGGCCATCAGGGCGAGCGCGGCTGTCATGTTCCCGCCTACCGAGTCTCCGGCCACAGCCATGCGCCGGGCGTCCAGCCCCTTGGACGCTCCCTCGCGCGCGATCCACTGCGCCGTGGCGTAGCCCTGCTCTATGGCCACGGGGTAGTGGGCCTCCGGTGACGCCGCGTACTCCACGAAGGCCACCGCTGCACGGGCACCGACCGCCAACTCCCGTACCAGGCGGTCATGGGTGGCGGCGTTGCCCAGCACCCAGCCGCCGCCGTGCATGTACAGCACGACGCGCAGTGTCCCCGTGGCGCCCTGTGGTTTGACGATGCGCACCCGTACGTCGCCCACGGAGGCCGGTACGGTGATCCACTCCTCGTCGACCGGCAGCTTGTCGACCGGCGCGGCCTGCAGGTCGTCGAGGACCTTGCGTGCTTCGACCGGCTCCAGCTCGTACAGGAACGGATGGGTCGAGGTCGCGTCGGCCAGCTCCTGCGCCGGGCGCTCCAGGACGATCGAGGCGGAATGAGCAGTCATGACAACGCTCCTAGCAGTGCTGAGAAGCCCAACGTGATGAGGGAGCGCGCGTGGTGACTGCCCTGGGGGCGTCGACGCCGCCCCGCGCCCGGGCCCCGGGCCGAGCCCGGTCAAGCCCTCGATGGGGCGCTGTGACCATCCTAGTCGCGGGCCTTGCAACTCTCGACTTCGGACGCCGGACGCCGGACGCCGGAAGCGGAGGAGGGTTCGCGAGCTGCAGAGGCAGGCGTGTGTCAGCACGGCTCCCCGCTCCAGCCGGTTCACTGCACAGTTTCCGTCTCACCGATATCCGTGGTGTTGATCTGCGGGGCGGGACGCGGCGGGAGAGCGGGTGTCGTTGTGGCGGAGCGCGTGGGACAGCTGCTGGCGGGTGGTGACTCCGAGTTTGGCGTAGGCATGTTGAAGGTGGTTGTCGACGGTGCGGTTCGAGAGGTGAAGCGTTGCGGCGATGGCCTTGCTGGGGGTGCCGGAGGCGGCGAGGTGAGCGATCTCCCGTTCCCGGCGGGTGAGTTGGGCGGTGGCCTGAGGCGCGGCGAGCAAGGGCGTACGGGCGCCGGGGCAGCGGGCGGCCTCGGCTTGAGCGTGGAGGGTGGCTGCGGTGGCTCGGCGGGTGTCACCGGTGCGCTGCCAGGTGGCGGCGGCTGTGGTGGCGGCTTCGGCGGCGAGCAGGTGGGCACCGAGGGCATGGAGCTCTTGTGAGACGGCAAAGAGTTGTTCGGGGTCGTCGAC
Organism: Streptomyces sp. NPDC047108; assembly: GCF_040643575.1. NCBI lineage: Bacteria > Bacillati > Actinomycetota > Actinomycetes > Kitasatosporales > Streptomycetaceae > Streptomyces > Streptomyces sp. NPDC047108. The sequence continues at coordinate 129,725 of NZ_JBEYUP010000013.1, forward strand.
GGCCAGGGCGGCTGCCAGGTGAGCGCGGGCGGGGGCGAAAGCGCCGTCGCACGCGTGCGCCAGTTCCGTGAGACGGGCCGTGACCTTCCCGGCTCCGCCCAGGCGTGCGACATCGGTCAGCAACAGCATCTCGGAGGTCACGTGTCCGGTCGTACGAGCCTTGTCCGCTGCCCGGGCGAGGATGTCGCGGGCGCGGGCGAGGTCGCCCTTGGCTGCGTACAGCCACGCCTGGCCGAGGTCTTCCTCCCCGGTGCTGTGCCCCATCGGGGGATAGGCGGACATCTCAGCCAGTGCCTCCTGGACGGCGCCGAGATCGCCCAGGACCGCCGCGGCAGCAGCCAGCCCCGCCCACGCATCGAACAGCGGCGTCATGTGGTTGCGGGCCCGGGCCTCTGCGACCGCTTCGGCGTGCCAGCGCCGGGCGGCTGCGACGTCACCCGCCAGCCACTCCACCCGCCCCAGGAAGTGCATCGCCCACACGCGGGAGGCTATGTGGGCTCTTGACATGGTCTCGGCGAGCACGCGTTCCGCGGTCTGACGGGCTTCGGCCAGCTGACCGGCGTCCGCAAGCGAGAAGCTCACCGGGTTCAGCTGACCGACCGGGTCCGATCCGATCTGCTGCTCCTGTATCCGCAGATGGCACGCGTACGCGTGCATACCCCACGCAACGGCTTCGTCGGTTCGTCCGAGGTACGCCAGCCCACCCGTGCGACACAACGCGGCAAGGGCCCAGGCGTCCGGGTTCGGTGCCTGCTCAGGGTCGGTCTCCAGATCCTTGAGCAGCTCCACGCCCCTGGCGGGCTGACCGGACACGGCACGTATGGCCCCCTCGTTGAGCGTCAGCATGCGCCGTGTCTCAGGTCCGGTCACCCGGCGCAGCGCTGCCTCGTTCACCCGGAGGGCAGGCTCGGTGCGGGCGGCGAACCAGAAGAGGTTCCAGGTGCGCGCCAGCGAAGCGGCGACCTGGTCGGGTTCGGCGTCGGCGCGCTCCTCCGCCTCGGCCAGCATGACGTCCGCGGGCTCCCACCGGCCCAGCTGCGTCAGAGCCTCACCGTGCAGCAGGCAGCTGATCCGGGAGTGCTCACCCTGCGGAACCGCCTCCATCAGCTGAGCGACCTGGGGGTAATCGTGGACATGACGGGCCAGGACCGCCGCCCTGATCAGCAGTGCCAGGTCGGCGGTGCCGGTGGCCGCCAGCTGCCACAGCGCCAGATGCATGGTGTCGCCCCGACGCCGCGACCCGTGTGCGGAGACCCGTTCCACGTGCTCGAGCAGGAGGGCGCGTCGGCGCAATGCCGGAAGACCGGCCCGGAGCGTTTCCCCGTAGAGCGGATGGGCCAGTACGAGGGCATGGCGGCGGCGGTCCCTCAGGACCTGGACCAGCCCGGACTCCTCCAAGGCGGCGAGATCCCGCAGACCGCACATGGCCTCGGCGTCGGCCAGCGACACCGGCTCACAGAGGGCGAGCAGCCGGAGCACGTCGCGGGTTGCCTCGGGGGCCGCGTCCAGCCGCTGGGCGATCAGCTCCGACAGCCGCGGCGTGCCCGGCAGCGCGCCCTCTCTCAGCTCCCAGATCTCCCCGTCACTGGCCAGCGTCCCGGCCTCGAGCGCGCCATGGACCAGCTCGCTCAGATACAGCGCGTTACCGCCCGACGCCTCGAACAGACGGTGCACCGTACGCCGGCCCACCGGACCACCCAGACCGGCCCGCAGCAACCACTCGGTCTCCCGCGGGTCGAACGCGTCCAGGTCCACCCGGTGCACCCCGTTCCCCCACGCCAGAGCCTCCACCGCGTCACTGACCGGCTCGCCATTGCGCACCGTCGCGATGAGCCGCACCACCCCGGCTTCGGTCAGCTGCTGCAGCAAGACCGCCGATGCCCCGTCCAGCAGATGCAGATCATCGACCAGCACCGCCCACCGCTGGTTTCCCTTCGGCCCGCTCAAGGCCGATGTCACCGCCGCGAACACTCTCACCGGATCCGAAAGGTCTGTCCCGGCCGGGACCAGCTGGGCCACCGCCCCGAGGGGCACCCTCGCCGCCGCCGAACTCGCAGTGGCCCTCGCGCCCCGTACCCCACCGTCGGCGACCGCGCGGCGCAAGAACTCGTCCGCCAGCCGGGACTTGCCGACGCCCGCAGCTCCGAACACCACCACCGCCCGGCACTGCCCCTCCGCCCACACCCGCTCGAAAGCCTCCAGCTCACCGTCACGCCCTACCAGAGGCCACCCTCGATCCGGCTTCTCCAAGGCCACCGCAACCTCCCACGCGCAGACGGGCGGCCCACACGGCAACCAATGCGCAAACCACCCAATTACTCATAATACCGACATGGACCTGGATGCCTGGTGGCGTCAGGAGCCGGGCTTCCGGCGGTCTGAACGCGATGCGCCGGGCCGGGTCGGTCGCTGTGATGCCGCGTCGCCGCAGGGAGGGCTCGGTTGAGGCGGAAGCTGCAGGATCTTGGCCCCGCTACGGGCCCCACATCCCCCGCCTGAGCCACCCGCACGGGGCGGCGCACACCTCCGCGCTGGGGGGCGAAGCGGGGCGCGGGATCCGGGAGTAGGGGGAGTGTGCGCAGGGCCGTACGGCGCGAGGTCGTCTGCGCCAACTGCGCCCCTTGTTCGCACAGTTGGAGAACGGCCCGTCCGCGCGCTCAAGACTGCTCGCATAGCGTCGCCCCGATTCCCAGTTTAGTTAAAGTATGGAATCATCTGCTGCGGGTCCTCACGGCGGCCAGGTCTGCGCGTTCCGACCCGAACCGTGACGATGAGCGGTTCAAAGGGGAGTCGGGCGGCATGCGCGGCGGCCGCGTCGCTGGCACCGGGCGCGGAGGGGGAGTGCGAGTGGGCGAAGAGGACTGACTGCGCCGCCAGGCGGGGGTCTACGGGATGGTCCGCGGCTGTGGCTGCTCGCCGGATATCCCGCAATCGGACTCGCTCAACTCCGCCATCGGCGCAACCGCGACCCGCAGTGAGCGTCAGATCATTCCGTCATTCATTTCGTCGTTTTCGAACGGCCTTGGAAAGGAACCGCGATGAGTCGTTGGTGTGCCGAACGCCCACCGGGGAGGGTGACCCGTCGACTGAGACGTGCTGCGGGTGGTTCAGCACTCGTGGTGCTCGCCGGGACGCTGATCGTTGCGCCTGACGTGGATGCGAGGGCAGGTGAACGTTTCGCGCATGGCGCTTTGGCTGTGGCGCGTAACGGTGATGGACGTCTGGAAGCGTTCGCTTCGGATGCGAACGATCACATGTGGCACCGCCGGCAGGTCTCGGCTGACTCCCAGGAGTGGAGCGAGTGGAAGCCGTTCGGCGGCGCGCTGCGTTCGGTGGCGGCGGAGGCGAATGAGGACGGTCGTCTTGAGTTGTGGGGTGTGAACAGCTCGGGGGAGACTTTCCACCGGTGGAAAACAACTGCGAACAGTGACAGCTGGAGTGCCTGGGAGAAGGTTCCCGCGTCTCCGTTGAAGTCGGTCGCGCTCGGCCGTAACGGGGATGGCCGTCTGGAAGTCTTCGCCACGAACGCGTCTGCCGAGACCTTCGCCATGTCGCAGGTCCGTAAGAACACCAACGTGTGGTCCGGTTGGAAGCCTTTTGGGGGAGCCCTGCGCTCCCTCTCGGTGGAGCGACGGGCTGACGGACGTCTGGAGCTCTGGGGCATCGACAACTCGGGCAAGGCTTTTCACCGCTGGAAGACCAAGGCGAACACCGGCGACTGGAGTGCGTGGGAGCACATGCCGGCGTCCCCGCTGACCTCGGTGGCGGTGGGGCGGAATGCCGACGGCCGCATGGAGACATTCGTTACCCGAGACGACGAATCCCTCTTTCGCGCAAGGCAGACTTCTGCTGACGCCAACACATGGTCCGAGTGGCAGAATTCCACCGGCAGGATGCGTTCCGTGGCCGTCGAGGGCAACAAGAACGGCACCATGACGCTGCTGGGCGTCGACAAGGACGGGGCGCTCCACCAGGACGTGCAGAAGAGCCCCTCGGCCGACGACTGGTCGGGATGGCAGAAGCTCCCCGGTGCTCTCAACGCCAGGACCACGGTAGAGATCACTTCCGATGACCAGGTCGACGCGTTTCTGGACGCGATCAAGGTGCAGGATGCCGAGGTGAGGATCAGCGCCGGTGTCAACCTGGACCTCAGTGGCCTCCAGGACCTTCTCATCGCTCCGGGGGTGCAGATCATCGGTGAGCGGACCAAGGAGTTCCCCCGCGGGCCGCGCATCTACACGACAACGTTCCCCGAGGTGTTCCTGAAGATCGGCCGGGACTACGAGGGGTACCACCTGACAGCGGACAACGTGCGGATCAGCGGGATCCGGATCGACGGCGGACTCGGAACGCGCCAGGCGGAGGAGGAGGAACCGCACTCCATCGGCGTGCAAATCGCATCCAGTCGAGGCGTCACGATCGACCACTCCGAGTTCTACGGGTGGAGCAACATGGGTATCCAGGTCCGGGACGAGCAGAACCGGCTCGATATCGACAGGCGGCAGGAGCTTCCGCACATCACGGACAGCTACTTCCACCACAACCAGCACCAGACCGGCGACGTCTTCGGCGGTGGACACGGTGGCGGCTACGGCGTCGAGGTGACGTACGGCGGCACCGCTCTGATCGAACGCAACATTTTCGACCACAACCGGCATGCCGTCGCGGGAGACGGCAGGGAGGGTAGTGGTTTCCTGTTCTACCGCAACATCGTCGAAGCCGGCGGCGGATGGAACACCAACGTCTACCACACCCACCAGATCGACATGCACGGGCGTGACAACTGCGGAGTCTTCGGCTCCTACAACTGCGGTCTCGCCGGAGAGTACATGGACGTCGCCTACAACTGGATCAGGTACACGGCCGGTACCGGAGTCAAGCTGCGAGGCACCCCGACCATCGGCATGACCGTGCGTCACAACCTTTTCGCCCACAAGAACAAGTGGACGGATTTCATCCTCCGGGACGGCGCCTTCGACCAGACCGAGAAAGGCCTCAAGGAGTCGAACAACAAGTTCGGCGTCACCGCCGAGCCGATGATGACCTCGGTGTGCGACTTCAACGGTGACGGGACGAAGGATCACTTCCGAGCCAACGGCGTGACCTGGTGGTGGTGGGATTCACAGGGAATTCAGCACTATCTGAACCAGTCCCCACTGAAGTACAAGGACATCACGGAGTACCGCGACTACAACGGGGACGGCCGGTGCGACGTCATCGCCGGCAGCAAGATTTTCATCACCCCCGCCGATGACTAGACGCTGAGCCTTCCGACTTCGGCCACCGATCGAGTGCCATCAGGAGGGCCGGGGGAACGGGTGGAGACCCGGGGCTGCTGTGCAAGGTCACGCCTGCTGGCACAGCAGCCCCTCTGTCCCGGTGGAAGACCTTCGCTGTCTCCTCGGCTTCGAGGCCCGCACCGCGAAAGCCCGCCACCCCAGCCTGAATGACGCGTCTCGACAGCCCGCGCGGATGGCAAACGCCGCCTTCCACGTCTGTGGCGAAGCCGATGAAGCGGTGGGCCTCGCCGGAGTCGGTGCGGTAGATCGCCAGACCCCCGGGCTCGCTGTGGTGGAGGGTGGGGCCGGCCTCCAAATCGAAGCCGGCGCGGCCGCGGCCGCCTGGGGTTCAGCGCCCCTTGTGGCTACCGGTAGATGCTGCCGGTGCTTCGGGAAGCATCGACGGCCTGGCACTGGGTGCTCGCGCGTCCTCCGGAGAGTGTGAGGTCGAGGTTGTTGGGGTTGCCGCAGTTGTTGCTCTGGCGGCCGTCCTGGGCGGTGTTCTGCTGGAAGAGGGACCCGCCGGTGCTGGAGCCGCCTTCCGCGGTGGCGCGGCCGCCGATCTCTGTGGAGCGGACGGTTGCGGAACGGTCGAGGGTGCCGCATCGGGTCTCGGCTCGCCCGCCGGTCAGTGTCACATCGCCCTCATTGGGGTTGGCGCAGTTGTTGTTCTGCCGCCCGGACTGGGCGATGTTCTGCTGGTCCTGGTCGACCTCGAGTCCGCTTGAGCCACCCAGGGCCTGCGAACCGCCGCCCTTGGACCACGTTTGGCGGGCGTAGGAGAGGTCCTTGTTGCTGCAGTGTCCGTTCACCGCACTGCCCGCCGCGTCGATTCCCACACTGTTGGGGTTGGCGCAGTTGTTGTTCTGCCGTCCCTCTTGCGCGATGTTCTGCTGGTCGATATCGGCATCCCCGGATCCGCCTTCGGCCACGGCGCCTCCGCCATGGTGCCTGGTTTCCTTCCGGAGGGAGAGGTCCGTGTTGGCGCAGCCGCCGCTACTACGGCTCCCACCGAACGATTCGATGCCGAAATCGGTCACGTTGGGCGACGCGCAGTTGTTGTTCTGCCGTCCCTCCTGAGCGATGTTCTGCTGACTCAGAGACCCAATTGCTTCACTACTCGCCGAGCCACCGCTTGCCTCCGCGCCGTCACCACTGTCCCGGGTGTGTGTGTTGATGGATCCGTCCGTGTTTCCGCAGCGTCCCTCGAGTCGGCTTCCCGAGGCGATGATGAAGGGAGACTGGGCGTCGCCACAGTTGTTGTTCTGCCGGCCTTCCTGAGCGATGTTCTGCTGACGAATCCCTCCGGCTGTCGACCCTCCTTCGGCCCGGGCACCGCCGCTGTCGACCCAGGCGTGCTTGCTCGCGGAACGGTCCTTGTTCCCGCAGCGCGCCTCCAGCCGGCTGCTGTCGAAGGTGTCGAAGAACAGAAGGTTGGGGTTGGCGCAGTTGTTGTTCTGCCGCCCGGTCTGGGCGATGTTCTGATCTTCTCGAGAGCCCGCCCCGCCCTGGGCGGTGGCCCCCCTGCCCCTGGTGTAGGTGTGCTCGCTGAACGAAACGTCCTCATCCGTGCACTGGCTCACGAGCCGGGACCCAATGATGCCGTCGACGGGATCGTCGACATCGTTGGGGTTGGCACAGTTGTTGTTCTGCCGACCACGCTGCGCGACGTTCTGCTGAGTCAGGGAACCGTCGAGCCTGCTGCCACCCATGGCATCTGCGGATCCGGTGTGAACTTCGGAGAATTTGTTGAGCGAGCCGTCCGTTGTGACGCAACGCCCACGAAGTCTCCCACCAGCAAGGTCAAGAGCAGAGTCGGCTTCGTTGACGCTGGAGCAGTTGTTGTTCTGGCGGCCGTTCTGGGCGGCGTTCTGCTGAAAGAGGCTGCCTGTGGTGGAACTGCCGCCGTCGGCGGTGGCCCGTGGATCGTCGGCGACTGCCGGGCCACAGGCCATGGACACCAAGCCCCCTGCCGTGGCGATCGCAATGGCTGCTGCTCTCATTGTTCCGCGGTTCATCACGCCTCCAGCCGACGGGCTCCGGAAAGGGTATTTCGCTCGGTACACCCAACGACCCGAGCAGTTGAGGGACATGGAGCGGCGGCAGGTATTGCCCCGGATAGCCGAAGGCCGGGTCAATGGCTGCCTTGCTCGTCATGACCGAAACGTAAGCGGCGGGCCCCGCTGCGGCGGCGGGCCCTTGGTGTCGCCTGGAGGACGGCTGCTGAGTCGCGTGTGTCGTCTGCCTGGCATGTGAACGTTCAGCCCGAAGAGCATTCCTGTGCGCTGTGATGCTGCGGCGCTGAGGTGACCGTTATGGAGTGATCGGCCCGCTGATGGGGGACGCGTGGCCAGCACCCGCTGAAGACCGCCCAGGCCGACGTCACGCGATCGGGACACGCCCTGGGGCCGCCGCCCGGCGTCCAGCTGAGCTGCGATGCGCATGATGGTCCGGGAGTTGTCCTCGAACAGGTCGCCTGCATGCCGCAGCCTGGGTGACTTCGACGTTGACTGCAAACATCATCGATGATCAGTCAGTCTTCCGGCAGCACGTTTCTAGCTGGCGCACCGGGCCTCGAGGGCACGCAGTTCGGGCTGCTCGATGCCGATCTCGTGGGAAAAGACGATCTGCGGGTTCAGGCGTGGACGCAGTCCTGAACGACCTGGCGGGCCAGCCGGCGCTTCGATTCACGGAGTTCGTCCTCGATGGCATCCAGCCTGGCCGCATCGAGGGTGACCTCAGCGGGCTGTGCTGCCCCAAGGGACAGACGCGCAACACGCAGGCTGTTGGATGGAAGGCCGTGCAACTTGGCTGTGCTGGCTGATGAATCAGAGTCTGCAGCTGTCACGTTGGTGGGTTCGGCATTGTGGAGCCTCTCCCGTTCGCTGTTGGGCATTGCTGCGACGTGTGCGGCAACCTTGGCCCAGAAGTCCGGATCCGTGTTCTGCGCAGCACGGGTCCGGCTGAAAGTATGTGCGGCAATCGCCAGTCGGTTCATCTCGACGTTGACGACATCGGCGAGCTGTCGGTCACGTAGGGCGGAGACAGCCGCCTGGGTGGAGCCTATTCGGGCGGCCACGGCATCCGCGTCGAACTCCGCGCGTCGCGCTCCCGGCAGCGTGAGCCGGACCAGCAGCCAGGCCGTGCCCTTCACCGCCAGTCCTGGAATGGCCAGGGCCCAAGTCCCCAGCTTCCCACGGGCATTGAAGCGAACCATGTACTCAGCCATCTTGTCGGCATGCTGGAAGAGCAGGGGGTTGGGGACGGCCGACTTCGCCGTGACGTGCCCTGGCTCCATCAGTTCCGCCCCGCCGGCCAGTGAACCCAGGGCGATACCGACCACGGCCCCACGCCGGATATCACGAGAAGCGAAATGCCCACATTCATGCGCGATAGCAGCGACCCGCTGCTGCGGTGCAAAGGTCAGCCAGAGGGGGAGGCCGAGCTCCAGCCGCCGCCTGCGCCGGATGCCGTAACTGGAGACCCGTACGGCAAAGTCCGTGGTGACCTGCACCGCATCGAGACGCCGCACCCCGGCCGTATCGGCTATGTCATCCAACAGCCCGTACAGGACCGGCGCGTCCACCCGCCTCAGCGTGGGCAGGTCGGGATCAAGTCTGCCCAAACGAGGCCGCAGTAGGACAGCTAGTGCGAGCAACATCAGTCCGATCAGCGGCTGCACCACCGTCTTCAAGCCGAGGACGACCAGCAGCAGACCGCCGATCAACGACCCCGCCATCAGAAGATGCACCAGACACGCGACGCCATAGGCGGAAACCGTCGCCAAGCCCGCCCGGTCGGGCGTAGCTACCTCTATCCCAGGGGAAACCCTCGGTCCTCGCATAGAATCTCCCCCGGTTGATCACTGAACACAGGTAAGAACCGACCGTCGAGAAAGTCAGCGGCGCTTTCCGAATCCGTGCCATACAGCGTGCAGTATGCCTGCCTCAAGGGAATTCGTGACCACGCGGGCATTCAGGACTTCTTCTAGAAGTGGTGCGACCGGTCTCTCGCCCGGTCGCACTCCAGACGGCGTTCATTCAATCTGCGATCACTCCTGCTGCCCACTGTCATCGTCTATCGATGTCGGTCCGTCTCGCGGACGGCCGGAGACGGCTCGGCGGGGAAGGTCGCTCAGTCACGGCAGCTGGCGCAGTCCGATGACGTTGCCGTCCGCGTCCTTGACGGAGGAGACCATCAGGCCGCCGCCGACGTCGTGCGGCTCTTCGTCGGACTCGGCGCCGGCGGCGAGGAGGGCTTGGTGAGCGGCGGCGATGTCGGGCACGTCGCGGAAGCAGACCGGGCCGGTGAAGCCCCGTTCCTTGGCGTCAGGAACGAGTCCGATCTGCTGGCCGTCGAACTCGAAGCCGACGTAGTACGACGAGTCCGTCGACGGCTCGACGCCGAGGAACGTGCCGAAAAGCGCCTTGGCCCGGTCCAGGTCGGCGACGTGGTAGATGACCGTGTTGATACCACTGCTCATGGCGTATCCACTCCTATATCTGAGAGAACTGCTGCGGTTGCCCTGCGTTTCCGCGGGTGATCCCACAGTAGGCACGGAGAGCGGACGGCCGCGTCTCCGAAACTCACCCATCAGCCGGTGCGCCTGAGTCGCGGGAGGCAGCCCGATGGCGGCCGAGCTCATGGTGATGGGCCCAAGCTCACGACTCCCCGGTTGCCATCCTGAAGCCTGAGCGCCCCTGCCGGAGGCATGTCCGACGTGGGACAGGCTGACGTCTCCTGGGTCGTCCTGGCCGACCCGGCGGGCAACGACTCCCGCGTCCTCGGCTGGGCTGACGCGGAACTCTGTCCGCTCCCTCATGGCGGTGCGGCAATGCGCGGCACCGGGCCCCGATCTCCCCGGCCGCAAAATTCACGCACCGTTTCGTCCGGCCCCGGTTCCATGGTCTTCGAGCGCCGACGCGGCGACTAAGGCACGGTCACTATCGACACGGGCGAATAGCCGGGAGGTGACGAGGCCGAAGAACAGCCTGGCCGCGCCTCGCCATTGCGAATTGTCTGTTGCCGACGAGGAAGATGGTGAGTATTGAGACACCCAACCCCGTTGCGTAAAGCGACATTTCATGGCTTGCTCCATGTGTCGGTACGGTCGGATTCATGGAGTGGAGTTTTCAGACGGCCGAAGAACTCGCGGCTGCTTTGCGCGCGAGCGAAGTGACCTCGGCGGAACTGACCGACGAGGCGATCGACCGTATCGAGCGGGACGACAAGGCGATCAACGCGATCTGTGTGCCGGACTTCGACCGTGCACGGGCCGCCGCGCGCAGTGCCGACCTGGCTCGCGCCCGCGGTGAGGATCGGCCGCTGCTCGGCATTCCGGTGACGGTCAAAGAGTCCTACAACATCGCCGGGCTACCCACGACCTGGGGCATGCCGCTCCACCGGAACTACGTACCGGCAGAGGACGCGGTGCAGGTGGCGCGGCTCAAGTCCGCAGGCGCGGTGGTGCTCGGTAAGACCAATGTGCCCTTGGGTCTGCAAGATGTGCAGAGCTTCAACGAGATCTACGGCACCACCAACAACCCGTGGGATCACGGCCGCACGCCGGGGGGATCCTCCGGCGGATCAGCGGCGGCCCTGGCCTCCGGATTCGGAGCGCTGTCCATCGGCTCCGACATCGCCGGTTCGTTGCGCACCCCCGCACAATTCTGCGGTGTCTACGCACACAAGCCGACACTCGGGCTGGCGGCAACCCGCGGCATGGTCCCGCCGTCCGAGCCGGCTTTGCCGGTCGACCTCGACCTCGCCGTCGTCGGTCCGATGGCGCGCGCCGCTCGCGACCTCACGCTCCTGCTCGACGTCATGGCCGGACCGGACCTGCTGACGTCCGGCGTGGCACACCACGTGACGCTCCCGCCCGCGCGCCACGAGCGGCTCCGCGACTTCCGGGTCCTGGTCCTCGAAGAGCATCCGCTCATTCCGACCGGGTCCGCGGTACGAGCGGGCGTGAACCGGGTGGCCGACGCACTGGTCGACGGCGGCGCCCGCGTCGAACGGAACAGTCCGCTGCTCCCCGATCTGACCAAAGCCGCGACGCTCTACACGCAGCTGCTGTTCTCGTGCTCCGTTGCGCGCTCTCCCGTCGAGGCGTACGAGCAACTGCGAAACCGCGCTGCCGGACTGAGCGCACACGACCAGAGTCTCGACGCGGTGCGGCTGCGCGGCATGGTGTTCAGCCACCGGGACTGGATCGAGGCGAACAACCGTCGCGAGCTCCACCGCCACGGCTGGCGGCAGCTGTTCGCCGAGTTCGATGCCGTGGTGTGTCCGATCACGCCGACCCCCGCGTTCCCGCACGACCACAACCCCGATCTGCTGGAACGCCGGATCGACATCGATGGCGTCGCCTACCCGTACCTCGACCAGCTCGTCTGGGCCGGTCTGGCCACCATGCCCGGCCTACCCGCCACCGGCATTCCAGCGGGCCGGTCCCCCGAAGGCCTGCCGGTGGGAGTGCAGCTCATTGGTCCGATGTTCGAGGACCGCACCCCCCTGAGGCTGGCCGAACTGCTCGAGCAGAAGATCGGCGGCTTCCAGGCAGCGGCAACGCTGACCCGTGCCACTGAGCCCGCGGAGGCCTAGGAGATCATCGCCGACGCGCCGCCTCCCCACGTCTGGGGCAGCCCCGTCTACGGCGGCTTCTCCGGATCTGGCTGTCCGCTGTACGTCCGGCATGCCGTTCGGGTGTCGTGCTGTCGGGTTCGTGTCCGGCACACGTTTGCTGTGTGAGGGATGAGTTTGGGCAGCGGACCGGGTCTTCCCTTGTATGACTCGCACCATCGCCGGCATCTCGGTCTCCCCGGGCGGCTTCGTCACCGGGCCCGGCCCCCGCCCGGGCAGCGGCAGGACCTCGACGTCGTCCTCATCGGGTGGCGCCATGGTCGGTTCGGCGCTCGAGGCGGCCGGGTTGGTCGAGGTGCTGACGCCGTACATCGCGCACCCTGGTGCTGGGTACCGGGACGACACCGTTGACCGGCGAAGCGCCGCGCACGCTGGTGCAGCGGAGGGTGACCCGGACATCGTCCGGGACGCACCTGACCTACGACGACGTTCTGGGGTGATCTGATGACCACGGTCAATGCCAATGGGATTGCCATGGGTGTCGAGTCGTTCGGTGATGACGACGCGCCACTGGTCCTGCTCGCGGGTGGGACGACGATGCTCTCCTGGCCCGACGCGCTGTGCGAGGCTCTCGCTGCCGGCGGACGACGCGTGGTGCGCTACGACCTGCGCGACAGCGGGGAGTCGAGCACGAGTGACCCGGAGGCGCCCGCCTACACCCTGCGCGACCTCGCCGCCGACGCGGCGGCCCTTGCCGCCGCGCTCGGCGGAGGGCCTGCGCACCTCGCGGGGATCGGCGTCGGTGGAATGGTCGCCCAGGTGGCCGTGCTCGACCATGCGGGCGCGTTCTCGGCGCTGACCCTGGTGGGCACCCGCGCGGTTGCGCCTGGCCCGCCTGACGACGACCTCCCCGACCATGACCAGGCGACCATGCGCCGGCTGTTCGCGCGTCCGATGCCCGACTGGACCGACCGCGAGGCGGTTGCGGAGTTCGCCGCCGGCGGCGCGGAGATCCGCGGCGACGACCCCGCCGTCGCGCGCGAGATCGCTGCGCGCATCTGGGACCGCACGCCCGGCACCGCACCCGCGGTCCAGATGGCCAACCAGATGGGCATGGTGTTCGCCAGGATCGACTGCACACCCCGCTGGCGCGAGCGCCTGCCCGAGATCGAGGTCCCCACGCTCGTCGTCCACGGCCACCGCGACCGGTTCTTTCCCGTTGGCAACGGCGAGGCGATCGCGCGCGAGATCCCCGGGGCGCGGCTGCTCGTCCTCAAGGAGGCCGCCACTGCGATCCCCGATGCGGCGGTCGGCGAAGTCGCCGAGGCGATGCTCACGCTCGGGTAGAGAACGCGAGGGCTCTTCAAGTACGGGTCACCCCTTACAGAGGGCCGAGCGCCGTTGTAGGAGCAGTCGACGGAACGCTCGAAACGGCCAAGTGGCGCGCTCGGTCACAAGGGACGAGAGCTGAGCCACCGTCAGTTGTGTCAGCCCTGTAGTGGCCCCTGCCTTCGGCCGGTTGGTCTTCACGGCCACCGCGACGAGCGAGCGTCCGGTTCCGAGGCCGTTGGCGTAGGTCTGGCGGCGTGCGTCGTCCGCTGTGAGGCGCCGGTTCCAGGCTTCAGCGAAGTGGGACGACGCGGTCGGTGCCGAGGCTTGCTCATCCATCGCTCGCTCTGGAGACGCTTGACGACGCCAGTCTCATTGAGTTACAACTCAGTGAGTCAGAACTCAGTGAGGAGGATGATGTCGAGTCGCGTGGAGCAGAAGGAAGCCACAAGGCGCCGCTTGATCACCCAGGCCGTCCGGCTTGTGGGTGAGCAGGGCTTTGCGCAGACCCGCACGGTGGATGTTGCGAGGGCTGCCGAGGTGTCGCACGGCACCGTCTTCGCGCATTTCCCTTCACGGGAGGACCTTGTCCTGGCGGTGGCCGGGCACATCGGCCGGGAGATCACTGACCGTCTTCATGAGCTGGCCGGCTCGGGCAGTGGACTCCGGAGAGTCCTTGAAGCGCATCTGCGGTGCCTTGAGGAGTACGAGGGCGCCTACCGGCAGCTGGTGGTCGAGACGCCTTCGATGCCGAAGGATTTCCGCGCCACCTGGGTGGGACTGCAGTCCGCGGTCGCCTCCTACCTGTGCGCCGCAGCCGAGGCCGAAGCGTCGCAGGGCCGGATCCGGACGCTCCCCGCGCATCTGGTGTTCAACACCTGGATCGGCTTGGTGCACCACTACATGATCAACAAAGACCTGTTCGCCCCTGAAGGATCCGTCATCGCCGTCCACGGCCCGACGCTGATCGAGCACTTCATGACCCTGCTGCATACCTGAAACCGACCAAAGGGAGACACGCCATGTCCCGGCACGACACCCGAACCTGCATCAGCTGCGGGATGCCCATGCGCACCGTCGAGGAGCACGCGGCAGCTGACCCGTCGAAGGACTACTGCCGCCACTGCGCACACGAAGACGGCCGTATGAAGAGCTACGACGAAGTCCTGGCCGGCTTCGCCGGGTTCCTCCAGCACACCCAGGGCCTGCAGGAGCAAGTGGCTCGCGACACGGCCGCGCAGATGCTGACCAAGCAGCCTGCCTGGAGCGATCGCTGACCCTGGCGGCAACGACCGTGTCCTGTCCCCCCCCAGGAGGGGGCGGCCACTGCTCTGCTCATCATCCCGCGTGGGTGCCGGGTGGTTGTCGTGGGGGTGAAGGGTGTCAGCGGTGAGGGCCTTGCGCGCGCATCGTCCTCAAGAGGCGCCGCGTCCTGGGTGGTCCATCTCGTAGTTGTTCTGCTCGCCCCCGCTGCCTGACCGTCAGGAGACGACTGCTCCTGTCCATCTGCGGCGTGGCTTCCCTTCAACAACGAATCGGGGCCGCGCGGCCTCTACGGTGAACCGTATGGAACAGCGCATCACCCTCGTCACCCTCGGCGTCCGCGACCTCTCCCGTGCCCGGCGCTTCTACGAGGCACTGGGCTGGCGGGGACAGGAGGTGGAGCGAACCGTTTTCTTCCAGGCCGGCGGCCTCGCCCTGGTGTTGTGGGACCGCGACCTCCTGGCCGCGGACTGCGGCCTGCCGCCCGGATCGTCGGGGCGGGGCGGCCCGGACGCCGTGGGGTTCGGCGGCATCGTCCTGGCCCACAACGTCCGTTCGCGGGCCGAAGTGGACGATCTGCTCGCAGCGGTGGAGGTGGCTGGTGGAAGCATCACCAAACCAGCCGCCGTCAATGCCATCGGGTTCTACTCCAGCGCGTTCACCGACCCGGACGGGCACGTCTGGGAGGTTGCCCACAATCCGGGCTTTCCCCTCGCCGCGGATGGCTCGCTGACTCTGCCCGACTTCGGGGCCGACCCTGGCCAACCCGAGGGAGAAAGCGGCTCCTGAGGCACGGGGACATCTGCCGGCCCCGGGGCATCCGCAGCGAAGTGGGGGAGTCGACACCCCATCACCCCATGGGGACTTTCACCCACTTGCACTCGTCCTACGCCGGTGACGCCGGCTGGCGCTTCGCTCAGCCTGGCCTCAGCGTTCGTAGGACACCTCTGCGCCCGCCCCACGGTCACCAGCCGCGACGTCGTCCTGCTCGCACGCCTTCAGCGTGATGTGCCCGACCTGGGCGATCCACCGGGCCGTTCCCTCTGACGGTCAGCCGGCCCGCGGACATCAGTCAGCTTGCCGCAACGGCTCGACGAGGTCAGCCCGCCAATGGGGCGATGGATCTGATCCCAGCTCGGTCCAGTACTCCCGGGCAGCCTTGATGCCGCCTTTGCGCACCGTCCAGAACGAGGCGACGCGATGCACACCCATCGTTTCGTGCGGAACTTCCACCTCGGAAACCACTTGATCGCCGTCGGCGACGACTCTCAGCACGCGGATCGACCACCCCTCCGGATACTCGGCGTTGATCCGGACGTAGTTCGCCCGTCCCACGATCCGCTCGCCGCTGACAGGCCACTCGACCACCAGGTCCGCGGCAAGCAACTCACCCACCCCGTCCCAGTCCCGGGCCTCGATGCGCGCCCACAATGCCTCAACGATCTCCGAAGGCTCCATGACCGCATCCTGACAGCCCCCACCGACAAACCAGGAACGATCAGT
Organism: Streptomyces sp. NPDC047108; assembly: GCF_040643575.1. Classification (NCBI taxonomy): domain Bacteria; kingdom Bacillati; phylum Actinomycetota; class Actinomycetes; order Kitasatosporales; family Streptomycetaceae; genus Streptomyces; species Streptomyces sp. NPDC047108. Next base: position 145,681 of record NZ_JBEYUP010000013.1, read on the forward strand.
CTGCGCAGGTCCCGCGCTCCCTCCCCTCCCACCACACTTCAACACGCTCTGCGCCGCCCAGGACCATCGAGGACAGCCGGCTCTACGACCAGCTCGCCGAGACCTTGAGCAAGAGATCGCCGAGCTGAAGCCGGGGGACAAGCTGCCCTCCGCCCACACACTGGAGATTCCGCCGGGCAACTCGATGGGGTGGTCATGCGTGCCAGGGGCTTCCTCCCCTCCGGTACCTGCTCGTACCGTTCCACCCCGAACGCTGCGTACGCCGCAATCCGCGTCGAGCAGCATGAGTTGGGAGAGGCGACCACGACGTGCACGGCGAATCCGACTGGAGCGAACGAGCCATCTGCCGGACGACGGATCCGGACGAGCTGTTCGTGGAGGGCGCGCAACAGAACCGGGCCAAGGCCACCTGCGTAGGTTGCCCCGTGCGTACCGAGTGCCTTGCGTACGCCCTCGACCATCGCATCGAGTTCGGTGTCTGGGGTGGCATGACCGAGCGTGAGCGGCGGGCTCTGCTGCGCCGGCGGCCCACGGTGTCGTCCTGGCGGCGGCTGCTGGACACGGCACGGGCAGAACACGGGAAGGCCCACCCCCGCGCGGCGGAGCCCGCCCCGGCCTCCGCGGCGGGCTGAATCCCGCGCGGCTCAGAGAACACGGGAGGCGTGGCCGCGCGAACGTGCCGCCTTCATCCTTGCGCGCGGGAGTGAGGTGCGTGCGCGGCAGATCGCCGGGTATGCGCCGGGTACGGTCGTGCCAGCCATGCCCGGTCGTGCCAGCCACGCCGTCGATGAGCGCACGCTCCGAAGGAGAAACGGTCCATGACACAGGGCGAACCGGCCACAAGGAACCCGGACAAAGGCTATGTAGCGCTTCTTGGCTGGAGTCTCAATGCGGTGGAAGCCCTCGACCGGTTCGACCGGCGATACGTGGTCGTGGCGCCGGAGTGGGCCGAGAAGTACTGCGTCGAGCACGACATCCCGTACGTGCTGTGGGATTTCGAACGGCTCAACGACCGCTCCATGGAGATCGCCGAGACTCTGCAGAAGATGGGCGTCGACGTCGCGATCCCGCTGTTCGAGGAAACGGTCGAATGGGCAGGGGCCATCAATTCCCTTCTGCTGGACAATCCGCGTCTGTACGGCCAGTCCCTGCTGCTCCGGGACAAGGCACTGATGAAGCGCCGCGCGCAACTCGGCGGCATCCGGGTCGGGATCTTCGAGGAAGCCCACGACCGGGACGACGTGATCCGCTTCCTCAAGCGCGTCAATCAGACCCTGCTCAAGCTGGACGGTGACCCGAACGACCCGATCCATCTCAAGGCGTTCGACAAGGCAGGGTGCCTCGGGCACCGCGTCATCCGTACCCCGGACGAGGTCGACACGATTCCGGACGAGGAGTTCCCGGTTCTCATGGAATCGCACCTCGATGGCTGGGAGTTCGCGGTCGAGGCGTGGGTGCACAACGGGAAGATCAAGTTCCTCAACATCTCCGAATACGTCACTTTGGGATATTCGGTGTTCGTGCCGGCGACCCCGGAACTGGAGCGGTACCGCCCGCAGATCACGGCGCAGATCGAGAAGCTCATCAAGACGTTCGACATCGAGTTCGGCTTCGTGCACCCGGAGTATTTCGTCACCAGTGACGGCGAGATGTACTTCGGCGAGGTGGCCTACCGGCCGCCGGGCTTCAAGGTGTTCGAGCTGCTCGAGCGGGCGTACGGGTTCAACGCCTACCATGCCCTCGTGCTGGCCTTCGACCCGAAGACGACCGAGGAGGAGATCGACGCCTTCTTCCCGCGCGAGGTCGTCGACGCGTCCGGGGTCGCCGGCTGCTTCGGTGTCTACCCGCGTCGCCGCGTCGTCAGCCACCTGGAGATCCCGGAGGAGACCGAGGACGACGACTACTACGAGTCGCACGACCTCTCGACCCCGCTCGAGGAGACGGTCACCAAGAGGACCGCGTTCGGCACCCACTGGGGTCTGGTGTACTTCTTCGGTGAAGACCCCTACCGGATGCGCGACCTGTTGAAGAAACAGGAAGAGCTCGACTTCTACGTCTGACGACCCCGCGGACGCAGGAGACCAACCCGAGGAAGACCCTTTGAAACCGACCGCCGACGCCAGCGGTGAGGTCACGACGCTGGACAAGCGCGTGACCTCACTCGACGACGCCATCCAGGCCATGGCCGAAACCCGCGACTTCGGCAAGCACACGAAGCTGCGGCGGGTCCTGGAAGCACTGCGGCGGGTGCTCATGCAGCCGGGCGGCGCCGCGGCGGTCCAGGCCAGGGCGCAGGCCCTTGAGGAAGCCGGACTTTTCCGGGAGACGGACTGGGCGTCACCGGAGATCCTCATCCCGTCGCTGGTCGGCCCGAGCCTGCACAGCGCAGACGCGGACACCGTGGTCATGGAGGCGACCAGCGAGCTGCGGATGCTCGCCGTCGTCCGCGGCGACTTCGCGCACCCGACGCTGCCCGCCGAGGACGCCCGCCAGTTCTTGTCCCAAGTACTGGCAACGAACCTGGAGTTGCTGTTCACCGCGCCCAGCGAGGCGGAGCGGACCCAGCAGGGCCGGACCGCACAGCTCGTCCGGGACCTGTTCCGCCACCTCGTCGACGAGATCGGCTACGACAGCGTGATGGACAACCTGGTCGACGAGATCTGGCGGATCCTGCGCCAGCGTCCGATCCAGGTCGAAGCCGTGCAGGCCCTGATCACCCGGATCGCGACCTACCGCGCCGACCCCGACGTCGCGCTCGGCGTATCGTCAGGGCAGGGCATCGACCGGCTCATCACGAGCCTGTTCGGGACCACCGAGGCATGCCGGGACGACCCGGGCATCGACGTCTTCCGCTCCCGACTCGAGGCGATGGACACCGTCGGGCTGCAGTACGAGGCGACAGGGTTCGCGCGGGCGATGCACGACACCGGCCTGGTGTCGCCGTACCACGCCGAACTGCTCCGGTTCCTCCTCCACGAGAGCGACTACCTCCTCGGTGAGGCCCTCGGGCTGTCCGACACCGGCCGGAACTGCCTGCTGCGCTACAGCCAACTGGTACACCGGCTGATCGAGGTGGCCGTGCACCCGCAGACCGCGCAGAGCATCTACGGGCTGGCGCTGCTGCTCGACCGCGGCATCCTGTACGAGCCGCCGGTGGTGCCCGCGCTGTGGCGCCAGCTGGCACTCGAGCTCTCCCCGGCCGCGCGGGAGCGGTTGACGACGGTTTTCGGGGATGTGCCGGGACCGGAGGCGCGGCTCGTCGCGGGGGTGCTCTCGATGCTGGGCCAGCCGCTCGGGGTCGGACAGGGCGACAACCCCACCTGCCAGTCGGCCCGCGCGCTGTCGATGTGGTCGTACAACGACCCGGACTACCTGCTGCAAGTGGTCGTCTGGGCGGCCCGCGACGACGAGATCCTCATGCACTTCGAGGGCCGGCCGATCTCCTCGAAGGACAGCGCGACCGGACTCGCGAGCACGCTGCCGATGGACCTGGACCCCGTGTCGCTGCTCGTAGTACCGCACCTGGACCGGATCTACGCCGAGATGGGACGGCGCTGCGCAGCGCGGCCAGGGGACCCGCACCGGTGGGTCAACCCGGAGTTCCACGGCTGGTGGGCGGCTCGTGGGTTCCACATCAACGTCGACGTCGCGACGGGAAACCTGGTCGACCTCGATGACTTCCTGCGGCAGTTCCACGCCGGTTACCACCCGTCCTACAACGGCGATCAGCCGCTGATCCATCCGCAGCCGGCCGGTGTCGCCGTCACGGACAGCGCGGCCCGATACGTCGGCTGGCACGCGATCACGATCCTGCGGACCGCGCCGGACCCACAGGACGTCATGCGGGTGTATTTCTTCAACCCGAACAACGACAGCGGCCAGGACTGGGGCGACGGCGTCGTCGTCTCCACCGCCGGCAACGGCGAGCGGTTCGGCGAGGCCTCACTGCCGTTCGACCAGTTCGCCTCGCGGCTCTACATCTTCCACGCCGATCCGCTGGAGCGCGGCGAACCGGAGCGGGTGCCCGCCGAAGACGTCGCGCGGATCATCGGCTACATCGAGCGCAGCTGGGGCAACGACCGGCTCCCCGCGGGGACGCTGCAAGCCCTCGACAGGCCCACGAGCTTGTGACCCAGGTGGAGAGCCGGGGCTCGAGGCGGAGATCGTCCCCGTACGCCCGACCTCGACCAGCGCTCTGAACGCGTCCCTGTACGGACTGGGTCGCATGACCCTCGGCGACGTCCCGGTCATCGACCTCCCCGAACCGCACACTCAGGGGCGGTTGCGGTCGCGGTGGCGCGCCACCGCGGCGTTGTTCGCGCAGCGGACGGTGCAGTAGGCGCGTCGTCCGTTGCGTGAGGTGTCGACGAAGGCCAGGTTGCAGCGGCGGCAGCGCCCGAGGCGGTCGGCGCCGGACCCGCACACGATGGAGGCGAGACCGCCGGCGGTTCGTGCCTGGATACGGGCTGCGGCATCGGCGTCCGGGGCGTCGTAGTGCAGGTGCGGATGACCGTCGTGCAGGGAGATGTGAGGCGGTGTGCAGCCTGCGGCCAGGAGCGAGTTGACGGCGCGGCAGCGGGCTGCGAGGGACTGCGGGCCGAAGCAGGGGGCGAGGTGTTCGCTCCAGGCTTCCACGGCGGCCGCCTGCGGTTGGTTCAGGTGCGAGGCCACCACGTGATGGTCGTCGAGCAGGGGTTTCAGCGTGTCGGGCGTGAACGGGGCGGGCAGATTGACGAGCCCGGCCGCCAGCAGCGCGGCTTCGACGCCGTAATGGTTGAACTGCATAAGGCCATGACATCAGGGTTGACCGTGCGTCGCGCAAGCTGCCGGACGGGACAGCGTCACCGGAGGTGTGTCCGTTCCGGGGGAGTGGCGGGTCGCAGGCGCACCGGATTCTCCTGACGGCCCTACCTGGAGCAACGCATGTCTCGTGTGACCCTTGAAGACCTTCGTGAGGCCCGGAGGAGGATCCAGGGCGTTGCGGTGCGTACGCCGTTGCTGCCCTGTGCGTGGGCCTCGGACGGCGAGCGGTCGCTCGTGCTGAAGCCCGAGAACCTGCAACGCACGGGTGCTTTCAAGATCCGCGGTGCCTACAACCGCCTGTCCGCGCTGTCGCCTCATGAGCGTGCCCGGGGAGTGATCGCCCAGTCCAGCGGCAACCACGGGCAGGCACTGGCCTGTGCGGCGCGGATGCTGGGCGTCACGGCGACGGTGGTCATGCCGGACACGGCGCCGGCGGTGAAGATCGAGGCGACTCGCGCGCAGGGAGCTGAGGTCGTGCTCGTAGCGCCCGAGGACCGCGAGAGGGTCACCGGGGAACTGGCGGAGGAGCGGCGACATGTGGTGGTGCCCCCGTTCGATGACCCCTACGTCATTGCAGGGCAGGGCACCGTCGGCCTGGAGATCGCTGAGGACGCCGCGGCGCTGGGGCTGGAGTTGGACACGGTCCTGGTGCCGGTCAGCGGTGGCGGTCTGATCTCCGGTGTCGCGGCGGCGGTGAAGCTCTCCGGGCCCGGGGTCCGGGTCATCGGCGTGGAACCGGAACTGGCCGCGGACGCCCGGGAGAGTCTCCACCGCGGAGAGCGAGTCAGCTGGCCGGCCGCCGAGACGGGCCGGACGATCGCCGACGGTCTGCGCATCAGCTCCCTGGGCGTACTGCCCTTCGACCACATCCAGGCCTACGTGGACGACATCATCACGGTCCGCGAAGCCGACATCCGGGCCGCGGTGGCGGTACTCGCCATGCAGGGGCACCTGATCGCCGAGCCGTCCGGCGCCGTCGCGTTGGCGGCCTATCTGTACCAGCAGAACGCCCTGCCGCCCGGCCGCGTGCACGCCTGCGTGATCAGCGGCGGCAACATCGACCCCGCACTGCTGGCGGACCTGCTCGCGCACGGAATCACGGCTTGACCTGCCGGCTCGGGACCCGGGCCTGGTGCCGTGCCCACGGCGGGTGAGGGTCTTCGTGCGCGGCCGCGGCCGCCCCGGGAAGTCTCCGACGCACTGATTCGGACCGCGAGGATCCGGCGGTGCCCGCCCCCGCGATCGGCTCGCCGGTCCGCACCGCCTGTTGGGCAGTCCCTGTACCCAGTTCAGCCGAGCCGGTGCCGTCTGCGCCCCGCGGCTCCCTGGAGAGCGGGAGCCCAGGGAGGTGTCACGTCCGGCGTCATCCGGTGGCAGCCGATTCGCGGTGGGTGGCGAGATAGGCCACGGCGCTGATCACGGGGACGGTGGACAGTACCCACCAGACCCGGTGGTAGCCGCCCAGGATGGTGTCGCTGGCGGGAGTTCCGAGGACGGCCACGAACAGGCTGACGCCGAGGAGGGCGCCGAGTTGCCGGAAGCTGTTGTTGATGGCGATGCCGACACCGAAGCGTTCGGGTGGCAGCGCTTTCGCGGCGGCGCTGTTGAGGGTGGAGAGGGCCAGGCCGACCCCGATGCCGTTGAGTACGAGGGTGGGCAGCCAGTGCGCGGCCCAATGCGGTGAGGAGCCGGTGCGCAGGGCGAGAACGGCGGCGCCGGTGGCGTAGAAGAGGGCGCCGGTCACGAAGACCACGCGGTAGCCGAATCGCTCGGCCAGCCGGCCGGCTGAGGGGGCCACGAGCGCGGTGACGAGAGCGCTGGGGCTGACGGCCAGTGCGGACTTCAGCACGGAGTAGTGCCAGACGTTCTGCAGGAACAGCAGGCTGGAGAGCAGGACGGCGAAGAAGGCCACGGAGAAGATCAGTGTGGCGATGTTGGACGCCTGGAAGTTGCGGATCCGGAACAGGCTCAGATCGAGGGCCGGCCGTGAGGCGTGCCGCGACCGGCGGATCAGTGCGGGGATGAGGACGACACCGGCTACGGCGGCGGCCAGGACGCGCGGATCGCCCCACCCCAGGCGCGGACCGTAGATGACGGCGAAGCTGAGCAGAGCGGGCGCGGCGGCGCTCATGGCGACGCCGAGGGGGTCGGGGAAGCCTCTGCTGCGGATGTTGCGGGTCTCGGTCAGCAGGCGTGCGCCCCAGGCCGCGGTGAGCAGACAGATGGGGACATTCACCAGGAAGACCCAGCGCCAGGTGATGTATTCGACCAGGAGCGCGCCCAGGGTCGGTCCGATCGCGGTGGCGACGGCCGCCATGGCGCCCCAGGTGCTGATCGCCGTGGCCCGGCGCTCACGGGGGAAGGCCGGCAGGAGGAGCGCGAGTGATGCCGGGACGATGACGGCGCCGAAGACGCCTTGGGCGGCTCGCGCCGCGATGAGGACGCCGAGGCCGGGAGCGAGCCCGCACAGGGCGCTGCTGAGCGCGAAGCCGACGAGACCGATCTGGAAGAGACGCTTGGGACCGTAGGTGTCGGCCAGTTGCCCGGCCGGGATCAGGAACGCCGCGAAGACCAGGGTGTAGCCGTTGAGGACCCACACGAGGCGGGCGATGCCGGCGTCGAAGCTGTGGCTGATCGTGTCGAAGGCGACGTTCACGATCGTGGTGTCGAGGAAGACGATGAACACGCCGAGGCTGGTCAGGGCCAGGATGCGGCGGGCCTCCCCTTGCGGGACGGACGCGGAGCGGTCGACCGGCGCCGCTGCTTCCGGGACAGGCTGAGTGGACATCGGAGAGCGACTCCTCACACGGCTATCGGCTATCGGCTTTCGGCGGGCTGCGGGCCCCGTCTGCAAGGCCCACGACACGGGCGCGGCGACCGGCCCGCCCGGGTAGGGGTCAGCTCCACATACGGATGACCAGGGCGAACAGTGCGGTGAAGGCCACACCCAGGAAGATCAGGTACTGCGGGAAGAAACGCCGCCAGCGCTGGGTGAGCACCCCGATCAACGTGAGCACCAGGCCGACGACGACGATGCGCTGACCGCGAGCGAGAGCGGAGCGCAGCACCCAGTCGCCCGCGGGGACCCCGGCGCGCCCCGCCTCGGCCGCGTACACCTTGTAGGGGATGCCGCTGGCGGGCTGGTGCCGTACGGCGGCGGCGCCCTCCTGCCGGATCTCCTGCCGCGCCGCGGTGTGCATGCGTGGGGTGGTCAGCGGCTGGGGCAGGCCGACTTGGGTCGCGGAGTACAGGGCGAGCGCGACCAGACCGCCGACGACGCTCGCCGCTGCGGCGCCCGCGGTGAGCCGCGCCCCCGCCCTCGGCGCGGCGACACACAGGACGGCCAGCGCGACCTCCGGCAGCAACGGCCAGCTCAGCGCTTCGGCGAAGGACCAGGCGCCGACCAGACCCAGGCCCCATCCGGAGACCGCCAGCCGGGCCGCCCGACGCCGGATCCGGCTGTCGCGAGACCGGCACTCGGCCAGGAGCGCGAGGACCTCCCTGCGAGCGGTGCCGGCGTCGGCATCCGCGAGTGGCCGCCCCACGCGCACCTGGACTGCGTGCGGACGCAGCCGTCCTCCCTTGGGCAGCAGTTCGAAGGTGCCGGACAGGGCGACGGGGACCACCGGCACATGGTTCGTGGCGGCCAGTTCGACGGCACCCCGGTGGAACCTGCGGACCTGGCCGTCTCCCCGGGTGCCTTCGGGAAACACGACGACCGCGTGTCCGGCCCGCAGCAGGGGACCGGCGACGTCCTGGAGGTCGCGGTAGCCGCCGCCGTGGCGGCGCACGGGAAAGGCGGCGGCCAGGACCGAACACACCATGCGGCGCATCCCGTTCCGGAACCAGTAGTCGGCGGCGGCCGCCACCCGGGGGGCGTGGGCCGCGTCAAGTGCGGCGAGGAGCGCCGCCGTGTCCGTGTGCGAGGAGTGGTTGGCCACCACCACACAACCGCCGCGCGGCAGCTTCCCGTTGACCGTGATACCGCCGGTGAGGACGAGGAAGGTCCGCCAGAACCGCCGGCGGAGCCACGCAGCGACCAGTAGCCGCACCGCGGGTCGTGCGCTCCGCCCGGCGGTCTCCGCTCCGCGCGTGGTGGACCGCTCGGGCCGCACCAAGCCCCCCGAACGCCTCACCGTGGTCAACCGTCCGGTTGCCGCATGCTTCGTCATGGCATGGCTCCCAACAGGAGAAGGGTGACGAGAAGGGAGTCGATGCGGTCCAGGAGCCCCCCGAACCCGGGCAGCCAGCGGCCCGCGTCCTTCACCCCCGCGCCTCGCTTGATCATGGACTCGAGCAGGTCACCCAGTACGCAGCCGCAGAGCACGGCCAGCCACCGCAGCGGGGTCCAGGCGTCCATGACGCCCAGCGCCAAAGCGGACAGGGCGCCTGAACCCACAACTCCGCCCCAGGTCTTGGCGGGTGAGAGGCCGGACAGGGGCAGGCTCAGGGGGCCGGAGCGCCCCAGTGTCCGCCCTCCACACCAGCCGCCCACATCGGCGAAAGCCACGCTGACGCAGATCGCGATGGCGGTCTCCTCCAGGGACACCAGTCCGGTGAGGGCGACGGGCAGCCAGAGGAGACCGAAGGCCGTCCTGGCCGCACGGGCGGCACCCTGGGTGAGGTCCTGGCCGAGCAGAGGCGGTAGTACGGCCGCGCAGAACAGGGCCCCGGCCATGGGCAGGGTGAGCAGCCCGGGGCGCAGCCAGGCGCCGAGCGGCAGGAGTACCCCGGCGCAGAGGAGCACGGCACCGTCGGCGGAGCGCAGGCCCACCATGCGCGCGTACTCCACGGATCCCACCACGCCGAGCCCGGCCGCGAGCAGGACGGCTCCGGGCGGGCCGAAGGCCAGTGTCCCGCAGAGGATCAGGGCAGTGACGCACCAGGTCCGCCAGCGGCGGCGCAGTTCGGCGTTGTGGACGAAGACAAGGACGAAGCCGCTCACCATGAGCGTCCCGGCGAGGAAGGGGACGGCACGCGCCATCTCCGGCGACAGCGGAACTGCAGAGGGGATCATGACCGGCCGCCCACGGCATCGCGACCCTCACCGACACGGCCGTTGCACAAGGCCCCCACCTGGAACAGCCGCAGCCCGGCCGTCAGTACGGAACCGGCAACCACCACTACGGCGGCGGGCGCATACCAACCGGTCGCCGCGGCGACCGCGATGACGAGGCTGCGTTCGGTCTTCCCCATCGGGCCGCCGTTGATTCTCCGCACCCCGGCTGCCGCCCCGGCGATGGAGATCCATGACGGTGCGGAACCGGCCAGCATGGCACCGAGAACGAGCGGAAGCGATGTGTGCGGCAGAAGGCCGAGAATCATCACGAGATCCGCGGCTCGATCACCGACTTCATTGAGGACCGAGCCCAGGCGTGTCTGCTTTCCTGATGCCCTGGCAATGGAGCCGTCAAGATTTGCGCAGGCCAACCGCGCCGTCAGAAATACCACAACGGGTAGGACGGCCCAAGGGGCGGGCAACATGGCAAGGGATATCGCAGCGGCCCCCGCGCACAGTATTCCGGCGAAAGTGACCACATCGGGAGAAACACCGCCCCGAAGCAACCGCCGCTGCAGCACTGCCAATCGGCGGGTGAACCACGGTTTGAGCGCGTACAGCCCCTTCACGGTCGGACGCTTACGGGCGCGGAGTCGAGGGGCGCGGAGTCGAGGGGCGCGGGGGTGGCGCCGGACGCCCGGATGGCCTCTTCGAAGCCCCGCGGCGAGAGAAAGCTGACGCGGTGGCCCCTGCGAACCAACTCCTCCGTCACCGCCAGGGCGGGTCGCATGTGACCCCAGGCCGGGATGTTGAGCATCAGGATGTGGTTCGACATGGCGAATCCTCCTGCCGAGTTGTGGTTCCGGACCGGGCGTGTGCGATGCGTACGGCGGGACGCTCGGTCCGTGGTGCACTGCGATGACGCGGGTGACGCGGATGACGTGGTCACCGCCGCCATTTGCCTCGGATTGTGCTGCGGGGATCCGGCTCCGCGAGTCCGTCAAGTGACTGCACGGCGCGGTACGGGTGTCGCTTCAGCCGGACTCAGTCGTCCGGCATGGCGAGGCGGTCCGGTGTCGCGTCGGGCACTCAGGCCGGGGCGCGGAAGGCGGCGGCCCGATCGAGGGGTGCTGGTGGTGCGTGTCCGCTGGCCGGGGGCCTGTCGTGTGGCTCGTCAGGACCTGCACGCTTGGAGTGCACACGCCGCGTATACATGGCGTGTATACGCGGCGTGTATAGTCACGGGTCATGTCCATCGGTCACACCCTTTTAGGGCTCCTGGAGGCCGGCCCGCGCCACGGCTACGACCTCAAGCGGGCTTTCGACGAGAAGTTCGGCCACGACCGGCCGCTGCACTACGGCCAGGTCTACTCGACGATGTCCCGGCTGCTGAAGAACGGTCTCGTCGAGGTCGACGGGATCGAGGCGGGCGGCGGTCCCGAGCGTAAGCGCTACGCGATCACCGACGCAGGCATCACCGACGTACAGCGGTGGCTGACGACCCCGCAGAAGCCGGAGGAGTACCTCCAGTCCACCCTCTACACCAAGGTCGTCCTCGCCCTGCTCACCCGGCGCGACGCCACCGGGATCCTCGACACCCAGCGCTCCGAGCATCTGCGCAGCATGCGGATCCTCACCGACCGCAAGCGCCAGGGCGACCTGGCCGACCAACTGATCTGCGACCACGCCCTGTTCCACCTGGAAGCCGACCTGCGCTGGCTGGAGCTGACCACCGCCAGACTCGACAACCTCCGTAAGGCTGTGACCCCATGACCACGTCACCCCCCGATTCCCTGCTCGCCGCGCACGACCTGCGCAAGGCGTACGGCCCGACCCACGCGCTGGACGGCGCCGAGTTCTCCATACACCCCGGCGAGGTCGTCGCCGTCATGGGCCCCTCCGGGTCCGGCAAGTCCACGCTGCTGCACTGCCTCGCGGGGATCGTGCCGCCCGACTCCGGGTCGATCACCTACAACGGGCGTGAACTGACGAAGATGAACGATGCCCAGCGCAGCGCGCTGCGCCGCTCCGAGTTCGGATTCGTGTTCCAGTTCGGTCAGTTGGTGCCGGAGCTGACCTGTGCGGAGAACGTCGCCCTGCCGTTGCGGCTGAACGGCTCCTCCCGCAAGGACGCCGTGCGGACCGCGCTCGGCTGGATGGAGCGCCTGGAGGTCGACGACCTGGGGGCCAAGCGTCCCGGCGAGGTCTCCGGCGGCCAGGGCCAGCGCGTCGCCGTGGCCCGTGCGCTGGTCACAGGACCGCGCCTGCTGTTCGCCGACGAACCCACCGGCGCGCTGGACTCCGTCAACGGCGAACGCGTGATGGAACTGCTGACCGAAGCGGCCCGCGCGACCAACGCCGCCGTCGTCCTCGTCACCCACGAGACACGCGTGGCCGCCTACTCCGACCGCGAGATCGCCGTCCGCGACGGCAAGTCCCGCGAAATGGAGCGCGCCGTATGAGTCCTCGTCAGTGGGCCAGAGACCTGGCCATGGGGGCCCGTTTCACCGTCACCGGCGGACGTGAGGGCTGGGTCCGGATGACGCTCACCGCAGTCGGTGTCGGCCTCGGCGTGGCACTGCTCCTGCTGTGCACCGCACTGCCCAACGTGTTCGCCGCCCGCACCGAGGTGGAGGACGCCCGCTACGACAACACCTTCTCCGAGAAGGCCCCGCCGAAGGCGGACGACACCTTCCTCATCGCCGCCACCGACACCGCCTGGCACGACGACGACATCCGCGGCCGGCTCCTCGAGCCCGAGGGCAAGCAGGCACCGTTGCCCCCGGGGGTCGACAGCTTCCCGGGCAAGGGCGAGATGGTGGTCTCTCCCGCGCTGGGGGACCTGCTCGCCTCGGACGACGCCAAGCTGCTGCGGAAGCGGCTGCCCTACAAGATCACCGGCACCATCGGCGAGAGCGGACTCATCGGCTCCCACGAACTGGCCTACTACGCGGGCGCCTCAGGGCTGAAAATCACCGACTCCTCCCCGGTGCACCGGCTGGCCGAATACGGCAAGCCGGACGAGACACCTCAGAAGACCGACCCGGTACTGCTGCTCATGGTCCTGGTCGTGTTCGTGGCGCTGCTGACACCGGTCGCCGTGTTCATCGCCGCCGCCGTCCGCTTCGGCGGCGAGCGCCGCGACCGCCGGCTGGCCGCGCTGCGCCTGGTGGGCTCGGACCGCCACATGACCCGGCGGTTCGCAGCGGGCGAAGCACTCGCCGGATCCGTGCTCGGCCTGGTCATCGGCACCGCCTTCTTCCTCTTCGGCCGACAGACGCTGGGCTCCACCGAGTTGCTGGGCGTGAGCGTCTGGCCCAGCTACCTCGACCCCACCCCCGCGCTCGCCGCGCTCGTCGCCGTGGCGATCCCGGTCTCGGCCGTACTCGTCACACTGCTCGCGATGCGCGGCGTGGTGGTGGAACCGCTCGGCGTCGTACGCGCGGCCAAGCAGCGCCGCCGCCGGCTGTGGTGGCGGCTGGTGCCGCCACTGGCCGGCCTCGCGATGCTCTACCCGCTGATCGGCAAGGGCCGCAAGAACGGCGACTTCAACCAGTACCTCGTCATCGGCGGCGTACTGCTGCTGCTGATCGGCATCACCGCGCTGCTCCCCTGGGCCGTGGAAGCGGCCGTCGTCCGCCTCGGCAAGGGCGCGCTGTCCTGGCAGCTCGCGGTACGACGACTGCAGCTGAGCAGCGGAACAGCCGCACGCATGGTCAACGGCATCGCCGTCGCGGTCGCCGGGGCCATCGCCCTGCAGATGCTGTTCACAGGGACGCAAGCCCAGTACACCAAGGCCACCGGCAAGGACCCCAGCCGGGTCCAGATGCAGGTCGAATTCAGCGACCGCAAGCCGCTGCCCGGTGTCGAGCGCGACTTCACCGGCACCAAGGGGGTACGGGCCGCAGTGGCCCTGGCCGTCTCGGAGTACGGGGACGCGCGTCGCGACCCGGAGAACAGCAACGGCCTGACCGTGGGCAGCTGCACCGCCCTGCGCGAACTCGCCACCCTTCCCTCCTGCAAGGACGGCGACGTTTTCGTCACGCGAACCAGAAGCCACTACGTCTCTCCCAGCAACGCCGCCGAAATCGCCCTGGTGAAGCCCGGCCGGCAGCTGTACGTCGACCCGTCCTACGGCGACGCCGCCGAACGCGGCGTCGAGGCGCCCTGGACCGTCCCGGCGAACGTGCGCGTGGTGGACGCACGCGAGGACGCAGTGCAGGACTCCAACAGCCTGCTGGTCACCCCTGCCGCCCTGCCCGCCAAGGCCGCGCCCGCGTTGTTCTCGGACGGGGTCTATCTGCGCCTGGACCCGTCGGTGCCGGAGTCACGGGAGTACATACGCAACGCCGTCGCCCGGATCGACCCCCTGGCAAGCACCTACGGCTGGTCGTCGACCCAGGAGGACGCCAAGTACACCTCCATCCGCACAGGCCTGTTCGTCGGCTCCTTCTTCGTGCTGGCACTGATCGGCGCGAGTCTGCTGGTCTCCCAGCTGGAGCAGCTGCGCGAACGCAGGAAGCTGCTCTCCGCGCTGGTCGCCTTCGGCACCCGGCGCCGCACGCTGAGCCTGTCGGTGCTGTGGCAGACGGCCCTACCGGTCGGACTCGGCCTCGCACTGGCCACAACGGTGGGTATAACCCTCGGCTCGGTGCTGCTGAAGATGACCCGTACCCCGGTGGCCATGGACTGGGCGAGCGTCCTGACCATGACCGGCGTGGGCGCGGCCGTGGTCGGGGTGGTCACGCTGCTCAGTCTGCCGCCGCTGCTGCGGATGATGCGCCCGGAAGGCCTGCGCACGGAATAGCCCCTGACAGATCCCCCGAAGTGGGCTCCTCCTGCCAGGAGGAGCCCACTCCTGCACGCAGGCGCCCGGTCGGCATCAGCACAGTCACCGTCAAGGCAACCTCGGCGCACAGCGGGATCCGCAGCCGAGGCGAGCACACCATCGGACGGCGTCGGCCGGGAGCCTGCCGTACTCCTCGCCTTCGTCGGCCTGGCGGCGCTTGCCATCGGATACCGCCGTCTCGTGAAGAACAGCCGATGGTCCGGCGCGCAGATCCCCTGCGAACCTTTTCGATACGTCAGGCGCAGAACAGGGCAACCCCCGCCCGCCTGGGGGCCGCCGAGCCCAGCCCGGCCGTCGAAGCAAGCTGACACCAGGCTCTCGGGAAGTCCGGAGCAAGACATCCCCGAGGCCTTTGGCGACCCTCGGCGGGGGAGTGCAGGTGATGCTGCGGGAGACTGCATCGGGGCGTCGTGGGGTCACGGGCCATCGAGGGCCGGTGTACGGGTCGCGGCCCACGCACTACTGGTCCGGTTCGATGGTCATGCCGAAGTCGTAAAGTTCGGGACTGCCCCGGGCGGTACAGGTGTCCGGCCGACTAGACGATTTCGATGCTCAGTTGGAAGCCCAGTTCTTCAAAGCCCAGTGATGCTGCAACGCGGCGGGAGGCGAGGGGCCGGGCCCGCCACTGAGGTAGCAGCCCGGTGGCGAGGGCGTGTACAACCGCCGCGGAGGCTGTGATCCGCGCCAGTCCTTGTCCGCGCTGCGCCGGTGCGGTCAGTACGCCGATGTGAGCGGTGAGACTTGGCCAGCCCCGATAGCCGGCAGCGGCGACCACTTGGTCATGCTCGCGGACGACGAAGGCGGGCGAGGTGATCTCGTCCATGCCGGCTTCCCCGGCGTCCTCCTCGCCGGCCGATTCCTCCAGCCGCCGCAGGTCCGGGTGGCCGGCCGGTAGTTGCTCCAGCGTCCGTGTCCCGGTTTGCACCGGGCGGAATCCGTCTGCGGAGACATACGACAGCGCTGCCGGTCCGAGCGTCCTCGCTATGGGAAGCACCGTGCGGACTGACGTTCCGTCCACGATGGCTTGTGCCGGCAGTCCGACCAGTGCATCGCGAACGAACGTGGCGGTGCTCTCGGTCGGCACGGTCACGATGGCTGATTCTCCCAGAGCCACCATCCCGACCCATCCGGCTGGGCACAGACCTGATTCGGGGGAGACCGCCACCTTCACACCACCCGCCGGCGGGAACGACACCGGCACGTGCGCCAGGTCCTCCCACAGCCCCCGCGCTCTGGACAGCAACGGATGTATCGACATGGCCCGATCATGACAGCCGGGGCCGGGACGCCGCGGCGTCCCGGCCCCGAGCGTCGTCCTCGCCGACGACTCGGTGGGGTGGGTGGGGGTCTTGAGGACCCGGGAGTGATGCTGCCGGTGCGGGCGCTGGACGGTTGGTGGTGGTGGTGCGGCGGCTTGGTCGTGAGGGGTGGCCGAGACCCGGAACGGTGGGTTAGGTTAGGCAAACCTAAGTTGCTCTCTGTTCTGGGGGTCCGGATGCGTTCCTCGAGTGCTCGTGCCATGGCGCCGACAGTGGCTGAGCGGGTTCGCTCGGTTCTGGCCGCTGCGCATTCGATGACGGTGGTGAGTGACGGGTTGTGTGCTGAGGTCCGCCGGCTCGATGGGGAAGGAGCCATGGGCCACTTCCACCTGCATTCCTCGATCGAGGATGGTGGGATGCAGGCTGTTGAGCGTGTTCCGGTTCGGCTTGAGTTCACCGATATCGCCCCGACTCCCGTGCGTGACCGGTTGCGCGCCCGTGTCACCCTGACCGGACTTCTGGCAGCCCCCTACGACCACGGTTCCACCGAGAGTACGTGCATGGAGTTCGGCCAAGCGCTCCTCGAGAACGCCGAGGAGCGCTCTCACGTCACCTATCAGGAGCTGGAGGCGGCCGAGCTCGACCCGATCGCAACGAGCGAGGCGAGCATGCTCACTCATCTCCTCGACGACCACCGCGACTTGGTTCCCCTGCTGCTCCGCCTCGTCCGTCCGCGTCCGGATTCGGACGTCCTGCGGGTGCTGCCGGTGGGTGTCGACCGTTACGGGCTGACTCTGCGTCTGGAGCGCCTTCGCACCCACCGCGACGTCCGGCTGCCGTTCCGCAGGCCTGTCACCCACATCGACCAGACCGGCCCTCAGATCCGTGCCCTCCTGTCCGCCGCGCGTCGTCTCTCCCACACCGGCCGTCTGCTGGCCTGAGCGGGCGCAACTCGCCCCCAGGGCAGGCCCATTGAGCGGCAGTTGAGAACAGACTGCGGTGGGTGTGGTCGTCTCACCGGCATCGAAGGGTGCAGCCCCGAGTGCGCTCCTCTGACCTGTGACGTTGCAGGAGCTGGGACGACGGTGCCGCGGTGGCCCGGGGTGGCGCGGGGTGGTGTGTGCCGGATTCACCGCGGCCGTGACGCCGAAGACCCCTGCGGGGTGATGTTGTTGTGCAGTGGGGCGTCAGCTATGGGTCAGGTGGGGTCTTACTGGTTGTGCCGTCCCTCGGGCAGTCGCCGCAACTGGAACTCGTCGCTGCGTGTTCCGTTCAGGAGTAGGTCGAGCCGTCCGGTGAGGATGTAGGGGCCTTGGGGGCTGGCGGTCAGTGTCGTGGGGGCGGGGTCGGGCCACGGCACGGAGCGCAACTCCCGCGCGCTGGACCAGCCGTTGGTGGAGCCGAGTTCGATGACCCGGTTCTTGCTGGTGTTGTCGATGGCGTAGAGGGTTCCGGTGCGGGAGAGCAGCAGACCGTCCGGGCTTCCGATGGGCGCGCTGAGCTCTACACGCCGGAACGTCTGCGGTTGGTCGAGCGGGATCTTGACGAGGGCTCCTTCCGCGGACAGGGCGGCGATGAGGTAGCCGTCGGGGTGCAGGACGATGCCGTTCAGGCCGAAGCCCTCGGTGGTTCCGGCGAGCCGGTCGTCCTGGACCAGGACCGATGCGCGCCCGTGCGGTGTCACCTTGTAGATGGCGCCGCTGAGGGAGTCGGTGACGTAGGCGTTGCCGGCTGGGTCGAGGGCGATGTCGTTGGCGAAGTGCTGGCGACCCGGCAGTAGCCGGCCCAAGTCGGTGTAGTGGAGGCGGCGACCGTTTTTCAGGTCGTAGATGCCCAGGCCGGCGAGGCGGTTCTCGGTCTGCGGGGTGCTCCGGTCGGCGACCCCCAGGTCGGCGTTGGTGACCAGGATGCGTCCGCGTCGCTGGTCGACGGTCAGGCCCATGGTGGTGACGAGCTTGAGGTCCTTGACCAGGGTGCGGGCTGAGCCGTACGGGGTGACCAGGGAGGCGGTGCCGTGTGTGACGGATCCGACGAGGAAGGCGTCGCGTCGGGCGTCGTAGGCGATGCCTTCGGGGTGCAGGGAGGGCGCCGAGCCGTGGATCACGTCCGGGTGCCGTAAGGATGTTGCGTCGGCTGCGGGGGCTGCTGAGGCCGGGGACACCACGCCGGCGATGGCGGCGGCTAGGAGCACCCCCACCGCCCGCCTGCTCCAGGCTCGTTGACGCTGGGACGAATGGATCGCACGCATCCGATCTCCTTGTGTAGACGTCCTGGGTAAGAGCGTGTTTCTCACCGCGCGGTTCCGCTCCACCGCAGAACGACGCCGGACGAGGCGCCGGGTGTGTTGCCGGGGGCCTGGGACGCGCGGTGCGCCGCAGGTGGTTCGCCTACGCTGCGCAGCGGGTCGTCTCCGTGGGCTTGGCGGCGCCTGTTGGGGTATGCCTGCGGCGGCCGTCTGTGTGGCCCTGACGTCACCCCGTGCTTCCGCCGGGCACGCTCGTCCGGTCACATGCATCGACGCATCGTAGAGGCGCAGTCAGTACGTGCGGGTGACGTCGCCTACTGCGTATGCGTCCCACCGCATGGGCCGTCTGCTCGGACTTCCGGCTTCATTGCATGGCGCGGATCGGGGTGCGCCCTGCACCGGCGACGTCGGGGCTCTCGCTGATGGAGCGTGGAGCGTGTGCACTAGGTTGGGGCTGCATCGATCAAGAAGAACTCAAGAGGGGGATCCGTGGCGTCCGTACGCCTACCTGCCGTAGCCGTTCTCGCTGCCGTCGCCTTGCTGGCGGGATGCAGCGGTGGCAGCGACGAGAGCAAGGATTCAGGGAAGATCGCCGGAGCCGAGGAGTCGGGCAAGAAGCCGTCGCCTACGGAGTCTTCCCAGTCAGACTCCGTCGACCGGCCGAAGATCAAGGTACCGGGCGATCTGTCTTACGTCTTTGACTGGCAGAAGACCGGTGACAAGGACAAGGACGCCGTGCTCGCCGACACCGAGCAGATGATCAGAGCCGTGGACATGGCCATCGCTCGCCAGAGCCCCACCCATGCGGCCTACCGCTTCTACACGGAGGGGACAGCGGCGGCCGGAAGCGAGCAGTTCATCCAGTCGTTCGTGGACAACAAGATCCGTATCACCGGGACCAAGCGGTTCTATAACGCCAAGGCTCAGGTCAAGAAGGACAAGACCGCGTCTCTCGTGTACTGCGAAGACCAGCGCAAGGCGTACAACAAGAGCCTCAAGACGGGGAAGACCAGCGTGACGGAACCGTCCAAGAACGACTTTGTCATCTACGCAAGCCGACTCCGCGCGAACGATCAAGGCGTCTGGATCACCGAAGAGTTGACGTCCCAGAGGGGTAGCGCCGAATGCCAGGCCTGAATCTCAGACGCCCTCTGGGCATGGGCACGGCGGCATCCGTGACAGTCGTTGTGCTGGCCGCGGGCCCGGCCTGGGCCGGCTACGGCGACGGGGGAGCCACGAACGGGGGAACGCACACCTCCGGCGACGCCGGTGAAGACGGCACGGTATCGGCCACCGCAGGCGGCATCGTCTACGACCACTCGAAGAACGGCTCCGGGAACAACGCAGGTGCTCCTGCACCGGTCGGGAACTGGTCGCCACCGGCATGCTGGTACGCGCCCAAGTACACGCCGAAGCAGTTCAAGAAGTACAAGGAAAAGATCTGGGAGGTGGACTCCACCAGCCCCCAGTGGGACTTCGAGGAGCGCAGGCGATACGTCAACGGCGGACCGTACAAGAACTTCAACCTGGCCAAGTCCGGCAAGGGCTACTGGTGGGACTCCTACTCCGCGTCCAACTACCCTCCAGGGTGGGACAAGTGCAGCAAACCGCCGTTCTGGGTCGACAAGGGTGACCCGCCTCCGGCCGACACCCCGGAAGCCGTCACGCCCGAGATCCTCGCCCAGCTCGCCTATGCCGAGATACGCCTTCCCGATACCAGACTTGAGCTCAACCCCGAGGGCGGGACGAAGGTCAACCTGCCCACGTGGGCGTGGCTGGACAATGCCGCGTTCAGGCCCGTCTCGGTGACAGCGTCCGTCCCTGCCCTGAACATCCAGGCGACGACCACAGCCGAACCCGTTTCCCTCCGCATCGAGCCGGGTACCGACGACGCCCAGACCTACCCCGCCTCCGGTGAGTGCCGCATCGAGGACGGCCGCATCGGCCAGCCCTACACCAAGGGCCATGCGAAAACCGATCCACCGTGCGGCGTGAAGTACCTGCGTTCCAGCGGCGATGGCACCTACCCGCTCAAGGCCACCATCACCTGGAAGATCCACTGGACCGGCACCGGAACAGGCGGCGGCGGGCTCCCCGACGGGCACTTCGGCACCACCCAGGACATCACGGTGGGCGAGATCCAGGCGATCAACCGCTGAGTCGTCGCCACCTGCGCGATGGGGGAGGGCTGTGGGTCGTTTCGGGCACAGCCCCTCCCCGCGGTGTACTCCACCAGGCCCTTCATGCCGGGGTAGGCGGAGCAGACCGCTGAGCCGAGTACTCTCCGTCGATCTGGGTCACAGGTCGTGAGTGTCCGCGGGTTTGGGGGAGGCTGATGTGAGGGCTTGTGGCGATTCTGGGGTGGTTGATGTGCGTGTGCGTCTGGCTGTTGAGGCCGATGTGGCTGCCTTGGTCCGTGTCCGTGATGATGCGGCGCGTTGGATGTTGGCGCGTGGCGTCTCTGGGCAATGGCGGCCGGGTGAACTGGATGATGGTCACTTTCGCCGAGTGATGGCGTGTGGGGAGGTCTGGCTCGGGGAGGTGGGTGGGCGGCTTGTCGGTGGCTGGGAGTTGTGGTGGGAGGACGAGGCTGCCTGGGGTCGGCAGCCGCCGGTGGCCGGTTACGTGCACCGGCTCATGGTGGACCGGAGTGCCGCGGCGCCGGGGACGGGGCGGCTGTTGCTGAGGGCTGCGGAGCGCCGGGTTGCCGCGGTGGGACGGACGTGCGTGCGCCTGGACTGCTTGGCGGGCAATGCGCGGCTCAACAGCTACTACCAGGACGCCGGTTACCGCGTCGTGGGCCACAAGGAGGGCAAGCCTCAGCCGGGTGGTGCGCCGAAGTCCTTCACTCTGCTGGAGAAGGAGCTTCGGCGGGCGGGGGAGGCCGGGGCGTGACCGTTGTGAGGTGCCCGGCGGGCTCTGGTCGGCGTCGTGCGGCTGATGGGTCACGGCGGGGAGCCGCAGCGTCGCCGGGCGTTCCCGTGTCGAGACCTTCTGCTCGAGCACGCTTGCGACGAGCGATTCCATCACCAGCCCCGTACGGGCCAGCCGCAGCCCAGGATGGCGGTGCAACGTGTGTGCGACGATTCGGTGCTGTGGCCGGGACGCGGTTGGGTCATCGTCGGTGCCGAGCAGCGTGGGCGACGTTTCCAGGGCCTTTCGGTTCCCGGTCTCCGGGCTTCACCTTTCAGCGCGTCGGCATCTGGTCCGATCCGTAGGGTGACCGGCCCCTGCGGGGTCCGGGAAGCGCGCCAGAGCGCGCCGCGGTCCCAGGGGAAGGCGGGGTCGCGGCCGCCGCGCTGCAGCACCCTCAGGGTGCGGCGCAGATCGTAGGGCCCGGTGGGGCCCAGCGGCGGACCGGCATCCCCGTCATGCTACGAGCTGCGATCGGGTCTTGCTCCGCGATGTCCGCCGGTCTGGACGGTCGCCAGGCCAGTGCTCATGGTGACCTCACGCGGGGGCGCCGAGCGGC
>NZ_JBEYUP010000014.1:0-165151 GCF_040643575.1 Streptomyces sp. NPDC047108
GGATCAACGTGCTGTTCGCAATGCTCCGCGACGGCACCTTCTACGAACCCAGAACCCCACGCCTCGCTTGACGAAAGACATAGAGGCACCCCCCCGGTTCAGCGGCGGGAGCCGGCCGCCGCGTGCAGCCATGCGCGGTTCATCGCCGCGATGCTCGGCAGCGGGATGCCCTTCGGGCAGGCCGTGGCGCACTCGCCCGTGTTGGTGCAGCCGCCGAAGCCCTCGGCGTCCATGGCCTCCACCATGTCCAGCACCCGGCTCTCCCGCTCGGGGGCACCCTGCGGCAGCGCGCCCAGGTGGACCACCTTCGCCGCCGTGAAGAGCATCGCGGAACCGTTGGGGCAGGCCGCCACGCACGCCCCGCAGCCGATGCACGCGGCGTTCTCGAAGGCGGTGTCGGCCGCCTCCTTCGGTACGGCCGTGGCGTGGGCATCGGGAGCGCTGCCCGTGGGCGCGGTGATCCAGCCGCCCGCGCCGATGACGCGGTCGAAGGCGGACCGGTCGACGACGAGGTCCTTGACGACCGGGAACGCGGCGGCCCGCCAGGGTTCGATGTCGATCGTGTCGCCGTCCTCGAAGTGCCTCATGTGCAACTGGCATGCGGTGGTGGCGCGTTGGGGACCGTGGGCCTGCCCGTTGATGACCATGCCGCAGGCGCCGCAGATGCCTTCACGGCAGTCGTGGTCGAAGGCGACGGGCTCCTCACCGCGTTCGGTCAGCTCCTCGTTCAGGGTGTCGAGCATCTCCAGGAAGGACATGTCCGGCGAGATGTCCCGGACCTCGTACGACGTCATGGCACCGGGCTCGGCCGGTCCCGGCTGGCGCCAGATGCGCAGGGTGAGCCTCATGCGTAGCTCCGCTGGGTGGGGTGGACGGTGTCGAAGACCAGGTCCTCACGGTGGAGGACGGGTGGGGCGCCGGTGCGGGTGAACTCCCAGGCGGCGACGTAGGAGAAGTGCGCGTCGTCGCGCACGGCCTCGCCGTCCTCGGTCCGGCTCTCCTCGCGGAAGTGGCCGCCGCAGGACTCGGTGCGGTGCAGCGCGTCGAGGCACATCAGCTCGGCCAGTTCGAGGTGGTCGGCGACCCGGTTGGCCTTCTCCAGCGACTGGTTGAGCCGGTCGCCGGTGCCCGGGATCCTGACGCGCCGCCAGAACTCCTCGCGCAGGGCGGGGATGCGGTCGAGCGCCTTGCGCAGCCCGCTGCCCGTACGGGACATGCCGCACTCGTCCCAGAGCAGTTCGCCGAGTTCGCGGTGGAACGACTCCGGCGTCCGGTCGCCGTCCACCGCGAGCAGCAGACGCAGCCGGTCCTCGGTGTCGGCGACCGCCTCCTCGACGGCCGGATGGCCGGGAGGCACCGGGGTGTGCGGATGGCGCGCGAGGAAGTCGCCCAGCATCGGCGGAAGGACGAAGTAGCCGTCGGCCAGGCCCTGCATGAGGGCGCTGGCGCCGAGGCGGTTCGCGCCGTGGTCGGAGAAGTTGGCCTCGCCGATGGCGAACAGCCCGGGGACGGTGGTCTGCAGGTCGTAGTCGACCCACAGTCCCCCCATCGTGTAGTGGACGGCCGGATAGATGCGCATCGGGGCCTCGTACGGGTTCTCGTCGGTGATGCGCTCGTACATCTCGAAGAGGTTCCCGTACCGCTCCTCGACCGCCTCGCGGCCCAGCCGGGCGAGGGCGTCCGCGAAGTCGAGATACACCCCCTGCCCGCCGGGGCCGACGCCGTGGCCCTCGTCGCAGACGTGCTTGGCCGCCCGGGATGCGATGTCACGCGGTACGAGATTGCCGAACGAGGGGTAGAGCCGTTCCAGGAAGTAGTCGCGGTCGTCCTCGGGGATGTCCGCCGGCGGGCGCCGGTCGCCGCGGCTCCTCGGGACCCAGATCCGCCCGTCGTTGCGCAGTGATTCGCTCATCAGGGTCAGCTTCGACTGGTGGTGGCCGGAGCGCGGGATGCACGTGGGGTGGATCTGGGTGAAGCAGGGGTTGGCGAACCAGGCTCCGCGCCGGTGCGCCCGCCAGATCGCGGTCGCGTTGGAGTTCTTGGCGTTGGTGGAGAGGTGGAAGACGTTGCCGTAGCCGCCGGTGGCGAGCACGACGGCGTCGGCGAGGTGCACGTCGATGCGGCCGGTGACCAGGTCGCGGGCGACGATGCCGCGGGCCCGCCCGTCGGCGACGATCAGGTCGAGCATCTCGGTGCGCGCGTGCATCTCGACGCGGCCGGCGGCGATCTGCCGCGACAGCGCCTGGTAGGCGCCCAGCAGGAGTTGCTGTCCGGTCTGGCCGCGGGCGTAGAAGGTGCGGGAGACCTGGACGCCGCCGAAGGAACGGGTGTCGAGCAGACCGCCGTACTCGCGGGCGAACGGCACGCCCTGCGCCACGCACTGGTCGATGATCTCCACCGAGACCTGGGCGAGGCGGTGGACGTTCGCCTCGCGGGCGCGGAAGTCGCCGCCCTTGACGGTGTCGTAGAACAGCCGCCGGACGGAGTCACCGTCGTTGCGGTAGTTCTTGGCGGCGTTGATGCCGCCCTGGGCGGCGATGGAGTGGGCGCGGCGGGGCGAGTCCTGGTAGCAGAACTGCACGACGCGGTAGCCCTGTTCGGCGAGGGTGGCGCCCGCGGCCCCGCCGGCCAGTCCCGTACCGACGACGATGACGGTGTGTCCGCGGCGGTTGGCCGGGTTGACCAGTGCGGCCTCGAACCGGCGCTGGTCCCAGAGGTGTTCGACGGCGGCGGACGGGGCCTTGGTGTCGGCGAGCGGCTCGCCGGTGGTGTACGAGGCGTAGGCGGTCATGTCAGCTCACCAACCCGGTCATGACGGCGACCGGAACGCTCAGGAAACCGGTGGTCAGGATCAGCGACAGCCCCGTGGCCGTGGCCTTCAGGGTGCGATGGCGGCGCGCGCTGTTCGCGCCGAGCGTCTGGGCGGCGCTCCAGAAGCCGTGGTGGATGTGCAGGCACAGCGCGAGCATCGCGACGACGTAGATGCCGCCGCCGTACCAGGTGGAGAAGGAGGCGACGACGTTCTCGTACGGATGGTGCTCCTGCGCCCTCGGGTTCACGGTCAGGGTCGTCAGGTCGAGGATGTGCCAGACGACGAAGAGCCCGAGGATGACGCCGCCCCAGCGCATGGTGCGGGTCGCGTAGCTCGCTCGCCGGCGGGGGTGGGCGTAGCCGCTGGGCCGTGCGGCGATGTCGCGCCGGCTGAGCTGGTAGGCGGCGACGACGTGGAGGACGACGGCGGTGCCGAGCGCGGCGCGGGCGATCCAGAGGAGCCAGCTCTCGTGCAGGACGGGGGATCCGGCCGTGCGCAGCCAGGCCGCATAGGCGTTGAACTCCCCGGCCCCGAAGAAGATCTTGAGATTGCCGAGCATGTGGACGACGAGGTAGAGCAGCATGACCAGGCCCGTGGTGGCCATGACCGCCTTCTTCCCGACGGTCGACCGCCAGATCAGGCGGAGGAGGGTGGGCCGGGACGCCCGGCTCGCGAGTGCCATGTCTCCAGACGCTAGGGATCCCATCTCGACAGGTCCAAGACATGGTCAGCCTGATTTCGATAGCTGCTACCTATCCATGCAGGGTGGAGAATATCTATGAGCCTGGCATTCTGCATAGAGATTCCCTATCGTTTCGAGGGTGCAGTTCCAGCAGCTTCTCTACTTCGTGACCGTGGCCGAGACCCGCCACTTCACCCGGGCCGCCGAACGCGTCCACGTGGCGCAGCCCTCGCTGTCGCAGCAGATCAGAGCACTGGAGCGGGAGTTGGGGGCCGAGCTGTTCAGCCGTGCCCGGGGCAACATCGCGCTCACCGACGCGGGTGAGGCACTGCTGCCACTCGCCCGGCGCATCCTGGCCGACACCGAGACGGCCCGCTACGAGGTGCAGGAACTCGTCCAGCTCCGCAGCGGCCGGGTACGCCTCGGCGCCACCCCGAGCCTGTGCACAGGCCTCCTCCCGGACGTGCTGCGCGCCTTCCACGACCTGCATCCGGCCATCCGGCTGGAGCTGGAGGAGAGCGGCTCGCACGACCTCGTACGCGACCTGGCCCGCGGCGCCCTGGACCTCGCGCTGGTGGTGCTGCCGCTGACCGGCCCCTCCCCCGCCCTGACCACCACGGAACTGCTCCGTGAGGACCTGGTGGTGGTCTCCCCGGCCACCACGCCCCCACCGGGCGGCGGGGGTCCGGTCCACCCCTCCGACCTGCGCGACCGGCCGATGGTGATGTTCCGGCACGGCTACGACCTGAGGGACCTGACAGTGACCGCCTGCCGGGCCGCCGGTTTCGAGCCCGTCTTCACGGTCGAGGGCGGCGAGATGGACGCCGTGCTGGGTTTCGTCCGGGCGGGCCTGGGCGTGGCCGTCCTGCCCAGCATGGTGGCCGAGCGGGCGGCCCCGGGACTGAGGACGACCCCGTTCGCCCCGCCCGGCCTGCAGCGCACCATCGCCCTGGCCCACCGTACGGACGTGGCCCCGCCCCGGGCCGCCCGCGAGCTGCGGCGGGTCCTCCTCGTCCATTTGCGGGAGGCCGCGGACCGGGGCAGGCTTCCAGGAGGAACGGAACTGATCGCTCCCGCGTGACGGGCACGGCCCGCCCGCGGTCCCGGCGATCCGTTTCCGACCCATGGCTCATGAGTTCCGACCGGGGGACGCGGCCCACTTGAGGGCGCGTCCCTCGATCGCTTAGGTGGTACGGAGCACCTTGCCGGCGGGCGGCGGGTGCACGAGGTCCTTCCACGGAGGTTCCGACCGTGCTTCACGAAGACCGGGCGAGCCGGGCCAGGGCGCTGACACAGGCCGAGGCCCAGGCGCACGTCCACGGCATCTGCTTCAAGACGGGGCCGCCCCGTCGCATCGGTGTCGAACTGGAGTTTTTCGTCCGGGATCTCAGCGATCCCTCCCTTCCCGTCGACCCCGACCGGCACGCCGCCGCCGTCACCGGCCTGCGCGCGCTGTCGCTCCGGTCCCCGCTCACCTTCGAACCCGGCGGCCAGCTCGAACTGAGCCCGCCACCGGCCGGTTCCCTCACCGCGTGCATCGAGGGGGCCGCGGCCGATCTCGCCCTCGTCCGCGCCGATCTGCGCACCCACGGCCTCGGGCTCGTGGGCCATGGAAGCGAACCGGTCATTCCGCCGCACCGCCTCCTCGACCAGCCGCGCTACGCCGCCATGGAGGCGTACTTCGACCGCCGCGGCCCTGCCGGCCGCGCCATGATGTGCTCCTCCGCCTCCGTGCAGGTCTGCCTGGACGCGGGCCACGAGGAGCCGGGCCCGCTGGGCTACGCGCGACGCTGGCGGCTCGCCCACCTCCTGGGCGCCGTCCTGGTCGCCGCCTTCGCCAACTCCCCGATCCGGGAGGGGGCACGCACCGGCTGGCGCTCCACCCGCCAGGCCGTCTGGTCCCAGATCGACCCGGGCCGTTCCCAGGCACCCGTCGACGGGTTCAGCCCGCGGGCGGACTGGGCGGCGTACGTGCTCGAGGCGCCCGTGATGTGCGTACGCCGCGAGGACGGCCCGTGGACCGTACCCCACGACCTCACGTTCCGTGAGTGGATCCGGGGCGGGCTTCCGCGGACGCCCACACTGGACGACCTCGACTACCACATCACCACCCTCTTCCCGCCGGTCCGGCCGCGCGGCCATCTGGAACTGCGCATGATCGACGCCCAGTCCGGCGAGGACGGGTGGCATGTCCCGCTGGCGGTCACGGCGGCCCTGTTCGACGACCCGGAGGCGTCCGAAGCCGTCTACCGGTCCGTCAAACCGCTGGCCGAGGTGGCGGGGTTCCGCCCCGCGCCCCGGAACCCGCTGTGGGAGACCGCGGCGCGGGACGCCCTCACCGATCCGGAACTGCACGCCGCAGCGGTGACCGCGTTCACCGTGGCGCAGGAGGCGCTGCCCCGGCTCGGTGCCTCCGCCTCGCTCCAGGAGGAGGTCGCCGCCTTCGCCGACCGCTACGTCCTGCGCGGACGATGTCCCGCCGACGACCTGCTCGACCCTTGTTCAGGGAAGGAAGACCCCTCATGACCGCCGCCACAGGGCCCGCTCCCCTCGGGGATGCGGAAACGCTTCGGCAGCGCGCAGCCGACGCCCTCGCCACCGCTCGCGAGCGCACCGCCACCCTCACCACCTGCGTCGACGAGCCCGAACTCAGCGCCCAGCACTCGCCCTTGATGTCGCCGCTGGTCTGGGACCTGGCGCACATCGGGAACCAGGAGGAGCTGTGGCTGCTGCGCGCCGTCGGCGGACGCGACGCGCTGCGCCCGGACATCGACAAGGTCTACGACGCCTTCGAGCACCCCCGCGCCGAGCGTCCCTCCCTCCCCCTGCTGCCGCCGGACGAAGCCCGCGCCTACGTCGCCGACGTCCGCAACCGCGTACTCGACGTGCTGCAGACCGCGCCGCTGGGCGGCGACCGCCTGGTCGACGCCGCGTTCGCCTTCGGGATGGTCGCGCAGCACGAGCAGCAGCACGACGAGACGATGCTCATCACGCACCAGCTCCGGCGCGGTCCCGCGGCGCTCAGCGCTCCCCCGCCGCCCCGCGCGCCCGCGGGCAGCACCGCCCTGCGGTCCGAAGTCCTCGTCGCCGGAGGCCCGTTCGCCATGGGCACCTCGACCGAGCCGTGGGCCCTGGACAACGAACGCCCGGCCCACCACCGGGACGTGCCCGCCTTCTTCATCGACACCGTTCCCGTCAGCAACGGCGCCTACGAGCGCTTCATCGACGACGGCGGCTACGACGACGCCCGCTGGTGGGCGCCGGAGGGCTGGGCGTACATCCGCGAACACGGCCTGGCCGCCCCGCTGTTCTGGCGCCGCGACGGCGGCGGGACCTGGCTGCGCCGCCGGTTCGGGGTGACCGAACCCGTCCCCGCCGACGAGCCGGTGCTGCACGTGAGCTGGTACGAGGCCGACGCGTACGCCCGCTGGGCCGGGCGCCGGCTGCCCACGGAGGAGGAGTGGGAGAAGGCGGCCCGGCACGACCCGGCCACCGGCCGCTCGCGGCGCTACCCGTGGGGCGACGCCGATCCCGCGCCCGAGCACGCCAACCTCGGCCAGCGTCATCTGCAGCCCGCCCCGGTCGGCAGCTATCCGGAGGGCGCGTCGCCGCTGGGCGTACGGCAGTTGATGGGCGACGTGTGGGAGTGGACGTCCAGCGACTTCCTGCCCTACCCGGGCTTCGCGGCCTTCCCGTACCGGGAGTACTCGGAGGTCTTCTTCGGCCCTGGTCACAAGGTGCTGCGGGGCGGGAGCTTCGCGGTGGACGCGGTGGCGTGCCGGGGCACGTTCCGCAACTGGGACCTGCCGGTGCGGCGGCAGATCTTCTCCGGTTTCCGTACGGCCCGCGACGCCGGTCCGGAGGCGGCGTGAGGACCCCGCCGGTCCCCGCCGAGGTCCGAGGGGGCCGGTTCTGATGTGCCGTCATCTCGCTTACGTGGGACCGGAGACGACGGTCGGCGCGGTCGTGTCCGCCCCGGAGCACAGCCTGTTCCGGCAGTCCTGGGCGCCGCGCCACCAGCGCTACGGGACCGTCAACGCCGACGGTTTCGGCGTGGGTTGGTACGCCGGGGACGACCCCGTGCCCGCCCGTTACCGCCGGGCCGTCCCCGTCTGGGCCGACGGTGCGTTCACCGACCTCGCCCGTGTCGTACGCACCACCGCGCTGCTCGCGGCCGTGCGCGACGCGACCCTGGCCGGCGCGGACGGGGAGGCCGCCGCCGCACCCTTCGCCTCCGGTCCCTGGCTGTTCAGCCACAACGGGGCGATACCCGGCTGGCCCGAGTCGATGGCCGGCCCCGCCGCCACGCTCCCAGCCGTCGACCTGCTGGGCATGGAGGCCCGTACGGACTCCGCGTTCGTCTGGGCGCTCGTCCTCCACCGGCTGCGGACCGGGGACGAGCCCGGGCAGGGCCTGGCTGACGCCGTCGCCGCGGTGGCGGAGGCCGCCCCGGAGGCGCGGCTGAACCTGCTGCTCACCGACGGGACGTCGATCGTCGCCACGGCGTGGGGCGACACCTTGTGGTATCTCACCGACAGCGAGCGTCGTGCCGTGACCGTGGCCTCCGAGCCGTACGACGACGACGCCCGCTGGAGCGCGGTCCCCGACCGCACCCTTCTCACCGCGACCCGCACCGACGTACTCCTGACACCTCTCAAGGAGCCGAGCACGTGAGCCCGTTCACCGTCACCCGCACCCTGCCCGCCGATGCCACCGCCGCCGCTCTGCGGTCCGACGTCCGGCACGGGCTCACCCGCGACCCCAAGCAGCTTCCGCCCAAGTGGTTCTACGACGCCCACGGCAGCGACCTGTTCGAGGACATCACCCGGCTGCCGGAGTACTACCCGACGCGTGCCGAGCGGGAGATCCTCACCCGTCGCGCCGGTGACATCGCCCAGGCCACCGCCGCGCGCACGCTCGTCGAACTGGGCTCGGGCTCCTCGGAGAAGACCCGCGTCCTCCTGGAGGCCCTCTCCGGCCTGGAGGCGTACGTCCCCGTGGACGTCAGCGAGTCGGCCCTGACGCAGGCCGGCGAGAGCCTGCTCACGGAGCACCCGGACCTGACGGTGCACGCCCTGGTGGCGGACTTCCAGAACGGTCTGACGCTGCCCGATACACCGGGTCCGCGGCTGATCGCGTTCCTCGGCGGCACCATCGGCAATCTGCTGCCCGACGAGCGCGCGGCGTTCCTCGGCATCGTCGGCTCGCTGATGACGCCGGGCGACTTCCTGCTGCTCGGCACCGACCTGGTGAAGGACGAAGGCACCCTGGTGGCCGCCTACGACGACTCCGCCGGGGTCACCGCGGCCTTCAACAAGAACGTGCTCACCGTGATGAACCGCGAACTGGGGGCCGACTTCGACCCGGACGCCTTCGACCACGTCGCCGTGTGGGACAGCGAGAACGAGTGGATCGAGATGCGGCTGCGCGCGCGGACGGCGCTCACCGCCAAGATCCGGTCCCTCGATCTGGCGGTGTCGTTCGCGGAGGGCGAGGAGATGCGGACGGAGGTGTCCGCCAAGTTCCGCGAGTACCGGGTGCGCTCCGAACTCGGTGCGGCGGGACTGGAGTTGCGGCGCTGGTGGACGGACGAGGAGGGCCGGTTCGCGCTCTCGCTGGCGTCCACCGCCGACGGTCGCTGACGGTGCCGTAGCCCGTTCACGCAGGTACGACCTCAGGGCGCCGGATACGTGTGGAAGACGCCCTGGGGGTCGTACGCGGCGCGGACCTTCTGCAGCCGGTCCCAGTCCTCCGGGGCGTACGACCGGCGGGCGCGCGAGGCGTCGGCCGTGAGGTCGGTCTCGGCGATGTAGTGGCCGGTGCCGAGCGGTTCGACGGAGCGCATGGTCTCGCGGAGCCAGCGGATGTTGGCCTCGTCCTCCGCCGGGTCGTCCCAGACCGCGAACGGGACGACGTAGCTCTCGCCGAGCGCGGAGAAGGCCATGTCCGCGGTGAGTTCCCGCTTTCGGCCCACGGGGGCGACGGGCGCGAGGACGAGGGCCTTGTCGGTCGGGGCCGCCTCGACGGCCGTGGCGAGCCGCGTCAGCAGGGTCTCGAAGGGGGCGTCGGACCAGAGGGTGTCGGCGGCGTAGCGGTGTTCCGCGGGCCATGCCTCGCTCGATGCCCCGTACAGGGTGTCGAGCGGGGTCGGCTCGGCGATCTGCCGGGAGAGGGCGCGGGAGGCGAACGGGCAGTCCCGGAGCGGTTCGAGGGCCGCTGCGGCCTCCCGGTCCGAGTCCGCGAACGCGGTCGCGCTGACGGTGACGGCCCTGGGCGGCGGCCCGTCCTTCGCCAGGGAGGGGTCGGCCGTGCCCAGGAAGAAGCTCAGTTCGACGTTGGGCGGCAGGCGGTGGGATGCCTCGACGGCCCAGCGGACGGCAGGGCCGGTCTCGGCCAGCGGAAGGACGTACAGGGTGGTCATCACGGAGGACGGGCGCGGGTACAGCCGCAGCCGGAAGGAGGTGACCACGCCGAAGAAGCCGGGCCCGGCACCCCGGGCCGCCCAGAACAGGTCCGGGTGCTCATCGGCGTTGCACCGGACCGTCTCTCCCTCCGCCGTCACCACCTCGACCTCCTCGACGCTCGCGCAGGCAGGGCCCCAGAGCCCGGAGTTCCAGCCGAGGCCGCCGCTGAGGAGATAGCCGCCGAGCGCGACGGAAGCGCAGTGGCCGGCGGGGAAGGCGAGTTCACGGTGCATCAGTTCCATCGCGAGTTCGCTGCCGATGACACCGGGCTGGACGGTGGCGGTGGCGGACGCGGTGTCGATGTCCCAGCGGCGGAGCCGCGAGAGGTCCAGCAGCATGCCGCCGTCGCGCAGGGGTGAGCCGCACCAGCTGTGCCCGCCGGCGCGCATCGCGATACGCAGGCCGCGGGAGCGGGCCAGGGCCACGGCAGCCGGCACGTCGCGCTCGGAGACGGCCCGGACGATGGCCTCCGGAAACCGCTGCGGCCTGAACCGGTTCCACAACACCCCGTCCCAGGCATGGTCGTAGCCCCGGTCGCCCCGCCACAGGATCTCGCCCTCGATTCCGGGGGCCGCCTGACTCCGTCCGCTCATCTCCGCCTCCTCGCCCCCGCTGCGTCGCTGCTTCTCCTGCCGCGCGTCAGAGTCTGCCGGAACGGAGTCTGCCGGAGAACGGGGTGCCGCGCGGTCGGGAGCGGGTGCGGCATCGGCGCGGGCGCCCGCCGATCGGTCAATCGGCCGTGGTCAGACCGAAGATGACGAGCAGCACCGCGTAGCACGCCACCACGACGAGAGCGCCCAGCACATGGACGCGGATGCCTGGCCGTCCGCGTGGCGCCAGCCATCGGTCGAACAACCTGGTCACCAGCGGCATCAGAACCCAGGTCAGAATGGCGACACTGCAGATGTTGCCGATGAAGAGCCCGAACCAGGCGGGGACGCCCAGGTCGTTGAGCTCGAATCCCACCGTCAGGTTCAAGACCATGACCGTCGGATACAGCGCCAGCACGACCGTCATGGCCTGCTTCCAGTTGGGCGGAATCCCCTTCTCCGCCCCTTCCTCGAAGCGGAACCACCCGCTGAAGGCGGAGCCGACCTTGCGCACGTCGTAGGACCTGAAGTAGTCGGCGCCCTCGTCCAGGAGCCGCTTGCGCGCACCGGAGTTCAGCCAGTCGTCGAGGTGCTCCCGGGTGTCGTACCGGAACGCGACGACCCAGTTCTCCTGGACCCCGGCGACCGGGCGGAACATCTCCGACCCCTTGAAGCCGGGGAAGGACTGCTGCGCCTTCAGGACCTTGTCCTGCCACCGCTCGAAGTCCTCTTCGTGCCGGGGCGGCACCTCGTGGGAGATCACCGCCGTGACACCGGTCTCCTCGGCCGGGGCACCGCCCGCGAGCACTTCCTGCCGGGGCTCCTCCTCCAGCAACGGCCGTTCCTCGTCGAGGAGTTCACGGCGCGTTCCCGAGTCGAGCCAGGCGGTGAGCTGGTCCAGACGGGAGAAGCGGAAAACGACGGTCCACTCGTTCTCGGCCCCGGCTCCCGGCGGATACAGCTCGGTGCCCTCGAAGCCCTCGAAACGCTGGACGACCCGGTTCGTCTTCTCCTGCCAGCTCTGGTAGTCGTCGTCGAAGCCCGGGCGAACCTTCTGCGAGGTCACCACCGTTGCGCCGTCCTCGCGTGCTGTGCGGCTCGCGCTTCGATTCACCCCACCAGCGTAGCGCCGTGGGCATTTATGCGGCAAATTGGTGCAAGCAGGGTCATATTCCCAGCGCATCACGCAGAACGGGAGGCACGGAGATGGGACACAAGGAGTTCCTGGCCGAGGCGGCGCGACTCGCCACCGAATCCGTGGAGAAGGGCTGGGGCGGGCCATTCGGCTCCGTGATCACCCAGGACGACGAGATCATCGCCCGCGGCCAGAACCGCGTCCTGCTGACCGCCGACCCCACCGCGCACGGCGAGGTCGAGGCCATCCGCAAGGCCGTGTCGCTCCTCAACCCCGAGGCCCCCACGGTCTCGGAGGAGCATCAGAACGAATTCACACTGGAGTTGATACCGCGCCCCGAGGGCTCCCCCGACGTCGTCCCCGAGCGCGCGCGGATGCTGCAGGGCTGCACGATCTACACCAGCGGCGCACCGTGCCCCATGTGCATGAGCGCGATCTACTGGTCGCGGATCGGCGCGGTCTACTACAGCTGCGACTGGGAGGCCACCGAGGAGATCGGGTTCAGCGACGCCTTCCAGTACGAGGACTTCCAGCGGCCCACCAGCGAACGCAGCATCAAGGTCGAGCAGCTCTTCCCCGAGGTGGGGGCCCGGGCCTACGACGCCTGGGAGCACAAGAAGGACAAGCACCCGTACTGAGACCCGTCCTGACAGCCCGTCAGCCGCGGGCTCCCTTGCCGCCCCCGCCCGGCGTCACCCCTTGCCGGCGGGGGCGTCGACGGCGATCTCGGCCTCGGAGTCGTAGAAGCACAGGTGGTCCTTGATCAGCGCGACGGCGGGCAGCGGGTCCGGGTAGGCCCACACGACATCAGCCCTGACCCGGCCGTCGCCGTCGCGGTACGACCAGTACGAGGCGTCGCCCTTGAACGGACAGTGGGTGCTGGTGGCGGTGGGCTCGAAGAGCTCCAGGGCCACGTCCTGCGGCGGCAGGTAGTAGCGGACCGGCATCCCGGTCTCGTGCACCAGCACGGGGCGGTCCGATGCCGCGACGACCCGGTCGCCGATCCGGACCGTGATCCGCTGCGTGCCGGAAACCGCTTCGACGGTGTGTCCGCCTGCCATCCGTCTGCTCCTTCGCTCGTCGGGCTCCCGAAGCCGGGGCGGCTCCGGGCCGTATCTTCCCCAACGCTCCGGCCGGGACCCTGATTCCGCGGACCCGTGCGCGGAAGGACCGCGGCGCCCGGTCAGGGGCGGGGGACGGCGGCGGCCCGGTCCGCTCCGGCCCGTGCGGACGGTACGGCGGTGGGGGCCCGTGTCGCGGGCGGCGCTGCGGTGGCGGCCCGGGTTGCGGCGGCTGGCGAGATGTGCGGGGGCGCATGGACCCCGTACGGACCGGGCCCGGCCGCCATCGGTCCTGCTGCCTCTGGTGCTTCCGCCGCCTCGTCCGTCCGCGCCCCGCCCGCCACCGCGGCGTGTGCGGCCCGGGCCAGCGTCCTCCGGTCCTGGCGGGCTGCCGGCGGAAGGGGCGGCAGCAGCGTCACCTCGGCCACCAGACCCCGGGCCGCGACGACCCGGCGCAGCGAGGCCAGGAGGGTGTCCTCGCCGACGAACGCGGCCGCCGGAGCCGTACGGGTTCCGGCCGGACCTCGCAGGCGGTAGCGGATCCGTACGGGCCGGACGGGCGCACCGGCGTCGAGGGCGGCCTGGAAGACGGCATGCCGGAAGCGTCCGTACGCACGGCCGCACCAGGTGCTGCCCTCGGGGAAGGCCACGACCGTCGAGCCCGCGCGCAGGGCCCCGGCCATCTCGGCGACGGTCCCCGGCAGCGCCCGCAGCCGCTCCCGTTCGAGGAGGATCGTCGCTCCCCGGGCGGCGAGGGGCCCGAGGAGCGGGTAGGCGGCGACCTCGCTCTTGGCGAGGTTCCGGCCGGGCCGCACCGAGGCGAGCAGCGGTACGTCCAGCCACGAGATGTGATTGGCCACGACAAGGGTGCCGCCGGGTATGCGGACCGGCCCGGCGCCCTCCCCGCCCCTGATCTCGGTCCGTACACCGAAGGCCGCCACCACGGCGCGGCACCAGCGGGCGGTGAGCCGGTCACGCCGGGCCGGGGAGCACCGCCGGGCCAGAGGCGAGAGCCCGATCCCCACGAGCAGCACGGCCGCGACCGCGAGCCACCTCAGGGCCCGCCGCGGGCCGGCGACCACCGGAGCGGGGTCCGCCAGGCAGTCCACGGGCGTGCAGGGCGCGGTCGGGAGCCAGGGGCTCACGCCGGGCCCGCGTCCCGGCCCGGCGGTCGCGCTCGCGCCGCTCACGGCGCCGGGGCCAGGGAGAGGAAGTGGCGCAGATAGCGCGGGTCCGTACGGCGCAGGGAGAGCAGCACGAACAGATCCGCGACCCCGAAGTCCGGGTCGTGCGCGGGCTCGCCGCAC
The DNA here is from genome assembly GCF_040643575.1 of Streptomyces sp. NPDC047108. NCBI lineage: Bacteria > Bacillati > Actinomycetota > Actinomycetes > Kitasatosporales > Streptomycetaceae > Streptomyces > Streptomyces sp. NPDC047108. The sequence continues at coordinate 14,052 of NZ_JBEYUP010000014.1, forward strand.
ACCCAGGCCCCGAGCCGCAGATAGCCGCGGAGGAGCGGCGGCAGCGGGGGGCGGGCGGAGGCGGTCGCCGCGCCGGGGTGCCAGGGCAGGTGCGGGGTGACGCGGTACTCGGCGGGCGAGAGGTACCGGGCCGAGACGGTGTCCCGGACGCCCGCGGCAAGGGCGCCGCCGTCGGTGAGCGGGATCGAGCAGCAGCCGGCGAGCCAGTTGTGCCCGGCCTCGGTGAGGTAGCGGGCGATCCCGGCCCACATGAGGGAGATGACGGCGCCGTCACGGTGGCCGGGATGCACGCACGAGCGCCCGACCTCGACGAGGTCGCCGCGGATCCCGGCCAGCGCGGAGAGGTCGAACTCCGACTCGGAGTAGAGGCGCCCGGCGACGGCGGCCCGTCCGGGCGGCAGCAGCCGGTAGGTGCCGACGACGGCGCCGGTGCTGTCCTCCCGTACGAGGAGGTGGTCGCAGTACGCGTCGAAGGCGTCGACGTCGAGTCCGGGCTCCGACGAGGACAGCAGCGCCCCCATCTCTCCGGCGAAGACGTCGTGGCGCAGGCGCTGGGCGGCCCGTACGTCGTGCTCGTCGCGGGCGAGGGAGACGGAGTAGCGGGGGCGCGTGGCGGTGGCGCGTGGCGCGCGGGCCAGGGGCGGTGAGGTCGTCATAGGTCCTTGATGGCCGCGCCGGCTGGCCCCCACGTGACCGTTTCGGGTTCGGCGGATGTGCGGTGGCTGAATGGCTGGGGCACGGTGGACGGAGCAGGGGAAAACGGCCCCGCCGGGGCCCGTCACCAGGGAGAGGCCATGACCGATCACACCTACCGGGTCACCGAGATCGTCGGGTCCTCGCCCGAGGGCGTCGACGCGGCCATCCGCAACGGGATCAAGCGCGCGTCGCAGACCCTGCGCCAACTCGACTGGTTCGAGGTGACGCAGGTCCGCGGGCACATCGTGGACGGCGAGATCGAGCACTTCCAGGTGGGGCTGAAGGTCGGCTTCCGGCTCGAGGAGGGCTGAGCGCGGGGGCTCCTGCGAGCAGGCTCCTGATCCACGCGAACGCGGCACCGGCACACCCGCGAAACGCGGCACCGGTACACCCCGCGAACGCGTTCCGCTCCGGCCCGGTACGCGGCACCGAAGCGGCTTCGTACCGACCGCGAGGCGGCCCCCTACGCGACCCTCGGCGCCGGCTCGGCACGCGCCCGGGGGTCCGGCTCGGCGGGCTCCTCCGTTCGGGGTGTTCATCGCCCGGGCGGCCCAGGAGATCGGGCATATAAAGAGGAAAGCGGGCAAGCTGGAAAAAGGGCGGCATCCACCGCGCTTTCCGCTACGTTCTCGCTGGGGAGGACCCACGTGCCCGGAAGCCTTGAGCAGTTGCGCCGTTGCTCGGTCGCCGTCGACCTCGGTGCCTGCAGGACCAGGGTGTACCTGAAGGGCACCGGCCTGGTCGTCGACGAGCCCAGCGTGGCCGCCGTGAACACCCGCACCGGCGCGCTGCTCGCCGTCGGCGAACTGGCCGAGAAGATGACCGGCCGCACCCCGGAGCACATCCGGGTCGTCCGCCCCGTCTCCGGCGGCACCGTCGTCGACATCGACATGGCGCAGCGGATGCTCCGTCAGCTCATCGGCAACAAGCTCCGCAAGGCGTGGCGGCGCAAGCCGACCCTGCGGATCGCGGCCTGCACTCCGCACGACAGCGAGCCCTTGACCCAGCGCGCCGCGGTGGAGACGCTCACCGCGCTCGGCGCGCGCCGTGTGGAGCTGGCCGACACCCTGATCTGCGCGGCCGTAGGATGCGGACTGCCCGTCGAACAGCCGGAAGCCACGATGATCGTGGTCTGCGGGGCGGCGACCAGCCAGGTGGCCGTGCTCTCCCTGGGATCGATCGTCGCCGCCGAGACCATTCCGGTGGGCGGCAACTCCATCGACCACGCGGTGGTGGAACACCTGCGCAGCGAGCACGAGTTGATGCTCCCCAACCTGGCGGTGCGCCCGCTGCACCTGGTCCTGCACGCGACGGACGAGTCCCCGGACCGGGCCGAGGTGCACGGCAGGGACGTGGCCACCGGCCTCGCCCGATCCGTCGTCGTGGACACCGCGGGCGTACGGCGGGCCATCGGCACCCCGCTCACCGGAGTGCTCGACGGCATCCGCTCGGTGCTCCGCCGCTGCCCCCCGGACCTGGTCGCCGACCTCTCCGACCGCGGCATCATGCTCGCCGGCGGCAGCGCGCTGCTGCCCGGACTGGACACCATGCTGAGCCGCGCGACCGGCATGCCCGCGCACACCGCCGAGCGCCCCGACACCTGCGCCGTACGCGGACTGGGGGCGATGCTGGAGGGCAAGGTCCGGCCGCTGCACCTGGATCCGCTCGCGAGCTGACGGCGGACACGGCCGTCCGGGCGCCCGCGCCGGTGCCGTAACGGCCCCCGAAACGCAACCGGTCCCGGTTCCCTCGCGCGGGAACCGGGATCGGTGCGCGTTCTCCGGTGGGTGCTCACGGGTGTGCGGTCAGGTGCGGCCCTGGCGCTCCTGGGCGTCCCGCAGCGCGGCCGACGCCTCGGCCCAGCGGGCCCGTACGACAGGGAAGCCGGCGCGCTCGACGGCGTCGCAGACCAGCTCGTCGTCGTCCACGAAGCGGCGGATCTCCCGGCCGCGGGTGAGCGCGCGCAGGATCTCGGGTTTGACCGCACGGGCGGGCCTGCGGTCGCTCTCGCGCCGCATGAACAACCGGCCCCGCGGCAGGCCCTGCTGCTCCAGCCACGCCAGGGTGTCGCGGCGGCACCGCTCGGGCCGTCCCGTCACGTACACGACCTCGCACTCCTCGGCACTGCTCAGGGCCAGCGCGACGCCTTCGGCGAGCGGCGGGTCCTGAGCCGCCGCGGCGAAGAAGGCGTTCCAGTCGCGCGGGCGCCGCTCGAGGAACTGCTGCCGGTGTGCGGTGTCGGAGAGGGTCCCGTCCAGGTCGAAGACGGCGATCGGCCTGACACCCGCCCTTCCCTGCGCTGTCATGAGGCGTCCACCAGGGACAGGGCGTGCAGGCGCTCGGGCGGGCCGGGGCGGGCGTAGTACCAGCCCTGGGCGGTGTCGCAGCCGAGGACCTTCAAGTGCTCGGCCTGCGCGCCCGTTTCGACCCCCTCCACCGTGACCGCGAGATCGAGGGTGTGGGCCAGCGACACCACGCCCTCCACGATCTTGACGTCGATCGGGTCCGCCGGGTCGTGCTGCATGCCCCGGGTGAACGATCGGTCGAGTTTGAGCGTACTCAGGGGCATGCGGCGCAAGTTGGACAGGTTGGAGTAGCCGGTGCCGAAATCGTCGAGAGCGATGTCGACGCCGAGGTCGGCGAGCTGCCGCAGCGGTCGCAGTAAGGTCTCGTCGGCTCCGATCAGCGCGCTCTCGGTGACTTCGAGGCACAGCGCGGTCGGTTCGACCCCGGCCTCCTTCAGCACCTCCACCGTGTCGCGGACGAGACCGGGGTGGCGGAGCTGGAACGGCGAGAGGTTCACATTGACCCGCAGCGGGCCCTCGCACCCCTCGAACTGCCAGTCCCTGGCCTGCCGTACGGCCTCGGACAGCACCCAGCGGCCGAGCGGCACGATGAGCCCGGTGTTCTCGGCCAGCGGTATGAACTGGTCGGGGCCGAGCACGCCGCGCAGCGGATGGCACCAGCGCACCAGGGCCTCGGCGCCGTGAACCGTCCCGTCGCAGAGGCGTACGAGCGGCTGGTACTCGATGAAGAACTCGCCGCGCTCCAGAGCCATCGGCAGGCTGTTGACGAGGCCGTACTTGGTGATGGCCAGCACGTCGGCCTCGGGGTCGGCGTGCTCGTAGCGGTTGCCGCCCGCGGCCTTCGCCCGGTACATCGTGATGTCCGCGCTGCGCAGCACCTCCTCCGGGCCGAGTTCCCCCGCCGGCCCGTCGACGATGCCGATGCTGCCGCGGACCAGCAGGTCCCGGCCTTCGAGCCGTACGGGCTCGGAGAGCGCGTCGAGGATCCGGTGTGCGAGAGCCGTGACGTCGTCCTGGCTGTCCGGGTCCACGATCAGGGCGACGAACTCGTCGCCGCCGATCCGCGCGATCAACTGGTCGGGCGAGGTCAGGCAGGTCTGCAGCCGGTCAGCGACGGCCACCAGCATCTGGTCGCCGACCGCGTGGCCGAGGCTGTCGTTGACCGCCTTGAACCCGTCCAGGTCGAGGTAGCACAGACCGAACCGGGCCACTCCGTCCCGCTCGGCCAGGGCCGCCTCCAGACGCTCGAAGAAGAGCGTGCGGTTGGGCAGCCCGGTGAGCGCGTCGTGCGTCGCCTCGTACCGCAACTGCTCGTGCAGCAGCCGCCGTTCGGTGATGTCCTCCATCAGCGCCAGCATGTACTGCGGCCGGTCCGCGTTGTCCCGCAGCAGCGACACCGTGAGGTTGGTCCACAACACGGTGCCGTCGGAGCGGTAGTACGGCTTCTCGGCGCGGTAGTGGTCGCGCTCGCCGCGCGCCACCTCCCGCTGCAGGTTCCACACGCCCGGCTCGTCCTCGGGGTGCGCCCAGTCGGTGACCTTCCTGCTGCGGACGTGCTCCTCGGGGCCGCCGAACATCTGCGTCAGCGCCTGGTTGACGTCGATGATGTCGCCGTTCATGTCGGCGATCCCGATGCCGATCGCCGCACCCTCGAAGACCGCGCGGAAGAGCGCCTCACTGGCGTGCAGCGCCTTCTCGGCGTCGGCCTGCGCGGTCAACGCGGCACGGGAGACCGCCTCCTGCTCGATCAGGGTCCGTTCGCGCAGGGCCTGGGCGAAGCCCGCGGCGATGGCGTGCTGCAGCCGCGCGCAGCGGGCGCGGCTCTCCTCGGCGGGGAAGTGGTCTCCCGGCGAGCAGTAGAGGACCAGATAGGAGTCGACGACGCCGAGCGAGCGCGGCAGGGCTCCCGGGTCGGTGCAGTGGGCCGCGACGAGCGCGGTACCGATGTCCAGCGCGGGAGTCGGGTCGAAGGGCCGTGCCGTGAGGGCCTCGCGCAGGGTCCGGGCGAGCGGGATCAGGTAGTCCTCGAACTCGGCCCGGGTCATGGACGTGGCCGTGGCCGGGTAGATCGCCCGGCTCCAGATTCTCGCGAAACGGCGCAGCCGGTCCTCGGGCCCGTCCCGTGGACCGTCTCTGTCCGGCTGCCCGGATTCGGAGGGCCGTCTTGTCACGCCTTGCGCCCCACTCCTGCGAAACCGGTGAAGGCCATCGGGTCCTCGTGCTCGGGCGGGGTGTCGGGCCGCCAGTGCGGCATCGAGACGAGTCCGGGCTCCACGTACTCGAATCCGTCGAAGAACCGGTCGACCTGCGCGCGGGTGCGCATGACGAGCGGTGAACTCGCCTTCTTGTACACGCCCTGCACCTGGTCGCCCTGCTCCTCGGAGATGGGGCCGCCCTCCGTCGAGGCGTGGGTCAGCACCAGGAGGCTGCCCGGGGCGAGGGCGTCGCGCAGTTCGGCGACCGCGGCCCGCGGGTCCTCCTCCTCGGGCAGGAAGTGCAGGACGGCGACGAGAAGCAGCGCCACGGGCTTGCCGAGGTCGAGGAGCCGGGACACCTCGGGGCTGTCGAGGATCTCCCGCGGCTTGCGCAGATCGGCCGCGACGATCCCGGCGTCGGGGTTGCCGCCGAGGACGGCGCCGCTGTGCGCCACCGCCACGGGGTCGTTGTCCACGTACACGACGCGGGCGCCGAGACTCAGGGTCTGGGCGACCTCATGGACGTTGCCGAACGTGGGTATCCCCGAGCCTATGTCGAGGAATTGGGTGATGCCGTGGTCCACGGCGTAGCCCACGGCGCGTCGCATGAATGCGCGATTCGCTTGCATGATCTTGGGCAGGCCCGGCATGATCTCGATCGCCTTGCGCGCGGCTTCCCGGTCGACCTCGAAGTTGTGCGAGCCGCCCAGGTAGTAGTCGTAGATGCGGGACACGCTCGGCACAGAAAGGTCGATTCCCTGGGGGGCCCAGGATGGACGATCCATCAATGTTCTCCAGCTCGTCTGCCATGGTTGGTCCGGCCATGTGCATGCCGGTGTCTGAGCTGAGGCTACTGATCGCCCGTGAACAGGGGAACACCAAACGGAAATCTACGGTCCGTTCCCGTCAATAACCATGGGCATGTGCGCCCGCGCGCACACCGGGGCGGGCGCGAATCCGTTCCCGCCCCCTTCGCACACGACGGTTCCCGCTGGACGTGACGGCGCGACGCGAGTGCATCCGCAAAGCCTCCACCCTCCCACGTACCCCGTAAGTGTGCTCAGAGTCATATGGACGAAGTGCTCCCCGCTGTCCAGGAGTTGGGTTCCGCCCGCCCCGGAGGCGGCAGCCGCTCGGCGCTCCGAAGAGAGCGGGATCCGGCCACCGGGGAGACGGGAAAGCACCTGCACATCCGTTCGGTACGGGCCGGGCTCCCCTATCGGTTCCCAAACCCGGCACGCCGAAGATCCATCCCACAGGGGGAATTGCGCCGGGTTCCCGGGTGAACAGCACCGCAGCTGTACAGATTTCCCGCGTGAGCACATGGCACCGGGTGGGGGTTGTCGCCGCGAGCGCAGGACTCGGGGTGGCCGCAGCAGCGTTGACCGTGGGGATGGTGGAACAATCCGCCGCCGCTTGGGACGGTCCTGAAGTACGGGCGACGGCCTCCGCGGGAGGCGCTGTCGCCGAATTCGAATTCTGCGAGGGGTCCGTACCAGAGATGGTGGCGTCCGCCGGCCCCGGTGGCGCGGTGTCGGGCATCAAGTGCCGCAAGGCCGCGCCTCCTCCCCCGCCGCCTCCGCCGGCCGCGCCGCGGCCGCCCGCCCCGCCGCGGCCCGCGCCGCCGCGCGTCACGACGGCCCCTCGGCCCCCGGCCCCGCCGCCGAAGCCGGCCCGTCCGACTCCAAAACCCCCCGCCGACAAGCCCGTTGCCACCCCGACACCGACACCGGCACTGCCGCGGGCGCACCCCGTCATGGCCCGCGAGGAACCTCAGAGCTCCTCAGTGGTGACCAACACGCTGCTCATCACCGCGCCCGCCGTGCTCGCCGCGGCCGCGCTGCGCCCCCGCTCACGCCGCTGACCAGGCCGACCGCCCGACCCCGGAGGAACCCGTATGTCCGCTTGGCTGGTGCTGACCGTCGCGATGGCCGCCGTATGCGTCGTCGTCCTCGTGATCGTGATGCTCAACCAGCGCCGCATCGGCGAGAACGACGACCCCTCCGAAACCCCGGACGTCCTCGAGTACATGACGATGATGATCGGCGTGGTCTACGCGATCGTGCTCGGCCTGGCCATCGCGGGCGTCTGGGAGGCGCGCGGCGCGGCCGAGGACGCCGTACGCACCGAGGCCCAGGCGCTGCACGAGGTCAGCTCGCGGACCGCGGTCTACCCGGAGAAGGCGCGGGAGCGGATCCGCGACGACGTCGACGCGTACGTGGCGCATGTGGTGGGCCGGGAATGGCCGTACATGGCCCGGCACGACGAACTCACCGACCGCGGCGCGGTTCTGCTCGGCCGGGTACGTCACGACGTCACCACGCACGTGCCGCGCACGGAGCTGGAGAGCCAGGCGTACCAGCCCGTCGTCGACCAGGTCGCCGCGGCCGACAGCGCGCGCACCGCGCGGGCGGAGAGTGCGGGGAAGACGATGCCGGGGGTGGTGTGGTTCGGCCTGATCGCCGGCGCGGTGGCCACGATCGGGATGATCTTCATGCTCCAGATCCGGCGCTCGGGGCGCGAGTTGCTGATGGCGGGCCTCTTCAGTGCGCTCATCGCGTTCCTGCTGTTCCTGATCTGGAACTTCGACGCGCCGCTGGGGCGGGACGGAAACGACTCGGCCGCGCCCTTCCTCGCGCTCTTCCCGGGTGCGGGCGAGGGCGGTTGAGGCGCGGGGGCGGGCGAGAGCGGTTGACGCGCGGGGGCGGACGAGAGCGGTTGAGGCGCTTGGGCACCGACCGCTCTCGGCCGGGCCGCCCCCGTCCCCCACCGACCGCCTCCGTGGCCAGCAGGAGCCCCGTCGCCCACCAGGACGGCCCGTTGTCCACGAGGACGCGCCGTTGTCCACCAGGACACCGTTGTCCACGAGGACGCGCCGTTGTCCACCAGGACACCCCGTTGTCCACGAGGACGCGCCGTCTCGTCTACCAGGACGTCTCCGTGACCTCCGCGCGGTCGTACGGCTCGGTCGTCGCCATGATCTCCGACTGCTGGCGGTCGCCCGAGAAGATCACGCGGAGCGTCGTCGGCTCGGTCTGCGACGTCCGGACGGTGAAGCCCTGCGTGGGGATCGCCGAGACGAAGCAGACGCCGTTGTCGCCGAAACGGACCGAGGCCTGTCCTCCGGCCGACTGGATCGTCTGCACACCCGAACCGCCCTCGCTGCAGTTCGCGGGCGACTGCGTCGCCGTCGGCTGCTCGGAAGGCGACGCCTTGGTCGGGGACGGCGCGTGCGACGTCCGGGAGGGCGTCGGCTTGGGGGACGGCTTGCGCGTCGGGGCGCGACTGGTCGCCGAAGGGCTGGGCTTCGCCGGTCTGCTGGACTTGCGGGCCTGCTCGGACGGCGAGGAGAACACGGTCGGCGCGGAGCGCGCCACGGGCGGGGTCGGCTTGGTCGATCCGACCACGAAATGCACCGTGAGTATCACCGCCGTCACGCTGACGGCAGTGCACGAGATCCATATCAGCAGGTAGCGCAGAGAGCGAGGCACGACACCATAGTGTCGGACCAGCTACCGTGCTGCGCCATGGCATCCGTGCTTCTCGTCGAAGACGACCCCGTGATCCGGAGCGCACTGATCGAAGTGCTCTCGGCGCACGGGCATGTGGTGCACAGTGCCTCCCACGGTTTCGAGGCCTTGCGCGAGGTCACCCAGCGCCCTCCGGACGTGGTGGTGCTCGACCTCGGCCTCCCGGACCTGGACGGGACGGACGTGCTCCGCATGCTGCGAGGTATTTCACAGGTGCCCGTGGTGGTCGCCACCGCGCGGGACGACGACGCCCAAGTGATCAAGCTGCTGAACGCGGGCGCGGACGACTACGTGGTGAAGCCGTTCTCCGGCGGGCAGCTCGCCGCCCGCCTCGGTGCCGTGCTGCGGCGTACGTCGGCACGCTCGGCCGCGGCGTTCCCGCAGGGCGCGGAGGGGGCGAACGCGCCCCGGAACGGCGCGATACCCGCGACGCCCCGCGTCATCCAGGTCGGGGACCTGCAGGTGGATCCCGCGGCCAGGACGGCGCATCTGGCCGGACATGAGCTGCGGCTGACCCGGCGCGAGTTCGACCTGCTGGCCTATCTGGCCGCCCACGCGGACCAGGTGGTCTCCCGGCGGCGGATCCTGGCGGACGTCTGGCGGCAGCCGTACGTGGAGGACCAGACCATCGACGTCCATCTCTCGGCACTTCGCCGCAAACTGGGTGAAAGAGCGTCACAACCGCGCTACTTGCACACCGTGCGAGGCATCGGCATCAAGCTGGTGGCGCCGCGATGAGACGGGCACTCGCGGGGGTCGCGCTCGCGGTCACCTCCATGGTGGCGCTGTCCTTTCTGATACCTCTTGCCCTTCTTGTCCAATCCGAGGCGCGGAGCCGCGCGACGACCGAGGCCGAGCAGCGGGCCGCCGCACTCGCGCCCGTACTCGCCCTGACCACCCGCCCCTCGGACGTCCAGCAGGCCGTGTCCGGCCTGGACGCCGGGGACCGGCTGGGCGTGCACCTGCCCGACGGGGACGTCATCGGCGCGGAGCACGCGACGCCGCAGGGCCTCCACCGGGCGGAGCGCGAGCGCGAGACGCTCGCCCTGACCACATCGGCGGGTCGGGTCTACCTCCAGCCGGTGATCCTCGCCGAGAACCGGGTGGCCGTCGTGGAGTCCTTCGTGCCGCAGGAGGACCTCGACCGGGGCGTGACCCTGTCCTGGGTCGTCATGTCCGTCCTGGCGGTGGGGCTGGTGGCCGGTTCCGTCCTGGTGGCCGACCGGCTCGGCGCACGCGTCGTGCGCTCCTCCCAGGGCCTCTCCCGGGCGTCCAACGCACTGGGCTCGGGCGACCTCGGCGTACGGGTCCACCCGGCCGGGCCGCCCGAGCTGGCGGAGGCGGGCCGCGCGTTCAACTCGATGGCCGACCGCGTCGTCCAGCTCCTGGCGATGGAGCGCGAGCTGGTGGCCGACCTCTCGCACCGGCTCCGCACCCCGCTGACGGCGCTCCACCTGGAGGCGGAGCGCATGGGGTCGGCGCCCGGCGCGGAGCGCCTCAACGCGGCGATCACCAATCTCGAGTCCGAGCTCGACTCGATCATCTCGGCGGCCCGTACGCCGCTGGCCGTCGGACCGCTGGGCGGCGTCACCGAGGCGCTCAAGGAGCCGGGGCGCCCCGCCGACATCGCGGGCCTGCCGGCCGAGCAGCGGTGCGAGGTCTCGGAGGTGGTCCGGGGACGGGTGGAGTTCTGGTCGGTGCTCGCCGCGCAGCAGGAGCGGGACTGCCGGCTGATCGCCACGTCGGAGCCGACCTCCGTCCGGCTGCCGCACGACGATCTCGCGGCCGTGGTCGACGCCCTGATCGGCAACGTCTTCCAGCACACACCCCAGGGAACGGCGTTCACCGTCCGCGTGGAACGGACCGCCCAGGCCGTGGTCCTCTCGGTGGACGACGCGGGACCCGGCATCGCCGACCCCGACCTGGCGCTCGCCCGGGGCGTCAGCGTGGGCGGTTCGACGGGCCTCGGGCTGGACATCGCGCACCGCGCGGCGCGCGCCACGCGCGGGGAGGTCGTCATCGCCCGCGGCCCGATGGGGGGCGCGCAGGTACGGGTGACGCTGGGGCTGGACGCGGAGCGGAAGCGCGGCCCGGTGCGCGCCGCCCGGCGGGCCCGCAGGTCGGCCCAGCGGTCGTAGGCCGGGCACGGGCCGACCGGCGACGGAGGCGCGGGGCGCCGGCGACGGAGGCACCGGCGAGGAGGCGCCGGGTTCCCCTGCGCCGTACGGAGTCCGGGCCGCCGTACCTGTTCGGTCAGGGGGCCCGGACGCTCATGGGGGCCGACGCGTTCGCGATCAACGGGAGACCATTCCGGTTTGCCCGGATTCATCCCGTGATGGCCGAGGGAAACGATTCACCCCGGTCGCGTCGGGTCGTTCGTCAGCGCTGGGTGCCGAAGTCCTGGGTCCACCACGGGCCGTTGTCGCCCTCGTGGATGCCGATGCCTATCTCGCGGAACGAGCAGTTGAGGATGTTCTCGCGGTGGCCCTGGCTGTTCATCCAGGAATTCATGACCTCTTCGGGGCTGCTCTGCCCCTGGGCTATGTTCTCGCCGACCGCGGACCACGCGTAGCCCTCGCGCTCCACACGGTCCTGCACCTGCGAGCCGTCGGGGCCGGTGTGCGAGAGGGTCCCCGCGCGCGCCATGGCGTCGGTGAACTTCTGCGCGGCCGCGGTCAGCTTGGCGTTGGTCTTCAGCGGGCTGCAGCCCGCCTGGGACCGCTCCTGGTTGACCAGCTCGACGATGCGTGCGGCGTCACCGGTCGCGGCGGAGGTGGGCTGACGCGTCGGAGCGCTGCGCGTGGTCTCCTGCGTGTCTCGGTCGGACGCCGTCTTCGTCGCCTGCTTCGACTTCTCGGCCGTACGCTTCGGGCTCGGCTTCGTGGAAGCCTTCTTGCGCTTGGGTGTTGAGCTCTTCGATTCCGACGGTGAGCCGGACGAGGTGCGAGGCACCGCTTCCTCGGCCATGGGGGACGCCGAGGAAGCGGCGCGATCCGCGGTGGACTGATCGGCCACCGGGTCGCCGCCCGACTGCACGACCACCGCTCCGGCGCCGACGCCCGCGACAACCGTGAGGAGCCCGGCTGTCAGAGCGATGCGACGGACCGGCCGTCCTTCGCGCGGGCGACGGTGAGACGCGGTGCGCCGTCCATTGCCTGAGCGAGGGCTCATGGTGGTCGTCCTCCGTTGGGCTGGGGGGTGCAGCGGGTTCCGGTTCTCGTCCGGCCGCCGTGAGTGACGATATGCGGCCCGATCCGCTCCGATCATCATTCGAACGAGATCTTCAAGAACCCATAAGACTCAGCTCAGACACCACTTCGGATCGCGGGAAACTCTTTCCGAAAAACGGCCTGCGGACGGCATCTTCCGTCCCAGGGCCCCCTCCGCCATCATGAGCCGCCGTCAGCTGTCCACGGAGAGAGGACACCTCATGGCCGGGCTCGGGAGTCACCCCGGACGCAAGCCGGGGGCCGGACAGGGCGTACTGCGCCGCAAACCCATCGAGTACATCGACGAGGCCGAAGGCACCGCGGGCGAGCGGCTGACCCGGACCCTGGGCCTCTGGCAGCTCACCGCCATCGGCGTGGGCGGCATCATCGGCGCCGGGATCTTCGCGCTCGCGGGCACGGTCGCCAACGGCACGGCGGGGCCCGCCGTCCTGGTCTCCTTCCTGATCGCGGGCGTCGCCTCGGCCGCCGCCGCCTTCTCGTACGCCGAGTTCGCGGGCCTCATACCGAAGGCGGGCTCGGCCTACACCTACGGCTATGCGGTCCTGGGCGAGCTGGCGGGCTGGTTCATCGGCTGGGACCTGCTGCTGGAGTACACGGCGATCGTCGCGGTCGTGGCGATCGGCATCTCCGGATACTTCAACTTCCTGCTCGGCGAGGTGGGTGTCGACCTGCCGGCCTGGATGCTCGGGGCCCCGGGAACGGGCGAGGGCCACAAGGTGGACCTCTTTGCCGTCGTTCTGTGCCTGTTCGTGGCCTATCTGCTGAATCTCGGCATCAAGAACGCCGCGCGCTTCGAGACCGTCGTCGTGGGCCTCAAGGTCCTGGTGGTCCTGCTCGTCATCGGCGTCGGCTTCTTCCACATCACCTCGGACAACTACAGCCCCTTCTTCCCGTACGGCGTCAGCGGGGCGTTCACGGGCGCCGCGACGGTCTTCTTCGCCGTCTTCGGATTCGATGCGATGAGCACCGCGGCCGAGGAGTCCAAGGACGCCCGCAAGCACATGCCTAAGGCGATCCTCTACTCGCTCGCCATTTCGATGGTGCTCTATGTCCTGGCCTGCCTGGTTCTCGTGGGTATGCAGCACTACACGAAGGTCGACCCGGAGAGCGGCTTCTCCACCGCCTTCAAGTCCGTGGGCCTGAGCGGCATCGCGGACGTGATCGCGGTCGGAGCGATCATCGGCATCCTCACCGTGATGTTCACCTTCATGCTCGGCGTGACCCGCGTGTGGTTCTCCATGAGCCGGGACGGTCTGCTGCCGCGCTGGTTCGCCAAGACGCACCCCACACGCCATGTGCCGACCCGCGTGACATGGATCGTGGGTGTGGCCTCCGCCGGGATCGCCGGCTTCGTGAAGATCGGTGAGGCGGCGGAGCTGACGAACATCGGCATCCTGCTCGCCTTCGCCGTCGTCTGCACCGCCGTGATCGTGCTCCGCTACCGCAGGCCCGACCTGCCCCGTGAGTTCCGGTGCCCGGGCATGCCGGTCGTGCCCGCGATCGGGGTGGCCGCCTCGATCTGGCTGATCACCTACCTCCAGTGGCAGACCTGGGTGCGCTTCGCCGTCTGGTTCGCGATCGGGCTCGTCATCTACTTCGCCTACTCGTACCGGAATTCGGAGCTCGCCAAGGCCGGCGGGGCCGGGGGCAGGACCGACGACCCGGACGAGGACGACGCACCGGAGAAGAGCGGGGCTATTTGAGCAGCCGGGACAGCCGCCGGTCCGCCAGCGGCTTCCCGCCCGTCTGGCACGTCGGGCAGTACTGCAGCGCCGAGTCGCTGAAGGACACCTCACGAATGGTGTCCCCGCAGACGGGGCACGGCTCGCCCTTGCGGCCGTGCACCCGCAGGCCGCTCTTCTTCTCCGCCTTGAGCTTTCCGGCGGCGAGTCCGCGCGACCGCTCGACGGCCTCGTGCAGCGTGGTGCCCATGGCCTCGAACAGCTGAGCCGTCTCCTCCTCGGTGAGACTCGACGCCAGCTTGAACGGGGACATCCTGGCGGCGTGCAGGATCTCGTCCGAGTACGCGTTGCCGATCCCGGCGATGACGCTCTGGTCGCGGAGCACACCCTTGATCTGCCGGCGCTCGCCCTCGAGCAGGCCGGTGAAGGCCTCCAAGGTGAGGCCGTCGGAGATCGGGTCGGGTCCCAGCCGGGCGATTCCCGGTACGTCTGCAGGTTCACGTACCAGATACACCGCGAGACGCTTCTGGGTTCCCGCCTCGGTCAGATCGAATCCGGTGCCCTCGGGCTCGGCCAGCCGCAGCCGCAGCGCCAGCGGTCCCTTGCCGGGGCGGGGAGGTACGGCGGGAAGGTTCTCCTTCCACTGCAGCCAGCCCGCGCGCGCAAGGTGGACGACCAGATGCAGATCGCCCGCCGCCAGATCGAGGAACTTGCCGTGGCGGCCCACGCCGGTGAACTCCCGCCCTTCGAGCGCGCCGAACGGCGGGTCGTACGTCTTGAGCACGCTCACGGCCACCGGGAACACCTTGGCGACCGTCCTGCCCACCACGTGCTCGGACAGGAACCCGCTGAGTGCTTCGACCTCCGGCAGTTCCGGCATGCCCCCAGTCTGCCAGCCGGGGGCCGGACACGGCCCGGGAGCGACCGCGGGACCCGTCCCGTCCGATGGCGCCCATCCCCCTCCCGCGCCGGCCCCCCGGGTCCCGAACCCCCGGACCGCCGCCCCAGGCCCCACAGCCCCGGGGCGGCAGGCCCTCTCAGCGCAGTACCGGCGTCTCCGGCGCCGCGTTCTCCAGCGGCACCGCGTCGGAGCGGACCAGCCCGAGCTGTACGGCCTGGCGCGGAAGGACCGCGTCCAGGAGCCAGTCGGCCCCCACTCGCACCCGGTTCCCCGGCATGGCCAGCAGGTGGTAGCCCCGCGTCACCGCCTTGGCCACCGGTCCGGACAGTGGCGCTCCCAGCGGGTCCGCCGCCGCCTGCAGGCCACCGAGGTCGACGACGAAGCCCAGGTCGTGGTGGACGTACGGGCGGCGCTCGCCCCGCCCGAAGGAGGCGGCGACGTTGCGGGCCGCGGTCCGCCCCTGGCGGCTCGCGTGCTGCGCCGTCATGGGGGTGATCTCCCCCGGCCGCGTCAGATCGGGCACGGCTGCCGCGTCACCGCAGGCCAGCACCTCGGGGTGACCGGGAACGGCGAGGTACTCGTCGACGACCAGCCGGCCCTTCTCCGTGCGCAGGCCGAGATCGCCGACCAGGGGGTCAGGGCGGACCCCGACGCACCAGATCAGCGAATGCGTGGGCACGAAGCGCCCGTCGGTCAGACGCACCCCGTCCTCGGTCGCCTCGTCCACCGACGTGCCCGTGGCGACCTCCACCCCGCGCCCCGTGAGGACGCGGTCCGCCGTCCTGGACATGTGCTCCGCCAGCTCCGGCAGGACGCGCGGTGCCACATCGAGCAGCAGCCACCGCGGGCGCGGAGCGTGGCGCAGCGCCGCGTTCTGCGCGGCCAGCTTGTCCGTGAACAGCTTTCCGTGCGCGGCCACTTCGGTGCCCGTGTATCCGGCGCCGACCACGACGAAGGTGCAGCGCGCCTCCCGTTCCCCGGGGTCGTCGCTCGCGCCCGCGAGTTCGATCTGCCGGGTGATGTGGTCGCGGAGGTAGAGGGCTTCCGGCATGCCGCGGAATCCGTGGGCGTGCCGGGTGACGCCCGGCACGGGAAGCAGCTTGTTGACGCTTCCCACGGCGAGGATCAGCCGGTCGTAGGCGACCTCGCGCGTGCGGCCCTCAGGGTCGGTCACCTCGACACGGCGGCCGTCGAGGTCGACGTGGTCGGCCGTGCCGAGGACGAGGCGGACGTGCGGCAGGGTGCCGGTGAGCGACACGGACACCCGGCGGGGCTCGAGGATGCCGGTCGCGACCTCGGGCAGCAGCGGCACGTAGAGGAAGTAGTCGTTCGGGCTGATCAGGACGATGTCCGCGGTGTCACGGACGGTACGGGACAGCGAACGGGCGGCCTCGTATCCGGCGAAGCCCGCTCCGACGATCACGATGCGCGGTCGGCTCATGGTCCTTCCCTGGACGGGTGGTGGCGGCGGCCGGTGCGCGCCCCGCCCGGTGCCTTCGCCCGGGTGTCACGGGCCCCGGCCCCTCAAGCTCGGCGCTCCTGCCCGGGGCTCTCCGCTCTGGGCCTTGGGCCCGGGCGTTGTGGCGCTCCGACGCTCGCCTTCGAACACTCCGCCGCTCCGGGTTCCCCGTACGGCTCAGCCGAATCCGGCTCGAACTCCCGTACCCCGGAAGATCCTTGACTTGCCTCCCCGGCGCAGCGAGCCTGACACGGTCTCCTGACAACGTTGTCCCCCGCTGTCCGACTCTCCCCGTCCGACTCCCGTTGTCCGACCCCCTTGCAGCCCCCCGCCTTGCAGACCCCCCGCTCGTCCTCCCTGCCCCGACCCCCTGCCCGTGGAGGCCGTCTCATGTCATGGATCCCATCCCGTCGTGGCGGCCTCCGCGGCCGCGCGCGCCAGGCCACCGGCCGCATGCGCCTGGCCACCGGGGCCGCCGTCGTGGCGGCCCTTCTCGGTGCCGCGCTCGGCGGACCCGCTCCCACCGCCGCGGACGCCGCCGATACCGGCGAGCGCCTCACCGACCTCGTCAATCCGTTCATCGGCACCCGCGACGAGGGCAACACCTTCCCCGGCGCCGCCGTCCCGTTCGGGATGGTCCAGCTCTCCCCCGACACCGGTCACAACACCGGCTACGACTGGAACGACTCACGGATCCGCGGCTTCTCCGCCGTCCACCTGTCCGGGGTCGGCTGCGCCATCGGCGGCGACCTGCCCGTCATGCCGACCACCGGTGACATCACCAGCACCGACAACGCCGTCTACGCCTCCGGCTTCAGCCACGACCAGGAGAGCGCCTCGCCCGGCCGTTACAAGGTCCGTCTGGCCGACCACGGCGGCATCACCGCCGAGCTGAGCGCCACCGCGCACACCGGCCACCAGCGCTACACGTTCCCGGCCACGGACAAGGCCAACGTCCTGCTCAACTCGGGCCAGGCGCTGCACAAGGTGACGGGCAGCCAGGTCACCGTCCTCGACGACCGCACCGTGGCGGCCACGATCACCGGCAACGGCTTCTGCCGCAAGGGCGGCGAGCCGTACACGGTGCACACCGTCACGCGGTTCGACCGGCCCTTCACCACGTACGGCACGTGGGACGGCGCCCGGGTGACCGAGGGCTCCACCGCCTCCGAGGGCACGGGGCGCCGCGGCGCGTACGTACGGTTCGACACCACAGGACGCGACCGCGACGTGGAGGCCGTCACCGCCATCTCCTACGTCGACCAGGAGGGCGCGGCCCGGAACCTGGAGGCCGAGGGGCGGGCGTCCTTCGACGCGACCGCCGCGGCGGCCACCCGAGCCTGGGAGCAGCGGCTCGGCCAGGTCCGCGTACGCGGCGGGGGGCTGGAGCAGCGGCGCGCGTTCTACTCCGCGCTCTACCGCTCGCTGCTGCACCCCAACATCGGCCAGGACGTCGACGGCCGCTACACCGGCTGGGACCGGCAGGTGCACCAGGCCGAGGGCTTCACGTATTACCAGAACTGGTCCCTGTGGGACACCTACCGCACCCAGGCGCAGCTGCTCGCCCTCCTCGCCCCGCGCGAGTCGCGCGACATGGCGCTGTCGCTGCTCCGGGTGGACGAGCAGGGCGGCTGGCTGCCCAAGTGGGGCTACGGCACGGCCGAGACGAACATCATGACCGGCGACCCGGTGACCCCGTTCCTCACGAACGCCTACCAGCAGGGGCTGCTGAAGGGACATGAGGACGAGGTCTACCGCGTCCTGCAGAAGAACGCGGACGGCGTCCCGCCGAAGGGCAGCCCCTATGTGGGGCGCGAGGGCAACACCCACTACCAGCGCGAGGGTTACGTCCCCCACGACGCCGACCGCGCGAAGGACAAGATCGGGGACTCCGACTTCCACCACGGCGGCTCGGCCACCCTCGAGTACGCGCTGGCGGACGCGGCGCTCGCCGAGATGGCCCGGGACCTCGGGCACAGGGAGGACGCCGAGCGGTACGCCGCGCGCGGCCAGAGCTACCGCAACCTGTTCGACGGTTCGACCGGCTTCTTCCGCCCGCGCGACGCCGACGGGGTCTTCATCGGCGCCGAGGACCCCGCGAAGAGCGAGGGCTTCCACGAGGGCACGGCGTGGCAGTACCTGTGGATGGTGCCGCAGGACCTGCCGGGCCTGGTCTCCCTCCTGGGCGGCAAGGAGGCCACCGAGCGGCGGCTGGACAGCTTCTTCGCCTACGACCAGCTGCGCAAGGACCCCGCCGGGACGGCGCGCGAGGTCTGGGTGGGCGGCCCGTACGACTACTACAACCAGGACAAGTACAACCCGCAGAACGAGCCGGACCTCATCGCGCCGTACACCTACCTCGCCACGGGCAGCCCGGGGAAGACGAACGACGTGGTGCGCGCGGCGCTGTCGCTGTTCACGGACGCGCCGGACGGCATCACCGGCAACGACGACCTGGGCACCATGTCGTCGTGGATGGTGCTGTCGTCGATGGGCGTCTTCCCGGTGTTCCCCGGCACGGACGTCTGGGGCCTGTCGACGCCCGCGTTCGAACAGGTCGACCTGGCGCTGGACCGGAACTGGTACCCGAGCGGCCGGATGCGGATCACGGCGCCCGGGACGAGCGACGCGGCGCGGTACGTGCAGTCCGTGCGGCTCGGCGGCAAGGACCTGACGAAGACCTGGATCACGACGGACGACATCAGGGCGGGACGGGAGCTGGAGTTCCGGCCCGGCACGCAGCCCTCGGCGTGGGGCACCCGGGCGGGCGACGCCCCGCCGGCCATGGCTGACGCCGTGTCACCGGCGCGCAAGGAACGGGGACCCGGCGCCTAGCTGTATTGATCACCCGCGTCAACAACGCTCGTGATCGATACACCTAGCACGCACCGAGCGGAACGCACCTCCGCGGGGCGGTCAGCGATCGGCCATCACCAGGCCGTCGTCGGCCGCCCCGCGGCTCATGACCGCCTCCCGGATGGAGTCCCGCACCTTCCGGTAGTCCTCCCGGCCGGGGTCGCCGCGCAACGCCTCTCCCAGGTTGACGACCCGCCACGGCGGGCCGCGGTCAGTCATCTGCGGGATGAACTCGGCCTTGGTCACGGCCCAGCGCTCACCGTCCCGCCGCGGCGGCTCGAAGCGGAAGCGGGCGATGGAGCCGTGGTTGCCGCGCGGGTCCTGCATGACGCCGGCGACCTGGTCGCCGAGGCCATGGACGACCCAGGTGCCGTTGACCTTCTCGTAGGCCTGCGGCACGTGGTTGTGCGTGCCGATGACGAGGTCGATGTCGGGGCGGCCCGCCGAGCGTGAGCGCGTGAGCCGGGCGGCGAGTTCGCGCTGCATCGCGTCGGGCTCCTCCTGCCACTCGGTGCCCCAGTGCAGGCTCAGCACGACGACATCGGCCCCGGCCCTGCGGGCGGCCCGCGCGTCGGCGACGATCCGGTCCGGGTCGATGGTGTTGACGATCCAGGGCTTGTCCTCGGGGAGCGGGATGCCGTTCGTGCCGTAGGTGTACGAGAGCTGGGCGACGGTGGCGGTCCCCGCGCGCAGCAGGACGGGCTTTCCGCCCTCGGCGGCCGAGCGGGCGGAACCGACGTGCCCCAGCCCGGCCTTGTCCAGGGCGTCGAGCTGGCGGCGCACGCCGTCGGCCCCGGCGTCCAGGGTGTGGTTGGAGGCGGTCGAGCAGGAGTCGTAGCCGGTCTCCCTGAGGGCGGCGGCCACTTGAGGGGGCGAGACGAACGTCGGGTAGCCGGTGAAGGGCCCGCCCGCTTCGCCGTACGGGGTCTCCATGTGGCATATCGCCACGTCCGCGGCCGAGACGACGGGCCGGACCCCCGCGAACAGCTTCCGGAAGTCGTGACCGCTGCCCCCGGCGTCCTGCTGGGCCTGGTTCATGATCGTCGGGTACGGGATGACGTCGCCGCTGGCCACCAGCGTGAAGCCCCGCTGCGGCCCGGCCTTGCGCGGCGGCGCCGTCCGGTCGACGCCGGTGAGCGACGACGTGGCGGTTCCGCCGGTGCAGGCCGCGGCGGCGCAGAGCAGCGCGCATCCGACGGCCAGTCCCGCTCTCCTCGTACGTCTGCGTCGGTGCGGGGTTCCGCGGTGCCGGGGTCCGGTGGTCATGGTCCGCCCTCCTCGTGTCCGTTCCTCTCCCGGGACGAGCGGGCGGCGTTGAGGGCGTCCACGGCTCCCTTGGCGTCGCCGATCGTCGTGTGGCCGACGGCGACGAAGGTGACCGGGCGTCCGCGTTCGCGCTCGCAGGCCAGGGCGCGTTCCAGGACCCGTTCGCGGCTGGTGATCCGCCCGGCGCCCGGGCGGCCGCCGCTGTCGCGGGTGACGACGTGGTGCATCAGGAAGAGCCGTTTGCCGTCGCCGCCCCGGTGGGGTGCGCAGTTCATCTCCTGCGGGCTGCGGACGGCGGACGGCGTCTCCATCGCGTACCGGTAGAAGGGGCGGTACCAGGAGGCGGGGCCATCGGCCTTCTCGGCGAAGACGACCAGTCGCCGGCCGCCGCGCACCATCTCGCCCAGCGTCGGCCAGGGCCGGTCGGCGTCACGGTCGGGCACGTACAGCAGGTCCTCAAGACCCGCCTCACGGAAGGCCCGTACGGTCTCCTCGCCATTGACGGCGTCCTGCACGATCAGGGTGACGACCTCGGTGGGGTGGGCCCGCGTCCAGGCCCCGACCTTGCGGAGGGTGGGGACGAGCGCGACCGCCGCGTCCCCGCACTCCGAGTGACACGGCATCAGGCCCTCACGCCGCGAACCGGCGCGGTGGAGGAACCGGGTCCGGTCGGCGTCCGACGCGGGGGCGCGGTCGCGGAAGGCGGAGGCGTCGACGCGCCAGGTCAGGCCCTGGGGAGTCTCCGGGGTACGGGTGTCGACGAGCAGGGCCCGTACGCCCGCGTCGAGCTGCGCGGTGACGCCGAGGTCCTGGAGCGGGCCGACGAACCGGTCCTCGGTGGTGGACACGGCGTTGTGCGTGGCCAGTTGGGCCACCTCGTCGTAGCGCAGCGCGCAGAGGGCGGCCGAACCCTGGCAGCGCCGAGGGGTGCCGCCCATCGTGGTGGGGGCGAGGGCGGCGCCCGCGGTGGCGATGACGGCGACCCCGGCCGTCACGGTCCAGGCGCGGGCCGGGCGTGAGACGGGTGTCCCGGCGGCGCGGCGCCTCCCCGTCCTACGCCACAGCAGACCGGCGCCCGCGGCGAGCAGGCCGGCGGTCACGGGCACCAGCGCCGCCAGCAGGCCTGCCTGGAGCAGTCGGTCGGCGGCCGTGGTCTGCACGTCCTCCACGAGCCGCGCCAGCGAGGGCGGCCAGGACGCCGAGGGTGCGGGCATGGCGCGGGCCGCGGCGATCCGGGCTCCGCCGGCGGCCGCCGCGGCCAGGACCCCGCCGGTGGCGGTCGCGGCGCCGACGGCGGTCAGCCGCCGGGCGTACGTACCGGGCACGGCCGCCCAGAGCGCGACCAGCCCGCCGACGCCCAGGATCACGGCCCCCGTCTGTACGGGGCCCAGGCTCAGCCGGGCGATGGAACGCGCCTTGCGGACCAGGGCGACGCCGTCCCGGTCCTGGTGTCCGAGACCGGCGACGGGCTGCGGGCGGGTGCCCTCCAGGACGTCGCTGCCGGCCGGCCCGCGCCCGTCCGGCAGCGGCGCCGCGAGCGTACCGGTGGGCGGGCTGCCGCCGAGGCCCGCGGTCGGGCGGGGACGCAGCGGATCCCGGGCAGTTGCCGCGGTCCACGGTCCGGCGTCGTCGCCGTCGTCCGCGGGCCACTCCTCCACCGCGGCGACCAGGTCGCCGAAGTAGACCCGGGTCAGGTCCTCGAAATTGGCCAGGACCGGCCGGAGGTCGGCGGTCAGCCGCAGCGCCGGCCGGTCCCCGCGCAGGTAGCCGACCGCGTTGCCGATCTGCTGCTCGGCGAGGGCGCGTACGGCCTCGGGCGGCAGGACGTTCCTGATGTCGGAGGTGACGATGCCGCGCGGCACCGGGAGGCGGGCCAGGATCTCGCCGGTGACCTCGGAGGACTCCGGATCGGCGAGCACCTCGTCGTAGAGCCGGTCGTAGGCCCGCTCCTCGTCCAGCACGCCCTCGTAGTAGGCGGAACTGAGCGCGGTGCTGCGGGCGGTGGCGGCGGCGACGAGCGCGACGGTCGAGACCACGACGGAGAGGAACGCCAGCCAGCAGACCGCTCTGCGCCGCCACTGCCGGCGGGAGAGCGCCGTACTGCCGGCCGGAGCCGGTATCCGCGTGCGGCTCATGGTCCTCTCTTCGCTCGCTTCCCCCGTTCCGACCTTGGGAGGTGGCCCGGTGCGCGGCCAGCCGCGGGGCACCATGCGGGTGAGGAGCGGGGACGCGGGTGAGGGCGAGCGGCGGCGGCTCGCGTTCGGCCGTCGACGCGGCGGCGGCCTACCCTGGAAGCAGCAGGTGCGCGCCCCATGAGGGGAGGACGCCATGCGGGACGACGGACATGCATCCGGTCCTGCGGCCCCGGAGAATCCGCACGAGGGCCCCGGTCTCCCGGCCGTTCCCGGTGACCCGGACGCTCCGGCCTTCCCCGAGGACCCGGGCGCTCCTGCGCGCATGCCGCCCTCGGGACGCAACGGCCGCAGGCGACCGCGCACCGGTACGGAACCGGTGACGGCGCGCAGCGCGCTGAGGCTGCGGAAGCTGCTGGCCGTGATCTACACGCCCGTCTTCCTGGCCGGTGCCGTCCTCTTCGCGATCTGGGCGTCCCGGTCCGACGCGGGCTCCACGCCCAGCTCGGGGGCGCTCGGGGCGATCGCGATCGTCTGCGCGGTGCTCTCGCTGCTGGCGCTGACCGACCTGATGGTCGTGGAGCACCGGATCAGGCGCGAACGCGACGGGCGGGGATGACCGTACGCCGCCGCGGGCGCGCCCTGGAGATGTCAGGGCCGCGGCGACGGGGGAGGCGCCACCTCGCGGGGGTCAGGGCCGCATGCCTTCCGGCCCCTCGCCGCCCTCCAGGCCCTCGCCCCGCGCCGCCCGCTCCTCCGGCAGCAGGGCGCGGATGTCCGCGGGCAGCGCCTCGTAGACCTTCCCCATCAGCTCGGGGCTCACGGCCGAGTCCAGGACCTCGAAGAGTGCGGTCGACTCCCGGATCGCCTCGTCCTCGTCGGTTCCGGCGCGCCAGGCGATCCGTCCGAGGAACCCGGTCAGATCGAAGCGCTCACCGTGGACCCGCCGGTGGGCCCGCTCCTCCGGCGACCCGTCGTGGGCGGCCCCGGCACGGCGCACGGCCTCCGCCGCCTCCCCGGGCAGCTGCGCCGCCAGATGGTCGGCCAGGCCGCCCGGTACGCGCTCCGCGAGCGTCTCCAGCGTGGCGCGTACCGCGCGCTCGGCGGACGGCCGGTCCGGCAGCTGCGCCCGGGCCTGGACCTGCCCCGTCATCCGGTCGTAGCGCATGATCGGCACCGCCTCTGCCTCGGACGCGTCGTGGCGTCCTGCCGTCTCCCTGGTGCTCCTCGTCCCGAGTGACCCGTACGGGCGGGGCGACACCGGCCGCCCGAACCCGTACGGACACGGTGCCGGAGGATTCCGCCTGCCCCGCAGGTGTGAAACGGCACCGGCTGCCCACTCGTGGACCATGACCGAGAAACGTGCGGAGACGGAGGAGCGGACCGTACCCGGTGTGCCCGAGCCGGGGGGCGTGCCCCCGCAGGAGACGCCTCCGGCCGAGGGCGGCCTTTCGGGCGCCGGGCCGCGGGAGACCTACAACCCGCCCAAGGGGTGGGGTGCGGTGCCGCTGATCCTGCTGATGATCGTGGTCGTGCTGTTCGCGGTGTTCTACGTCGTCGGCTGGGTCACGCGCTGACGTCCACGGGCGCGGCACACGCCGACGTCCGCCGGACCCGCGCCCGCGCCGACGTCCGCCAGACCCGCGTCCGCACCAGCCCGCCGTGACCGTCCGCACCAGCCCGCCGTCTCCGCCTGCGTCAGCCCGCTGCCATGTCCACGAGCCGCCGGGCCGTCGCCACGATCGCGTCCGCGTCGATCCCGGCCGCCCGGAGCTGCTCCTCGGGCGTGGCGGACGCGGGCTGGGACCGTACGGCCAGCCGGGCCAGCCGCGGTACGCCCCTGCCGTCCGCGAACGCCTCGGCCACCGCGTCGCCCAGGCCGCCCTCGGGGCGGTGGTCCTCGACGGTGATCAGGCAGCCTGTCGCGTCGGCGGCGGCGCGCAGGGCCGCGGTGTCGACCGGCTTGAGCGAGTAGAGATCGATCACCCGGGCGTGGATGCCCTCCTCGGCGAGCCGCCCCGCGGCCGTCAGCGCCTCGTGGACCGTCACGCCCGCGCCGATCAGGGTCACCCTGTCCTCCTCCGACGAGCGCAGCAGCGAGCTGCCGCCGATGGGGAACTTCTCGTCGTGCTCGTAGATGACGGGGGTGTTGCCGCGGGTGGTGCGCAGATAGCTGATGCCGGGGCGGTCGGCGAGCGCGGCGACGAGCCGGGCTGTCTGGTTCGCGTCGCACGGGTAGAGCACGGTGCTGTCCTGGAGGGAACGGAACATCGCCAGGTCCTCCAGCCCCATCTGGGACGGACCGTCCTCACCGATCGCGACCCCGGCGTGCGAACCGGCGACGGCCATCCGGGCCCGGCTCACGGCGGCCATCCGCAGGAAGTCGTGAGCGCGGGTGAGGAAGGCGGCGAAGGTGGCGAGGTAGGGCACCCAGCCGCGGGCCTGCATACCGACGGCGGCGGCGACCATCTGCTGCTCGGCGATCCAGCACTCGAAGTACCGGTCGGGGTTGTCCTTGGCGAAGTACTCCGTGCGCGTCGAGTCCCCGACCTCGGCGTCCAGCGCCACGACGTCGGACCGCGCGATGCCGAGCGCCGCGAGCGCCTGCCCGTAGGCCGTCCGCGTGGCGGCGGACTCGCCGATGTCCCATCGCGGCAGTTGCAGGGGGGCCGTGGGGTGCTGCGGGTCCTGCACGTCCGGCGGGGCCTGGACGTCCACGTGCACGTCGCGGATGCCGCCCAGCTCGGCGATGGCCGCCGCCGCGTCCGGCAGCGGCTTGCCGTGGAACCCCTCCCGGTCCTCGACGGCGGCGACGCCCCGCCCCTTGAGGGTGCGGGCGATGATGGCGGTCGGCCGCAGCGCCGTGACCCGGGCCTCGGCGTACGCCTGGTCGATGGCGGCGATGTCGTGCCCGTCGATCTCGATGGTGTGCCAGCCGAACGCCTGGATACGCCGGGCGTACGCGTCGAGATCCCACTCGTGGCGCGTGGGCCCGCGCTGCCCGAGCCGGTTGACGTCGATGACGGCGGTCAGCTGGTCGAGGCGTTCGTGGCCGGCGTGCTCGAACGCCTCCCACATCGAGCCCTCGGCCAGTTCACTGTCCCCGCACAGCACCCAGACGCGGTACGGCAGCCGGTCGAGCCGCTTGCCCGTCAGGGCCATCCCGACCCCGACCGGCAGGCCCTGCCCGAGCGAACCGGTCGCGACCTCGACCCAGGGGAGCTGCGGCGTCGGGTGTCCCTCCAGGCGGCTGCCGAGCGTGCGGAAGCCCAGCAGTTCGTCGTCGGGCACCGCGCCCGCCGCCTTGAACACGGCATAGAGCAGCGGGGAGGCATGGCCCTTGGAGAAGACCAGGTGGTCGTTGCCGGGGTGTTCCGGCCGGTCGAAGGTGTACTGGAGGTGGTTCGCCAGGAGCACGGCCATGAGGTCCGCGGCCGACATCGAGGACGTCGGGTGGCCGGAGCCCGCGGCGTCGGCGGCGCGGACCGCGTCCACGCGGAGCTGCTGCGCGAGCTCGTGCAGGTCGTCGTGGTTCATCTCGGCCCTCCCGTGCCCTCCCGCTGCGCGACTGCTGGCGAGTACCCGGCATCGCGGGCACCACACAGGGCATTCCGTGCGGCGGAGGCTGCCTCGGCTGCGCGAGCGGGGTACGGCCGGAGACAGGCATCCGGACGGTACGGGGCACCCGCCGGCCGCAGGGCGTCAGGGAGGAGCGGCCGCCCCGTCATGCGAACGAACCTTTCTGCGGAGCATGACCCCTGCACGGTCAGTACGCGGTCCGTGCCCGGCCGGCGGGCGAGGATACGGGAAGGTGCCCGGGCCCCGTCGGGATCAGTGCCCCGGTACGGGCGACATCCGGGCCGCCGCCTCCGCCCTCGCCGACTCCAGCGCGGCCAGCAGAAGGGTCTTGCTGGAGTTGCGGCGCCGTACGTCGCACATGACCACCGGTGCGGGCGACTTGAGGTTCAGGGCGGCGTGAACCTCCTCGGCCGTGAAGTCGCAGTGGCCGTAGAAGCAGTTGACGCCGACGGCGAAGGGAATGCCGCGCTGCTCGAAGAAGTCGAGGGAGGCGAAGCTGTCGGCCATGCGGCGCGGGTCGGCGAGGACGATCGCGCCGAGCGAGCCGAGCGCGAGGTCGTCCCACATGAACCAGAAGCGCTCCTGCCCGGGCGTGCCGAACAGGTAGAGCACATGGTCCGGATCGAGGGTGATCCGGCCGAAGTCCATGGCGACCGTGGTCGTTTCCTTGTCCGGGGTGCCCGCCAGATCGTCGACGCCCAGGCTCGCCTGGGTCATGTACTCCTCGGTCTCCAGCGGGGGGACCTCGCTCACCGAGCCGATCATCGTGGTCTTGCCGACACCGAAGCCCCCCGCTATGAGGATCTTCAGCGCGGTGGGCATGGCGTCGGGACCCATCATCGGCTCAGAGCTGGCGAATTCCACGGATCACTCTCTCCAGTAGTGCCACGCTCGGGGCCTCCGTCTCCGCACCCGGCGCCTTGATTGAGATCATTGATTTGTCGAGCAGGTCCCCGCAGAGCACCTTCACGACACTCGGAGGCAGGTCGAGCAAGGCGGCGATCTCGGCGACCGCCAGGGGACGCTGCGTACAGATGTCGAGAATGGCTTCCGACTCCGGCTGCTCCACGTGCCCCGGGGGCAGAGCGCCAGACCGTGTAGTCGCCACGAGGGTGATCAGAGCGAAGTCGGACCGGCTGTGCCGGGTGCGTCCTCCGGTGATGGCGTAGGGCCGGACGAGGTATCCGGCGCCCTCGTCGAACCACGGTCTGTTCTTCGAGATGGTCAGAGATCCTTACTGTGACGGCCGGTTGGGACCTCCGCGCGCGGCGCCGCGCTGAGGTACGCGCCGACCTTCTGGACGATCATGGCCATTTCGTACGCCGCGATGCCGGCGTCGACCTGGTCGGTGGCGAGGACCGCGAGCCTCGCCCCCGCACCGGCGTTGCTCACGAAGAGGAAGGCGTGATCCATCTCGATGACGGTCTGCCGTACCTGACCGCCCGCGAAGTGGCGTGCCGCACCGTGGGAGAGGCTCTGCAACCCGGAGGCCACGGCAGACAGATGCTCGGCGTCCTCCCGCCTGAGGTCCTTCGACCAGGCGAGAGCCAGACCGTCCTGAGCAAGCACCAGCGCGTGACGGACCTCCGGGACGTCGGCTACCAGGTTGTTCAGGAGCCAATTCAGCTCGCTCGTGGTGTTGGTCTGGTGAATCATCGCTGATCCTTCCTCAGAGATCCTCGGGGCCGGTGCCGTGCCCGGGCGTTCCCGCCTGGGAATCGTGGCCACCAGGCGGGTCTGCAGGCCTCGAGGTCCGGGCTCGCCGGTTGGCCGACTGGATGGCGGCCATCGTGGCCCCGGCCCGGTCCGGGGAGGGACCGCTGCTCGAGCCCGTGTCGTCCTGCTCGGGGGTGCCGTGAGCCGTCTTGCGCAGTGGCTCCGCGAGGCTCTCGCCGCGCACTCGCGTCGGAAGCCTGCCGGCGGCCGACGCCCGGGGTGGGGGCGGGACGGGCCGGTCGGGCTCGGCGGGAGCGCTCGGCGAAGCCCCGTGCGCGATGGGCGTGGTGTGTCCGGCGGTGTGGTCCGCACCCTCGTGAGGGTGGGGCCGTGCGGCCGGAGCACCGGCCTCGTCCGTCGGGTCCCCCGGTGTGATCGGCAACAGGCCCGCGCCTCCATACGTCGGATAGCCGCTGTGGTCGTCCAGCGCCGCGGCCATGCTCATACCCGTGCCGATGCTCGGCGTCTGAAGGTCCTCGCCGGGACCCACCAGTCCGGCTCCGGCTCCGGCGAGCGGTCCGTCCAGCCCCGAGCGG
Organism: Streptomyces sp. NPDC047108; assembly: GCF_040643575.1. NCBI lineage: Bacteria > Bacillati > Actinomycetota > Actinomycetes > Kitasatosporales > Streptomycetaceae > Streptomyces > Streptomyces sp. NPDC047108. The sequence goes on from NZ_JBEYUP010000014.1 coordinate 42,136, forward strand.
GGCCCGGGGACGGCCGGGGCCTCGGTCCCGCGCCGGCCCTCCTGCTGCCGGAGTTCCTGCTGGACCTCCTGCTGCGTCTCCTGCAGATGCTCGGAGATCAGGCCCGACAGCAGGGACTTGGTCTCCTCCAGCAGGGCACTGGGCAGCAGCACGATCGCGAGCGTGCCGCCGTACGGCGACTTGCGCAGGGAGATCTCGAGGTTGTGCCGCTTGGCCAGCCGGGCGACCACGAAGATTCCGAGGCGCGGGGTCTCGCCGAGCGTCATCATGTCGAGCTCGGGCGGTTCGGCGAGCAGGGTGTTGATGTGCTCGTAGTTCTCCTCGGTCATCCCGAGGCCGCGGTCCTCGACCTGCAGGGCCAGTCCCTTGGCGACCTGCATGGCGCTGACGGTGACCTTGGTCTCGGGCGGGGAGAACGCCGTGCCGTTCTCGATGAGTTCGGCGAGCAGGTGGACGACGTCGGCGACGGCCCGTCCGACCAGGGACACCTGCGGAGCGGGCAGGGCGTCCACCCTGCTGTAGTGCTCGGTCTCCGAGATGGCGCTGCGCAGCACCTCGTAGATCGGGACGGCCTTGCTCCAGCGGCGGACCGGCGGGGAACCTCCGAGGATGACGAGGTTCTCCGTGTGCCGTCGGACGCGGGTGGCCAGGTGGTCCACCGCGAAGATGTCCTTCAGCAGGTCGGAGTCCTGGTGCTTGCGCTCCAGTTCGTCGAGCTTGGGGATCATGCGGTTGATCAGGACCTGCGTACGGCGGGCGAGGCCGAGGAACGCCTGCTCCGTCCCGTCCCTCTTGCGCGCCTGCTGGACGAACTGCCGGGCCTGCTGCACGAACATGGTCTCGACGATGTGGGCCAGATACTGCGTCGCAGCGGCGAGCCGGCCCACTTCGTCGTTCCCGTGCGTCCCTTCGGGGTCGCGCCCGACCGGTTCGGCCTGTTCGCCCCGGCCGAGCTGCTCGACCAGGTGCGGGAGCCGGGTGTCGGCCAACTCCAGGGTGGAGTCGTGGATCCGGGACAGGCGGTCGGCGAGGGAGCGCGAGAACCGGGGCACCAGGGCGCCCGCGGCGCCCAGCACCGCCAGGGCCACCAGGGATCCGGCGACGACCCGGATGATGAGGTCGTCCCCGCGGGACGTGGCCTCGGCGGTGACACCGGCCAGGGCGTCCGTGGACAGCTCGCGCAGGTCCTGGCCGACGACGTCCGCGGACTCCCTCCATTCACCTGCCTGTTTCGGCAGACCGGAGCGACCCGAGACCACGTCGTCCTCCAGCGACACCACCGTCGCCCACTGCGGGCTGCCGGTGATGCGGCGGAACGCCTTGGCGTCACCGCTGGACAGGTCGGAGGTGTCGAGTGAGGTGGCCGCCTGCTGCTGGACCGCGACGTAACCGCCGAACTCCGTACGCATGCCGGCCGTCAGGCGCTTGGTGCCCTGCGCGGTGGTGAACAGGGCGTCCTCGCGGGAGAGCATCTCCGAGAACCGCACCAGGTCGTTGACAGCGGCGCTGCCGTACGCGAGCCGGCCGTCGCCGATGCGCGTCACCGCACCGAGCAGGGCGGTGCCTTCCTCAAGGGTGTCCGTGTAGTAGCGGAACGCCTCGGGGCCGTCGGCCGCGCGCTGGTCGATCGCGTCGCGTTGCTGCGACAGCTCCTCCAGCGCCTTGTTCAGGCCGTCGGCGCCGCGCTTGACCGCCCCGCCCGTGGACTCCGAGGCGGAGCGCCACGCATGGAACTTCTCGACCGCGGTGTCGGTGCTGCTGCGAGCGTCGGCCACCTCGGTACGGGGAGTGTCACGCGAGGACGCCTGCCAGGCGGCCGTCAGACGGCGCTCCTCCTGCAGACGCACCACGAGGGTGTGGGCAGGCTCGCCCGCCGACGCGGCCAACTCGGCGTCGTCGCGCAGCGCGAGACCTTCTCCGGTCCAGACGCTCGCCGCGTATCCCCACAGTGCCGTGAGGGCCAGTAAAGGAGCGAGGATCAGCAGGGTGAGCGTAAATCGAATCGATTTGCGATGAGCGGCACTGGTCACTGTGTGCCGGTGTCGTAACCCTGGCATCTGATTCCTCGTGCGGCAGCGGAACGAAACGTGGAGGGAAGGCGTACCGGTTCACCCGGGCATCCGGGCACGTGCGTGGAACGTGGAACGGCGCATTGACTCTGAGTCATCGGCGACCGACCGGATGCACCGTACCAGGGTCGCGCGGCACCTTCGACTGGAAGCTGAGCACCTCAGTAGTCAGCACTCAACGGCCTATAAAATGGCGCGCTCTTCCGGGTCTTTTGCGCGGTTGAGGCCGTACGCAGGGTCGTGACACCCGTGGCCCGAATCGTCCGCGGCCAACGCGCCCCGGAATCAGGCCGGTTCGGGGGCTTTCGTCACAACAGGGCCAGGAGTTTCGGGGTGTAGAGGGCGCTGGTGGACTCGGCCCCGGCGACCATGTCGAAGTAGATCGCGGTGAGATCCGGATCCGACTGGACCGCGCGGAGCAGCGAGAGGCGCTGCTCGTGCGTCTCGAGCTGGGCGACGGCCAGCGTCGCGTCGTAGCCCTCGCGCAGGGTCTCGTTCCGCTCCCGCGCCCAGGCGCGCAGCGCCTCGTCGAGCCGCTCGGGAAAGCCGATCCGGTCCCCGACGTGCCGTACGAGCGACTCGGCCTGGAAGAAGGCGTCGCTGATCCCGCGGGCGGTGATGGAGTCCTTGTGGTGTCCGGCGTCGCCGACCAGGGCCCAGCCGGGGCCCGTCGCCTCCCGGAAGTAGTTCTGCTGGTCCCCCGTGCCGCGCATGCGCTCCGCGGGGTGCTTGCCCTCCAGCCGTTCGAAGAGGGAGGGGGCGGTGGTGCGGACCTGTTCCCGGTACGCGCCCTCGACGTCCTTGCGCACCTCGTCGAAGCGTGCCTGCGGGAAGTAGGTGAGGACCAGGGTCGCCTCGTCGTTGGTCGGCACGGCGGCCACCCAGCTCCCCGGTCTCTCGTACAGTTCGAACTGCGCCGGTACGCCCTTCCAGTACGTGTAGTAGGCACAGGTCAACCGCGGGTCCTGGGCGGTGAATTCGGCTCCGCAGAGCGTGGCGACGGTGGAGCGCATGCCGTCCGCCCCGATCACGAGCCGTGCCTGCTCGGTGAACGGTTCGCTCCCCCGCCTCCCCTCCACTCCGACCACGCGCCCGGCCCCGTCCCGGAGCAGGCCGCGCACCCGGCAGCCGCTGCGGAACTCCACTCCGGCCTCGACGGCGCCTTCCACGAGGATCGCGTCGAGGACGTGGCGGCGCGGCGCGTATCCGGCGGTCTGTCCTTCCACGCCCCGGCCGCAGCCCTCGAGGCGGATGTCCTCGACCTCGTAGACGGCACGGCGCAGCGGAGGGCAGCCGGAGGCGCGGACGCGGTCGAGCAGGCCCCAGCGGGCGAGGGCGGCGACGCCGGGCTGGTGGACGAGGTGGGTGGACAGGGTGTCGGAGGGGAACTCCTGCCGATCGAGCATGAGCACCCGGTACCCCGCACGGGCGAGCAGCATGGCGGTGGGGGAGCCGGCGCATCGCGCCCCCACCACGATGACATCGAACATTGTGTGAGCCTCACAGACCGTCAGCGAGAGGAGTTGCGCAGGGACACCGCGCGCGGTCGTGACAGCCCCGGCGGCGGCCCCGGTGGTGCGCGCGGGGGCCGGACGCTCGGACGTGCCGCCAGACGGTGCGCGGGTCTTCTGGCTTGGGTCAGTCAGTGGGGGGTGTCACCGAGTGCAGCGAGCAGTGCGCGCCGATCGATCTTGCCATTGGAGTTGCGCGGGAGTTCTTCGAGGGCGGTTATCCGGCGAGGCATCATGTAGGGAGGCAAGCGGGCGCGCAGGGCAGAATACAACTCCTCGGCGTCGCAGCCGCTTCCGCTGACGGCCGCCGTCAAGTCCTTCTCGCCGTCCGGGCCTTCGACGGCGAGCACGATCGCGTCCCGCACTCCGGCCTGCTCCCGCAACGGCGCCTCGATGTCCCCGAGTTCGATGCGGTGGCCGCGGATCTTGACCTGGTGGTCCGTACGCCCCAGGTAGACCAGCACGCCGTCCTCGCCCACCGTGACGCGGTCACCGGTGCGGTACCAGTGGCGGCCGGTGAGTGGGGAGGCACCCGCGTAATGCTCCACGGTGCCGTCCTCCTCGCGGACGAGGAAGCGGCCGGCGTTGTCGGCCGGGTCCAGATAGCCGGGGATGCGCTGCGGTCCGCGGACGCACAGCTCTCCGGTGCCGGTCTCCTCGCCCTTCTCGTCCAGGACGAGGAACTCCAGGGTGGAGTAGCAGGAGCCCATCGGGACGGTGCCGTTGGAGGTGCGGGGCCAGTCCTCCACGGCTCGCGGGAGGCGGTACTCGGTGCAGGAGATGGTGAGTTCGGTCGGCCCGTACAGATTCTCCAGCGTGCCGGCCGGTGCGGCGGACTGCCAGGCCCGCGCCTGCGCGAGCGTCAGCGCCTCGCCCCCGAACACGCTCCGCCGCAGCGTGGGCATGCTCCCCGGGGTGAGCGTGCCGAGGCGGGAGGCGAAGGACGCCAGGGAGGGCACCGAGAACCAGTGCGTGAGCCGTGCGGAGTTGATGAACTTCACCGGCGACATGAGCTGCCCGCGCCGCGGGACGACCAGGGTGCCCCCGCCGCCCCAGGCGACGAACAGGTCGTGCACCGAGCCGTCGAAGGTCAGCTCGAAGGTCTGGGAGAGCCGGCTGCCGGGACCGGCGTCGTAGCGGGGCACGACGTGCGCCAGATAGGCGTCGATGTTGCGGTGCAGCACCGGTACGCCCTTCGGGGTGCCTGTCGAGCCCGAGGTGAAGATGATGTACGCGATGTCGTCGGGCGTGGCCGGGCAGGGCCCGAGCGCGGGAGGCTTCTCGGCGCGCAGGGCGGCCAGTTCGCCGGTCCCCGCCACGAGGAGGGGGACCCCGAGATCGCCGCCGGCCCCCACCGACTCCGCGATCACGGTCTCCAGCTCGGCCGCCCTGGCTATCGCGGCGTTGCGCGAGGCCGGGTAGTCCGGGTTGAGCGGCACGACGGCCGCTCCGGCCCGCAGAATGGCGAGGTAGCCGGCGTACGAGGTCACCGACCGGCTCGCCAGGAGCCCTACGCGCCGCGGGGTCCGTCCCCCGCCTGCCGCGACCAGCCGTGCGGCCAGCCGTTCCACCAGGTCCCGCAGTTCACCGTAGGTGAGCGTCTCGCCGCCCACCTCCAGCGCGGTGCAGTCGCCGAAACGGTCGGCGGAGCCGGCAAACCATGCGTACAGGGTCTGCGATCCGGCGCTCATACGGGGTTCGCCTCCAGCCGGCCGACCCACTGCCGGAACGCGGCCACCGTGCGCAGATCGGCGAGGTCCTCGACCTCGAACTCGTAGCCGTGGTCGTTGGCCAGCTTCAGGACGATCTGCAGCCGGGCGAGCGAGTCGATGCCGATCTCGGACAGCAGCGAGGTGTCCGCGTACGAGGTGCGCGCATGCTCACTCAGGACGCGGCTCGCCAGGTCGCCCGTCCCGTCCTCCTCCGCCTGCTCCCCCAGCCAGTAGCGCTTGGTCCGCCACGGGTGGCCCGGCAGCGGGACGTAGCGGCAGCGCTGCCCGAACACCTCGTCCCAGTCCACGTTCCCGCCGTCGCGGTACCGCTCCGCGACAGCGCTCAGAGGCGCGGGCGCCTTCCCCCGTCCGGCCTTCTCCCCCACCGCCGCCAGCTCCTTCACCATCTCCTCGTGGGAGGTGGCGACCACGGCGAGCCGGTGGGCGTGGTGCTGGCGGCGCGTCGCCGCGCTGTAGCAGATGTCGCGCAGGGCGTACGCCGCTCCCTGTCCGTCCGACGCCAGGTACGCGGCGTAGGAACGGACCAGCGTCTCCAGCGCCTCCGGGCTGCGCGCGGACAGCGGCAGTACGCACGCCTTGCCGCCGCGGCGCCGCCATACGGCGAGGTCCCCGCTGCGCCGGCGCCACCGCGCCGGGTCCTGACCCGCGGCGCGGGTCTCCCCCTGACGTACCACCAGATGCGCGTTGAGGCAGGAGACGCCCTGGCCGCTGACGCCGGCGACGGCCGGGCGGCCGTGGTCGGGCAGGTCCTGCAGTGTGACCGGGACGGCCAGCGGCAGTTCGTCCCAGGCGACGAGAGGGTTGGGGATCTCGAAGTTGAGGCTGGGCGGGATCTGACCGTGCTCCAGGCAGAGGACGGCCTTGATCAGCCCGGCCACCCCGCCGGCGGCCTCCGCGTGGCCGATGTTGGTCTTCACCGAGCCGACGTACGCGGGACGGTGGGAGGGCCTGCCCTCGCCGAGGACCTCGCCGAGCGCGTTGAACTCCAGGGGATCCAGGGTCGGCGAGCCCGTTCCGTGGGCCTCGACGAAGTCGACGTCGGCCGGGGAGATCCCGGCGTCCTCGTAGGCCCATCTCAGGACCTGGGTCTGGCCCTCCAGCGAGGGGGCCAGCAGGGAGCCGCTGGAGCGGCCGTCGTTGCTGATCGCGCTGCCGAGGATGACCGCCCTGATCCGGTCCCCGTCGGCGACGGCCTGGGTCAGCGGCTTGAGGACGACGACCCCCACGCCGTCGCTCGGGCCGTATCCGTCGGCGCTCGCGTCCCCGAACTTGCTGCGCCCGTCCGGCGCGAGCGTCCCGGCCTGCGTCATCAGGACCTCTTCGTCCGGACGGAGTTTGAGGTTGACCCCGGCCGCGACCGCCAGCGAACTCTCCCCGGCGCGCAGGCTCTGCACGGCCATGTGGACGGAGACGACCGAGGACGAGCAGGCGGTGTCCACCAGCATGCTGGGCCCGCGGAAGTCGAAGACGTAGGAGAGGCGTCCGGGCAGCAGCGAGCGCTGGTTGTTGAACAGGGACGGCGTGACGGTGTCGAGTCCCTGCCGGTACTGCAGATCCAGGTAGTCGCCGCGCGCGGCGCCGACGAAGACCCCGGTGCGGCTGCCCGCGAGGCGGTCGGGGCGCTGCCCCGCGTCCTCCAGCGCCTCCCAGGTCGTCATCATCAACAGCCGCTGCTGCGGGTCGAGTTCCGCCGCCTCGGTCGAGGACATCTCGAAGAACTCGGCGTCGAAGTCCGCGACTCCGTCGATGTAGCCCGCCCGGCGGCTGGTGATCCTCCCTGGCCCTGGACTAGGGGAATACAGGGTGTCCACGTCGTATCGTTCCGGTGGCGTATCGCTCGTCACGTCCGAACCGTCACGGATCAACTCCCAGAGCCGGTCGGCTCCTGACGCGCCGGGGAACCGGCAGGCCAGGCCGATCACGGCGATGGATCGTGCCTCGATGTCCGCTGTCGACCTCTTCATCAGACCACTCCTTCGATGCGTCCCCGACGTCCGAGCGCTGGTGCTGTTCGCCTCTCCGCTGTGCTGCCGCGGAGCCGGCGGCCGCGGCGCGCCCTGGGCTGCATACCCGCGCCGCCATACCGAGAAAGCCACCCCCCGGAACGGGCGGGTGGGAGCTCGCCTGCTGGATGAATGAGTCCTCAACTCCGTGCTGGCCGGTCACATCCCTGGAGACGCCCGGCCGGACCATGTGCCCGCGGGGCACGCACCGGTGTCGTCGGCGGAGGGCACGGGACACGCCCCGGTCGCGAAGGAACTTCGCGCGACCGGCCGGTACCCGGCACTCGGCTGCAACGCTCACGCCTCTCGCCGACGACAACCCAACACGTGATTGTCGTATGCAAAACCGTTTCCCCCTGTTACCGATCGCAAGATTGGCGGGAAGTGATCCACAGGAGATTGAAGCGCGAGGAATGTGGACAGCATGCAGAGTTGAGCAGCCTTCCGTCCCGGCACCGTGCTCCGCGGCCGGGTAGCACCGTAGCGGTGCCAGTACGATGAGAGCCATCCGAAGTTCCGCTTGTGGCAGTACGTACGGGCGAGGATCTGGTTTCATTTCCAGTCATGGATCCCCAGACGCCCGATCAAGCCCGGCAGAGCGGTGAGCGACGTACCAGGCGGCTGCAGAAGCTCCGCCTCAACGGACCTGACCCCGAGCCGGAGTTCGACCGCATCGCGGGCATCGCGGCCAGCCTGACCCAGGCGCCGCTCGCCATGGTCAACTTCATCAACGCCGACCAGCAGATGTTCCGCGGTATGTACGTCCCACCGTCGGACCCCGACGGTGACGGCGACGGCGACGGAAGAGCCATCGCGTTCGACCTGAGCGACCTACCGGCCGAGATCCCGCGCGAGGCGCCGATCAACTACGGGTTCTGCCCGCACGTGGTGGCCCAGGGATCCCAACTGGCCCTGGACGACGTCTTCGCGTACCCGCGCTTCAAGGGAAACCCGCTGGTCAACGAGATGGGTGTGCGCGCCTACCTCGGCACCCCGCTCCGGGACCACACCGGCATGATCCTCGGCACCCTGTGCGTGGCCGACATGAAGCCCCGTCAGTGGGGGACGGCGCGCAAGGAGAGCATGCAGCAGCTCGCGGAGACGCTGCTCTCCGAGTTCCGCCTGCGGGACAGCCTGCTGGCGCAGCAGCAGGAGATGTTCGCCATCTTCGACCGCGCTCCCTTCCCCATCATGCTCACCGAGGGGCCGGAGCACCTGCTGCGCTACGCCAACGCCCGGCAGGGCACGGCGTTCGGGCGGGTACGGCAGCTCAGCCCGGGGCGCCAGGTCCTCTCCGCGCTGGACGCGGTCGGTGTCTTCAACGCGATGGACCACGCCTTCCGCACGGGCCAGACCATGACCCTGCCCGAGGCGCAGATCACCTCGTTCGACTCGCTGACGCCGCAGATCTTCACCTTCACCTGCACGCCCGTACGGCTCTCGCCCTCGGCACCCATCAGCGGGGTCCTGACGGTCGCGATGAACATCACGGACCAGCCGTCGGCGGATGCCGAACCCCGGCAGTTCGCCCAGGACTTCAAGAACCAGCTCGAGAACCTCAGCCCGGGCAACACGGGTTGGCCCCAGCCCGGCCAGGGTGACGAGAGCAGTCTCTTCCTCCGGTGAACACCTGCGGCAGGCCCTGACGTCCATCAGGAGAAGGGGGTCCGTCATCCCGCCGCCGCGGGCGGCGTACAGGGCGGCCTGACACAGGAACAGATGCTGCTGCCGCCGGCATGCCCGGCGGCAGCTCCCGTGTGTCGCCGTACGCCCCCTCGATGCGGCGGCGCATCACCCCTGGGTGCCTGCGCGTCAGCCGCTCACCGGTACGGGCGAGCGGGGTGGCACGGCCGCCCCACGCCCGCGGCCCGGATTCCGCTTCCCGTCCCGCATCCGCGCGCACCTCTGGCGCGCCGGCACATCCGCCCGCGCCGCGTCGTGCCCTCGGCGTGCGCGTGTACGGTGTCGCCCCGAAGACGTCGAATTGCCCACGCATTTCTTTTTGGGGCCTTTTCGCGCGCCTTGAGTGACCCCCATGTTTCCTCCACATCCCTTTCACGGAAAACCACGGGGCGGCTCCGGAAAGGCCTTTTCCGCGAATACCCGGGATCGCGCCCCGTACGCGAACGGGCTTCCGAATCGGTATCCGGACAACTTTCTTCGCCGCCCTGCCCGGATTCCGCCTCTCCCCAGAGCCGGACGGACCGGCCGACGGGCCGCACGAGCCCTGGAAGCCGCACTGAGGCGCCGCGTTCAACCACATCCGAACTACCAGTGTCAAGCTGTCGGGAAATCTGCTTCGTGTGTGCCAACGGCATAGTTACGGGCCGCTAAGCTCCTTTGTGGCTGGGCGAGTTGACGCGACTACACACCGTCGCTTCCCGCCCTCCCACGTCATGCCTGTCTCGAGGGAGATCCGTTCAGTGATCCGAGGTGTGCCGCTACGTCCGGGCACGGCCCACACGACGTCAGGCTACTTATCCCCCCGTTCATCCCCCCATTCGATGGTGTTGTCTTGAGGATGTCGATGGAACGTGCCACGCCCCCTCCCGCAGCCCGACCACCCGCACTGCGGTACACCTCATGGCTGGTGCCCCCCGCTCTGTGCGCCGGGACCCTCGTCACCGCGGCCACCGGCCCGGTCGAAGCCCATACGTCCGTACTCGTCGGCGGCATAGCCGCGACCACGGTCGCCTGCGCCGGGCTCCTGATCCGCCTTCAGCGGCGGCTGCACAGGGCCGAGGACGGGCAGCGGGCCGCGGTCTCGCAAGCGGACGAGCACCAGCGGCGGCAGTCGGAGGCCGAGCAGGCACGGATCGAGTCCGTGCGCTCCACGCTCTCCGCTCAGATGCAGGAACAGCTCCACCAGGCCCGGCTCCAGGTCGACCGGGAGCGGGCGCTCGTGGCCCGGCTCGCCGAGGAATGGCTGCCCGAGGCGCTGCGGCAGGTACGGGACGAGGGGGCGGCGATCGACGACGTGCTCTCCTCCGTCCTCGCGTCCCCCGATCTCCCTGCCGAGTTCGGGGCGGAGCACCGGGCGCTGCTCAGGGAGATGCTGCTCCGCTTCGAGGACGAGTACAACCGCTCCACCACGGCCGAGCAGGCCGTCGTCAGCATCGGCAGCCGGATGCAGGTCCACACCAGCAAGATCCGCGGTCTGCTGCACCGGATGCAGCAGGAGCACGGCGGACAACCTGCCGTCGCCCGGGGCCTGATGGCGCTGGACAAGGAGGTCGGCCCCGCCGACTGCCTGGCCGCGAGCATCGTGGTCCTCGGCGGAGCGGACCGGCCCTCGCGCCAGTTCCAGGAGCCCCGGCGCCTGCTCAGCGTGGTGCGCGGTGGCCAGGGCCGTATCAAGGACTTCGAGCGTGTCGAGGTGGCCCAGCTTCCCGACCTCGGCGTCGACGGCGCGCTGGTCGATCATCTCACCCTGATCCTGGCCCAGTTGCTGGACAACGCCACCCGCTACTCGCCGCCGTCCGAGCCGGTCATCGTCTCCGGCAAGGAGGTGCCCAACGGTGTCGGCATCAAGATCCAGGACGCCGGCAAGGGACTGAACGAGGAGAAGAAGCGCGAGGCCCAGCAGGCCCTGGACGGCGTCGCCGCGGGCCCCGCCATCGGCGGTCTGGCGGAGGAGGCCCAGCTCGGTCTGCGCGTGGTGGGCACGCTGGCCCGCAAGTACGACATCAGGGTGACGTTCGACGACTCGCCGTGGCTCGGTACGTCGGTGGTCGTCGTCGTACCGCTCAAGTACTTCAGCCCCCTGGCCTCGTCCACCGTCCCCGAGGCCCCGACGATCCCGGCCGTCCCGCCGCAGCGGAGCGAACCGCCCGCCATGGGCGTCGCGGAACGCGCGGTCACGGAGCCTGTGACGGACCGCGCGACCACGGCCGGCGGACTGCCGAAGCGCAGCAGGCGGCCCCGGTCCGAGTCCCCCGCGGACGACGGCGCCACCGCGGCACCCGCCGCCGGAGCGGTGTCGCCGGACGACGCGTTCGCCGTGCCATCGGAGCAGTCGTTCTCCGGGATGGCCGCCTTCGCCTCGGGCAGCCGGCCCGCCCCCGGCAGCGACACCGACGACCTCGTAGACGAGCCGGAGAGTGACACGCCATGACGCAGCACGTGACCGACATGAGCTGGGCTCTGCGTGACCTGACGGAGAGCATCCAGGAGATCCGCTTCGCCCTCGTGGCCTCCAGCGACGGAACCGCCATCACGTCCCACGGGACCGACCGCGACACGGCCGACCGGTTCTCCGCCGTCGTGGCGGGACTGCAGTCCCTCGCACAGCCCGTCGCGCAGCAGTTCCCCAAGGAACGCGGCCAGTTGAGGCTGGCGATGATCGAGGTCGACGGCGGGCACCTCTTCGTGGTGCGTGCCGGTACGGAGACCTATCTCGGCGTCATGGCCGAGGAGGGGCTCGACCAGGGCCTGCTGGGGCACAAGATGAGGACCACGGCCCGGCAGATGGGCGACCACCTCGGCACCACGCCCCGTCAGGACGAGCGCTCTGGATGAGTGAGCCCTCCCGGACCACGGATCCGTTCGGCCTCGAACGCTTCTACGTCCTCACCGGCGGTCGCAGCAGCCCGGAGGGCATCGCGACCACACTCGACGTGGCGACGCTGGTCGTCGCCAACTCGGTGCCGGAACCGGGGATGCAGCACGAACTCGACGCGATCCTTCGGCTGTGCCGCAATCCGCTCTCGGTCGCCGAACTCGGCGCCCGCCTACGACTGCCTTTCAACATTCTCGCCGTGCTGGTGGCCGACCTGCTGAAGGCCGGCCGTGTGGAAGCCCGTGACCCCATTCCGGCCACGGTCGGCCAAGGGGCGTACCAAGCACTGCTGGAGGAGGTTCTCCGTGGACTTCAACGGATCTGATCAACCCGAACCACCGCACCCCGCGGCCGAACTCCCCGCCGGCAGCCGCTCGGTGAAGGTGATGATCGCCGGCGGCTTCGGCACCGGCAAGACCACCATGGTCGCCAACGTCAGCGACATCGAGCCGCTGACGACGGAGGAGACGCTGACCGAGGCGAGCGCCGGGATCGACGACCTCATCGGCGTGGCGGACAAGAAGACCACCACGGTGAGCCTCGACTTCGGGCGGATCGGCCTCAACGACCAACTGATCCTTTACCTGTTCGGGACGCCCGGCCAGGAGCGCTTCTGGTTCCTGTGGAACGGCCTGTTCAAGGGCGCCCTGGGGGCTGTCGTCCTGGTGGACACGCGCCGGCTGGCGACGAGCTTCCGCGCCATCGAGGAGATGGAGCGGCTGAACGTCCCCTTCGTCGTGGCCCTCAACGTCTTCCCCGACTCAGGCGACCACCCCGAGGAGGAAATACGGGAAGCCCTGGACGTGGCTGCCGACACCCCCGTCGTCACGTTCGACGCCCGCGATCGAGGATCGAGCCGGGACGTGCTCATCGCGCTCATCAAGCACCTCCAGGAACGGTCCACCGCCGCATTGGAGTCCCGATGAACGCATCGCCCGCCCACGGCCCGCGTCCCGACGCACCGGCGGATCCGGCAGCCGGATGCCCGGTCCGCCACACGGGCACCGGGGGTCTGACGCGGCTCTACGGACCCACCGCCGCGTCCGATCCTCAAGGGATCTACTCCCGTCTGCGCAAGCAGTTCGGCCCGGTGGCCCCCGTTCTCCTCGAGGGCGACGTGCACGCCTGGCTGGTCCTCGGCTACCGCGAGAACAGACGCGTACTGGACAACCCGACCCAGTTCAGCCGGGACGCAAGGAACTGGCGGGACTGGAAGGAGGGGCGCATCGAGGAGACGTCGCCGCTCGTGCCGATGCTGGCGTGGCGGCCCGACTGCGTGTCCCAGGACGGCGAACCGCACCGCCGGCTGCGGGGCGCGGTCACCGACAACCTCCAGAAGGTGGCCGGCCGCGGGATCCGCCGCCATGTGACGCACTTCGCCAACAAGCAGATCGACGCGTTCGCCGCCGACGGCCGGGCCGACCTGGTGCCGCAGTTCGCCGAGTACCTTCCGATGCTGGTGCTCACCCGCCTCTTCGGGCTTCCGGAGGGCGAGGGGCTGCGGCTGGCGACCAGTTGCGCCAAGCTCATCAAGGGCGAGGACGCGGTCGCGCACGACGGGCGCATCATGCAGGTGCTCGGTGAACTCGCCGAGCGCAGGCGGAAGGAGCCCGGCTCCGACTTCGCGACGGGCCTTCTGGACCACCGGGCCGGCCTCGACGAGGGCGAGATCAACAGTCACCTGCGGCTCGTCCTCATCGCGGCGCACACCACGACCAGCAACCTGCTGGCGCGGGTGCTGGAACGGATCCTGGTCGCCCCGTCCCATCTGACCGACCTGGTCAGCGGGCAGCTCAGTTTCTCCGCGGTGGTCGAGGAAGTGCTGTGGAACACCCCGCCGCTGGCCGTCAATCCGGGGCGGTTCGCCACCACCGACACGGAGCTGGGCGGCCAGCACATCAAGGCCGGTGACCTGCTCGTCCTCGGACTGGCCGCCGGGAACACGGATCCGGAGATCCGGCCGCACTCCGCGGTGTCCGTCCGCGGCAACCAGGCACATCTCGCGTTCGGCAGCGGTCCGCACGAGTGTCCGGCCCAGGGGATGGGACAGGCGATCGTCGAGGCGGCTGTGGACGTGCTGCTCCACCGGCTTCCGGGGCTGCGCCTGGACACCCCGGCGGACGGGCTGACGTCCACCGCGTCCACCTGGGAGGCCCGGCTCGACAGCCTCCCGGTCGCGTTCACACCGCAGCCCGCCGCGGGCTGAACCGGGGCCTGTCGCGGGCTGACCGGGGGCCGGCCGACTCCTCACCGGGGGCGGCCGGCCCCCGTCGTTCCTTCAGTCCGCCCAGCGAACGGAAGGCGTCCGGGTTTCCGAAAGCAGGATCAAGGCGTCAGCCGTCGAGCCAGTCGCCTGCGAGGCCCGTGGCACCGGGACGGTATCCCGTGGCGTTCCAGAGGAAGTGCGGGTGAGCGCAGCCGAACATGTAGGAGAGCAGGGTGGTGTCCTCCCTCCCGGTTCGAGGATCGTGCAGGGTGTGGAACTGCTCGGATCCGACTGCGCCGGCGTCTTGTTGGACATGAAGAGCACGGTCCCGGGACGGTGCGGCGCTCGAAGCCTCCACGGCGGCGATGTAGGTACGGCGCAGGATCTCCCAGGTGCTGTCGGTGTTGCCGTACCAGGGACCGTGCAGTGCCTCGAAGGCATGAAGCTCGGCGTCGAAGAGGGGCCAGGTCCGCGGGTATTGGGCCCGGCAGCGTGCGGACAGCTCGGCGGTCCGGGCGCTCAGTGCCGGCACGGTGGGCCGCGGTGCCATGGTGAGGGTGGTGCCGTGGGTGAGGATGCCGGTGCATGCGTTGGGCTGCAGGTCGCACAGCGGGCACGCCTCGGCCGGGGGGAGGCCCTGGGTGATGCCGTCGAACCACAGGGCGTGGCGGCCCGTGAGCCCCATCCAGACGATGGTGGTGTTCAAGAGCCAGGTGTTCCACATCGGGGCATGCGCCTCGGGCATGCAGCCGTACTTGACGAGGGCTATCGCGCAGGCGGCGTAGAGAGCCTTGGTGTGGGTGGACATGTCGGCGAGCCAGAAGTTGCTGATCTCGCCGGTCACTGCGTCGGCCCGTACGTCAGTCATGTCGTCGATGACGCGGCACAGCAGCAAGGAGGCGAGGTGCTCCTCCTGCCAGAGTTCGGTGTCGGGTGAGACGTGCCAGAACAGGCAGTCCAGCATCTGCAGGCTTGCGTAGGCGCTCTGGCTGAGCGGATTGGTCTGGGGGAGCGCGACGTTGCCGGCGTGGTGCTGCTGCAGCCAGTACTCGTCGACGGAGCGCTTGTGGGCCGCGAAGAGTCCGGAGACCAGGGCCCGTGCGCTGTTGGTGCTGAAGTTCTCGGCCAAGCGGCCTTGGACGAGTTGGGTGAGGCGCGTGGTGTCGATGGTGTCGACCACGCGTTTGTATTCGTGGAAGACGAGGATGTCGTCCTCGAAACGGTGGCGGTGGCCCAGGTCCCGTTCAAGGTCGTTCATCTGCCGGGTCCAGGACCATCCACCGGTCAGCACGCTGTCGAGTTCCCGCCGGTACGGCCAGGTCTTGACGGTGAGGGGACGCCCGGCGCTCTGCCGCCAGCGGTAGTCGTCCAGCATGCGTGCGGGCGGCGTGGGCAGCCGACGGCACAGAGGGCACGCGCAGGCGGCTGCGTGCTCCTCCTCGCGCGGCGGGGTGAGTGCCCGGCTCCTCCAGGCCCCTTCCAGCATCGTGCAGGTCAGTCGGCAGACCTCGACATCGGTGCTGACTTGGGGGAAGGCTGCTTCGATCATGCGCAGGCCGGTATCGAGGTGCCTCAACCTGGCGTAGCCCGCCTCGTCGGGCGGGAGGAACGCTCGCTGCGCCGGACGGAGGGCTCCCTCCACGTGCAGCGTGGTGCCGGAGTGAGGGGATCCGAGTGCGTCCAGTCGCTGCTGAGCGGCGTTCCGGAACCTTCGGTACTGCTCCGTGCTCGGGTTGACGCGTCTCGCCAGGAGGCGGGCCAGGGTGTCCCCTGCCTCCTCGGGCCGGAGCTGGGCGCTCCGCTGCGCCGGCAGCAAGCCGTCGGCGGATGCCTCCGGAACAGCACCTGCGACTCGAGATTTCACACGGTTCCCTTCAAGCTGTGGTCCTGGCAACGGAATCGATCGACCGTGGTCGTCGGCCGGTCGATTCCGAGAACCCTCTTCGTCCTCGACACCGTCGGCCTTCCATGAACGGCCCGCCCTGCCGAAGCTCTCCTGCCGGCCGCGGACCAGGCCCACGTCTCAGATCCAGCACGGACGACGCTCCTGGGCGTACTCCGGATGTCTGCTGACGAGGGTGTTCAAGGGGAGGCCGAGGCGAACGTCCTGGGGCATCTGTCGTCCTCCTTGAGCGGGGGTCCCGGGGCTGGAGACGCGCTCGGGCTTCGGTCAACTGACGCTAGCCGTAAGGGTGTTGGCATGTCAGAAGAACAACCGACAAAAAAGATCAAGAGCTGCGCGCACCCGAACACATGCGCTCTCAAAAGCCGCGACTTTCGCATATGCCGAACGCCCTTGCGGACGGGCGGCGTTACGGCCCCCACCGCGCCTCCGGATACGGTGATCCCGTGGCGAACAGCGGGGACGGGACCGGACGGTACGAAAGCGGCACTGTGCCGGGGAGGGCGCTGCTGATCGCGGCGGCCCCCGTCGGCAAGGGCCGTCTGATGGACGCGGCGGCGGTGCTGCCCGCGCTGGCGGCCGTACCGCCCGCCGTCCTCGCAGGAACGGCGGCCGCGAGCGTCGTGGAGCTGGTCGACCCGGCCGACCCGCAGGTGATCCTGACCCGCCTCCGTACGGCGGCCGCCTCCCCCGGTTCCCTGCTGATCCACCTCATCGGACAGCTCACGCTCGACCGCAAGCAGCGGCTGCCGCATCTGGCGCTGGCCAGGACCACCCCGGCCACAGTCCGCTACACCGGATTCCCCTGGCATTGGCTGGCCGCCGAACTGGCCCACCGCGCACCGGGCAGCACCGCCGTCTTCGCGGATCTGGTGGCCGAGGCGGGCGCCTGGCAGCGCCTGCGGGCCGAACCGGGACTGCTGCTCGCCGGACTGCACCTGTACGGCACCGTGTCCCCGCCGCCGGACCGCCGAAGCGTCGCGTCGCCGGTCTACAGCCGCGCCGTCTCCGAAGTGCTTCGCCCGGCGGCCACGCGGCCCGCGCTGGACGAACTCCACCGCCACGCGGTGACCGTGGCGGGCATCCACCCGGAGGCATGGGACCTGGCGGGAACGGACCGTTCCGCAGGGCCCGGCGGTCTCTTGGGGGCCGGCGGTCTCTTGGAGGCAGGCGGCCTCATGGGGGCAGGCGGCCTCATGGGGGCAGGCGGCTCGACGGGACCGGGCCCGGTCCCGACGGGACCGGGCCCGGCTTCGGCTCCGGTTCCGTTTGCGGCTCCGGTTCCCGTTCCGGTCATGTCGCAGCCGGGCCCGCAGGACCGCGATCCCTCGCCGCCCGGCGCCGTGTACCCGGTCTCGCCGTCTCCGGACACCGCCGCCGCGCCTCCGGGCCCGTCGCACCAGGACGCCTCCCGCCCTCAGGCAGCCGACGCCGCGGACGCGCCCCCCGCGAGCCCGCCGCAGCCGGCCACCGGCGGCCACGCGGCCGTACCGCCCCAGCACCTGGCCGCTCCACCCGCCGCGCCTGCCCACGCGACCGGCTCGCGCCCGTACCCGTACCGGCAGGAGGCCGTCCCGGCCGGGCAGCAGCCGGTTCCGGCGCAACGGGGAGCCACCGTCCCCCAGCGGGACGCCGTACCGCCGCGGCCGGACGCCGTACCCGACCCGCACCCCGCGATCCTGGCCGCCGCCCACGAGGGCCGCCACGGGGAGGCGGCGGCCATGGCCGCCGCCTGGGAGCAGCAGGCCCTGCGCACGCACGGCCCCGCCTCCGCGGAGGCCCTGCACTGGCTGGAGGTCCGGGCCGACCTGGCCCGGCTGGCCGCCGACTACGCCCGTTCCTGCGAGCTGTGGACGGCCGCGGCGTCCGCCCGCCTGGGCCGCGGCGAGCTCGCGGACGCTCCCGACGTCGTGGCCGCGGTCGACCGGGCGCACCACTGCTGGGAACAGCTCGGCGACGGTGCCGCGGCACTGGCGCTGGCCGAGCACCTGGGAGAGGTACGACGGCGGGTGCCGGGCCGGCGACCGGGCGCGGTGGAGGCCCTGAACCGGCGGGTCGACGCCCTCAACACGATCGGCTCCAGCTGACCCGTACGCTCCCGTGCGGCCCCCGCCGCCGGACGCGCCTACGTCTCCCGTCGCCCCCGCTGCCTGGCCGGCTCCGTCCCCCGCACCGCACCCGCTGCCGGGCGCAGCTCCTTCCCGTGCGGCCTCCGGGACGGACGCCTGCTCCGCGACGACCCCCGCCTCGGAGCCGTAATCCCGGAGTCCCTGGGAACACGTCGGGAAGCGACGAACGAGGAGCGGGCCATGTCCGACGTCCACGAGTCACCGCCCGGCCGCGAGGAGACACAGGAGCAGCAGGCCGACCGCAGGTGGGGCGAGCTCCTGCAGGAGGTACGCGTCGCCCAGACCGGCGTGCAGATCCTGCTGGCGTTCCTGCTCACGGTCGCCTTCACGCCGCGCTTCGACGACCTGGGCGACGCCGACCAGGCGATCTACGTGATGACCGTCCTGTTCGGCACGGCCGCGGTGGGCGCGCTCATCGCCCCGGTCTCCTTCCACCGCATGGTCTTCGGCCGACGCCTGAAGCCGGAGACCGTGACGTGGGCGTCCCGCTTCACGCTCGTGGGTCTGGTGCTGCTGCTCTGCACCCTGCTCTCGGCGCTGCTGCTGATCCTCCGGGTCGTCATCTCGGACCCCCTGGCGGTCTGGCTGACGTTCGGGGCCCTGCTGTGGCTGGCGGGCTGCTGGTTCGTGCCGGCGCTCGTCGTACGGCACAGGACACGGGGTCGCAGAACGCCGTGAGGTGCGGCCCCGGCTGGGCGGGACCGCACCTCACGGCTCGATGCACTGCGCATACGCGGGCGGTCAGCGGGGCGCGTCCGCGGACCTCACCGCACGTGACGCCTCGGTTCGACGAGGCGTCACGTCAACGCCTTTGGGCGGCGTTTCCGAGCGTCTGCCCGGCGTCCGGCATGACGCCCGTGGCCGTACGCGTCACGGTGGCCAGCGGCAGCCGCTGGGGCTCGTTCCGCTGCGTGAGGCCGAGGCCCGCGCCCGGGTCGCCGTGCGCGGAGGGCGGTGTGAGGTCGGCGTCCGGCGCCTTCAGCTCCGGCAGGCCCTGCCGGCCGTCGCGCGGAGCCTGGATCGGCAGGTCGAGGCTGGTCCTGGGGCTGGTCGTGCGCACCGGGGCGTTGGGGGCTTCCAGGCGCGCGGCGCTACGGCCGCCGCCGTCCTGGAGCGTCGGGACCGGGGCCTCCAGGAAGGCCGTCGGGGCGCCCTGGGTGGAGAGCGAGGGGATGGTGGCGCGCGGAGCGACGCCGTCCTTGGTCATCTCCGGGGTCATCTCCCGCGCGCTGGGCTGCCGGACCGGCATGGCGGGCACGGAGCCTCCCAGCTCGGGGGCGTCGACGGGGAGGGAGGACTCCATCGTCCCCAGCGGCGCCATGAGCGGGACGCGCGGCTCCCGTGCGGTGCCGAAGTCGGCCTGAGGCATGGGGTTCTGGGCCATCCTGCCCTGGTCCGGCATGCCGAGGCCCATGAGCGTCTGCACCGGACCGGCCGGGGCGGGGGCGGCCTGTGCCTGAGCCGGAGCCGTCTGCGCCGGAGCGGCGTGGGCCGGTGCCTTGGCGGCCTGCGGCGGAGCGGGAGTTCGCGCGGTTCCCGCCACGTGGCCCTGGTCGACGGCGGCCGGATCCACGGCTCCGCCCTGGTCCGCGGGCGCGGGCCCGCTCACCGGTGACGGCCGGCCCGCCGCGTCCTGGCCAGGGGCCAGGCTCTCCACCGTCTGGCCCAGGAGGTCGTCCTGCGCGTTGCTGCCCGTGCGATCCCAGGTCGTTCCGCCGGGCTGTCCGGCGGCGAAGGCGGGCGTCGCCGTCACCGCCGCAGCCGCCGTCGCACAGAGTGCGAACGCGGCGAAGCTTCCACGCGAGGGGATCTTCATCTGTATTCCGTCCCTTTCAGACACGTCGGACACCGGCCGTCCTGCAAGAACGAGTCGGGGCGGGCGCGAGTGCGCGAATCCACTCCGATGGCTCAACACGCGTACGGGACTTGACCGCTGGGTCAGCGGTCGGCGTGCGCCTGGATGAGGCGGCCCATGCCCGCGCGGAACGCCGCGTAGCCCTGCCGCAGTTGGGCCCCCGGCCAGTCACCGGGCAGCAGGTCCTCCGGCAGCAGCGGATCGGCGAGCAGATGGCGCAGGACGGCGGCTCCCGCGGTGAACTCCCCCGCCGGTTCTGCGGCTTGCTCCAGGGCGTCGCCGAGCGCGCGGGCACGGCGCGCCCAGCCGTCCAGATCCCACAGCCCCGCCGCGAGGCGTACGGGATCGCCGTCCGGCGCGCCGGTCAGCAGCGTGCACTGCCCGGCGACGACGGGCGGGAGCTGCCGTACGAGGTTGGCGGGGCGCAGCCAGGTGCCCTCGCGGAGCTCGGCGAGGCGCAGCGTGGTCATGGCCTGGCGCAGGGCGGCCCGCTCGGCCGCCGGGCGGCGCTCGGCGGTGACGACGGCGATCTCCCACCGGCCGCGCCAGCGGCGGGTACGGGGGCTGAGGCTGTCGTCCTGCCGGGCCTGGCGCTCCAGGAGGCGGGCGGTGAGCGCGTAGCCGCCGTCGCGCTGTTCGAGATCGCCCCCGGCGACCATCCGGGAGAGCGCGACGCGGATCGTGCCCTCGGCGATGCCGAACAGTTCACCCGCGCCGACGAGGGAGCGTACGGGCAGGTGGGGCGGGTGGTGGCCGAGGAGTGTGCTGAGCACGACGGAACGGGCGGTGAGCGGACGCAGCCCGAGATCCCCGCCGCCGCGTCCGCTTCCGCCGCCGTTTCCGTGTCCGGTCCCGCTTCCGTTTCCGCTGCGGGTTCCGCCGTCGCCCTCGCCGTTTCCGTCCATCCGGTCCGCAAGCCTAGTCGTATGCGCTCTTACGCTCTTCCAACACCTGTATCTGAAGTGTAATGTCCACATCGGGACAAGGAACCGATCCGGAGGTAGCCGTGAGCGCCACGCACGAAGTCCTCAACCAGGCCCCGCCGCTGACCGCGTTCAGCACCGCGGACGACCCCGCACTGCTGGAGGCGCTGCGCCGCGACGGCGCCGAGTGGGGCGAGGAAGGGGTCAGGAAGCTCGGGGCCCTCGCGGGGTCGGAGGAGGTCCAGGAGTGGTCGCGGCAGGCCGAGGACCAGCCGCCCCGGCTGCGCACCCACGACCGCTACGGCCACCGCGTCGACGAGGTGGAGTTCCATCCGGCCTGGCACCGGCTGATGACCGTGGCGGTCGAGCACGGCCTGCATGCCGCCCCGTGGGCGGAGGAGCGGTCGGGCGCCCACCTGGCCCGCGCCGCCCGGTTCTACGTGTGGTCGCAGGCCGAGGCGGGTCACGGCTGCCCGATCTCGATGACGTACGCCGCGGTCCCCGCGCTTCGCGCGCAGCCCGAACTCGCCGCCGTCTACGAGCCGTTGCTCGCTTCACGGACCTACGACTACGGTCTGCGGCCTCCGTTGGGCAAGGCCGGCCTCATCGCCGGGATGTCGATGACCGAGAAGCAGGGCGGCTCGGACGTACGGGCCAACACCACGCAGGCCGTGCCCGCGGATGACGGCTCGTATCTGATCACCGGTCACAAGTGGTTCACCTCGGCGCCGATGAGCGACGTGTTCCTCGTCCTCGCGCAGGCGCCCGGGGGGCTGACGTGCTTCCTGATGCCGCGCGTCCTGCCCGACGGCACACGCAACCGGATGCATCTGCAACGACTGAAGGACAAGCTGGGCAACCGCTCCAACGCCTCGTCCGAGATCGAGTACGACGGCGCCGTGGCCTGGCCGGTCGGCGAGGAGGGGCGCGGGGTGCGCACCATCGTCGAGATGGTCAACATGACCCGGCTGGACTGCGTGCTCGGCTCGGCCGCCGGCATGCGCGCGGGGCTGCGCCAGGCGCTCCACCACACCGCCCACCGGCGGGCGTTCGGCGCCGAGCTGGCCGACCAGCCGCTGATGCGGAACGTCCTGGCGGACCTCGCCGTCGAGTCGGAGGCGGCGACGGTGCTCGCGATGCGGCTCGCGGCCGCGACCGACCGGGCGCAGGCCGGGGACGAGCAGGAGGCCGCGCTCCGCAGGCTGGGCCTGGCGGTCGGCAAGTACTGGGTGTGCAAGCGGGGCAGCGCGCACGCGGCGGAGGCCCTGGAGTGCCTCGGCGGCAACGGCTACGTCGAGGAGTCCGGGATGCCGCGCCTCTACCGCGAGGCACCGCTGCTGTCGATCTGGGAGGGCTCGGGCAACGTCGCGGCGCTCGACGTCCTGCGCGCCCTGGCCAAGGAGCCGGCGGGCCTCGACGCGGTCCTGGCCGAGGCGGATGCGGCCGCCGGGGCCGACGCGCGGCTGGACGCGGCGATCGCCCGGGTGCGCGCCGCGCTCCCGGGCCTCGCCGATCCGCACGCGGCACAGCTCGGCGCCCGTCGCCTCGCGGAGGAGATGGCGCTGGTGCTGCAGGGCAGCCTGCTCGTACGGCACAGCCACCCGGCGGTCGCGGACGCCTTCTGCGCCTCCCGCCTCGGCGGCGACTGGGGGAACGCCTTCGGCACCCTGCCGGCCGGCACGGACCTCGGCCCGATCCTGGAGCGCGCCCGGCCGAAGGACCTGGCGTGAGCGGCGGCGGGGTCGAGGACGGCGAGGCTTCGGCCCATGGAACGTCGGGCCGCGGCGCCGGTACGGACCACGGGAGCGACGCCTTGCGCGGTCCGGGCGTCCGTGTCGAGCGGCAGGGCCCGGTCACCACGGTCGTCCTCTCCCGGCCCGAGGCCCGCAACGCCGTGGACGGTCCGACGGCGCGGGCCCTCGCGGACGCCTTCCGCGCCTTCGACGCCGACCCGGACGCCCGTGTCGCGGTGCTGTGGGGCGAGGGCGGGACCTTCTGCGCGGGCGCGGACCTGAAGGCGTTCGGCACCGAGCGCGGCAACCGCGTCGAGGCCGAGGGCGACGGCCCCATGGGGCCGACCCGGATGCGGCTGTCCAAGCCGGTGATCGCCGCGGTGAGCGGCCACGCGGTCGCGGGCGGCCTGGAGCTCGCGCTGTGGTGCGATCTCCGGGTCGCCGAGGAGGACGCGGTCTTCGGCGTCTTCTGCCGCCGCTGGGGCGTCCCCCTGATCGACGGCGGCACCGTGCGACTCCCCCGGCTCATCGGCGCGAGCCGGGCCATGGACCTGACGCTCACCGGCCGTCCGGTGCCGGGCCCCGAGGCGTACGAGATGGGGCTGGCGAACCGTCTCGTGGCGACGGGGCACGCCCGCGAGTCGGCCGAGCGGCTCGCCGCCGAGATCGCCCGCTTCCCACAGGCGTGCCTGCGCGCCGACCGCGCCTCCCTCCTGGGCCAGGAAGGGCTGACGGAGGAGGAAGCCCTGCGGGCCGAACTGCGCGGCGGTCAGGACGTGTTGGGCGAGGCGGCGGACGGGGCGGCCCGGTTCGCGGCGGGCGCGGGCCGGCACGGCGACTTCACCGGCATCTGAAACCCGGACCGGCGCCGGGGGTCCGGCGCCGCGACGGCGACGGCGCCCGCACCACCAGGACGTCTCCGATACCGCTCCCGGACAGCTCAGGGACCGCCCAGGGACCGCTCAGGGACCGCTCAGGGACCGCTCAGGGACGGCACCAGCACAAGCGCCGGACCGGGCAACACGACGGCGCCGGGTGGCTGACCACCCGGCGCCGCAACCGAACGGGGGCGACTCTGCCCTGCCGATCAATCGATCCCGCGGAGAATGTGCGACTCCGCCGGATCGTCCTCGTAACCGGCGAGCCTGATCGGAGCCGATCGCGCCCAGACGTCGAAGCTACGGACGTCCACGCTCCGCTGGCGCCGTTCTCTGCGCTCGGAATGGATCTGGTTGGGCTGTGTCTCTTCTGGTGTCACCGCGCACACTCCTTAGCGTCGGGTGAAACCGGACGTGCCGACCACGGCCTCGACCGGTGCGCCGGACGCCCGGTTCGGGCTGCTGTGCAAGGGCAGTTCGGACGCGGTGGCGCCGGGCTGTACGACCGGGAGCGGGCCTTGGTGCCGGCCGGCTCCTCGGGACGGCCGAGGGTGTCGGTGCCTTCTGGAAGAGGCTGTCCGTCGACTTCCAGATTAGCGACCCGCACGCTCCCGCGCTCGCGATAATTCGTCCCCTCTCGGCCACGCTCCGCTTACCCCGCAGCTCCGGGGCCCTTTTTCGCCGATGCGATTCGCGACTGTTCGCATCCGCGGGCCCGCTCTGCGTCACCGGGTGCCGAATCGGCGGCACGGAGGGCACCTCACCACCCGCCACCGGCACCGACGGCCGTACCGGAGCACGGCTCCGTGGGCGGCCGCCCGTTATCCGGGGGCCCGGCGGGGAACTCGTGCCGCATGTCCGGCCAGGGTGCCCCCGGTGGATCCGGCGAGCCCGTGCACGAGTCGTACTGGATGGCGTCGTCGGAGAGCACCGGCTTCTCCCCGCTCGACGCCGATCTGGAGATGGACGCCGTCGTCGTGGGCGGCGGCATCGCCGGGCTCTGCACGGCGTGGGAACTGCAGCGCGCCGGGCTCTCCGTGGCGCTGCTGGAGGCGGACCGCATCTGCTCGGGCACGACGGGATACACCACGGCCAAGCTCACCGCCCTGCACACCCTGATCTACGCCTGGCTGCGGGAGAAGCACGGCCCGGAGGACGCCCGGCTGTACGCGCGGTCGCACCAGGAGGCCCTGGAGCGGGTGGACGGACTGTGTGCCGAACTGGGTGCGGACGCCGACCTGGAGCGGGTCCCGGCGTACACGTACGTCGAGTCGTCCCGGCGGGTCGAGGAGATCCGCGCCGAGGCGGAGGCGGCCCGTGAGGCGGGGCTGCCCGCGTCCTTCGTGAAGGAGACGGGGCTGCCGTTCCCGGTCGCGGGGGCGGTGCGGGTGGAGGACCAACTCCAGTTCCATCCGCGGAAGTTCCTGCTCGCGCTCGCCCGCGCCCTGACCGGCGGCGGGGGCCGGATCTTCGAGCGGACCCGCGCGGTCGCGCTGCACGACGGCGCGCGGTGCCGCGTCACCACCGAGAGCGGAGCGACGGTCGTGGCGCGGGACGCGGTGATCGCCACGCACTACCCGGTCTTCGACCACACGATGCTCTTCGCCCGGCTCAGGCCGCGCCGGGAACTGGTGGCCGCCGCCGTGGTCCCGGCGGAGCACACCCCGCCGGGGATGTACATCACCCCCGAGCAGCACACCCGCTCGGTGCGCAGCGCGCCGCTGCCCGGCGGCGGCGGGCGGCTGCTGATCGTCACGGGCGAGGCGTTCGAACCGGGAGCCGGCGGCGTGGAGGAGCGGTACGCGCTGCTGAGCGCATGGATCCGTGGCCGCTTCCCGGAGGCCGCGATCGCCTACCGCTGGGCGGCGCAGGACAACGACACCTCCGACCGGCTGCCGTACGTCGGCCACTTCCACCCCGGCACCCAGCACGTCTACGTGGCCACGGGCTTCGGCGGCTGGGGCATGAGCGGCGGGGTGATGTCCGGCCGTCTGCTGGCCGCCCACATCACCGGCGGGCCGCGCCCGGCGTGGACCGGGCTCTACGATCCGCGGCGGCTGCCCGGCGTGCGCGAGGCGGGACCGCTGCTCCGGCAGCAGGCCGCGGTGGTCGGGCGTTTCGTGGGCGACCGGCTGCACACCTCGCACGTGGACTCGGTCGCGGACATCCCGCCGGGCGGCGGCGCCGTCGTGCGGACGGGCGGCCATCCCTGCGCGGTCCACCGCGACGCGTACGGGGCCGTCACGGCGGTCGACGCCCGCTGCACGCACCTGGGCTGCCTCGTCCACTTCGACGACGCCGAGCAGGTGTGGGAGTGCCCCTGCCACGGCTCGCGGTTCGCCCCCGACGGCAAGGTGCTGCACGGCCCGGCGACCCGCCCGCTGGAGCCGCGTGAGATCACGGAATGAGCCGGAAAAGGAACCCAAAGGGGCTCAAAGGGGTGGCGTGGCGGCGCCACGGAGCGGAGTGTGGAGGCAGAGAGACGGCCCCCTGCCCGGAACGAGGTGAGCAGCCGTGCCCGTCGCGACGCGAGCGGTCCAGGGTGCGCCGTGCTGGGTGAGCCTGATGGCGCACGATCTGGATGCCTCCCGGGCGTACTACGCGGCCGTCCTCGGCTGGGACTACAAGCCGGGCTTCCAGGGCCAGGGCAACTACTCGGTCGCGCTCGCGCACGGGACGCCGGTGGCGGGGCTCGGCACGGGAGGCCGCGTCGTCGGATACCCGGTGTCCTGGACGCCGTACTTCGCCGCGGACAGCGCGGACCGCGCGGCCGAGCGCATACGGGAGCGCGTCGCCACGGTCGCGGTCGGCCCGCTGGAGTTCGGCAAGGGCCGCATGGTGGTGGCGGCCGACCCCGAGGACGCGGTGTTCGGGATCTGGGAGGGCGAGATCGATCCGGACTGGCGGGTCGGGCGCGGCACGGGCGCCCCGGCGCGGCTCGAACTCCGCACCCGGGACCCCTTCGCGTCGGCCCTCTTCTACGGAGGCGTCTTCGACTGGGACGCACCGGGTGCGGACCATATCGACGTGCGGTACGAGGACGAGCGCGTGGTCCTGCGGATCGCCGGGCACGCGGTGGCCGACCTGCGGGGCGGCGGCGAGGAGACCGCACCCGATCCGCACCTGCGGCCGCAGTGGCACGTGCACTTCGCCGTGGACGACGTGGAGGCAGCCGTCGCCAAGGGCGTCGACGCGGGCGGCTCGATCGTCTGCCCGCCGGGAGCGTCGCACTTCGGCCCGGTCGCGTCGCTGCGCGACCCCGAGGGCGGCCTCTTCCATGTCACCGAGGCCGACGACTGATCCGCACCGGGCCGACGCGACCGGTCTCGCGACGATCGCGGCAACACCGGTGACGCCGGCGACGAGGGCCGCGGAAATCGATGGCGCCCGTCACGTTATGCGCCGGGAGGCGTCGGGTACGACCGGCCCTATGCACCGTTTGATAGGTATGTCCCCTGATGTCCAATTGGTGGCCAAGGCGACGCTGGCCGCCGGTGGCGCCTGGTGGCTCTCGCAGTTCATGCCCGGCCACAACCTCCCCTACTTCGCGGCACTCGCCGCGCTGCTGGGCGTCTATCCCACGGTGCTGAGCTCGCTCCGCGAAGGCGGGCGTTACGCCTTCGGCTTCCTGCTGGGTCTGCTGCTCGGCGTCCCGGTCGCGATCCTCCTGGGGCCGACCGTCTGGGGCCTGCTCGTCGTCGTCCCGATCTCCCTGCTGATCGCCGCCTGGCCGCAGCTCGACGGCCACGGCATGCAGGTTCCCTTCGCCTCGCTGTTCGTCCTGCTCGCCGTCGGCAGCGAGCCGGTGGCCCGCGCGCTCCCGCTGCTGGGGGACGTGGTGCTCGGCGTCGCCCTCGGCCTCACCGTCAACGCCGCGCTGCCACCGGCCCTCCGGCAGCGGGAGACCGGGAACGCCTTCCGCCGGCTGGGTCGGCTCACCGCCGACCTGCTGCACGACACCGCCGCGGAGATACGGGCGAGCGACCTCTTCGATCCCGCGCACCGCGCACGGCGGGCGCTCGCCGTGCACAGCGGCGCCATGGACGTCGCCGAGGCGCGGACGAAGGCGGCCGAGAGCCTGCGGTTCAACGCACGGGCACGACTGGCCCGGCACGAGGGCCCGCTGCCCGCGAACCCCGTCCTGGAGGCGCTCTACGCGGCCGCAGAGCAGGCCCGGGTGATCACCCGCGAGGCGCGGCGCAGCGGCGCCGGTTCCGACCCCACGATGCTGAGCCCCGGTTTCCGCGCCCGGTTCGCCGAACTCCTCGATCTGCTGGCCGAGTTGGTGGACGAATGCGGCCGGTCCATGCGGCCGGTCCCGACGGAGCGGCTGGAGGAGGCGCAGACCCGGTTCCGGGAGCTGCGGGCGGAGGCGGTGGACTCCGCGCGTGCGGAGGAGTACGAGCGGGTCCCGTACCGGCGGCTCGCGGAGGCACAGCTCTGTGCCCTCGCGCTGCAGCTCCTCCTGGATCTCGCACCGGACGGTGCCGGGGAGATGGCCCCGGAACGGCTCGGGGTCTCGTACTGACCGCTCCCCGCGGCGGAACCCGGCTCCGGACGCAGGGGCGGCCCTTCGTAGATTGGCTCCATGTCCCCGTACACGGACCGGGCGATCGACCGGCGGTACCGCCGCGCCCTCGCGCAGGAGACGACGTATCCGGAGGACCTCACCGGCGCCGCCCTCGGCGGTGCGCTGCCCGCGGGGTACGACCGTCAGGAGCGCCGGGTGCGCCTCGGGGAGGGCGCGGACGTCTTCGAGCGGGCCGCCGCGTCCGTGATGGCCTGGGGCGTGCAACGCGGCTCGGGCTTCGCGGTGCACCCCGGCTCTCCCCCGGCCGCCGGGACCACCGCGCTCGTGATCATCCGGCTGCCCGGGCTGCCGGTGCCGCGCCTGGTGATCCCCTGCCGGGTCGTCGCGACGGTGTCGGAGGAGGACCGGGTGGGCTTCGCCTACGGGACGCTGCCGGGGCATCCGGAGTGCGGCGAGGAGTCGTTCGTCGTCGTCCGCGACGGGCGGGGCGCGGTGTGGTTCGAGGTGCGGGCCTTCTCCCGCCCTTGCTCCTGGTACGCCCGCCTGGGCGGCCCGCTGACCCGGCTGATGCAGCGCGCGGCGGCCTCCCGCTACCTGCGGGCGGTGGCGGCTGCGGTGGGCGCCGGGAGCGGCAGCCGCTGATACTGGCTGGTATGACCGTCCTCGTCGGAACCTCCGGGTGGCAGTACAAGGACTGGCGCGAGGTGCTCTACCCGCCCGATGTGCCGCAACGGCTGTGGCTGGAGGAGTACGCCCGGCACTTCGCCACGGTCGAGAGCAACAACGCCTTCTACCGGCTGCCCAGCGAGGAGAACTTCTCCTCCTGGCGCGAGCGGACCCCGGACGGCTTCGTGATGGCGGTCAAGGGGAGCCGCTATCTGACCCACATCAAGCGGCTGCGCGACCCCGAGGAGCCGGTACGGCGGCTGATGACGCACGCGGCGGGCCTCGGGCCCCGGCTCGGTCCCGTCCTGCTGCAGCTCCCGCCGACGCTCCGCGCGGACGCATCGGCCCTGGACGCCTGCCTGGCCTGCTTCCCGCCGGGAACGCGCGTGGCCGTCGAGCCCCGCCACGACTCGTGGTGGACGGACGAGATCCGTCGGGTTCTGGAGGACCGGGGCGCCGCGCTGTGCTGGACGGACTGGGGTTCCCGGCCCGCCACGCCCCTCTGGCGGACGGCCGGATGGGGGTATCTGCGGCTGCACCAGGGCCGGGCCGAGCCGTGGCCGCGCTACGGCCGCCAGGCCCTGGCCGCCTGGGCCCGGCGCATCGCCGACACCTGGGCGGACGATGCCGATGTGCACGTCTACTTCAACAACGACCCGGGCGGCGCCGCCGTCCTCGACGCCGTGGCCTTCGCGGACGCGGCGGCCGCGGCCGGCCGCACCGTGAGCCGGACGCCGGAGCACGGCGGAGCGGCGTGAGGCGGTCGGTGATCCGCAAGCACGTGACGGTCCTGGGCGATGTGCAGGGTGTGTTCTTTCGCGACACCTGCCGCCGTACGGCCCTGGGCCTGCGGGTTGCCGGCTGGGTGCGGAACCGGCCCGACGGGACGGTCGAGGCCGTGTTCGAGGGGGATCCGGACGCGGTGGATCGGATGGTCGGATGGGCGAGGGAGGGCCCGCCGTCGGCGATCGTGGACCAGGTGTCGGCTCGCGACGAGGACCCCGAAGGGCTCACCGGCTTCGAGATCCGTCCGACCCCGTACTGACGCGGCTCCCGGACGGACGCCGAACGGGTACGAGCGCCGACCGCGTACGGACGCGGGCCCCGGAGGCGGGCTCCGGTCCCGGTCCCGCCCCGCCCGCTCCCTCCTCGCCCCTCCCCGCACGGCCGGTCACGCCCGGATGCAGCCCAGCGATCCGGTGGCATCCTGAATACGTGTACGAACCGGCACTAAGCCTTCGTTTCCCCGCCGAGCTGCGGCTCTTCCTCCCGTCCCGCCACCGGCCGGACGGTGTGGTCAGGGTGGAGCCGGACGGGACGTCCACACTCGGCCACCTCGTCGAATCGGCGGGCGTCCCCCTCCCCGAGGTCGGAGCGCTGCTGGCCGACGGCCGGCCCGTCCCCGTCTCGTACCGCCCCCACGCGGGCGAGACCGTCGAGGTGCGTGCCGTGGAGCGGCCCGAGCCGGCCGGGCCCGAGCCCCTGCGCTTCGTGCTGGACGTCCACCTGGGCGCCCTCGCGCGGCAGCTCCGGCTCGTCGGCGTGGACACCGCCTACCGCAACGACATGGACGACGACGCGCTCGTCGAGCAGGCCGGCCGCGAGCGCCGTGTGCTCCTGACCCAGGACCGGGGGCTGCTGCGCCGCAGGGCGCTGTGGCGGGGCGCGTACGTGCGCGGCTCGCGCCCGGACCGCCAACTCGCCGATGTGCTGGAGCGGTTCGAGCCGCGGCTCGCCCCCTGGACGCGATGCATGGCGTGCAACGGGCTCACGGAGCCGGTCGGCAAGGCCGAGGTCGAGCATCTCCTCTGGCCGGGGACGCGCCGCACGTACGACACGTACCACCGGTGCCGTGACTGCGGACGCGTCTACTGGCGCGGCGCGCACAGCGGGCGGCTGGAGCGCATCGTGGCGTCGGCCCGGCGCTTCGCGGTCGCCGGGGTGGCCGCCGCGCTGCTGGCCGGCGGACTCGCGGCATGCACGAACGGAGGGGACGACGGCGGCCCCAGCCCCACCCCCTCGCAGACCAAGGAGTCCCCGGAACAGGAGCTGTCCCCGTTCACGGGGCTGCCCGCGAAACCGGCACCCGTCCTGACCGTCAAGATCGACAACGTCGGCCCGTCCCGCCCGCACACCGGCCTCGGCGCGGCCGACATCGTCTACGTGGAGCAGGTCGAGGCAGGGCAGAGCCGGATCCTCGCGGTGCTGTCGTCCAAGCTGCCCCCGACGCTGGGGCCGGTGCGCAGCGCGCGCGAGTCGGACCTCGAACTGCTGCGGCAGTTCGGGAAGCCCGCGCTGGCGTACTCGGGCGCCCAGTCGAAGCTCAATCCGCTGATCATGAAGGCGCCGCTGTATCCGCTGCCGCCGTGGAAGGCGCCCGACGCGTACTTCCGCGAGGGCAGCAGGCAGGCTCCGCACAATCTGTTCGCGCGCCCCGCCCGGCTGCTGGACGCGGCGCCCGACGCGTCGAAGTCGAAGGACATCGGCTTCCGCTTCGGGGACGCGCCGAGCGGCGGGAAGAACGTGAACACGGAGACGGTCCGCTTCCCGGCGGCGCGGTTCGCCTTCACCTGGTCCGCGCAGGCCAAGCGGTGGCAGGTGTCGATGGACGGGACGCCGATGACGACCACGGACGGCGGGCGGCTGACGGCGGCGACCGTGGTGATGCAGCGCGTCACCGTGCGGGAGTCGCAGTTCAGCGACTTCCTGGGCGCCAACTCCCCGTACAGTGAGACGGTCGGGTCCGGTACGGCCGAGGTGCTGCGGGGCGGCAAGAGCTACGACGCCAAGTGGAGCCGGAAGACCGCCGACGACGGCACGACCTTCACCACGTCGTCCGGCAAGCCGATGAACTTCGCGCCCGGCCCGGTCTGGGTGCTGCTGACCGCCAAGTGACGCCAGAAGCAGGGGCGTTGGCCTCTCGCCGTGGGCCGGCTTGCTGTGGATACGCCGTGAAAGCGCTTCACACACCCGTGCGGCGGGTACCCGATTCATATGACGGTCAAGGGTGTTGACGTCGCCTCATACCAGCCGACGGATTACAGCACGAAAGGTCTCGACTTCGTGTTCATCAAGATCACGGAGGGCAGGACCTACACCAATCCGAAGTGGGTCGACCAGCGGCAGACCGCGCGCGACGCCGATCTGGTCACCGGCTTCTACCACTTCGTACGGCCCGGCAGCATGACCGCGCAGGCCGACTACTTCATGTCGCGGATCAATCTGGTGAAGGGCGACATGCTCGCCCTCGACTGGGAGGACACCGGCGTCTCGAACGCCGAGAAGGACTCCTTCATCAAGTACGTGCAGAAGAAGCGCCCGCACACCCGCGTCCTGCTCTACTGCAGCCGCGACTTCTGGCTGAACCGGGACACCACGTCGTTCGCGGGCGACGGCCTGTGGATCGCGTACCACAACGGCAAGCCCGGCGAGCCGGGCATCAAGCATCCGTGGCGCTTCCACCAGTACAAGACGACACCGATGGACACCAACACCGGCCGGTTCGACGACAAGGCCGCGCTGCGCGAGTGGGCCCGCTCCAAGACGCCCTGACCGGAGCGGGCCACCCGCGTCCCGCGGCACGGCCGGGACGTCCGGACCGCGGGGTACGACGGTGCGCCGGATCAGCCGACGCGCTCGATCCGGGCGTTGCGGATGAGGTTCTTGCCGGGCTCGCGGACCTCTTCGAAGGCCGCGTTGTTCAGCAGGGCACAGCTGCCGGAGGTCGAGGTGACCTCGACGGTGACCGACTGGTCGTTGTCCAGGTTGGTGACCTTCAGCTGGGTGCCCACCGGGAAGTCGCCACTGGACGCGGCGGGCGCGCCGGCCTCGCCCGACAGCGTCACGGTCGAGCCCTCGCAGACCACCTCGCCGGCCGCCTGGCCGCCTCCTTCCGCCTGGCCGTCACCGGCCTGCTCGCCGCCCGCCTGGTCACCTCCCTGCGCCTGGCCGTTCCCGGCCTCCTCACCGCCGGCCGCTTCACCGCCGGGTGCGGCGGCCCCGCCCTGCTCCGGCGGCGCCTGGCCCTCGGGCGGAGCGGCGGCCTCGCCGCCCTCGGTGCAGCCCGCCGCCTTTCGCTGGGCCTCGATCTGCTGGATCACCTGCTGCCGGTTCGCGATTCGAGCGGCGGAATTGGCATCCGGATTCGCCTGCTGCCCGGCGATGAATTCCTGGTTATTGCCCAGCGCGGTCGAGAGTCCCTGGCAGGTGACCGATTCCTGGTTCGTCCCCGCCTGACTGGTCCCTGCCATGGCGAAGGCGGCGCCTCCGACCAGCGCCGCTGCGCCGACCAGTACGGCGATCTTCTTCTGGGGACTGACCGTTTTCTTCCGAGACACGTGCAAACTCCGTTCTCGATCACTGGCCGCGGCCGGGAAAGGGCCGCGTTGCCCTGAAGAACGTGACCGACGCGTAACTTGCTCAGAGTCGATAAATAGATGAATCAATTCGAAAGGAATCCGGTACGTTCGACTGCGCTGAACGCTCATCCAAGGGACCATGGATGCAGTGCCGCGCTGCATGGGCAACCGAGAGAGGTGCCCCGGATGAGACAGACCGATCCCCGGAGGGAGGACCTCCGCCGGATCGCGCCGCTTGGTGCCCCGGAGCCGTCGACTCCCGGGGGACTTCTCGACGTCCTGGGCATCGCCGCCGTCGTTCTGGACTCCTCCGGCCGGATCGCGCTGTGGAGCCCGGCCGCCGAGCAGCTCTTCGGTTACACCGCGGACGAGGCTCTGGGCCGCTCGGCGGCCAAGCTCCTGGTGGACCCGCAGCACGTACCCCTCGTCGTCGAGCTGTTCCAGCAAGTGCTGGGCGGGGCGAGCTGGTCGGGAGGCTTCCCGGTCCGGGTCAAGGACGGCAGCCTCCGCATGTTCGAGTTCCGGAACATGCGGATGCAGGACCAGCAGCGGAACGTCTACGCGCTGGGCATCGCCACCGATCGTGAGGCCCTGCAGACGGTCGAGACCGATGTCGCGCTGTCCATGCGGCTGATCTCCCAGTCCCCGATCGGGCTCGCCGTGCTCGACACGGACCTGCGCTACGTCCTGGTCAACCCCGCGCTGGAGCGCATCAACGCCCTTCCGGCCGCCCAGCATCTCGGCAAGCGCGTGGCCGAGGCGATGCCGTATCTCGACGTCGACGCCATCGAGTCCGCCTCCCGCCAGGTCCTGGCCACCGGCACCCCCCTGCTGGACCAGTACGCGGTCGGCCGCGCCCCCGGGGACCCGGCCCAGGACCACGCGTGGTCGGTGTCGTACTTCCGGCTCGAGGACACCGGGGGCAAGGTCCTCGGCATCGCGATCTCCGTGATCGACGTCACCGAGCGCCATCTGGCCACCACCGAGATGACCCGGGCCCGCCAGCGGCTCGCCATGATCGCCGACGCGGGCGTCCGCATCGGCACCACGCTCGACCTCCCGCACACCGCCCGCGAACTCGCCGACATCGTCGTGCCCGACCTCGCCGACCTGGCCGCGGTGGACGTGCTCGACGCCATCATCGACGAGCGGCAGAGCGGACCCCCGGTCTCCAACGGCAGCGGCCCGGCCGTCTTCCGCGCGCTCGCGGTGAAGGCCGCCTACCGCACGGAGGCCTCGCGCGCGCCGGACCCCGCGGGCAATGTCGCGCGCTACGACCCCGACCGCCTCATCACCCAGGTCGTCAACTCCGGTCAGCCGATCCTCGTTCCGCACCTGGACGACGAGTCCCTGCGCCGCGTCGCCCGGGACGACTACTCCGCCGCGCTGCTCGCCCGCGCCGGCGCGCACTCCTACCTCGGGGTTCCGCTCACGGCCCGCGGCGCCGTCATCGGCACGCTGAGTCTCATACGCGCCAGAACCCAGGCGCCGTTCGACGAGGACGACCAGCTCCTCGCCTCCGAACTGGCCGCGCGCGCGGCCATCAGCATCGACAACGCGCGGCTGTACCGCAGCGAGCGCCGCACCGTGCTGGCCCTGCAGCGCAGCCTGCTCCCCCGGCGCCCACCCGTCCAGCCTGGCCTGGAGATCGCCTACCGCTACCAGCCCGCCGGGTCCACGCACGAGGTCGGCGGCGACTGGTTCGACGTGCTGCCGCTCTCGGGCGACAAGACGGCGCTGGTCGTCGGGGACGTGATGGGCAGCGGCATCACGGCCGCGGCGACGATGGGTCAGCTCCGTACGGCGACCCGTACGCTGACCGCGCTCGACCTCGAACCGGCGGCGGTTCTCAGCCATCTCGACGAGGTCGCCACCGGCCTCGAGCAGACCTTCGCGACCTGTGTCTACGTGAGCTGCGACCCACGGACGACCCGCTGCCGGATATCCAATGCGGGGCACCTGCCGCCGATCCTGGTCGACCCGGACGGCAAGGCGCATCTGCTGGACATCCCGACCGGGGTGCCGCTGGGCGTCGGGGACGTCCCGTTCTCCACGGCCGATTTCGACCTCGCCCCCGGCAGCCGGCTCGTGCTCTACACGGACGGCCTGGTCGAGACCCGGGACGAGCCGATCGACGACCGGCTCAAGGCCCTGCTGCGGATGCTCAGCGGACCGCGGCGATCACTGGAGCGGACCTGCGACCTGCTGCTCCACTCCCTGCGCGACCCCGACGGGCACGACGACGTCGCCCTGCTCGTCGCCGAGGTCAAGCCCGGCTGACGCCACCGGCCACGCCGCCCGGTCCGCGCCGGCCACCCCCGTACGACCGCCTCGGAGCGGTGCCGCGCCATCGGTGCAGTCTGCATTCAGAAGATTGACGTGCTCAAGTCATTGACGCCCAGGACGCCTTCACTTAAACCATCTCTTGAGAGCGCTCTCATACCCTCTCTCCTCCCCCTCTCAGGAGGCACTCCCCCATGAGCACGAGCAGCCTCACCGCGGCGGAGCCGAATCCGCCGCGTCGCAAGCGCAGAGCCGTCCTGGCCGCTCTGTCCGCCGCAGCCCTCGCACTCGCCGGGCTCACCACGGCCGTCACCGCGCCGCCCGCACGGGGCGACGTACCGTCCGCACCCGGCTGGGACCTCCAGTGGAGCGACGACTTCACCGGTCCCGCCCGCTCCCTGCCCTCGTCCGCCAACTGGCAGATCGACACCGGCCATTCGTACCCCGGAGGCCCCGCGACCTGGGGCACCGGCGAGGTCCAGAACTACACGGACTCCCCCGACAACGTGAGCCTCGACGGCTCCGGCAATCTGCGCATCACCCCGCTCCGCGACGGCGCGGGCAACTGGACCTCCTCCCGCATCGAGACGCACCGGGGCGACTTCAAGGCTCCGGCGGGCGGCACGCTGCGCATCGAGGGCCGCATCCAGATGCCGAACGTCACCGGTGACGCGGCGCTCGGCTACTGGCCCGCGTTCTGGGCGCTGGGCTCGCCCTACCGCGGCAACTACTGGAACTGGCCGGGCATCGGCGAGTTCGACATCATGGAGAACGTCAACGGGATCAACTCGGTGTGGGGCGTGCTGCATTGCGGCGTCAACCCGGGCGGCCCGTGCAACGAGACCAGCGGTCTCGGCGACAAGGAGGTCTGCCCCGGGTCGAGCTGCCAGTCCGCCTTCCACCGGTACCGCTTCGAGTGGGACAGGACCACGACCCCGAACGAGCTGCGCTGGTACGTCGACGACCAGCTCTTCCACTCCGTGAACGCGGACCAGGTCGGCGCCTCGACCTGGGCGCAGATGACCGACCACGCGGGCTACTTCCTGCTCCTCAACGTGGCCGTCGGCGGGGCGTTCCCCGACGCCCTCGCCGGGAAGACCCCGACCGCCGACACGGTGCCCGGTCATCCGATGCTCGTCGACTACGTCGCCGTCTGGACCCGGGGCGGCGGCAGCACCCCGACGGATCCGCCCACCGATCCTCCCGGCGGCGACTCCTCCACCCTCAGTCTCCGGGCCGGCGGCGAGCTCGGCGCCGCCGCCGGCTCGGCCACCACGGCCACCCTCGCGTCCGCGGGCGGCGCCAACCACGACGGCGCCCCGCACAACCCGCAGACCTTCACGGCCTCCGGGATCACCAAGAAGCACACCGGCGGGTCCACGGCGTTCGATCTCTTCGTCGACGCCGGAACCTCGGTGGCCAACGGCCAGCAGGTGCGGGTGAGTTACGACCGCACGGGCGACGGCAGCTGGGACAGGACCGAGACCTACCAGTACTTCGCCACCGATCCCGTCACCGGTTACGAGCACTACACCCAGGACAAGGGCCTCAAGGCGTCCACCGGATCGCACGGCGACCTGGTGAACGGCAGGGTCCGGGTCGAGGTCTGGAACGCCATCGGCAACGGCGCCAGCACCCTCGGCACCGGCAACCAGTCCACCGTCCGCATCCCTTACGCGTGACCGGGGAGGCACCCTCATGCGACGGATCCTGGCGGCCACCGCCGCCGCACTCGTCCTCCTGACCACGGCCTGTACCGGCAGCAGCAGCCCCTCCGGCGCGCCCGAGCGGCACCATGAGCACCGGCAGAAGCAGCAACACGCCGCGCACGCCTACCGGTTCACCCAGGCCCAGACGGCCGCGATCACGGAACAGGCGGCCGCACCCGTCCGCGGATCCGAGTTCCGCGCCGAATGCTCCTCCAGCCACCGCAAGGGCGACGACCCGATCGTCTTCCCCGGGCAGGCCGGCCGGTCCCATGTCCACGAGTTCTACGGGAACAGGACCGCGAACGCCTCGTCCACGCTGGAGTCGCTGAGCGCTGGCACCACCAACTGCTCACCCCAGGTCGACCTGTCCTCGTACTGGACACCGACCCTCTACCAGAACGGCGCCCCGGTGGCCCCCGAGAAGGTCACCGTGTACTACCAGGGCATCACCGAGCCCACGCGCGCCGTCGCGCATCCCCGCGGACTGCGCTACGTCGTCGGCAACGCCCTGGCCACGAACCCCGACCAGAATCCGGCGGCCCGCTGGTCCTGCGTCGGCCGGCCCGAGTCGAGCCGGGACTTCATGAACTGCCCGGCCGGCACCAAGCTGGAGAACTACCTGGACTTCCCGACCTGCTGGGACGGGAAGCGGCTGGACAGCGACAACCACCGCGACCACATGGCGTACGCGACGGGCGGGACGTGCCCGTCCACGCACCCGGTGGTCGTGCCACGCCTCGAACTGCTCATCACCTATCCCGTCCACGGCGACGGGCTCGGCCTCGCGGGCACCCGCAACGGCACGAACGTCACCGACGCTCCCGGCTACACCTTCCACGGCGACTTCTTCAACGCCTGGGACGAGAGCGAGTTGAAGCAGCGCGTCACCACCTGCATCAACGGCGGCTACATCTGCGGAACGGACGGCCGTCCGATCGAGCAGTGACCCTGCCCGGTCCCGGCGCCTCCGCGTCCCCTGACTCCCGCGGGAGGGGGACGTGGAGGCGCCGGCCGTCCCCACGGAACGTCAGACGCCGTACCAGATCGTCGTCGCGTTGCAGAACTCGCGGATGCCGTGCCCGGCCAGCTCCCGCCCGTAGCCCGACCGCTTCTCGCCCCCGAAGGGGTAGCCGGGGTGCGAGGCGGTCATGCCGTTGAAGTAGACGCCGCCGGCCTCCATGTCCCGTGCGCAGCGCTCCTGTTCGTCAGGGTCCTGCGTCCAGACGTTGGAACTCAGGCCGAACGGGGTGTCGTTGGCGACCTCCAGCGCCTCGTCCAGGTCCGCGACCCGGTAGAGCGTGGCGACGGGCCCG
The DNA here is from genome assembly GCF_040643575.1 of Streptomyces sp. NPDC047108. Taxonomy (NCBI): domain Bacteria; kingdom Bacillati; phylum Actinomycetota; class Actinomycetes; order Kitasatosporales; family Streptomycetaceae; genus Streptomyces; species Streptomyces sp. NPDC047108. Next base: position 80,497 of record NZ_JBEYUP010000014.1, read on the forward strand.
AACGCCTCCTCGTAGTGGATGCGCATGTCGGGGGTGATGTCGGCCAGGACCGTGGGCTCGTAGAACCATCCCGAGGGCTGCTCCTCGGGCCGGTCCCCGCCGCACAGCACGGTCGCGCCGCGCCCGCGCGCGTCGTCCACCAGCTCCTCCAGGGAGCGCCGGCCCTGCTCGCTGGAGAGCGGGCCCACGTCGGTGGACTCCTCCATCGGGTCGCCGACGGTCAGCGCGGACATGGCCTGCACGAAGCGGGAGACGAAGGTGTCGTAGACGGCGTCGTGCACGATGAAGCGCTTGGCGGCGATGCACGACTGCCCGTTGTTCTGGACCCGGGCCGTGACCCCGACGGGTACGGCGCGGTCGAGGTCGGCCGAGGGCAGCACCACGTACGGGTCGCTGCCGCCGAGCTCCAGGACGGTCTTCTTGATGACGTCACCGGCGATCGAGGCGACGGCTCGGCCCGCGGGCTCGCTCCCGGTGAGCGTGGCGGCGACGACGCGCGGGTCGCGCACGATGTCGGCGACCGCGTCGGAGCCGATGAGCAGGGTCTGGAAGCAGCCCTCGGGGTAGCCGGCCCGGTGGAACAGGTCCTCGAGGTAGAGCGCGGTCTGAGGGACGTTCGATGCGTGCTTGAGGAGCCCGGTGTTCCCGGCCATCAGAGCGGGCGCTGCGAACCGTACGACCTGCCAGAGCGGGAAGTTCCAGGGCATGACGGCGAGGACGGGGCCGAGGGGGCGGTGGCGTACCACGACCCGGGAGGCGCCGGAGTCCTTCGCGTCGGCGTCCCTCGGGTGCACGTCGGCGAGCTCTTCCTCGGCGTGCTCCGCGTACCAGCGCATCGCCTTCACGCACTTGGCGGCCTCGGCGCGCGCCGCCTTCAGGGGCTTGCCCATCTCCAGGGTCATGGTGCGCGCGATGTCGTCCTGGTCGGCCTCCAGGAGGTCGGCCGCGCGGTGCATCAGCTCGGCCCGCCGGGCGAACGACGTCAGGCGGTGCTCCCGGAAGGCGCGGTGCGCGCGGTCCAGCCGGACCTCGATCTCCTCGCTGCCGAGGGCGTCGAAGGTCTTGAGCGTTTCCCCCGTGGTGGGGTTGACGGTCGCGATCGGCACGGGGATCCCTCCTCGGGTGGCGTCGGGGAAGCCACGTACGGCAGCCGTGCGCGACATCGGGGTGTCAACTCGCGGGTGACCCGCTCCTCCGTTTCTACTCCCGCCCCGGAAGTTCCGCTTCCGCAGTCGGCGGGGGCGTGGAGGCCCTTCGACGGGCACCGCACCCGTTGGGGACGGCGGTCCTCTTCTGTGACGGAGGGGGCTGCAGTGACACACCCGCGGGCGAGTCCGTCCGGGGGAGGCGCCCGCCCGGACCGGTCGGGGCGCACCGCGTCACGCGGTGCCGGACGGGGCGGCGGGCGCGGCCGGAGCCAGGGGTCGGCCCGGCGGGCGGCGCAGGCGCGGCGGAATGCGGGACCGACCTCTCAGCGGCGCGGGCCCGACGCTTGCCGCGCCACGCCGTCCGGCGACGCAGGCGCGGTGCGCCGGCCCGGGCGCGGTGCACCGGGACGGTGGCCGTACGGCGTCCGCCCCGCCTGGTCAGAAGCTCCAGCGCAGCACCGCGCCGAGTCCGCCGGACGGTCCCCGCATGCCCTGGGGCACCAGCAGGACGTTCGCGTCGGCCCCCGCGGCGGACCGCATCAGCGCGTCGTCCGCCCGGGCCCGCTCGGGCCGGGCGACCCCCATCGCATGGGCCTCGGAGCGCTGGACGGCGATCTGGTCCGGGCCCGGTCCGATCCATACGTCGCGCGCCGCGTCGGAGGCCGCCTCGGCCATCAGCATCGTCTCCACCTGGTGGCTGCGGGCGGCGTCCACGAGCGCCGGTACGCCCTCGGCGGCCCCGCCGGGCCCGGTGTCGACCGCTCCGGAGGGTCCGGAGCGGTGGTCCCCGGGGCGGCCCCGTCCGACGCGGAAGCGTTCGAGTGCGCTCTCCAGGCGGCCGCGCGCCTGTTCCGTGCGCACCTCGGTGATCCGCCGTTCGAGCTGGTCGTCGTGGGCGGAGGACCGGTTGCCGCGCTCGGCCTCGACGGTCATCGCCCGCATCGGTTCGGGGAGTTGGGCGTACACGGCCCTGCGCTCCCGCGCGTCCCCGACCAGCACCAGCGCCTCGGCCCCGATCTCCGGCCGGCGGCGGGTCAGCTCGGCGGCGATCAGCTCGGCATTCTCCTGCCAGATGTTCTCGGTCTTGTTCCGGTAGTGCCACTCGTACCGGTCCTCGGGGACGCTGCGGTGCGACCGCCACTCGCGGCCCTCGGCGCGCCCCACGGGCACGCGGCGGAGGGAGTCACGGATCTCCAGATCGGCCCCGGTGCGGTCGATGTACGCGATCACGCAGGGCGGCAGGGCGTCGACCAGGCCGACGAGCGGCGAGGTGTGCGGAAGCGTCGACCAGGCCGCCTCGCCGACGAGCGGTGCCCTCACGAGCGGGATGTCGAGGACGACCTCGGCGCCGGCGGCGAAGAGCGCGCGCCCGGGCGGTGTGCCGGAGACCGGCTCCTCGGCGAGTGTCAACATCAGGGCCCTGGTGGTGTACGCGTCGGCGCCCTCGTCGATCAGGCGGTTGGCGACGGCGCGCTCACGCAGGCGTTGCTGTGCGGGCGCGTCCTCCGTACCGCGTGTGGTGTCGATGTACACCGAGGCCCAGGGGCCCGGACGGTCGAAGAGCGGCTTGAGAAAACCAAGTTCCATGATCTCCCCCTGGCTCGGGGACGGTGAGTATTTCCAGGTTAGGCCGAACTGCCCGATGTGCCGCGCTTACGGAGAAACCTCCGAAGCCGGTCCAGCGGCCAGGTGTTGATCACGTCCTCGGCCGTGAGCCAGCCGCGCTGCGCGGTGCCCACCCCGTATCGCAGGTAGGAGAGGTGGAGCGGGGCGTGGGCGTCGGTGTTCACGGCGAACTTCACACCGTGCCGCCTGGCGCGCAGGATGTGCTCGTCGGACAGGTCGAGGCGGTCGGGGTGGGAGTTGATCTCCAGGGCCGTCCCGGTGCGGGCGGCCGCGGCGAACACCGCGTCGTGGTCGATGTCCAGCCCGGGCCGTCTGCCGATCTTCCGCGTGGTCGGATGGCCGATGATGTTGACCTCCGGGTTCTCGCAGGCGGTGACCAGGCGCCGGGTCAGGGCGGTCCGGTCCTGGTTGAAGTGCGAGTGCACGGACGCCACGCAGAGGTCGAAACCCTCCAGGAACTCCGCGGGCCAGTCGACGTTCCCGTCCGGGTCGATGTTCAGCTCGGTGCCGTGCAGCAGCCGCATCTTCCGGTGTTTTCCGTCGAGTTCGCGCACCCGCTCGCGCTGGGCGATGATCTTCTCGTCGGTCATGCGCTGCATGTAGAGGTTGGGGGCGTGGTCGGTGATCGCGAGATAGCGCAGACCGCGCCGGGCCGCCTCCTCGATCATCTCCTCCAGCGTCGCGAGGCCGTCCGTGAGACTGGTGTGGGTGTGCAGGTCGCCGCGGATGTCGGCCTCGGTCAGCAGATCGGGCAGCTCGCCCCTCAGCCCGGCCGCGACCTCGCCGCGGTCCTCACGCAGCGTCGGCGGGATCCAGGGCAGACCGAGCCGGGCGTAGACCTCCTCCTCGGTCTCGGACACGATCTTCTTGCCGCTCTTGGCGTGGAACAGGCCGTACTCGGAGAGCTTGAGCTTGTGGTGGACGGCCATCTCGCGGGTGCGGATGTTGTGCGCCTTCGAGCCGGTGAAGTACTGCAGGCCGGCGCCCCAGGAGTCGGGCGGCACGACCCGCAGGTCGACCTGGAGCCCCTTGGCGGTGCGGACGGACGTCTTCTTCGCGCCGTGCGCGATCACCTCGGAGATCCCGTCGAGTGCGGTGAAGGCGTCCATGAACGGCTCCGAGCGGTCGGCCGCGACCAGGATGTCCACATCGCCGATGGACTCCCGCATCCGGCGGAGCGAGCCCGCGTAACGGCAGTTCTCGCACCCGCTGATCGCCGACATCCGGGCGACGATCTCCTCGGCGACCTCCATGGCCACGTTGATCGGCACCCGGTCGCCGGCGGCCTGCATGAGCCCGATGCCGTGGAGGATGTTCTCCTCGGTCCGCGGGCCGAAGCCCTTGAGGTCGCGCAGGCGCTCCTCGTGGATGGCGTCCAGCAGTTCGGGCACGGAGGAGATGTGCAGGTCCTCGTAGAGGGTCATGGCCTTCTTGGGGCCGAGCGTGGGGATGCTGATCAGCTCGCGCACGCCCGCGGGGATCTTGGAGCGCACCTCGTCGACGGAGGGCATCCGCCCGGTGCGCAGGTACTCGAGGACCTTCTCGGCGATGGACTTGCCGACGCTGGGGATCTCGCGCAGTCCGTCGGCGTCGAGCGTGGAGACATCGGCGTGATAGCCGCCGATGGCCCGCGCGGCCTTCTCGTAGGCGCGTGCCTTGAACGCGTCTCCGCCGGTGATCAGGACGAGGTCCGCGTACTCCTGCAGCAGGGCCTCGACGTCCTCGTTGGGCCGGACCACACGGTCATTTTAGTTCGGGCCCGCGCCGCGGGCCTCCGCGGCGACGGGCCCGGGAGGTCCCGCACCGTGCCTGGCCGGGCGGACCGAGTCACGCCCGGCCGACGACATCGTCCGGCCGACCGACATCGCCCGGCGGGCCGTGCCTCGCCCGGCCGTCCGGCCACACCTGACCGATCCCCTCACCCCGCAGACCGAGCCTCACATGGCGAGATGCGCGCGGAGGTGCGTGACCTCCTCGATCTCCACACCGGCCTTGGCGAGCAGCTGGCGCGCCAGGTCGTTGAGGGCCCGGGCGGCCGCGATCTCCTCGCCGACCCGTGGCTGGTCCGGGTCGTCCGGGTGCTTGTTGGCGCGCCCGTGCGCCCGGATCTCCGTACCGTCCTGGAGCCTGAGCAGGGCGGCGGCCTCGGTCTTGTTGTCGACCTCACGGAACTCCATGTCGACATGCCATCCGACCGTGGTTTCCATGGCTTTCACCTCCAGCGTCACTGTCCAGCATGCGCCTTGGCATGGGGCAGGAACCAGTCCCGGGCGAGCTCGCAGACGGTCTCCAGCGCGCCGGGCTCCTCGAAGAGATGCGTCGCCCCGGGGACGACCTCGAGCCGGCACTCGCACGTCAGCCGGGCACGGGCCTGGCGGTTGAGGTCGACGACGGTCTCGTCCCGGCCGCCGACGATCAGCAGGGTGGGCGCCCGTACGGCGTCGAGGCGCTGCTCGGCGAGATCCGGCCTGCCGCCCCGGGAGACGACCGCGAAGACGGGCTCGTGCGGAACGGCGGAGCCGGGAGCCGCGGCGCCCGTCGCGGCGTCGTCCGCGGCGGCCCAGAGGGCGGCGGCCGCGCCCGTGCTCGCCCCGAAGTAACCGATCGGGAGCCCGTACTCCCGACGCACCATGCGGGTCGCCTCGGTGAGGCGGCGGGCCAGGGTCTCGATGTCGAAGACGTTCGCCCGGTCCCGCTCCTCCTCCGGCGTGAGCAGGTCGAAGAGGAGGGTGCCGAGTCCCGCCTCGGTGAGGGCGGCGGCGACGGCGCGGTTGCGCGGGCTGTGGCGGCTGCTGCCGCTGCCGTGCGCGAAGACCACGATCCCGCCGGCGCCCGGCGGCAGGACGAGGTCGCCGGGCAGGGCGACGCGGTCCGACGGCACGGGGATCTCGACCTCCCCGGACGCCGGAGGCGGCGCGGCGCCGGACCGGTCCGCGCCCCGGGTCCCGAGATCCGCGGCCCGCCGGTCCAGGAGTTCGACCACCTCGTCGTCGGAGGTCTGGGAGAAGTCCTCGTACCACTCCCCCACGGCGAAGAAGGCCGCGGGCGTGGACAGGCACACCAGTTCGTCGACGGCGGCGCGCAGGTGGTCCGCCGCGTCGGGCGGCGCGACCGGTACGGCCAGGACGACCTGTTCCGCCCCCTGGGCGCGCGCCACGCGGCAGGCCACGGACGCGGTCGCCCCGGTCGCGATGCCGTCGTCGATCACGACGGCGGTGCGGCCGTCCAGCGGCAGACGGTCACGGCCGCGGCGGAACCGCTCGGCCTGGCGCCGGAGTTCCGTCTCCTCGGCGTGTTCGACGGCGGCGAGCGCGCTGTCGTCGGCCCGGCTCAGCGCGGCGATGTGCTCGTGCACGATCCGCACGCCGCCCTCGCCTATGGCGCCGAACCCCAGTTCACGGTGGGAGGGGACGCCGAGCTTGCGGACCAGGATGACGTCCAGCGGGGCGCCGAGAGCGCGGGCGACCTCGTACGCCACGGGGACTCCGCCGCGGGGCAGCCCGAGCACGACGGGGTTCTCGTCCCTGAGGCGATCCAGCTCGGCGGCCAGCATCCGGCCCGCTTCGGCACGGTCGGTGAACATGGTGCACCCCCAGCCCGGGGAGAGGAGGAAACCCGCAGGACTGGTCACGTCCCTGATAGTCCGACTCCATCCCAAAACGACCGAACATGCAAACGGCCGATCCCTGTCCCCCGACCGGCGCACGCTCTACGTCGCGAGCTCCGCGCGTACGCGGGCCGCGACCTCCGCCGCCTGCTCCTCGTCCGCGTACGTCGTGCGGGGCCAGAAGAAGCCGCGCAGCCCGTCCTTCCGGTTGCGCGGCACGACGTGCACATGGAGGTGCGGTACGGACTGGCTGACCCGGTTGTTGGCGGCGACGAACGACCCGGCGGCCTCCATCGACCGCTCCACGGCGCCCGCGACCCGCCGGACCCGGCCGAAGAACGGCCCCACGTCCGCCTCCGGCAGATCGGTGAGCGTCTCCACGTGCCGCCGCGGCACCACCAGGACATGGCCCGGGAAGAGCGGCCGGGTGTCGAGGAACGCGACCGCCGTGTCGTCGTCGAGGACCCGGTGGGCCGGGACCTCCCCGGCGACGATCGCGCAGAAGCGGCAGTCCGCCGCGCGTGTACCCACTCCGCACTCCCCTCCGTCCGCGTTCCCTCCAGTCAACTATCCGGCGGCAGGCTCCGCCCCGCCTCGCCCCGCGCCACCCCCGCCGGGAGCTGCCCGCGGACCCCCGTCCGGCTCCGCTCGCAGGACGGACCGCCCCGGAGCACCCTGGATGCATGGAGAACGCCGCAGACACGCCCGATCCGGACTACCCGGTCGTCGTGGCCCCGTTCGAGACCGACGCCCGGTACCGCCTCGTCCATCTGGAGGGCCTCGGCTGGGAGCCCCTGGAGCGCGAGGAGTTCGAGGTACGGGTGCGGGAGGTGTTCCCCGACATCGATCTGGAGGACCCGGAACAGGTCTACTGGACGGACCGGCCCGGCGAGTGGCCCGCGTGGCACCCGGGCGAGGCGTGAGCGCCGCGCCCTCGCCCGCCGACCGTGAGCGCGCCCGGGAACGGGCCCGCCAGGAGGCCGGGGAACTGTCGGCCGAAGGCGTCCGCCGTATCGCGCTGACCTGGGTGGACAACGCGGGCATCACCCGTTCGAAGGCACTGCCGACCGGACGTCTGGCGCGGGCCGCCCGCTGGGGCGTCGGCATGTCCCCGGTCTTCGACGTCTATCTCGTCGACGACTCCGCCACGACCAGCCCCCACATCGGCGGCCCGGACGGTGACCTGCGGCTCTTCCCCGACCTGGACCGGCTGACCTCGCTGTCCGGGCAGCCCGGCTGGGCCTGGGCGCCCGTCGACCGCTACGACCAGGAGGGCGTCCCGCATCCCGGGTGCCAGCGGCTGTTCGCCCGGCGCATGGCCCGCCGCGCGGCGGACCGCGGGCTCGAACTGCGCATGGGCTTCGAGACGGAATGGGTCGTCACGCGCGGCGACACGGCGGGCGCCGGGCTGCGCTACCCCACCGGCGGCCCGGCGTACGGCATGACCCGGCTCGTGGAGCTCTCGGAGTACGTGGGCGATCTCCTCGACGCCCTGGTCGCCCAGCGCGTGGAGGTGCTGCAGATCCACCCCGAGTACGCGCCCGGGCAGTTCGAGGTGTCCGTGTCGCCCGCGGACCCGGTCGGGGCGGCCGACCTCGCCGTCCTCGTACGGGAGACGGTCCGCGCGGTGTCGGTTCGCCACGGGCTCGCGACCTCGTTCGCCCCCACCGTCGAGCCGGGCACGGTCGGCAACGGCGGCCATCTGCATCTGAGTGTGTGGCGCGACGGGATCAATCTGTGCCGGGACGGCGACGGGCCCTGCGGGATGAGTTCGGTCGCCGAGGGCTTCCTGGCCGGTGTGCTCCGCGCCCTGCCGGCCCTGCTGGCGATCGGGGCGCCGTCCCCCGCCAGCTATCTGCGGCTCGAACCCTCGCGCTGGGCCGGGGTGTTCCAGTGCTGGGGGCCGGAGAACCGCGAGGCCGCCATCCGCTTCGTCCCCGGGGCGCCGGACGATCCGGCGGGTGCGAACGCGGAGGTCAAGTGCTTCGACTCGGCCGGCAATCCGTATCTGGTCACCGGCGCCGTCATCGCCGCGGGCCTGGACGGGGTGGACGCGGGGCTCGCACTGCCGCCGCCGGTGACGGGCGACCCGGTGCACGCGGAGCGGGTGCCGCGGCTGCCGATGTCGCTGCCGGAGGCCCTGCGGCACTTCGAGGAGTCGGACGTGCTGCGGGAGGCGCTGGGCGAGGCTCTGTTCGGGGCGGTCGCCGCGGTGCGGCGGGCGGAGGTGGCGCTGTTCGCGGGGGCGGGCCCCGAGCACATCGCGGCCGCCACCCGCTGGCGGTACTGAAACCGGCGGTACGGAAAGGGGAAAGGACCGTGGGACCGCATTCCGTGGAGCCGGTACGGGAGGACGCCGCGCCGGGATCCGTCCCGCGCATTCCGCCCCTGGTCGACCACCACGGCCACGGCATCGTCCGGTCGGATCTCGACGAGACCGGGTTCGCCTCGTACCTCACCGAGTCCGACGCCCAGGCCGCGCCCGGCACCTCGTACTTCGACACACAGCTCGGCTTCGCCGTCCGGCGCTGGTGCCCGCCGCTGCTGGACCTCGAACCGCACTGCCCGCCGTCGGTCTACGTCGCCCGGCGGCGTGAGCTGGGCGCGGACGAGGTGGCGCGGCGGCTGCTGCGGGCGACCGGGATCGCCTCCTATCTGGTGGACACCGGGCCGCCCGGCGACCTCACGTATGCGCACGAACTGGCCGATCTGGCGGGGGCGTCGGCGCGCCGGATCGTCCGCCTGGAGCTGCTGGCCGAGGAGACCGCCGACGGCGCGCGCACCGCGGAGCCCTTCCTCGACGACCTGGCGGAGGCGGTACGGACGGCGGCGCGTACGGCGGTCGGCTTCAAGTCCGTGGTCGCCTACCGGTACGGGCTCGGCGTCGCGCCCGGCCCGCCCGACCCGGCCGAGGTGCGCGACGCCGCCCGGCACTGGCTCGACGGACGGGAGACGGGCGGCCGGATGACCGATCCCGTGCTGCTGCGCCATCTGCTGTGGTCCGCGGCGAGGACCGGGCTCCCGCTGCAGATCCACACCGGGTTCGGCGATCCGGACCTGGATCTCCATCGCTGCGATCCGCTGCTGCTCACCGACTTCGTCCGCGCGGTCCGCCCGACCGGCTGCCCGCTCGTCCTGCTGCACGGCTACCCCTACCACCGGAGCGCGGCCTACCTCGCGAGCGTGTACCCGCACGTGTACGCCGACGTGGGTCTGGCGCTGAACCACACCGGGGCGCGGGCCGGCGCCGTGCTCGCCGAGGTGCTGGAGCTGGTCCCCTTCGGCAAGCTGCTGTTCTCCACCGACGCGTACGGTCTGCCCGAGTTGTACGTGGTCGGGGCGCGGCTGTTCCGCGAGGCCCTGACCGGTCTGCTGGCCCGCTGGACCGCCTCGGGTGCCTGGTCGGACGAGGACGCGCAGCGGGTCGCGGCCATGATCGGCGCGGAGAACGCCCGGCGCCTCTACGGTCTCGAAGTGTGACGGACTGCATTACCCCACATATGCGTTGAGCAAACCTGGCACGCGCCGCGTGTGTGAGGGTGAAGAATCAGCGTTCGGGGGTCCCCTCGACGCATGAGCAGGAGACCGGAAGAACCGGAAGAAGGTGTTGCGGGATGCGTCCCGATTGCTCGTACGGCACCAGCGGTGGTGAGTTGGCGGTTCCGATGGCGTGGATGTACGCGGAGTACATCGCCGACGAGCTGCTGCGGACCGGCGACCTCATGCCCCCGACGACGTTCGAGTTCCGGGCCGGCCGTGACGCCCTCGCCCTGACGATCTTCCTCTCCGACACCGAGGGGGAGCTGTCCGGGATCCGCGTCATCTCGCAGATGGAGCACTGGCGTTCGCTGACCGCCCACGACCAGCCGTGGGAGGAGTGGGTCCGCGAGCGCCTGGCGCATCTCGAGCAGGAGGACCTCGCTCTGGGCGAGGAGGGCCGGAGCCCCGACCTCCGGCTGGCCCGCGCGGCCTGGCAGTGGCTCGACGAGACCGAGCTGCTCGCCGCCGACCTCGACGCGCCCGGCCCGTGGAACGACGCCGGTCTCGACTCGTGCGAGGAGGACGCGCCGAAGGTGTGGACCCCGGCCTGGCAGCTCGGCCTGCCGCTCGGGCACCTGGCGATCCACCTCTTCTGAGGTTTCTGACACATCTGTCAACTCGCTCGCCGCTCCGTTGAGCCGATCGCTCCTCCGTTGCGTACCTGATGGCGGACAAGGAGCGATGAATGAGAACGCAGCAGCATCTCGCCACAGGCGCCTATGCGCTGGGCATCATGGACCCGGCCGACGCCTGGCATTTCGAGGCGCACCTGGACGAGTGCGCGACCTGTGTCGCGCAGCTCCGCGAGTTCGCCGGCATCGAGAAGCTGCTGGCGGGTCTCGCGACGGCCTGGCCGCCCGGGGAGACCTGGCCGCCGCAGCCCAGTGACGGGCTGTGGGACCGGGTGGCCGGACAGGTCGCCACGGCCCGGCGGGCGAGCCGGAAACGGCGGTTGTACCTGGTCGCCGCGGCGGCCGCCCTGGTCTTCGGCGGCTCCGTGGTGACCGGGCTGGCCGCGTCCGGGCCCGCGCCGCCTCCACCCGCCGACCCCGACGAGCAGGTGCTGGCCGTGAACGAGAAGATCCGGCACACCGACGCGTCCAGCGGGGTGTCCGCGATGATCTCCATGACCGAGCGGGCCTGGGGGACGGACGTCGGGATCGAGATCCGGAACGTCCGCGGCCCCTTGCGCTGCAGCCTCGTCGCCGTCGGCAAGCACGGCGAGGAGGAGACCGTCTCGACGTGGTCCGTGCCCGAGCGGGGCTACGGCGTCCCTGGCACGGTCACCGAGAAGAAGGCCCTCCGCTCCGAGGGCGGCGCGGCCATGGACCGCCGGGACATCGACCGCTTCGAGGTGCGGACGCTCGACGGGAAGCGCCTGGTCGCGGTCGACGCGTAGGACCGCCGTCCCGTACGCGGCCAGGCCCCTCTTCCGGTCCAGCTCGGGCCCGCGACAGCGGCCCCGGCCGACGGCGGACCCCCGAGGGCCCGGCCCCCCGGAACCCGGCGCAGCAGCGTCCCCTCGGTGCAGCCGTACCTCAGCCGTTGCCGAAAGCGGACAGCAGGCGCTCGGCGGCGAGCGTGGCGGTCAGCGTCCCCTCCCGTACCTGCTGTTCGAGCTCAGGAGCAAGGCGGCGTACCTCCGGGTCGTCCCGCAGCCGGGCCAGGAGCTGTTCGCGGACCATCGACCACGTCCAGTCGACCTGCTGCTCCCGGCGCTTCTCCGCCAGCCGCCCGGTCGCCTCCAGCACCTTGCGGTGCTGCTCCAGTCGGTCCCAGAGGGTGTCGAGCCCGGTGCCCTCGCGGGCGCTGCAGGTGAGCACCGGCGGGTTCCATTCGGCGTCCGGGGGCTGCAACAGCCGCAGCGCGCCCGCCAGTTCACGGGCCGCCGACTTGGCGTCCCGCTCGTGGGGCCCGTCGGCCTTGTTGATGGCCACGACGTCCGCCAGCTCCAGTACGCCCTTCTTGATGCCCTGGAGCTGATCGCCGGTGCGGGCCAGGGAGAGCAGCAGGAAGGTGTCGACCATGTTCGCCACGGCCGTCTCGGACTGGCCGACGCCGACGGTCTCGACCAGCACCACGTCGTAGCCCGCCGCCTCCATGACGACCATCGACTCGCGGGTGGCGCGCGCGACGCCACCCAGCGTGCCCGCGCTCGGCGAGGGCCGGACGAAGGCCGAGGGGTCGGTGGCCAGCCGCTCCATCCGTGTCTTGTCGCCGAGGATCGAGCCGCCGGTACGGGTGGAGGACGGGTCGACGGCGAGGACCGCGACCCGGTGGCCCTGCCCGGTCAGCAGCGAGCCGAGGGCGTCGATGAAGGTCGACTTGCCGACACCGGGGACGCCGCTGATCCCGACCCGGCGCGCGGCACCGGTGTGCGGGAGCAGCTCGATCAGCAGCCGCTGCGCGGCCTCCCGGTGATCGGCGCGGGTGGACTCCACGAGGGTGATGGCCCGGGCGACATGCGCCCGGGACCCCTCCAGCACGCCCTTGGCGTACGCGTCGACGTCGATGCTGCGGGTCCTGCGAGCTGTCATGGGCTCACAGCTCGTGGCCGAGGACCCCGGCAAGGGCCTTCAGCAGGTCGTAGGCGGCGTCGGGAATGACCGTTCCGGGCGGGAAGACCGCTGCGGCGCCCATCTCCTTCAGCGTCTCGACGTCCTGGGGCGGAATGACACCACCGACGACGATGGTGATGTCCTCGCGGTCCTGGGCGGCGAGTTCCTCGCGCAGCGCGGGCACCAGCGTCAGATGTCCCGCGGCCAGCGAGGAGACACCGACGATGTGCACGTCGGCCTCCACCGCCTGGCGCGCGACCTCGGCCGGCGTCTGGAACAGCGGGCCGACGTCGACGTCGAAGCCGAGGTCGGCGAAGGCCGTGGCGATCACCTTCTGGCCGCGGTCGTGCCCGTCCTGGCCCATCTTGGCGACCAGGATGCGCGGACGGCGGCCCTCCTCGCGCTCGAACGCCTCGACCAGCCCGCGGGTGCGCTCCACGCCGGACGACGGTCCGGCTTCCTCCCTGTACACACCGGAGATGGTACGGATCTGGCCGGAGTGCCGTCCGTACACCTTCTCCAGGGCGTCCGAGATCTCGCCCACGGTCGCCATCGCGCGGGCCGCGTCCACGGCCAGCGCGAGCAGATTGCCCTCGAGCCCGGCGCCGGGGCCGGACTCGGCGGCCCTGGTCAGCGCGTGCAGCGAGGCCTGGCACGCGTCCTCGTCGCGCTCGGCGCGCAGCCGCTTCAGCTTCTCGATCTGCTGGGCGCGCACCGAGGTGTTGTCGACCTTGAGGACCTCGATCTCCTCGTCGCCGCCGACCCGGTACTTGTTGACGCCGATGACGGGCTGCCGTCCGGAGTCGATACGGGCCTGGGTGCGGGCGGCCGCCTCCTCGACGCGCATCTTGGGGATGCCCGCGTCGATGGCCTTCGCCATGCCGCCGGCCGCCTCGACCTCCTCGATGTGCTGCCAGGCCCGCCGCGCCAGGTCGTGCGTCAACCGCTCGACGTAGGCACTGCCGCCCCACGGGTCGATGACCCGGCAGGTGCCCGACTCCTGCTGGAGCAGGAGCTGGGTGTTACGGGCGATCCGGGCGGAGAAGTCGGTGGGCAGGGCCAGCGCCTCGTCGAGGGCGTTGGTGTGCAGCGACTGGGTGTGGCCCTGGGTCGCGGCCATGGCCTCCACGCAGGTGCGCGCCACGTTGTTGAAGACGTCCTGCGCGGTGAGCGACCAGCCGGAGGTCTGCGAATGGGTGCGAAGCGACAGCGACTTGGCGTTCTGCGGTTCGAAGCGCTTGACGAGCTTGGCCCAGAGCAGCCGCGCCGCGCGCAGCTTGGCGACCTCCATGAAGAAGTTCATGCCGATCGCCCAGAAGAAGGAGAGCCGGGGCGCGAACGCGTCCACGTCCAGGCCCGCCTCACGTCCGGCCCGCAGGTACTCGACGCCGTCGGCGAGCGTGTACGCCAGCTCCAGGTCGGCCGTGGCCCCGGCCTCCTGGATGTGGTAGCCGGAGATGGAGATGGAGTTGTACCGCGGCATCTTCTGCGAGGTGAAGGCGAAGATGTCGGAGATGATCCGCATCGAGGGCTGCGGCGGGTAGATGTAGGTGTTGCGGACCATGAACTCCTTGAGGATGTCGTTCTGAATGGTCCCGGCCAGCTTCTCGGGCGGTACGCCCTGCTCCTCGGCGGCGACGATGTAGAGCGCCAGCACGGGCAGCACCGCGCCGTTCATCGTCATCGACACGCTCATCCGGTCCAGCGGGATGCCGTCGAAGAGCTGCCGCATGTCGTAGATGGAGTCGATCGCCACGCCCGCCATGCCGACATCGCCGGTCACCCGCGGGTGGTCGCTGTCGTAGCCGCGGTGGGTGGGCAGGTCGAAGGCGACGGACAGGCCCTTCTGGCCGGCCGCGAGGTTGCGGCGGTAGAAGGCGTTGGATTCCTCGGCCGTGGAGAAGCCGGCGTACTGGCGCACGGTCCAGGGCTGGTTGACGTACATCGTGGGGTAGGGCCCGCGGAGGTACGGGGCGATGCCCGGGTACGTGCCCAGGAAGTCCAGGCCGTCCAGGTCCTCGGAGGTGTAGAGCGGCTTGACGCCGATGCCCTCCGGGGTCTCCCACACCAGGTCGTCGTCCGCCTTGCCGGTGGACTCCTTCAGCGCGGCGCGCCACTGGTCGCCGGTGACGGCCGGGGCGTCCCCGGCCGGGTCCAGGTCGACGCCGGTGAAGTCGGGGATCGTCGCGGGCTCGCCCGCCTTGCCGTGCATCACGCCACTCCCATGTCGTCGAGGGCCGCGGTCAGAGCCGCGACCGCGTCGGCGCCCGCGTACAGGAACGCGCCGATCCCGGCCGCCTCGTAGGCTTCCCGCTTCTCCCCCGGCCTTCCTGCCAGGTGGAGGCGGGTGGCGCCGGCGGCCCTGAGTTCAGCGGCGGCCTTCTCGGCCTGCTCCGCGTACACCGCGTCGCTGGAGCAGAGGCAGACGGCCGTGGCACCACTGGCCGCGAAGGACTCGGCGAGCGGGCGGCCGTCCTCGGCGGGGACGGCCTCGATGCCGCCCGCCTGGAAGAAGTTGGCGGCGAAGGTGGCTCGCGCGGTGTACGCGGCGGGGGAACCCAGGTTCGCCAGGAACACCCGGGGCCGCGCGCCGGTGGCGGTCAGATGCGCGTCGGAGCGGGACCGCAGCGCCTCGTACGCCTCGTCACGGCGCACCACCGGCAGACCGCCGGTCGAGCGCGCGGGCGCGGGCTCGCGCTCCACCGGCTGCTCCGCCAGGAACGGGAACTCGCTGACGCCGGTGACCGGTTCGCGGCGGTGGGCCAGCTCCTCCGAGCGGCGTTGCCAGGTCCCGCCGATGCGCTCGGCGATGACGCCGGAGCGCAGGGCGGCCGCCTGGCCGCCGGCGCGCTCGATGCGCTGGAACCACGCCCAGGCGGCGCGGGCCAGCTCGTCGGTGAGCCGCTCCACGTACCAGGAACCGCCCGCCGGGTCGATGACCTGCGCGAGGTGCGACTCCTCCAGCAGGATCGAGGACGTGTTGCGGGCGATCCGGCGGGCGAAGACGTCCGGCAGGCCGAGCGCGCTGTCGAAGGGCAGCACGGTGACGGCGTCGGCGCCGCCGACCCCCGCTCCGAGCGTGGCCACGGTGGTGCGGAGCATGTTCACCCACGGGTCCCGACGGGTCATCATCACCGGGGACGTCACGGCGTGCTGGCGCTGCGCGGCCGCGGCCGGGCTCACCCCGCACACCTCCGCCACACGCGCCCAGAGGCGGCGTGCGGCGCGGAGCTTGGCGATCGTGAGGAACTGGTCCGCGGTCGCCGCGTAGCGGAACTCCAGCTGCCCGCAGGCCGCGTCGGCCGACAACCCGGCCTCCGTCATGGCGCGGAGGTAGGCGACGCCGGTCGCCAGCGCGCAGCCCAGCTCCTCCGCGGGCGAGGCGCCGGCCTCGTGGTACGGCAGCGCGTCGGCCACCAGGGCCCGCACGCCGGGGTAGTTGTGGTCGCAGCGGCCGGCGAGCGCGGCGGCGGCCGCGGACCGGCGCGCGAGGTCCTCGTCCTCGCCCGTGCGGGCGAACAGACCGAGGGGGTCGGCGCCGAGGTGGCCGAGCGCGGCCTGCGGGGCGACACCGCGGTCGTCGTAGAGACGGAACAGCTCGCGCGCGGCCGGCTCGAAGTCCGCACCGGGCTCGAGGACGACCGGCGCGAGGTCGAGGTACACGCCGTCGAGGACCTCGGGGAGTTCGGCGACCGGCACGCCGGACTCACCGACCGTCAGCCAGACGGAGGTGGCGCCGTTCTCGAGGTCCGCGAGCAGCGCCTCGTTGGACCGCTTGGCGTCCGGATGCGTATGGCGCTGGCGCACGTCCCACCCGGAGACCGCGGTGCCCGCCGCTCCGCCGCCCCGCAGGAACGGGGGGAAGCCCGGGTAGCCGGGGTCGGCGGCGCCGTCCTCCGCGGTGTACAGCGGGCGGGTGGTGAGCCCGTCCTCGAGCTCGGTGGAGAGGGCGTCCTCTGCCGCGGTGCCCGACACGTCCGCACCCGATTTGCGCAGCACGCCTTCCACGAGGCTCTGCCACTGCTTGCGGGGCGCGTCCGGGAACTCGGCGGCCAGGGACAGCCCGTCGTCAGGCAGGACCGTCATAGGGGAAGGCTAGGGGAGTTCGCCCCCGCGGCAGCAGGTCACACGGCTGTGACCTTGCCCTCGTTCGATGGACGTACCACCCGTACGGCAGACTCGGGGGGTGCGAAAGATCCTCGTCATCGGTATCGGAGCGGGCGACCCCGACCATCTGACCCTGCAGGCCGTGAAAGCCGTCAAAACGGCCGATGTCTTCTTCATCCTCGACAAGGGGCAGGAGAAGGCGGATCTGGTGGAGTTGCGCCACGAGATCCTGACCCGGCACGCCGGGGACCGGCCGTACCGCGTGGTCGCAGCCCGGGATCCCGAGCGCGACCGCAGGGCCCCGACTCCCGGTTACGCGCCCGCCGTCGACGACTGGCGGCGGCGCCGGGCGGACGTCTGCGAGGGGCTGATCCGTGACGAGTTGGGGGACGGGGAGTGCGGGGCGTTCCTGGTGTGGGGCGATCCGGCGCTCTACGACAGCACGCTCACGATCCTCGACGACATCCTCGCGCGCGGTGCCGTGTCGTTCGGCTACGACGTCGTCCCCGGCGTCAGCAGCGTCTCGGCCCTGGCGGCCCGTCACCGCACGGGCCTGAACCAGGTGGGCCGCCCGGTGCGCATCACGACCGGCCGCCGACTCGCGGAGGAGGGTTTCCCCGAGGGCGCCGAGGACGTGGTGGTGATGCTCGACGCGCACGAGGGCTACCTCGGGCTGCGGGACGAGGATCTGGACATCCACTGGGGCGCGTACGTGGGGACGCCGGACGAGATCCTGATCGCGGGCCGGCTGGCGGAGGTCGCGGACCGGATCGCGGCGGCGCGGGCGGAGGCACGGGCACGCAAGGGCTGGATCATGGACACCTACCTGCTGCGCCGCCGCCGGTAGGTGCGGCGGCGGGGCCGCCCGCCGCGGGGCCCGGCCTTTCTTGACTCGGGCTGCGTCGCGGAATTTCATGCACACATGAGGACCAGAGGCGACGAGCCGTCGCTGACCATCGGCGAGCTCGCCGAGCGGTTCGGGCTCCGCCCTCACGAGCTGCGGCACTGGGAGGCGACCGGCCTGCTGGAGCAGGCGCACCGGGTCGGCCGCCGCCGCCGGTACAGCGACGAGCACGTCGCCAAAGTGGCGACGATTGTCCGCTGGAAGGCCGCGGGCTTCAACCTGGAGCAGCTGCGTGCGGTCCTCGACGCACGCAGCGCGGACGACCGCCATGAGCTGCTGCGCCGCCATCACCGCGAGCTGGAGGACCGGATCCGGCAGGTCGAGGCGTCCAAGGCGCTCATCGAGCATGCCCTGGAGTGCTCGGCCGAGGACTTCACGGAGTGCCCCGAGTTCCGCCGTCTGGTCGAGCGAATGTGACGATTACGGGTATACGTCACGGAACAGGTGATTGACGACGCACGAGTGATGGCGAGGTCGCGATGACCGGTATCCAGAACAAGGCGTACGAAGCCACCCCCGCAGGTCAGGGCGGAGACTCCACCGCCCAGAGCCCTGGCAAGACGTCCTTCGACGACATCTACGACCTCCCCGACCCGCGCGGATACTTCCGCACGCTGCGACCTCTCGAATACCAGATCCCGCACCACGCCCAGCAGGTCTTCCGGCGCCTGCTCGCCGCCCACACCCCCGTCACAGGACGTGACGGACCGGTCACCGTGCTCGACCTCTGCTGCTCGTACGGCGTCAACGCCGCGCTCCTCAACCACGACGTCACGCTGGGCGATCTGTACGAGCGCTACACCAACGACCGCAGATCGCGGCTGAGCACCGCTCGGCTCGCCGAGGAGGACCGGGCGTTCTTCGGCTCCCGCCACCTGCCGCACGGCGCCCGCGTGACCGGCCTGGACGCGGCACGGAACGCCGTGGCGTACGGGCGCGCGTCCGGACTGCTGACCGAGGGCTTCGGGGAGGACCTGGAGCACGCCGAGCCGAGCCGGGAGCTGACCCGGGCGCTGGAGCCGGTCCGGCTGATCACGGTCACGGGCGGCATCGGCTACGTCACCAGCCGCACCTTCGAACGGCTCCTCCCCCACATCGCCGGGCCGGTGTGGGTGGCGGCGTTCGTGCTCCGCACGGTCTCGTACGGGCCCATCGTCGACACCCTGGCGGGCGCCGGGCTCGTCACCCAGAAGGCCACCTCGCGGACCTTCCCGCAGCGGCGCTTCAGCGACCCGGACGAACAGCGCCACGCCGTCGAGGCCGTCGAGGCCGCGGGCCTCTCACCGGCGGGCAAGGAAAGCGCGGGCTATTACCACGCCGATCTGTACCTCTCGCGGCCCACGGCGCACGCCGCCGCGTTCCCGGTCTCCGACCTGCTGGAGGAGGGCTGACGGCATGCCGCAAGGGACGCGGCGGACCCGGGCCTGGGTGGTCGCGGAGCCGGGCCCGGTCGCCTCCGGCCCGCTGCGCCGCCGCGAGCGCACCGTCCCCGCCCCAGGCCCGTACGAGCTGCTGCTCGAGGTCGCCGTCTGCGGCGTCTGCCGTACGGATCTGCATCTGGCGGAGGGCGATCTGCCGCCCCGCAGGCCGGACTGCGTCCCCGGCCACCAGGTGGTCGGACGCGTCGCCGCCGCCGGTCCCGAGGTCCGCGAGGTCTCCGTGGGCGACCGCGTGGGTGCCGCCTGGCTGGCGGGCACCTGCGGCACGTGCCGCTTCTGCCGGTCGGGGCGGGAGAACCTGTGCCCCGACTCGCGCTACACCGGCTGGGACGTCGACGGCGGCTACGCGGGGCTGACGCTCGTCGACGCGCGCTACGCCTACCGGCTGCCCGAGGACTGGAGCGACGAGGAGGTCGCCCCGCTGCTGTGCGCCGGGATCATCGGCTACCGCGCCCTGCGGCGCGCGGAGTTGCCGCGGGGCGGGCGGCTCGGTGTCTACGGCTTCGGGGCCTCCGCTCATCTCACCGCCCAGCTCGCCCTCGCCCGCGGCGCGACCGTGCACGTCGTCACCCGCTCCCCCGCGGCGCAGCGACTGGCGCGCGAGCTGGGGGCGGCGTCCGCCGGGCCGGCACCGCCGCCCGAGCCGCTGGACTCAGCGATCCTCTTCGCTCCGGCCGGGGATCTCGTCCCGGTCGCGCTGGAGGCTCTGGACCGCGGCGGCACCCTGTCCGTCGCCGGGGTCCATCTGAGCGCCATCCCTCAACTGGACTACGAGCGGCACCTGTTCCAGGAGCGGACCGTGCGCAGCGTCACCGCGAACACCCGCGAGGACGGGCGAGCCCTGCTGGCGGAGGCGGAGCGGCTGCGCCCCGCGGTACGGCTCACGCGCTACCCGATGGACCGTGCGGACGAGGCGCTGGCCGACCTCGCCAGCGGCCGCGTCACGGGGGTGGCGGTCCTGGTCACCTGACCTCGGACCGTCAACTTGCCTGTACTGAGGGCCGGATGACGGTGTGCCAGGTGCGTCGGAGTGGCGATGCGCCGACCGAATCGGGTGACGACGGTCACGCCAACTGCCGGTTAAGTTGCCTCGCTCAACTACCGTCCGGAACCGGGCTGGTGCCCTCCGTTCGTACCGTGGCAAGATGCTCTACGCGGGTTGGTACGACTTAACTGACCGTGAATCAGTGGCAGTGGAAGCTGGGGGAAGGTGAAGATGCCGGTGGGGGATGGGGCATCGCCGAAGGCTGCGGGTTCTCCGCTCGCCCGCCGGCTCAACTACCTGTTCACGAACATGCATCCGCCGGGATCCCCGTACACCAACGCGTATGTGGCCGAGGAGATCAGCCGCGGAGGCGAGTACGGCGGCGTCACGCTCACCGAGCAGTATCTCTCGATGCTGCGCAACGCCAAGCGGGCCAATCCGAGCCCCGAAGTGCTGCGCGCGCTCGCCAAGTTCTTCGCCGTACCCGTCGGCTATCTCCTCGGAGACCTGTCGGAGTCCCAGGCCGAACGGGTCGAGGAGGAGGTCCAGTTCCTCGTCGCCATGCGCGACCAGCGGGTGCGGGCGATAGCGCTGCGCTCCGTGGGCCTGCCGCCCGAGGTGCAGGACAGCCTGACCGACATCATCGGCCAGTTCCGCCGGCAGATGAATCTCCCGGAGGCCCCGCCGGAGTCCGGGGGTGATACCTCCCGTGGAGGTCAATGAGGTCGACCGGGCCCGGGCCGGGCTCTTCCACGAGTGGCGGCGGATCGGCGACGAGGACGGTGCGGGTGTGCGAGTCGGAGGAATGCGCAGACGGTGCAAGCAGCTCATCAAGGAGCTGGGGCTGCCGGCGTCCACCGATCTGCAGGGGCTGTGCGATGTGGTCGCACGCCGGGTCTCGCGCTCCATCCACCTGGTGCCGATGAGCCTCGACGGTGTGGTCTCCGGCATGACGGCCACCACCGACGACGGCTACTGGATCTTCTACGAGCTCAAGACCTCGCCCTGGCACCAGGTCCACATCGTGCTGCATGAAATCGGCCATCTTCTGCTCGGCCACGAGCAGGACCCGGCCGTCACGGAGGACGCCCTGCGCGTCTGGACACCCACGGTCGACGTGTCGACGGCGATGCGCCGTATGGGGCTGACCATGGGCTTCGCCCGCCACCACTGCTACGACAACGTCACCGAGCGCGAGACCGAGGTCCTGGGCACGCTGCTGATGGAGCACGTCGTGCCCTCATCCGTGGACGAGGGCCCCCCGCTGCGGGGCCAGGCCGCCCGGCTGGCGGCCCAACTCGGCCCGGCGCTCCAGCACGTCCGCCGCACGGGGACCGGCGGCGCGGACGGAAGCCGCGGCGCCGACGGCATGGGTGAGACCGACGGCATGGGTGAGACCGACGGCATGGGTGAGACCGACGGCATGGGCGGGGCGAGCGGCCTGCCTCCCGTTGGGGACACCGGCGACGGCGACACCGGCGACACATCGCCGGACGAGGGCGGGGACGCCCGTGTTTGACGCCATCTACCTCTGCTTCGGCGCCGTCGCGTGGGCCATCGTCGCGTACAAGACCCGGGCCTGGCTGCGCGACCGCGGCAACGCCGACCTCGGACTGACCTGCGTCATGACCGCCGGTGTGGCGACGGTCTTCCTGCTGTCGGCGCCCAGCGTGTACCGCGCGTTCGACCAGCTCACCGGGGTCGCGAACCTCGCGATGGTCTTCCTCTACTCGTCCGTGGTGCAGTTCGCCATCGGCGCCCTGGTGCTGCTCCTCCGCTGGACCGGCGGCACGAGCGAGCAGGAGCGCGCCCGTACGGCCCGGCGGGCCTGGACCGTGGTGGCCGTCGTCTGCGCGGTGTGGACCGTCGCGATCGTCTGCTTCGCCGTCGGCCGCCCGGACGCCGTCGAGCATCCGCGCGACTTCAGCACGGCCTACGCGAACGCGCCGGGTGTCGTCGCCTTCCTGGTGATCTATCTGGCCATCTTCGGGACCGGTCTCGCCGCGCTCGGCGTCCTCTGCCCGCGCTACGCAGGACGGCTGGACGGCTCCTGGCTCGCGCGCGGTCTGCGGGTGATCGCCGCCGGCTGCTGGCTGGGCCTGCTGTACTGCGCCTGCAAGCTGACCGGGTTCGTCTTCTCCTGGTCGGGCCGGGAGCTGTACTGGCTCTCCAACGGCGTCGCCCCGATGAGTGCTTCGGTCGCCGCGCTGCTCGTCCTCACCGGGTTCGCACTGCCCGCGATCGGCCCCCGGGTGTCGGCCTGGCGCAGGCTGCGCCGTCTGGAACCGCTGTGGCGGACCGTTACAGCGGACGCCCCCGAGGTGACGATGGAGGACCGCTCCTGGCCGGCGCTGTGGCCCTTCGCCGATGTGGAGTGGCGCGCCAACCGGCAGATGGCGGAGATCCGGGACGTCCAGCGGGGCATCCGGCGCTTTGTCGAGGCGGAAGCCCTCGGGCTCGCCCGGGCCAAGGGCACGGAGGCCGGGCTCGACGACCGCCGTCTGACCGCGCTGGTCGAGGCGTCGGCGCTCCGGCGCGGCCTGCAGAACCAGGCCGTCGGGCACGTGCCGGCGCACAGCGCCGACAGCGTCGTGGTGACCATGGGCGCCGATCCGGCCGAGGAGCACGAGCACTTGGCGCTCGTCGCGGACGTCTACCGCCTGCCGCTGGTGGACGACGTCCTCGACGCGCTGCGGGAACGGAGCGCGGCACAGTCACCGTGACCGCGCGCGCCCTGAGCGAGGTGGCCCTGGACGGGGGTCTGGGCCACCTACGACACGGGCGGCGTCGGGGAGGGAAGGATCCCCGACGCCGCTCCTGCGACCGGATCGCGCGTCCGGATCGCCCGGCCGGATCGCGCAGGTGGCGGCCCACGCTTCGCGACGGAGGCTGTGACCGTTGTGTCAACTGCCGCGTCTAGAGTCGGTCTTCATGCAGAACACCGCCGAGTCCGGCACCACACCCCCTGACGAACCGGCCGGTGACGTACCGGCCGCTGATGTCGCCGCCCTGCTGGCCGACCCGTACGCGGAGTACGCCCGGCTCCGGCAGGCCGGGCCCGTCCACCGGATCACCGGAAGCGACGGACTGTCCGCCTGGCTGGTGACGCGCTACGAGGACGTACGGCAGGCGCTCGCCGATCCGCGGCTCTCGCTCGACAAGAAGAACGGGAGGCCCGGCAACTACAGCGGGATGCGGCTCCCCCCGGCCCTCGACGCCAACCTCGGGAATCTGGACCCGCCGGACCACACGCGGGTCCGGCGCCTGGTGACGAAGGCGTTCACCCCGCGCCGGATCGAGCAACTCCGGGACCCCGTACGGCAACTGGCGAACGACCTCCTGGACGCCGTCGCCGACGACGGCCGCGCCGACCTCATCGCCGCCTTCGCCGCACCTCTGCCCATCACCGTGATCTGCGAACTGCTGGGCATTCCCGCACGCAACCGGCCGGACTTCCGCTCCTGGACCGACGCCCTCATCGCGCCCGATCCGGAGCGGCCCGAACTCGCCCGGGACGCGGCGGGCAACATGCTGCGCTTCTACACCGAACTCATCGCCGCCAAGCGCGCGGAGCCCGGCGACGACCTGCTGTCCGACCTGGTGCGCGTGCGTGACGCAGGCGGTGACGACCGGCTCTCCGAGGACGAACTGACCTCGCTGGCCTTCATCATCCACTTCGGCGGCTACGAGAACGTCGTCCATCTCATCGGCAACGCGGTGGTGGCCCTGCTCGACCACCCCGAAGTCCTGGAGGAGTTGCGCAGGAATCCGGCCAAGCTCCCCGCGGCGGTGGAGGAGTTCGCCCGCTACGACGCCCCGGCGTCGCTGGCCGTCCGCCGCTTCCCCCTGGAGGACGTCGAGATCGGGGGCGTGACCGTTCCCGCCGGTGAGACCGTTCTGCTGTCCCTCGCGTCCGCCAACCGCGACCCGGAACAGTTCAAGGATCCGGACCGTCTGGATCCGCACCGCGTACCTTCCGGACATCTTTCCCTCGGTCACGGCATCCACTACTGCCTCGGTGCACCCCTGGCACGGATGGAGACGGAGATCGCCCTGACCGTACTGCTGGGCCGATTTCCCGGGCTCTCCCTGGCAGTTCCGCGGGACGAGCTGCGGCGGAGGCCGACGATCCGGGCCCATGGCTTGATATCGCTCCCAGTGTTCTGGCATCCGGAAAAACGAACAGGCATTTGATGCATGACCACTCCTCGATGAGGTAGAAAGGTGCTCGTGCCCGCCCGGTGTGCATCCCCCGTCGCACCGGGCGGGCCTTCTGCGTATCGACTACCGTCGGCGCCGTGAGCAACTCCCGTACCGACGTGATGGGTGTGGACGCCTGTCCCACCGGCTGGGTGGGCGTGGTGCTCCGCGCAGGACGCTTCGCATCCGCACACGCGGCACCGGATCTCCACGGACTGCTCGACCACGGCCGGGACGCGGCCGTGGTGGGCATCGACATCCCCCTCGGACTGCTGGACTCCCGCTGGCGGCAGGCGGACCGGCTCGCGGCAGCCCGGCTCGGACCGCAGCGCGCCCGGGTCTTCGCCGTACCGCCCCGCCCGGTGTGGGAGGAGGACGAGTACGCGGCGGCGAACCACCGCTGCCGGATGGTGACCGGCTCCGGGCTCAGCCGGCAGACCTGGGGCCTGGTGAAGAAGCTCCGCGAAGCGAACGGCATCCGGGAGGCGGGGGACGAGCGCCTGCACGAGGTGCACCCGGAGATCTCGTTCGCGGCGATGGCGGACGGCTCCCCCGTGACCTGGAGCAAGAAGAGCTGGACGGGACAGCGGATGCGGCACCGTCTGCTGCGCGCCCACGGCATCGTGCTCCCCGAGGACCTGGGCGCGGCCGGACGCGTTCCGCCCGACGACGTACTGGACGCCGCTGCCGCGGCCTGGAGCGCCGACCGCATCGCACGCGGAGCGTCCGAGCGCCTGCCCGACCCGCCGGAGCTGACCGCGACCGGACTGCCCATCGCGATCTGGTGGTGACGGGCGGCGCCGCGGAGCCGGGGAGGGATCGCCGGACACTGGGGCCGGCGGTGCGAGAGGGCCGCGTTCCGCCGCGGAGGGTTTGGCTCACGGGCCGGCGCGACGATCCGGATGCGGTGTGTCCGCGCTGTCACGGTCCGTTGCGCCGCGGCCGTCTCGGCGGACGGGGCACGCTGTGGTGCCCGCGCTGCCGGCCGGACACCGAGTGAAGGAGAGGTCACGCGGCGCGACGGCCGCGCGGTGGCGACCCGCGTCCGCGGGCGCGATCAGCGGTCCGCGGCGATGTCCTCGCGGAGGCCGTCGGAGAACTCCCACCACGACAGAGGGAGCCAGTCACCGTCGATGAAGCCGTCGACCGTCGCCCCGCGGCCACGGATGGCCACCGTGGTCCCGGGCGGGTAGGTTGTGCCGGACAGGCCGGGTACCGGGACGAGCAGGGTCCCGAGGCGCTGTGCCACTTCTCGTCCTCCTCCTTCACCCGATTTCGTCGCAGGACGGTCCGACTTTCATGACGACTTTACCGGGGTTGTCTGATCGTCCCCCCGGAGGAATCATGAGAGATAGGTCACGCGGATGGAGCGGCCGTGCCGCCTCGCGCTTTACGCGCCCGACTCGGGCCGCATTCGACCGACCGTGCCGTTCCCCCGCGGGCAGCAAAGACAGTGCATCGCCAAGCGGAGGTGGTATCCAATGAAGGCCGTCGTCTACAAGGGACCGTTCAGCGTGGCGGTCGAAGATGTCGAGAAGCCTCGGATCCAGCACCCGAACGATGTGATCGTACGGGTCACCTCTACCGCGATCTGCGGCTCCGACCTGCACATGTACGAGGGCCGCACGGCGGCCGAGCCGGGGATCGTCTTCGGCCACGAGAACATGGGAATCATCGAGGAAATAGGCGAGGGCGTCACCTCGCTCAAGAAGGGCGACCGTGTGGTCATGCCCTTCAACGTCGCCTGCGGATTCTGCACCAACTGCGTCGAGGGATTCACGGGATTCTGTCAGACCGTCAATCCCGGCTTTGCGGGCGGCGCTTACGGTTATGTCGCCATGGGACCCTGGCCCGGCGGGCAGGCGGAATACCTCCGGGTCCCCTACGCAGACTTCAACTGCCTGAAACTCCCGGCAGGGAACGAGCACGAAACCGACTTC
Organism: Streptomyces sp. NPDC047108; assembly: GCF_040643575.1. Taxonomy (NCBI): domain Bacteria; kingdom Bacillati; phylum Actinomycetota; class Actinomycetes; order Kitasatosporales; family Streptomycetaceae; genus Streptomyces; species Streptomyces sp. NPDC047108. The sequence continues at coordinate 106,551 of NZ_JBEYUP010000014.1, forward strand.
ATGCTGCTGGCCGACATCTTCCCGACCGGCTACCACGGCTGCGAGCTCGCCCAGGTGCGCCCGGGCGAGAGCGTCGCGGTGTACGGCGGTGGGCCCGTCGGTCTGATGGCCGCCTACTCGGCGCTGCTGCGCGGCGCGAAGAAGGTGTTCGTGGTCGACCGGGTGCCCGAGCGGCTGCAGAAGGCCGAGGAGATCGGGGCCACTCCGATCAACTTCGCCGAGGGCAACCCGGTGGAGCAGATCAAGGACCGGACCGAGGGCGTCGGCACCGACAAGGGCGTGGACGCGGTCGGCTACCAGGCGATGGCGCACGGCGAGGAACGCGAGGAGCCCGCGACCGTCCTCAACTCCCTCGTCGGCACGGTACGGCCGACCGGAGCGCTGGGCATCCCCGGCCTCTACGTCCCGGCCGACCCCGGAGGCCCGGACGAGAGCTCCAAGAAGGGCATGCTTCTCGTCTCCATCGGCAAGCTCTTCGAGAAGGGCCTGCGGCTGGGCACCGGTCAGTGCAACGTGAAGCGGTACAACCGGTACCTGCGCGACATGATCATCGAGGGCAGGGCGAAGCCGAGCTTCGTCGTCTCGCACGAACTGCCCCTGGACCAGGCCCCGTCGGCGTACGACAAGTTCGACAAGCGGGTCGAGGGCTACACGAAGGTGATCCTGCACCCGTGACCGCGTAGAGGCCGCGCGCCACGACATCCGGGGTGAGGGGCCGAGCGCCCCTCACCCCGCTCGGCGCGCCTGTACGGTCCTCTCCGCCGTACGGTCCTCACCTGCCGTACAGCGCGTCGATCTCGGCGGCGAAGACCTCCTCGATCCTCCCGCGGCGGAGCTTCCGCGACGGGGTCACCAGGCCCGCCTCCTCGGTGAACGAGGAGGACAGCACGCGGAACGTCCTGATGGACTCCGCCTTGGAGACAAGGGTGTTGGCGGCCGTGACCGCCCTGCGGATCTCCGTCTCCAGGTCGTCGTCCACGGCCGGATCCCAGGCGTCCAGCGGCGGTTTGCCGCGCAGCGCCAGCCAGTGCTTGACCGCCTCGAGATCGAGCGTCACCAGCGCCGCCACGTACGGCCTGTTGTTCCCGACCAAGAGGCAGTGCTCGACCAACGGGTGCTCGCGGACGCGCTGTTCGAGCTGCGGGGGCGAGATGTTCACGCCCCCGGCGGTGATGATGATCTCCTTCTTGCGCCCGGTGATGGTGAGGTACCCGTCGGAGTCGAAGGCCCCGATGTCACCGGTGGCCATCCAGCCGTCCCGCAGGACTTCGGCCGAGCCCTCGGGGTCGTTCTGGTACTCGGCGAAGACCGTTCCGCCGCGTACGAGGATCTCGCCGTCCTCGGTGATCCGGATCGACGTACCGGGGATCGGCGGACCGACCGTGCCGAAGCGGACCCTGCCCGGGGGGTTGCAACTCGCGGCGGAGGAGCACTCGGTGAGCCCGTACCCCTCGTAGATCGTCAGCCCGGCCCCCGCGTAGAACAGCCCGAGGCGGCGCCCCATGGTCGAGCCGCCGCTGACCGCGTTGCGCACCTTGCCGCCGAGTGCTTCGCGGACCTTGCTGTAGACGAACTTGTCGAAGAAGCGGTGCTGGACGCGCAGGGAGGCCGACGGCCCGGGACCGGTGCCGAACGCCCGGTTCTCCTGGGCCTCGGCGAAGCGCACCGCCACGTCGACGGCCTTGTCGAACACGGCGGCGTTCCCCTCCGCCTCGGCCTTGTTCCGGCCGGCGTTGAAGAACCGCTCGAAGACCTGCGGCACGGCCAGGAGGAAGGTGGGCCGGAAGCCGGCGAGGTCCTCGACCAGTGCTTCCGCCGTCATCTCCGGCTGGTGACCGAGTTGTGCCCAGGCCCGGATCGCCGCGACCTCGACCATGCGGCCGAAGACATGGGCGAGGGGGAGGAAGAGGAGGGTCGACGCCTGGACGCCTTCCGGCGCGAAGACCGGACTCCAGCGGGCGACGAGGTTGTCGGAGACGGTCATGAAGTTGGCGTGGGTGAGGACGCAGCCGCGGGGCGAACCGGTCGTGCCGGAGGTGTAGATGACCGTGGCCACCGAGCCCGGGGTGACCGCGAGGCGCTGCCGGTGCACCACGCCCTCGGGAATGTGCTCGCCCGCCTCGACCAGCTTCTCGACGATGCCGGTGTCGAGTTGCCAGACGCGGGTGAGCGCGGGCACCCGGTCGATGACCGAGCCGAGGGTCATGGCGTGGTCCTCGTGCTCGACGACGATGGCGACGCAGCCCGTGTCGAGCAGGATCCACGCGACCTGCTGGGGGGACGAGGTGGGGTAGACGGGGACCGGCTGGGCTCCGATGCTCCAGAGCGCGTAGTCGAAGAGCGTCCACTCGTAGCGCGTACGGGACATGACGGCCACCCGGTCGCCGAACCGGATGCCGTCCGCGATCAACCCCTTGGCCAGGGCCACCACTTGGTCACGGAACTCCGCCGCCGACACGTCCGTCCACCGGCCGTCCACCTTCCGGCCGAGCGCCGCCCTGCCGGGGGCCTCCGCGGCATGGTCGAAGACGGTGTCAGCCAGGCCACCGACGTGGGGCGCCGTGGCCATGACAGGCGTGGTGAACTCGCGCACGCGCATGCTCCTTGTGGGACTGGGAGCCCGGGGGACGTGCACGCTAGCGCGTGGACGGGTGTGATGAAAGCGCTGCAGCGCGTAGTCATGGTCTGTTGCGGAATTGTGTTTCGGGTCGCCGTACGGTGACCGGTCGAAACCGCCCGTACGGGACCGGAGTTGGCTCCGATCGGCGCGAATACGGCGTGAAGGCGGGGTGTCCCCCGGCGCGAAATCTCCACGCTCCGGCGCTCGGTGGACGGCTCACGCCGCGAAGCGGAATCCCACGACCGGACTCCGGCGCGAGTGGCCGCCGTGCGCCACGCGCCGTGCATCGGTCTTTTCGTGCCGCCGTTGCGCTGCCGCACTCCGGGTCACCGGGCCGTCGTGCGCCGCAATTCCGTCACCGGGCCCCCGGTCGGCCGTCACAGGCTACGGTCGTCCTCGCCACGTGCGCGCATGGCGGCGCCGGACCTGGCGCGATCCGACGGCAGCGGCGGAAGACGACCGGTGCGGAGAGCCTCGGCCGTACGCACCGTAGGGGCGGCCGGGGGCCACCCTTGCCCGCCGCCCCTGCGCGACCGTAGGCTGAATGCGCTTTCAGGCAGGTCACGGCGGGCGGGGAAGCGCGTCGGCCCGCGGGGGAACGGAAGAGACGAGGCTGCTGGATGAGCACACCCACGGTGTACGACGTCGCCGAACGGGCGGGCGTGTCCATCGCCACGGTCTCGCGCGTCTACCGCACCCCCGACTCGGTGCGCGCCGCCACCCGCGACCGGGTGCTCGCCGCGGCACGTGAACTCGGCTACCTCCCGAGCGGCAGCGCCCGCGGTCTGGCCAGCCGGACGACCGGCGTCCTGGGCCTGTGTTTCCCGGACTTCCACGACACGGAGGCCGAGGACGTCCCCGACGCCGACGACGCCGAGCTGATGCTCTACTCCGACGAGGTCATCCGCGGGATGGAGCGGGCCGCCCGGCGGCACGGCTACGCGCTGCTGATCTCCGCCTCGCACGCCGACCGCGCGGGCGAGCAGCTCGCCGAGGTCGCCGGGCGGGTGGACGGCCTCGCCGTGCTGGCGCAGACTGTGCCGGGCGAGGACCTCGAGGTCGTGTCGCGGCGGCTGCCCGTCGTGATGCTCGCGGGACAACGGAATGACGACCACGACCACATCGAAGTGGCCAACTTCGACGGTCAGCTCGAGCTCACCCGGCACCTGATCGTGGACCACGGTCTGCGCCGCCTCGCCTTCGTCGGCGGTCCCCCGGACTCCCCGGACGGCGAGGCCCGCTTCCGCGGTTTCCAGGCCGCTCACCTCGAAGCCGGACTCCCTCTGCCGGACCACCCCGACCTGCGCGGGGACCTGACGCAGTCGGCGGGGCGCAAGGCCGTCGCCGAGCTGCTGGACCGGGACGGGGAGCACCCGCAGGGCATCCTGCTCGCCAACGACCAGATGGCGGTGGGTGCGCTGCACGCCTTGGAGGGGCTCGGCATCGGCGTCCCGGACGGGATGGCGGTGACGGGCTTCGACGGGATCCCGCTCAGCAGGCTGGTCCGGCCGACGCTGACGACCGTACGGCAGCCGATGGGCCGGCTCGGCGAGGAGGCCGCGCAGCTCCTGGTGGCCAGGATCCGCGACCGGGACCGGGCGCCGGCGGCCCGGCTGCTGCCGGTGACGGTGACGCGGCGCGCGAGCTGCGGCTGCGGGCAGTAGCGGGACCGCTCGGTGGGCGCGGACGGCTCACCGGGGCCGGGTGGTGACGTACGCGCGGAGCAGTGGTCGCACGGATACACGGTGCGGTGGCCGCACGGTGACGCGGTGGTCAGGTGTCCGCACATGCGGACTGACCCTCCGGGTTTACGAAAGCGTTATCGTCCGGCCCCTTGAGCCCGCCGACAGGGTGCTACAGGGTCATGTATGCGCTTACAGGCAGCGCATACATGAACTCGAGGAGGGGCCGCATGACACGCACTGCCAAGTCCGTCACCATCGCCATGACCGTGGTGTCGGCGCTCGGCCTGACGACCGCATGCGGCAGCGACGGCGGCGACCAGACCAAGGCCGACGCCAAGCAGACGCTCACCGTGTGGGGCATGGGCGAGGAAGGCAAGCGGCTCCAGGCCGTGGCCGACGAGTTCACCTCGAAGCACCCCAACATCAAGGTCAAGGTGACGCCGGTCGGCTGGGACGTCGTCCACCAGAAGCTGGTCTCCGCGGCGGCCGCGGGGAACCTCCCCGACATGGCACAGATGGGCTCGACCCTCATGGGCGAGTTCATCGAGCTCGGCACCCTGGAGCCGGTGGACACCGGCACCTTCGACAAGGGCGACTTCTTCCCGGCGGCATGGGACGGCAACGTCAAGGACGGCACCGCGTACGGCGTCCCGTGGTACGTCGACACCCGGGCCCTCTACTACCGCACCGACCTGGCCGAGAAGGCGGACGTCGAGGGCGCCCCCGCCACGTGGAAGGACCTGCGTGCCCTGGCCGCCGCTTACCACGGCAAGGCGGACACGGACTACGGCATCAGCCTGCAGGCCGGCGGTACGGGCGCGTGGCAGAACTGGCTGCCCTTCCTCTACTCCGCGGGCGGTTCCGTCCTGGACAAGGACGGCAAGCCCGCCCTGGACTCCCCCGCGTCCGTGAAGTCCCTCGAGGAGTACGCGCACTACTTCGGCAAGGGCCTCGCCAAGAAGAACTTCACACCCGGCTACGACGTGGTGAAGGACTTCGGCTCCGGCAAGGTGCCGATGTTCCCCTCCGGTCCCTGGATCGTGCAGAACATCAACGACCAGCAACCGCAGCTCAAGGGAAAATGGAAGGTCGCCGAGCTTCCCGCCGGCAAGAAGTCCGCCTCGTTCATCGGCGGCTCCTCCCTGGTGACGTTCAAGGACAGTGAGCACAAGGCCGCGGCCGCGGAATTCACCAAGTTCCTGACCACACCGGAGAAGCAGGCCGACTGGTACAAGGTGTCCAAGACGCTGCCCGCCGTGAAGGCCGCCTGGGAGCAGCCCGTCCTCAAGGACGGCGACGACTCGCTCAAGGTCTTCCGGAAGTCCCTGGACAGCGCCCAGGAGGTCCCGCCGCTGGCGAAGTGGAACGAGATCTCGGTCAAGATGGACGACGCGCTGGGCAAGCTCGCCCGGGGCGCCGACCCGGCCGCGACGGCCGAGCAGCTGCAGAAGGCCACCGAGGGCCTGGTGGACTGAGCCGATGAGCACCACCGCCGCGAAGCCCGGCGCCGCCCCCGACCCGCCGCCGAGGGCCGGGGGGCGTACGCCCCCCGGAACCGGGGACGGAACCGGAACCGGAACCGGCGCGGGATCCGGGACCGGGAACGGGAACGGGCACGGTACCGGCGCCGGGAACAGGACCGGGCCCGGAGCCGGGCGCCGGGGCCCGCAGCAGAGGCACGGCCGGAAGATGCCGTCCCGCCGGGACCGGCTCTCCACACAGAACCTCTCCGGCTGGCTCTACTCCGCGCCGTTCCTGTCGCTCTTCCTCACCTTCATGGCGTTCCCCATCGTGGCGACGCTGGTGATGAGCTTCACCGATTTCGATCTGCAGAACGTCACCGATCCTCTGTCCGCGGAATTCATCGGCCTGGAGAACTACAGCAAGCTGGCCGAGGACGAGAAGTTCGTCCGCGCTCTGATCAACACGGTCTATTTCGTGGTGCTGGGCGTACCGCTGACGATCGGCGGCGGACTCGTCGCCGCGGTGCTGCTGAATTCCGGTATCGACCGTTTCCGCACCTTCTTCCGCGTCGGTTTCTACGCGCCCGTGGTCACCGCCATCGTCGCGGTCGCCGTCATCTGGCGCTTCGTCCTCGACCCCTCCGAAGGGCTCATCGCCGGGCTCGCCCATCAGGTGGGGCTCACCACCCCGAACTTCCTGGACTCCGAACTCCTCGCCATGCCGTCGCTGATCGTGATGGCGGCCTGGCGGAATCTGGGCACCGCGATGGTGCTGTTCCTCGCCGGGCTGCAGTCCATCCCGACCGAGGTCAGGGAGGCGGCGCGCATCGACGGGGCCGGGATCTTCCAGGAGTTCCGGCGGATCACGGTGCCGCTGCTGCGCCCGACCCTGCTGTACGTCGCGGTGATGACCACCATCGGCTTCCTCAACGTCTTCGAGGAGCCGTTCGTGATGACCGACGGCGGCCCGGGCAACAGCACGCTGACGATCTCGCTGCACATGTACAAGGAGGGCTTCGACTTCTTCCACATGGGCTACGCGAGCGCCATGGCGTACGTCCTGTTCGTGATCGTCCTGGCCGTCACGACGCTCCAGCTCCGCCTGCTGAAGGACAAGACGCGATGAGGACGACCGAGCTCCGTACCCCCGCACCCGGGTCCCCGTCCGGCGACGGCGGGGCCGTGCCCCCCGGCCGCCGGGGCGGCTCGCGCGCGGGCAAGATCCTCACCTACGCCCTGCTGAGCGCCGGCATGCTGGTGATGGTCGCGCCGTTCCTGTGGATGGCCCTGTCGGCCTTCAAGACCGATCGCGAACTGGGCGCCTCCCCTCCGGCGTGGATCCCCACCGAGTGGACGCTGGCGAACTTCCGCAGGCTGGTCGACCTGCTCGACATCCCGCAGTACTTCTTCAACTCCGTACTCGTCGCGGTCGTCGTGACGCTGTGCAATCTGCTGTTCTGCTCGATGCTCGGCTACGCGCTGGCCAAGCTGAACTTCGTCGGCAAGCGGCCGGTCTTCGCGATCGTGCTGGGCGCGCTGATGGTGCCGGGGAATCTCATGCTCCTCCCCATGTTCGTGATGATGAGCAGGATGCATCTGATCGACTCGTACGCGGCGCTCGTCCTGCCGTTCGCGGCCGGGGCGTTCGGGGTCTTCCTGATGCGGCAGTTCATGACGGCGATACCGGACGAGCTGCTGGAGGCGGCCCGGATCGACGGTGCGCGCGAGTGGTTCATCTTCTGGCGCATCGTGCTGCCGCTGGTGAAGCCCGCGCTCGCGACGCTGGCGATCTTCGTCTTCCTCGGCTCCTGGAACAACTTCCTGTGGCCGCTGGTCGCCACCAACGACCCGGACAAGTACACCCTCCCGGTGGCCCTGGCCACCTTCGCGATCGACCCGACCAAGGCCAACGGCTCCAACGGCGTGCTGATGGCCGGCGCCTTCCTCGTGGTGCTGCCGGTGCTGCTGGTCTTCGTGCTCCTCCAGCGCTACTTCACCCAGGGCATCGCGACCGCGGGCCTGAAGTAGCCCGGCCGGGGCCGGGGTTCGCGGGAGCCTTCCCGCCGGCTCCGGCCCCGGCACCCACCGCTCCTCCCCCACCACCCGCCCCACGGACCACGACCGACGACGGAACCCCTGCCGCACGCCCGTCATGTATGCGCATCCATGAAAGGTGGACCATGACCGACACGAACGCCGCCCGGCTCGACTGGGAGCAGCGGATCGGCCTCCCCAGCGACCGGCCGCTGGTGGGCACGGCCGATCTGCCCGCCCCTGCCGGGCTGCGCTCCGAGGACGGCACCGGGCACGTCCTGCTCGACTGGGAACCCGTCGAGGGCGCCCTGGGCTATCTCGTGCACCGCGCGCCGTCCGTCGACGGCCCCTTCGAGCCCCTGGACCACCAGGGCGGTGACGTCCTGGCCGTGCCCCATCCGCCGTACGCCGACTCGCTCGTCGAGCCCGGGCGCGGCTACTGGTACAAGGTCGCCTCCTGGACCGACGCGGGCCCCGGCCCGCTCACCGCGACCGCCGTTCCCGGCTGCGCCCGCGCACGGGGTGCCGAACCGGCCCGCGTCACCGTCACGGTGGACGCCGCAGCGACGCCCGTCCCCCTGCCGGGCGTCTGGAACCGCATGATCGGTGCCGAACACTTCTCGCTCCTCGTCTGGGACCGGGAAGGCCCGGGCGGCGCGGGCGTGGCCGCCGAGTACGCCCGGGCGCTGGGCATCATGCGCGACGAGATCGGTGTCCGCACGGTCCGGGCCCACGGCACGTTCCTCCCCGAGAACGTCACCGTGCGCGATGACGGGTCCTTCGACTTCTCCGGTCTGGACGAGGTCTACGACCGCTTCCTGGCGACCGGGCTCAAGCCGGTCGTCGAGCTGTCCTTCATGCCGCGCGAGCTGGCCGCCCACCCGGACTCCACCGTCTTCCAGTACCAGGCCGTCAACTCCGTCCCCGCGGACTGGGACCGGTGGGGCGACCTGTGCCGGGCGCTGACGGTGCATCTGCGGGAGCGGTACGGCGCCGACGAGGTCGCCGGCTGGGAGTTCGAGGTCTGGAACGAGGCCAACCTGGAGGTGTTCTGGACGGGGACGCAGGCCGACTACCACCGCCTGTACGAGGTGGCCGTCCGCGCCGTCAAGGAGGTGGACGCCCGCATCCCGGTCGGCGGACCGGGCTCGGCGGCGGCCGGGTGGGTCGGTCCCCTGCTGGAGTTCTGCCGCGAGCACGACGTGCCGATCGACTTCGTCTCCACCCACACCTACGGCAACGCGCCGCTGGACTTCCGGCCGCAGACCCGGTCGTTCGCCGAGGCGACGGGCCGGCCCGAGCCGGAGATCCTGTGGACCGAGTGGGGCGTGACGCCGACGCACTTCCACCGCGTCAGTGACGCCGTCTTCTCCGCGCCGTTCGTACTGCGCGGGATGAAGGCGGCCCTGGCGTCGACCGACGCGCTCGCCTACTGGGTGGCCAGTGACCACTTCGAGGAGCTGGGCTGGCCTCCGAAGCTCTTCCACGGCGGCTTCGGCCTGCTGACCGTCGGCAATCTGCGCAAACCGCGGTTCTGGGCGCTGTCCCTGCTCTCCGCACTGGCGGGCGGCCGGGTCCCGGCCCGGGTCACCGGCGACGGCGCGGAGGCGCTGACCGAGGCGCTGGCGACGCGTACGGAGGACGGCGCGCGCGTCGACGTCCTGGTGTGGAACGGCACGCTCGACCAGACGCGGATCGACGGGGCCCCGGCACTGGACCGTACGGCCGCGGTGGAGGTGAACGGCCTCGCGCCGGGCGCCTCGTACGCGGTCACGCTGCACCGCGTCGACGAACGGCACAGCAACATCAAGGCGGTCTGGGAGGACCTCGGCGGGGGCGACTGGCCGGACGCGCAGCAGTGGGCGAAGCTGCGCGCCGCCGACCGGCTCTCCGAGGAGTCCCTCGCCCCGGTCACGGCGGGCGCCGACGGCCGCGCGACGCTCACCGTCGATCTGCCGATGCCCGGTATCCGCGCCCTGCGCCTGACCCGTACCTGACCCGCCCCGGGCCGGGCACGCTCGCGCCACCCCCGGATTTCCCTTCCGACGAACGGAGTTGGACGCCATGGAACGCCGTACCTTCCTCGCCGCGGGCGCGGGCGCGTCCGCGGTCCTCGCCCTGGGCGCCCCCGCAGCAGTGGCCGGGTCCGCGGCACGAGCCGGCCGGACGGGCGGCTCGACCGAGGCACTGCTGCACCGCTGGTTCCGCGACACCTACCGCTCGATGGAGGCCATGACCACGCGTCTCGGTCTCGCCACCGACAAGATCGACGTCAGCGGCGACGCGCCGGTGCTGTCCGTCAACACCTCGCCGACCAACATCGGCTGCGGCCTGTGGTCGACGGTCGCGGCCGCCGGGCTCGGGGTGATCGGCCGCGACGCGATGCACCGGAAGCTCGAGCGCGCGCTGACGGCGGTCGAGAAGCTGGAGCGGGCGCACGGCTTCTGGTTCAACTGGTACGACGCGCACACCGGCGATGTCCTCACAACCTGGCCGGAGAACGGCGACCCGGTCCGCCCGTTCCTGTCCTCCGTGGACAACGCCTGGCTGGTCACGGGACTGCGTATCGCCGCCGACGCCGACCCCGCCCTGCGCCCCCGGATCCACCGCCTGCTGGCGGACGCCGACTGGTCGTTCTTCTACACGCCGTACGACGCCGACGACCCGGCGACCCACCCCGGCCAGCTCCACGGCGGCTACTGGACGGACGACGACACCTTCACCCCGCACTGGTACGGCGCCCTCAACACCGAGCCCCGTATGGCCAGTTACCTCGGGATCGGGGACGGCTCCCTGCCGCCCGAGCACTACTGGCACACCTTCCGCACCATGCTGCCGGAGTGGGAACAGGAGCAGACGCCCGAGGGTGAGTGGGTGACCGTCGACGGGGTGCGGGTGTGGCGAGGCCACTACACCTACCGCGGACGGAAGCTGGTGCCCTCCTGGGGCGGCTCGATGTTCGAGGCGCTGATGGTGCCGCTGTTCGTCCCGGAGGCCGCCTGGTCCCCCGGCGCGTGGGGGCTGAACCACCGCCGCCACGTCCTGAGCCACATCGAGCACGGACTGGAGGAGGAGAGCTACGGCTACTGGGGCTTCTCCCCCGCGAGCATCCCGGCCGGCGGGTACGGCGAGTACGGCGTGGACGCGATCGGCATGCAGGTCGAGGGCTACACCTCCAAGGGCGTCGTCACCCCGCACGCCTCCTTCCTCGCCATGCCGTTCGCCCGCGACAAGGCCATCGCCAACCTTCTGAAGACGGCCCGTGACTTCGGCGCGTACGACGACGGGCTGGGCTTCCGCGACGCGGTCGACGTCCGCACGGGGCGGGTCAGCGACGTCATGCTGGCGCTCGACCAGGGCATGGTCGTCGCCGCGCTGGCGCAGGTGCTCCGCCCGGGGCTGCTCCAACGGCCGTTCCGCACCGGTGGGTTCGCCCGCCGCGTCCGGCCCCTGCTCGAACGAGAGGACTTCGGGCTGTGACCGGGCCGGGCAGGCGCCCCGACATCGTCCTGCTGATGACCGACGACCACGCGGCACCGGCCATCGGGGCGTACGGCAGCGTGATCAACCGGACTCCGGCGGTGGACCGGCTGGCGGCCGAGGGCATGAGGTTCGACAGCGCCTTCTGCACCAACTCCATCTGCTCACCGGCGCGTGCGACGCTGCTCACGGGCGCCTACAGCCATGTCCACGGGATGACCACGCTGGAGCAGCCGGGCCAGAAGTTCGACGCGAGCCAGCCCGCGTTCCCCGCCATGCTGAGGGCGGCGGGCTACCGGACGGCGATCGTCGGCAAGTGGCACCTGGGGCACGGCGGGAAGAGCGACCCGCACGGCTTCGACCACTGGGAGATCCTGCCGGAGCACGGGGTCTACCACGACCCGGTGTTCCTGACGGCCGACGGCGAGCGGCGGTACTCCGGCTACGTCACCGACATCATCACCGATCTGGCGCTGGCCCGGCTGGACGAGCGCGACCCGGACCGTCCGTTCGCGCTGCTGATCCAGCACAAGGCCCCGCACCGGGCGTTCGAACCGGCGATGCGCCACCGGAACCTGTACGCGCGCGAGCACATCCCCGTACCCCCGACGCTGCACGACGACCACGCGGGCCGCTCGCGTGCGGCGTCCGAGGCACGGATGCGGATGTCCGACCTGCAGCCGTTCGACCTCAAGGAGCCCGTGCCCGAAGGGCTTCCGGAGCGCGAGGAGCGGGAGTGGCGCTACCAGCGCTACATCAAGGAGTACTTGAGGGTGGTGGCCGGGCTGGACGAGAACGTCGGCCGGCTGCTGCACTACCTCGACGTGAGCGGGCTCGCCGGGACCACCGCCGTCGTCTACACCTCCGACCACGGTTTCCACCTGGGCGAACACGGCTGGTTCGACAAGCGGTTCATGTACGAGCCGTCGCTGCGCATCCCGCTGATCGTGCGCTGGCCCGGTGTCGTCGAGCCCGGCTCGTCGTGCGACGAGCTGGTCGCCAACGTCGACTTCGCGCAGACCGTGCTCGACATCGCCGGGGTCGCGCCGCACGAGCGCATGCAGGGCCGCAGTCTGCTGCCGCTGCTGCGCGGCGAACGACCGCCGGACTGGCGGCAGTCGGTGTACTACCGGTACTTCGAGCACCTGGACGTCAGCCACAACGTCCAGGCCAGCTACGGCATCCGCACCCGCACGCACAAGCTCATCCACTACCCGGGGCACGGTTCGGGCCAGGTGGGGGCCTCGCCGGAGACGCGCGAGCCGGAGTGGGAGCTGTTCGACCTCGAACGCGACCCGGAGGAGCTGCGGAACCGCTACGGCGATCCCGCGTACGCGTCGGTCGTCGAGGACCTCACCGGACAACTGGCGCTGCTGCAGGTCCGGTACCGCGACGCCGCGGGGCGTCCGCGATGAGCACCGGACCGGCCTGCTGCCCGCCGCCCCGCGAGGGACCGCGCCCACCCGCATCCGTGACCGGTGCCGCATCCGTGACCCGCGCCGCAACCGCACCCTCGGCCGCGGGTACGTCCACGGCCACGGGCCCGTCCGGAGCCCTAGGCAGGTCCGGAGCCGCAGGCCCGTCCGGAGCCCTGGGCAGGTCCGGAGCCGCAGGCCCGTCCACGGTGCGCCCCGAGCCCTCCGGCGGCTGGCGCCCGCTGCCGGGCGGCACCTACGCGATGGGCTGCGACAGGAGCCCGTACCCGCAGGACGGGGAGGGCCCGGTGCGCGAGGTGAGCCTCGATCCGTTCCGCCTGGGCGCCACCGCCGTCACCAACCGCGAGTTCGCCGCCTTCGTGGACGCCACGGGCTACACCACCGACGCCCAGCACTTCGGCTGGTCGTTCGTCTTCGGCGGCTTCCTGCCGGACGACTTCCCGGCGACCCGGGCCGCGGCGGCCACCCCTTGGTGGCGGCAGGTCTACGGCGCCTGCTGGCGCCATCCGGAGGGCCCGCAGTCCGCCCTCGCCGGGCGCTGGGACCACCCGGTGGTGCACGTCTCGCACGCGGACGCAGCTGCGTACTGCGCCTGGGCCGGCGCCCGGCTGCCGACGGAGGCCGAGTGGGAGTACGCGGCGCGCGGCGGACTGGAGGGCAAGCCGTATCCGTGGGGCGACGAACCGGACCCCGGGGGCACCTACCGGATGAACATCTGGCGGGGGGACTTCCCGGACCGCAACACCGCCGCCGACGGCTACGCGGGGACCTGCCCGGTCGACGTCTTCCCGCCCAACGGATACGGGCTGTTCAACATGGTCGGCAACGTGTGGGAGTGGTGCGCCGACTGGTTCACCCCGGCCCGGACAGGCCCAGTCCCCGGCCCCGCCGTGAACCCCGCGGGGCCGCCCGTGGGAATGGTCCGGGTGCTGCGCGGCGGCTCCCATCTGTGCCACGTGTCGTACTGCTTCCGCTACCGCACCTCGGCCCGTATGGGCAACACACCGGACAGTTCGAGCGGCAACACGGGCTTCCGCTGCGCCCGTTGAGCCGCTTCGGGATCCGGGCCGGGAAGCCATGGCCACCCCGCCGTCCCGCCTCCTGCGGTCGTTCACCGTGGCCGAGAAGGGCAAGCCTCCGTTCGGGGCGAGCGGGTGCATCCGGCGGGGCGGAGCGCGGCCCTGCGCTGCCACCGGACCTCGCCGTGGGCGGCCTGCGGATCGCATACGCCACCACGCAGACCACCGGGGTGCCGGACGGCGGCGTCACCTTCCGGGCAGTGGGCGAGGAGGCGGTCGGGCGGTCGCGGCGGTCGCGGGCCGGGCGCGCTGCGAGGGCTCCAAGTCCTCGTACGGGCGCGGGCGTACGGCGGCGGGCGTACCGTGCCGCGGGTCCGCCACCGCGCGTTCACGGTCCGCGGCGGCCGAGGCACCCGCGGCGGGCCGGGCTCGCCGCCCGGCGGCGGGGTTCACCCGGCGGCGGGGCGGCTCAGGCCACCACGTCCGCGACCGTCACCGCGTCCCGGGTGAAGGCCACGCGCTGGTGCGGGCCGCCGTCCGGCCAGGCGATACGGACCTCGTCGTCGCCCACGCGCAGTGCGGCGGCGAGCGGTTCGGCCGTCGCATCGCCCGACAGTCTCGCGAGGCAGACGAACAGGCCGTGGCCGGAGTCGTCCACCGTGCCGGTGAGCACGGGCATCCAGGCTTCCCGGGTGTACGCGGTGCTGCCCGCGGCGATCGACTCGGCGACCCCGCCGTAGCCGTGCACGGGCACCAACTCGGAGACGACGTCGGGTTCGTGAAGGGCGGGCACCTGCGCGGAGGCGGGTTCCCGCGCGGCCGGCTCTCGCGCGGCCGGCTCTCGCGCGGCCGGCTCTCGCGCGGTGGCGGGGTCCTGTACGGCGGGCCGCGGTGCAGCCGGTGCCGGTGCCGTGGCCGCGGCGGCGACCGTCGCCCTGCCGTCCACCGCCCAGCCGGAGATCCGCACGTCCGTGCCGGGTGCGGCGCCGCGGACGCGGTGGATCCGTACCTCCGCCGCACCGCGCGCCAGCGTCACGGCGGTGACGGTCACCCCGGGCAGCTCCGCGTCGCCGACGAGCGGCCGGTGGGCGGAAGCGGCCCAGCCGGGCCCCGAGCCGAGCGGGGTGATCCGGCCGCGACGCGTCAACCAGTGCTCGCCGTCGGCGTCTTCGGCGAGCAGCCCGAAGTGGTTGTCCGGATCCTCCCCCGGGACGGTGGGGCCGGTGCGGGTGGAGTAGGCGAGGCGGGCGTAGAGCGGATCGTCGCGGGAGGGTGGGAAGACCTGGCCGTGGCTGCCGTGGTTGTGCACACGGACGAGCCCGTCGGCCGCCGTCGACTGCACGAGCCAGCCGGGCGCGGGCAGCGGCGTGACGGCGTCGGCGGCCTCGGACGGTGCGGGGCGCTCCGGCGCCGTCCACTCCGCGTGGTCCGGCGGGAGCAGCAGACCGACGAAGCCCTTGCTCGCCCAGTACGGGGAGGCGGTGCCGGAGTAGTCCTGCACGATGGGCGCGTACGGGCCGTGCCAGCCGAGCGAGAGAAGTCCGGGCGGCGCATCCGGGGCGACGGGACGCGAGGCCCGGGCGTCCGGAACCCCGTCCCCGGCCCGATCGGTCGTGTGCCCGGCCGCCGCTCCCCGGTCGAGGAAGTAGCGCAGGCTCCCGCTCGCGATGCGCCGCGTCGCCCCGGTGGGCAGCGGCGTGTGACCGGTCAGCGCGCCCGCCCACAGCGCCGCGGTGGCGGCGAACCGGTAGGTCAGGGACCGGCCCTGGTGGAGCGGGGCCCCGTCGCCCCCGAACAGCCGGGCGTATCCGGCGAGGAACGCGCGGAGGCGGGCGCCGTAGCGCTCCAGCAGGTCCCGGTCGCCCGCGAGCCGGGCGTGGAGCACCGGATACAGGTGCAGGGCCCAGCCGTTGTAGTGGTCGAAGGAGCGCTCGGGCCCGTCCGTGTACCAGCCGTCGCCCGCGTACCACTCCTCGATCCGCTCCAGACCGCGCTCGACCGCTGCGCGGGACGCCTCGGTCCGTACGCCCGCATCGGCGAGGAAGCCGCCGACGGTCAGCGGGAAGAGCCACCAATTGTTGTCGACCGGCGGCTCGCCAAGGGCACCGGACAGCCAGTCCGCGGCGCGCTGCCGCACGGCGTCGTCCAGCCGGTCCCACAGCCACGGCCGGGTCAGCCGGAGGGCGAGCGCGACGGAGGCGGACTCCACCCACGCCTGGCCGCAGTCCGCCTGGCGGGGCCAGGACTCGGCGTCGTCCCGGCCGGGTGTGCGCGTACCGACGGCGAGTCCGTCGGCATAGCGGTCCAGCACCCCGTACGGGTCCCGGCCGCCCGCCCCGGCGACGCGGAAGGCGGCGAGCAGGAAGGTGCGGGCGTAGCCCTCCAGACCGTCGGAGCGCCGTCCGGACGAACTGTGGGCGCCGGGCAGGGTGATGAGCCCGCGGGCGGGTGAGGTGTACGGGTCCACCGCGGCGAGCAGCCCGTCCGCCGCGGCCTCCCAGTGGGCGCGGGTCCACCCGGTGTACGGGCTCGTCGTGCGGTCCTCGGGCGGCAGCGGCCAGGGGTGCGGGGGCACGGGCATGGCGACGACTCCGGGCGGGCGAGCGGCGGTTCGAGGGCCGAGGCGGATGATGTATGCGCTTACAGCCCTGTGGGCAGAGTACATCTCCGCCTGGACCCATGGAAGCTGCCGGGAGCGGAGCGGTGCCCGCGCGCCGCCCCGTGCACCGCCGCACTCCGGCGCGCGCCCTCTGCCCACCGGGGCTTCGTCCACGAATACTTGGAGGCGGCTCCATGCCTCGCCGACACGCCTCCCCGCCACCTCTCGCCGATCTCCGGCGCCGAAGGAGACGCCCGTGCCGACTTCCGTACCGTCCGAGCCGACCTCCGTACCGAGCGGGCCGACTCCCGTACCGGCCGAGCCGACTCCCGTACCGGCCCATCTGCCCGACCGGCTCACCCTCTCCCTCTGGGACTTCAGCTGGTACACCCGCACCGGTCCCGGCGAGCCGTTCGAGGATCTCGACCGCGCCTTCTCGGAGGCCGTCGACCGCGGCTACAACACCGTGCGGATCTGTGCCATGCCCTATCTGCTCTTCGGCTCGGGGCTGGACACCTCGCGCCTGACGCTGGGGCCGCTGGGCGGCGCGTACGGACAGCGCACCCGCTGGTACGACGTCCGCGCCACGGTGACCCTCGACGGGCGCGAGCGCCTTCTCGCGCTCCTCGAGGCCGCGCGGCGCCACAACTGCTGTGTCGTGCTGTCCAGTTGGGAGTACCAGCAGAGCCCCTCGTTCGCCGAAGGACCCGCCTGGTACGAGGCGCTGTACGCGGTCCCGCCCGAGCGCCGCGCCGAGGCCCTGGCCGACGCCCTCGCGGACCTCGTCGACTTCCTCGCCGCTCACGGTCTCGACGACCGGATCGCCTTCACCGAACTGCACAACGAGGTGCAGGGCAGCCGTCTGACCGAGGGCCTGCCACCGGACGCCGACCGTGTCGTCGCCCTGCGGCCGCGCCTGGAGCGCGGGCTGGCCCGTTTCAGGAAGCGTCACCCGGAACAGCTGGTGACCGTCAACTACGCGAAGGTGCCGGTCGGTTCACTGCGCGGCGTCCCGCGCTCCGCCGACGTGGCCGTCTTCCACCCGTACGTCTACGGCGTACTGGAGGAGCTGATCACCACCTTCGCGCTGCGCGACGCCTCCCGCCCGTTCCCGCAGGAGGAGATCCGCCGTGCTCTCCTCCGCCCGGACGCGCCCGACCTCGCCGACTGGACGCCGGGCTCCGCCGGTGGCTGGCGCCGCGCGGCCACGACGGTGCAGCAGCGGGAGGTCTACGCGCACGACTGGTGCGACCCGGAGAAGTGGGACCGCTGGCTCCACGACCACTACCCCCCGCACCGGCGCGAGATGGAGACACGGCTGGCGCTGTGGATCGACGCCGCGGCCGACTGGGCGGCGGAGACGGGCGTTCCACTGGTGTTCGGCGAGGGCTGGATCGGCTACACGCCCTTGCACGGCACCTTCGAGGAGGGCCCGGTGGGCGCGGCGTTCTGCCGCACCGCGGTGGCCCGTGCGCGGAACGCCGGTGCCTGGGGGACGGTGGTGTGCTCCAACGCGGCGCCGCACCACCCCATGTGGGACGACATCGCGCTCCAGCTCGACTGCACGACGGCCTTCCGGGCCGCCCGGGAGGACGAGGGGGCAAGGTCCTGACTCCCAGGTCCCGACACCCAGGTCCCGACTCCGACGTCCTGATACCGCGGCGCCGCGGGGGCCGGAAGGTCGGGGCGTCCCCCGGAGCCGTCTCTGCCCGCGTCAGAGCCAGCCGTTCCGGCGGAAGCCGCGGTGGATGGCGACGCAGGTGGTCGCGATGACGCCGAGCACCAGCGGATAGCCGTACGTCCAGCGCAGTTCCGGCATGTGCTCGAAGTTCATGCCGTACAGGCCGCACACCATGGTGGGCACCGCGATGATGGCCAGCCAGGCACTCATCTTGCGCATGTCCTCGTTCTGGGCCACCGTCACCTGGGCGAGGTTGGCCTGCAGGATCGAGTTGAGCAGGTCGTCGAAGCCGGTGATCTGCTCGGTCACCCGGGTCAGGTGGTCCGCGACGTCACGGAAGTACGCGCGGATGTCCGGGTCGACACCGGGCAGCCGGTGGCCCGGCGCGGGCTCGGCGAGGGTCTGCATCGGGCGGTCCAGCGGCGCGACCGCCCGCTTGAGTTCGAGGAGTTCACGCTTGAGCTGATAGATCCTGCCGGTGTCGGCACCGCCCCTGCGGCGGGCGAAGACATCGCTCTCGACGTCGTCGATGTCGTTCTGGAGGGCGTCGGTGACGGCGAGATACTCGTCCACGACATGGTCGGCTATGGCGTGCAGGACGGCCGACGGCCCCTTGGCCAACTGGTCCGGGTCCGCCTCGAGTTCCTCGCGCAGCGGGCCGAGCGAGCCGTGGCGGCCGTGCCGGACGGTGATGACGAAGTCGGGTCCGGTGAAGACCATGATCTCGCCGGTGTCGACGACCTCGCTGGTCGCCGTCAACTCGGCGTGCTCGACGTAGCGCACGGTCTTGAGGACGGTGAACAGCGTGTCGTCGTACGGCTCCAGCTTGGGCCGCTGGTGGGCATCGACGGTGTCCTCGACGGCGAGCGGATGGAGGCCGAACAGCTCGGCGACACCGGCGAACTCCGCCCGGTCCGGCTCGTGCAGCCCGATCCAGACGAAGCCGTTGCCGCTGCCGCGCTTGCGTACCTGCTCGCAGTTCACCACGGCGCTTCCGAGCGGCGACCGGGCCGGGTGGCTGAGATCCACCTTGCGGCGACGGTGCGGCAGACGGACCGCTCTGCGGAGATTGCTGATCACTGACACGGGCTGGCTCCTCACACTGCTGAGCGGCCAGTGTCGCAGGCAGAGCAATGGCGGGACGAGCCTCCGTCGGACGACGTGGTGGGGGCCGGGACGCGTCAGGGCCGGGCCCGGGGCCGGCTCGGAGCCGGGCTCAGGCCGCGAGCCAGGCCCGGGGCGGGCTCAGGCCGCGATGGGCAGCTTGAACCAGATGCGCTTCCCCGCGCCGAGCGGCTCCGCGCCCCACTCCTGGGAGAGCTGCTCCACGATGAGGAGCCCGCGGCTGCCCGCGGAGGTCTCCGTCGGCGTCCTGCGGTGGGGCAGGGTGCTGGAGCTGTCCTGGACCTCTATCTTGAGCTGCTCCTGCGAGCAGTCGCCGTTGAGCCGGAGCAGCCGTGCCGTCAGCATGGCGTCGCCCTCGGTGTGCATCACGGCGTTGGCGATCAGCTCGTTGGCGGCCGTCACCGCCGCGTCGCACATCGTCCCCAGACCCCAGTGGGTCAGCGTGCTGCGCAGCATCTGCCGCGCCTGCGCGGGCGCCTTGGGGTCGGTGTTGGTGACCAGGCAGCTCCAGTGGCGCCGTTCCTCGGGGTGGCGGGCGCCGGTGAGGCCCACGAGCAGCAGGGCGACGTCGTCCTCCTGCCCCTGACGTGACTCGATGGTGGCGACGATGTGCTCGGCCAGCTCGTCCTTGTCGTTGGGGCCGCCGCACAGGATGCTCTCGATCTGGTGGACCCCTTCGTCGATGTCCATGCCGTGGAACTCGACGAGCCCGTCGGTGCACAGCAGCAGCGTCTCCTCCGGGCCGATCTGCAGGCTCGTCGGCGGATACGGGGTGTTGCTGCTGTACTGCGGCAGGCCGAGCGGGAGGCCGCCGTGCACGTACGGGCGCGAGCACCGGCCGTCGGCGTGCCGCACGAGCGGGCCGTGGTGTCCGGCTCGGACGAACTGGGTGCGGCCGGTCACCGGGTCGAAGTCGGCGTAGATGCAGGTCGCGAAGCGGTCGGTGTCGAGGTCGTGCAGGAACGCGGAGGCGCGGGCCATGACCGTGGAGGGTGGGTGGCCCTCGGCGGCATAGGCCCGCAGGGCTATGCGGAGTTGGCCCATGACCGCTGAGGCGTGGACGTCGTGGCCCTGTACGTCGCCGACGACCAGCCCGACCCGGCCCGTCGGGAGCGGGACCACGTCGTACCAGTCGCCGCCGATCTGGTGGCCGTTGCGGGCGGGGCGGTAGCGGACGGCGATGCTGGCCCCGGCCACGTCGGGGATGTTGGCGGGGAGCATGGCCTGCTGGAGGCCGACCGCCATCGCGTGCTCCTCGTCGTACAGCACGGCGCGCTGGAAGGACTGTGCGGTCGTCGCGCCCAGGGCGAGCAGCAGATTGCGCTCCTCGGGGCTGAACTCGCTCCTGCCTTCGTAGACGATGGCGATGGCGCCGATCGTCTGGGCCTGGGCGATCAGCGGCAGCACGGCCGCCGCGGTGCAGTCCTTCGACTTGCAGTACGGGACCAGCATCGGGAAGCGCTTCTCGGTCTCCTCCCGGTTGATGAAGAGCGGGGTCTCGGTGCAGACCACGTGGTTGGGCGGGAGCGGGGTGTCCAGGCGCGTCACGCTGGTGCCCTCGATGAGTTCGGGCGCCATGCCGCAGCTGCCGACGATGCGCAGCCGGTCGTTCTCGACCAGGTAGAGGGCGATGCTGACGGCCCCGATGCTGTCCAGGAGGTCGGCACTGGTCAGCGCGTCCACCACGTCCTGAATGGTGAGGGCCTGGGAGAGCACGCTGGTCGTCGCCTGCACGACGTCGGTCTGGCGCTCCCGGTCCTTCTCCAGCGTCGCCTGCTGCGTCAGATGCTCCAGCTCGGGGCTGGCGTCGCGGACGATGCCGACGATGCGCAGCGGGCGGCCCGTGACGTCGCGCTGGATGTGCCCCTGGGTGTGCGTCCAGCGGATGGAGCCGTCCTTGCAGATGACGCGGAAGTAGGCGCCGTAGTTGTCGCGGTGGGCGATGGCGTCCGCGACCAGCTCCTTCAGCCCCTCGACCTCCTCGGGAACCATGTGCTGGGAGAGGGTGTCGGTGCGGTCGTCGTACTCGCCCGGCGCGAAGTCGAAGACGGACATCGCGCCGGCGTCGAGCAGGAATTTGTCGCTGTCCAGATCCCACAGGAAGCTCCCCATACCGTTCAGGGCGAGCGCTTCCGGGAGTTCCTCCCGGAGATCGGTCCCGGGCTCCTCCAGACGCATGGTCTGCGGGGCTATGTGGGGCGGTTTCAGAATGGGATGGCTCGTCATGAGGTCTCCGGGCCTCGGGTCATACAGGAGTACTCCGATCTACCAGAACACATATCGATACGCTCGTACAGATGGATTTAGGGACAGATCGGCTCTACGCCTGAAAATTTAGGGCGATCCGACAAAGAGATCCACGGTCCGCCGCGGGATGCGCATCTCGCATCGCGGACCGACGATGGGATCACGCGGTCCCGACGCGCGGACGAGGAGGTACCCGGGTGTGCCCCCACGATCCCGGTGGTGACGGCGCCGACCCGCTCCTCGACAAGGCCGCCGCCGCCCTCGCCGCGGACAGCCCCGAGCAGGTGCTGCGGCAGGTGCTGGGCGGCACCCGCGCGGGCGTCGCCATCCTCGACCCGCGGCTGCGCTTCGTCTGGGTCAACCCCGCCTTCGCCACCATGGCGGGCATCCCCGCCATGAACCTGGCCGGCCACACGCTCGCCGAGGTGGCTCCCGGCATCGAGAGCCGCACCGACGTGCTCCGCGAGGTCCTCGCGGACGGCAGGCCCCGCGAGGCGATCACCAGCGGCCGCACCCGGTCCGAGCCCCCGTACGAGCGCCGCTGGTGGCACGGCGCCTACCACCGCCTGGAGACGGACGGCCGGGTGACCGGCATCGTCGGCGTCATCCTGGAGGTCACCGGCTC
This sequence comes from Streptomyces sp. NPDC047108, assembly GCF_040643575.1. Classification (NCBI taxonomy): domain Bacteria; kingdom Bacillati; phylum Actinomycetota; class Actinomycetes; order Kitasatosporales; family Streptomycetaceae; genus Streptomyces; species Streptomyces sp. NPDC047108. Next base: position 128,565 of record NZ_JBEYUP010000014.1, read on the forward strand.
CCAGCGGCAGCAGCGGGACCTGGAGCAGGCGCGCGAGCGGCTGTCCCTCCTCGACGCCGCCGCGACACGGATCGGCACGACGCTCGATATGGACATGACGTGCGCGCAGCTCGCCGACTTCCTCGTGCCGCTCCTCGCGGACATGGCCACGGTCGAGCTGCTGCCCACCGACGCCCCGGAGGGCCGGCCGCTCGGACCGACCCGTGACCTGCGGCTGCGACGGGCGGCACTGTCCGTCGTACCGGCGCTGCTCACGGCCGTACCGCACTTCGGCAGATCGGGCGAGTTCGTGGTCCACCCGCCCGGCTCGACCGTGGCCCGGTGCCTGGAGACCGCGAAGCCGGTGCTGCAGAACCTGCAGTCCGACGAGGAGCTGAACCGGTCGGCACCCGAGGAGGGGCGGCTCGCCGCCTACCGGGCCGCCGGCATCCACTCGACCCTCGTCGTACCGCTCACCGGCACGGAACACCCCATCGGCACCGTGTCCCTCGCCCGGGCCGGGGACTCCCCCGCGTTCTCCGAGGAGGACGCGGTGATCACACAGGACCTCGCCCGCCGAGCGGCGATCAGCATCGGCAACGCCCGCCGCTACGCCCGCTCCCAGGGCATCGCGCTGGAGCTGCAGCGGGCCCTGCTGGCCGAGCCCGGCAGCCCGCACCCCAACCTCGAACTGGCCTCCCGCTACCTGCCGTCCGGGAGCAGCGCGCTGGTCGGCGGCGACTGGTACGAGACGGTGCGCCTGTCGTTCGGCAGGACCCTCCTGGTCATGGGCGATGTGATGGGGCACGGCGTCGAGGCGGCCGTCGACATGAGCTACTACCGCTCGACGCTGCGCTACGTCTCGGCGACCGACCTGCCGCCGCACCGGATCCTGCGCCAGCTCGACGCGACGGTCTCCGGCAGCGAGTCCGCCCGTCCCGCCACCTGCCTGCTCGCCCTCGTGGACCCGACGCGCGGCCAGTGCTCCTTCGCCAGCGCGGGCCACCTGCCCCCCGCCCGGATCCTCCCCGACGGCACCATCGAGCTGATCGAGCTGCCGAACGGGCCGCCCCTGGGCACCGGCTTCGGCGGATACGAGCCGGCCACCCGCGACTTCACCGAAGGACAGGTGCTGCTCCTCTACACCGACGGGCTCGTCGAACGCCGGGGCGAGGACATCGACGCCTCCCTGGCCCGCCTCGCCGCCCTGCGGCTCCCGGCCACCGCCGACCTCGACACGATCCTGGACGAGGTGCTGCGGAGCATGGCGGGCGAGGCCGCGGAGGACGACGTGGCGGTGCTCGCCGCGCGGGCCCGCCCCGCGTCGGGCAGCAGGGCGGAACAGGCGTGACGCCCCGGGAGCCGGGCGAGGACGGGGCGCCAGGGCGAGGGCGGGGGTGCGGCCCAGGCCTCGCTCCCGGGCCGGGGAGCGATGAGTTCCGCCCGTACGTCCCGTCCTACCTGCATGACGACAGCCATCGGCAGGACGACGACAGCACCCGACGCGACCGCGGTGCCGCACCGGACGAAGGGCGAGGCCTGAGATGACCACCGTGCTCGATCTGGAACCGCCGGCCCGCAGCGTGGCGCGGCTGCTGGACCGCATCACCGACGACCAGCTCTCGGGGCCGACGCCCTGCCCCGACTACTCCGTACGCGATCTCCTCGGGCATCTGGTCCACCTCACCGCCGCCTTCCGGGACGCCGGGACGAAGACCCGCAGCGCGGCCACCGGCACCGACCCGGGCAGCGTCCCGCCGCCGGGCCTGGACGGCGACTGGCGCACCCGCCTGAGGGAGCAGCTCGACGAGCTGGTGACGGCCTGGCGGAACCCCGGGGCGTGGGAGGGCATGACCGAGGCCGGCGGCTTCACCTTCCCGGCCTCGGAGGCCGGGAAGGTCGCGCTGAACGAACTCCTCATCCACGGCTGGGACCTCGCCCGTGCCACCGGACAGGAGTACTCCTGCGACGACGCGACGGCACGAGCCTCGATCGACCTCATGGCGCCGACGGACCCTGAGGCGAGCGACGGCATGTTCGGGCCGGCGGTCGCGGTGCCCGAGGACGCGCCGCCGCTGGACCGGGCGGTGGGACTCAGCGGCCGGGACCCGTCCTGGTCACCGCACGCGGCCTCGCGCCCGTCGTCACCACGCTGACGGGCGGGACGGCTCGGCCCCGGCCGCTGCGCCTCGCGGGCGGCCGTACGGCTCACCCCTCGTCGTACGGGTGGAAGCCACGTCCGCTCTTCCGCCCCAGCAGCCCGGCCTCGACCATGCGCTGGAGCAGGGGCGGCGGGGCGTGGAGCGGCTCCCGGTACTCCGCGTACAGGGATTCGGCGATCGAGGCGACCGTGTCGAGGCCGATCAGGTCGGCGAGCTTCAGCGGGCCCATGGGGTGGGCGCAGCCCAGTTCCATGCCCGCGTCGATGTCCTCGGCGGTCGCGAGTCCGGACTCGGCCATACGGATCGCGGAGAGCAGATACGGGATGAGGAGGGCGTTGACGACGAAGCCCGCGCGGTCCTGGGAGCGGATGACGGTCTTGCCGAGCCCGGCCGTGGCGAAGTGCTCGGCGGCCGCGACGGTGCGCGGGGCGGTGTGCAGCGAGGTGACGATCTCCACCAGCGGCATCACGGGCACGGGGTTGAAGAAGTGGAGGCCGACGACGCGGTCGGCGTGCTGTGTCGCCATCCCGAGGCGCATGACGGGGATGGACGAGGTGTTGGTGGCCAGGATCGCGTCCGGGTCCTCCACGATCTTGTCCAGGGCGGCGAACACGTCGGCCTTGACGTCCGCGTTCTCCACGACGGCCTCGACCACGAGCTGACGGTCCGACAGGTCGTTGAGATCCCCGGTGAAGGTGAGGCGCGCCAGGGCCGCGTCCCGCTCGGCGTCGTCCGCCTTGCCGCGCTCGACGGCGCGCCGGAGGGATGCGGCGACGCGCTCGCGCGCCGCGCCCGCGGCGGTCGCGTCGGCCTCGCAGACGATCGTGTCGAGCCCGGCGCGGGCGCAGACCTCGGCGATCCCGGCGCCCATCTGCCCGCCGCCGACGACTCCGACGCGCTCGAGGGAGGTGGTCATGACTACCCCTTTCCGTCCGTCCTGGTTTCCTCTGGTTTCTACCGTTCTGGACGGAGAGGAGGGGTGTGCCACGCGCGGAGGAGAGCGGGGGCGGCGGCCGACGGTACGGGCGGCACGCCGTGGACGCCGGTACACGCGGCACGCCGTGGACGCCCGGTGTCCGGTCACGCGGCGTCGTGGAAGACCAGGCCGAGGGTGTGCCGGGTCCCGGAACGGATCGCGCTGACCCCGTGCCGCACGGGCGACGCGGACCAGCCGCGGGCCGAGCGGACCGGCCGGTCGCGGGTGGTGAAGATCAGCCCGTGGCCCTGCCGCAGCACCGTCGCCGTGCCGCGAGACTGGGCACGGGGCCGCTGCTCGACGAGCAGGAACTCGCCGCCGGTGTAGTCGGCGCCCTGCTCGTCGAGCCCGATGACGACCTGCAGCGGGAAGACCAGATCCCCGTACAGGTCGCGGTGCAGGGCGTTCCAGTCGTCCGGGCCGTAGCGCAGCAGGATCGGCGTGGGCCGGGTCTGCCCGGCCTCATGGCACATCTCCAGCCACTCCCCCAGGCTGTCGGGCCAGGGCGCGGGACGGCCGAGCCGCGATGCCCAGTCGCGGGCGACGGTCAGCAGATGCGGGTAGAAGGCCTCGCGCACCTCCCGTACGACATCGGGGAGCGGGTTGCCGAAGTACCGGTACCGGCCGGAGCCGAAGCGGTGGCGCGCCATGTCGACGGTGGAGCGGAAGCGGTCGGTCTCGTCGTACAGGCCGGCCAGCGCCCGGCACTGGGCCGGGGTCAGGACGCGGGGCGTGAGCGCACAGCCGTACGCGTCGAGTTCGGCGGCCAGCGCCGGCCAGTCGGCCCGGCCGACGCGGTCGCGCGGCGCGAGCCGGGCGCGGGCGGTCGCGGTGTCCGGGGCCGCGGCGCTCATGACGCCTCCACGGTCGCCCCGGCCACTGTGCTTCCGGCGGCTGGGCGCCGGGCCGCGGGGCTTGGCGTCACGGCGGGTCCGGCCGGGAGCGCGCCTTCGAGATCCAGCAGCGTCCGCTTGCGCTCCAGGCCGCCCGCGTAACCCGTCAGCGAACCGTCCGCACCGATCACCCGGTGGCAGGGGCGCACCACGAGCAGCGGGTTGGCACCGATCGCGGTGCCGACCGCGCGAACTGCCGCGCGCGAAGCGCCGATCGAGGCCGCGAGCGCGCCGTAGCTCGTCGTGGCGCCGTACGGGATCTCCTCCAGCGCCTTCCACACCCGCTGCTGGAAGTCGGTGCCGCGCGTGGTGTGCTCGATGTCGAACGCGGTGAGCCGGCCGTCGAAGTACGCACGGAACTGCGCGGTGATCTGTGCGAAAGCCGCCGGGTCGTGGCGCCGGCCGTCCCCGATGAGGGCGCCGCCCTTCTGACCCGGTACGGACACCGAGGCGAGCGCGGTCCCGCCCTTCGCGGTCGCCGACTCCTCGCCCACGAGCAGCAGTTCGCCCAGCGGGCTGTCGATCGTCGTGTAGACCGTCATCGGTCCGTCCTTTCCTTGCCGTTCGTCGGTCCGGGTACGAGTCTGCGGCGGCGGGCCGGGACTTTCCGGCGGGATTCGGACGTCGCCTTCCCGCGACCCGGCCCTGGTCACCGCCGGTCCTTCCGCCCGCCCGCGCCCACGGCCACAGCTTTGGCGGTCATCGGTTCCGGTGCGGTAGCGGTGGCCGCTGCCGCCTGCCACACGTGGTGCATGGCGTACGTACGCCACGGCCGCCACGCTGCGGCGTCCGCGGGTGTCGCGCCGATGCGGAGCAGACCCGCGCGGATCCCGGCGTCGCCGGTCAGCAGGACGTCGGGGTCACCGAGCGCGCGCATGCGGATGTATCCGGCGGTCCAGGGCCCGACGCCGCGCAGCGCGAGCAGGTCACGCTCGGCTTCCGCGCGGTCGGCGCCCGGGTCGAGGCTCACGGTGCCGTCGGCGAGCGCGGCGCCCAGGGTGCGCAGGGCCGCCCTGCGGGACTCGGGCATGCCGATCTCCTCCAGCGAGGTCCCCGCGAGGTCGGCGGCGCGCGGGAAGAGACGGGTCAGGCCGCCGTCGGGGACCGGCAACGGCTCCCCGTACGCCTCGACCAGCGCACGGCCCAGCCGCTGTCCGGCCGCCACCGACACCTGCTGGCCGAGGACCGCGCGGACGGCGAGTTCGTGGCCGTCGGCCGCGCCGGGTGCGCGCAGGCCGGGGCGCCGGGCCACCAGGGCGGCGAGTGCCGGGGAGTCGCCGAGGCGGGCGGCCACCGCGTACGGGTCGGCGTCGAGGTCGAACAGGCGCCGTACGCGCTGGATGGCCGTGGTCAGATCGCGCAGCTCGGTCAGGTGCAGCCGGCAGTCCAGCCAGCCGCCCTCCCGGTGCCGGGGCACGCCCGTACTCCCGCCCGGCCGTTCCCTCACCTCGGCGATCCCGCTGCCGTGCGGGAGCCGGAGCGTACGGCGGTAGGTCCGGGCGCCGGGAGCTCCGGTGACCTCCTCGATCCCGGGGAGGGCCCGCCGCTCCAGGTAGTCGAAGAGTTCGGTGGACGCGTACGGGCCACGGAAGGCGAGCCGGAGCGGCACACCCGCTCCCGTCGCACCGTCCGGGCCCCTCTCGCCGGGGCCCGCCGCCCGCCCGGGGCCCGCCGCCCGCAGTCCGCGGGGCGTGATGCCGTAGATCTCCCGGATCGTGTCGTTGAACTGCCGCACGCTGGCGAATCCGGCGGCGAAGGCGATCTCGGCCGCCTGCAGGCCGGTGGTCTGCAGCAGGACGCGGGCGGTGTGGGCGCGCTGCGCGCGGGCGAGCGCGATGGGGCCCGCGCCCAGCTCGGCATTGAGCTGCCGCTGCACCTGGCGGGTGCTGTAGCCGAGCCGCGTGGCCAGGCCGGCCACACCTTCCCGGTCCACCACACCGTCGCCGATCAGCCGCATCGCGCGGCCGACGACATCGGCCCGGGCGTTCCACTCCGCGGAGCCGGGCACCGCGTCGGGGCGGCAGCGGCGGCAGGCGCGGAATCCGGAACCCTGGGCGGCCGCCGCGGTCGGGAAGAAGGTCACGTTCCTGCGCTTCGGAGTCGTCGCCGGACAGCTCGGCCGGCAGTAGATACCGGTCGTCGAGACGGCGAAGAAGAACTCGCCGTCGAATCTCGCGTCCCGGCTGCGCACGGCTTCGAACTTGCTGTCCTCACTCATCACAGGGTCCAGTGTGTGCCTGCGCCGGGCGGGGAGCTGGCGGAAATCGGACATGACGGTACGGGGACCCGGCGGCGGGACGGGACGGGGCTCCGCGGTGTACGGGCAGGGGCCCGGCGTGCGTACGGGGCAGGAGCTCGCGGAGTGCACGGGGGCTCCGGACGTGGCTGCCGGGGAGGACTTCCGTTCGGACCGGGACCGGCCGCCGCCCGCGCGTCCCGGCGACCGCGAATGGCCGCGCTGCTCATCCGATGTGATGACTCGCTGATCCTTTCGGCGCATCGTCACGCAACCCGCGACCCTCTGCGCCCTTTTGACTGGGTGCCATGTCCGCTGAGAGGCGGCGGATTCCTTGCTGAAGGAGAAGACATGTCACGCATGGTCAAGACCTTTGCTGTTGCCGCGGCCGCGGCCGCGCTGGTCTCGGGTGCCGCGGGCAGCGCCCTCGCCGACTCCCACGCGAACGGGGTGGCCGCCGGATCACCGGGCATCGGTTCCGGGAACGTGCTCCAGCTCCCCGTCAACATCCCGATCAACCTCTGCGGCAACACCCTCGACGGTCTGTTCAGCCCGTCGATCGGCAACGTCTGCGTCAACGGCGACGTGGACCGGGACCGCAACCGCCACGACGTCCGGAACTAGGCCAAGTAGGGCCGTTCCCGGGAGGATCGGCCGGCCGCGAGTAACACCGGCCGGTCCCGGGATCGTCCTCACCGCCGCAGAACACAGGGGTGGCCCCCCGCACGTGCGGGGGGCCACCCCTGTGTGGTCCGGGTGCCGCCATGTGTCGCCCGGGCCAGCCATGTGTCGTCCCGGTCCCCGCCCGCGCGCTCAGCCGTCCTCCGCCGGTACCAGGCGGAGCAGCAGCAGTGCGGTGTCGTCGGTGCGGTCGCCCGAGGGCTGGGCGCATTCGATGAGCCTGTCGGCGAGTTCGTCGAGTCCCGCGTCGCCGGCCCGTGCGAGCGTCTCGACGAGATGGGCGAGCGTCCGTTCCTCGTCCGCGCCCGGCGCCTCGATCAGGCCGTCGGTGTAGAGGGCGAGCACGGCGCCCGCCGGCAGCGGGATCTCCAGGGTCGGGTAGCCGGCGTCGCGGTCGATACCGAGCAGCAGCCCGGGCGGCGGGGAGAGGATCTCGGTACGGCCGCCGGGGTGGCGCAGCAAAGGACGGGGATGACCGGCGGACGCCATCCAGGCCCGTTGCCGCCGCAGTTCGATGTGCACGTAGAGGCAGCTCGTGAACAGCCCGGGGTCCAGATCGGTCAGCAGGCGGTTGGTGCGCGCCAGGACGCCGTCGGGCGGTGCGCCGGCGACGGCGTGGGCGTGTACGGCGGTCCGCACCTGGCCCATGAGCGCGGCCGCGGTCACGCTGTGGCCCTGCACGTCACCGATGACGGCGCCCGCGGTCCTGGAGTCCAGGCGTATCAGGTCGTAGAAGTCGCCGCCGATGTCCAGGCCGCGGGTGGAGGGCAGATAGCGGGCCGCCACCTCCAGACCCGGCACGTGGGGCAGCTCGTGCGGGAGCAGCCCGGCCTGCAGGGTGCGCGCGAGCTGGTGCTTGGCGTCGTAGAGCCGGGCACGGTCCAGGGCCTGGGCGATCAGCCCGCTGAGCGAGCTGAGAGCCGCGCGCTCGTCGGGGGTGAAGGGGTGCGGCGCGTCGTACGACACGAGCAGGCAGCCGACCGTACGGCCGGAGGCGATCAGCGGCAGGAACGCCCAGGCGGCCATGGAGGCGTGCGCGGCGGCGAGCGCCGGGTACGCCTCGGCCAGCTCCCGGTGGGAGTCGTAGAACGCCGGCTCGCCCGTGGTCAGGGCGCGCACGCCGGGAGTGGGCGAGCTCAGCGGGGTGCCGTCGAACGCCTCCAGGATCTCGGGCGGGTAGCCGCGGGCTCCGACGACGTGCAGCCGGCCTCCCTCGGCGACGAGCAGGGCGAGCCCCTGGGCGCCGAAGGCGGGCAGGAGCTGGTCGGCCACGAGGTCGGCGACGTCGCGTACGCCGACGGCCTCCGTCAGCGCCCCGGCCAGCAGCATCAGGTGGTAGATGGCCCCGACGCGGGTGGGAGCGGCGCTGAGCCCCGCCTCGGGGAGGTCCCGGTCGCCGGGGCGGTCCCGGTCGCCGGGGCGGTCCTCGACGCGGGTGGGCGTGATGCGCACGCTGATGCCGGTGGCGTCCGGGTAGAGCTGGAAGAACAGTCCCTGGCCGTCCGGCCGCCGGACGGTGAAGGACGTCGCGCGGCGGCTGAAGACGGCGGCACGGTAGCGGTCCTCGTAGACGGGGTCGGCCAGCCACGGCAGCGCGTCCCACAGGCGCGATCCGGTCAGGGCGGCGGCGGGCTCGCCCAGCAGCTCCGCCGCCGCGCCGCTGACGAAGGTGACCCGTCCCTCCAGGTCCAGGGCGCATCCGCCGCCGGGGAGGCGTTCGACGAAGTCGACGGCGGCCTCCGCCTCGGCCCTATCCACCGGCATCGGGCGGAGCTGGGGCAGCACCCGCGGCTCGTGCCCGGGCAGCAGCGGCCGCCCGGCCTCGGACGCCTGCCGCAGCAGGCCCGCGAGGCGCTCGCAAGCGCTCTCGATCGCGGCGCGCTCCGTCGAGTTGAGTGACTCCGGGTGCGAGCCGGGCCAGAGGAGCAGCAGCGCGCCCCAGGTGGAGGTGTCGGTGGTGACGGGGGCCGCGGCCAGGGCGAAGTGGTACGGGAGGACGAGGGCGGCGCGTGGGTAGCGGCGGGCCAGCTCGCCCTGGGCGGCGACCCAGATCAGCCGCCCTTCGTGCACCGCGTCGGTCACCGGGAGCGGAGAGGCCAGGCCCACGCGGGACCACGGCGTGGCGAACTCGCGCGGAACCCCGGTCATGACGTCCAGGCCGAGCATCTGCCGCCCGGGGACCAGCAGATAGACCCCGCCGGCGTAGGCACCCGCGTCACGCACGACCTCGGCCAGGATCCGGTCCAGCAGTCGCCGCGCGAAGTCCGGACCCGGGGGCTGTGCAGCGTGGCCCATATGCGGACCATACGCCCGGGACAGACCGAAAGCACCCGGTCCCCAGGGGTGGGGCGGACGAGCCGGTACGGGCGCGGGGCGCCGCTCCCGGGCCCGTACGCCGCCGGGCCCGTACGCTCCCGGGCCCGCACGCCGCCCGGCCCCTCGCCGTACGGCTTCGGCCGCCGCTCCCCCGCCACCCGTCCCCGCCGCTCCGTCGCCGTGCGCCCGGCGCGCGGCCTGGGACACTGGGCGGCAGCCGTGCAGGTGCAGGTGCGGTCGTGAGAGGCAGGAGCGCGTGGATGCGTGAGATCCTCCCGGCGCTGAGCCGCTGGTACGAGGCCGGGGCGACGTTCGGCCTGGCCACCGTCGTCTCCGTAAGCCGCAGCGCGCCGCGTGATCCCGGGGCGGCGATGGCGGTGGGCCCGGACGACGAGGTGGTCGGCAGCGTCTCCGGCGGCTGCGTGGAGGGCGCCGTCTTCGAACTGGCCCAAGAGGTCGTGGCGTCGGGCGAGGCCCGTCTGGAGACGTTCGGCTACAGCGACGAGGACGCCTTCGCCGTCGGCCTCACCTGCGGTGGCGAGATCACCCTGCTCGTACGCCCGGTGTCCCGGGAGCGCGACCCCTGGTTCGCGGACGTCGCCGGGGCGGTCGCCGGCGAGCGGCCGGTCGCCGTGGCGACCGTGCTCGACGGGCCCGCCCCGCGCGGCGCCGCGCTGGCGGTCCGGCCGGACGGCGTGTCCGGCACGCTCGGGACAGCCGGCCTGGACGTCGCCGTTTCCGCGGACGCGCGCGGCGAGCTGGCGCAGGGCGCGACCGGGCAGCGGCACTACGGGCCGCGCGGCGAGCGGCGCGAGGACGCCGTGACGGTGTTCCTGCAGTCGTTCGCCCCGCCGCCGCGGATGCTGGTGTTCGGCGCGATCGACTACGCCGCCGCCGTGGCCCGCATCGGCGGCTTCCTCGGCTACCGGGTCACCGTCTGCGACGCACGCCCGGTCTTCGCGACGCCCAAGCGCTTCCCCGAGGGTGTCGAGGTGGTCGTGGACTGGCCGCACCGGTTCCTTGCGAACACCGCGACCGACGAGCGGACGGTGATCTGCGTCCTGACCCACGACCCCAAGTTCGACGTGCCGCTGCTGGAGGTGGCGCTGCGCACGCCCGCCGCGTACGTCGGCGCCATGGGCAGCCGCCGTACGCACGACGACCGGCTGAAGCACCTGCGGGAGACGGGCGTCGGGGACGCGGAGCTGGCGCGGCTGCGGTCGCCGATCGGCCTGGACCTGGGGGCCCGTACGCCCGAGGAGGTGGCCGTCTCGATCGCGGCGGAGATCGTCGCCCTGCGCTGGGGCGGCAGCGGCGCGGCCCTGACGGACACGGACGGGGCGATCCACCCGCCCGGTACGGGACCGGGCTGACGGACCCGGGGTGACGGGGGCAGGAGATGGCGGGCCGGGTCCGGCGACGCCCGTCCGCGCAGCAACAGATCCTTGGACGCGAGGAGTTCGGCGGCGTCGTCCGTGCGCCAGGGGCGCAGGGGGTCCGGGGCGGAGAGCCCGGGGCGGCCATTGCCACGTCAGCGAGCCGGTGGAGTCCGAGCCTCGGCCCCGCGCGAAGTGCCTTCCCTCGTACGGGTGTTCACGCGCGCGGCCGGTGGAGGCGGAAGGCTCCCCGGCGGCAAGCACCGGGCTCGCGCCACGCCGGGCCGCGGGTGGTACGAGGCGCGCCCGGTGTTGTTAGATGGCCTCAACGGGCTTGACGTGCGGGCGAGATGGGAGCGGGCGGTCTCATGGGGGCGATGAAGGTTTCGGTGGTCATCGAGTCCGACGGGATCGACCTGCAGGAACTGGACGCGCTGACCCGGAGTCTGGAGCAGGAGCTCGCCCTGCTCGACGCCGCCGACAGCGTGCAGCGCCCCGAGGTCGAGTCCCTCCCCGAGGGCGCCAAGAGCGGCACCGTCGTGACCATAGGGACGCTGATCGTCAGCGGTGTCTTCTCCCGTGCCGCTCTCCAGGCCCTGGTGGGGCTGGTCGGCGAGTGGCGCAAGCGCGCCGAGGCGCGCCGGGTCGAACTGACCGAGGGCGACGACTCCCTGATCGTCGAGGCGCTCTCACCCGGCGAGCAGCGCGCGCTGATCGAGGCCTGGATCGAGCGTCGCTCCACCGAGCGGTGACGACCGCCGGAGCCCGCGCGGGACTCATGGGCCGCTCACCTCAGGCCCCGCCCCCGTACGGCAGGCAGGACCGCGCCGGCGGATCACCCGTACCGACGTACGGCAGGCATGACGTCCGGAGCCGGTCATGACGCGGGCCGCCCTCCTCATCGCGACGACCGAGTACGTCGACCCGGGGTTGCGGCTGCTGCGCTCCCCCGCCCAGGACGCCCGCCGCCTCGGTGCGCTCCTCGACGACCCCTCCATCGGATACTTCGACCGCGTCACCATGCTGGTGAACGAGTCCAAGGCGTCCGTCGAGGAGCACATCGAGGAGTTCTTCCGGAACCGCGCCGCCTCCGACACCCTGCTGCTCTACCTCTCCAGTCACGGCATCCGCGACAAGCACGGGCGGCTGTTCTTCACCACGGTGAGGACGCGCCGTGAACTGCCGGACTCCACCGCGGTGTCCGCCCGGTTCGTCGAGGAGCAGATGAGCCGCTGCCGCGCGTCCGGCAAGATCCTGCTGCTGGACTGCTGCTACGGCGGCGCGTTCGTGCAGGGCATGGAGCCGTTCGCCGCGGAGTCCGAGGAGCTGACCGCACAGGCCGCGGGCAAGGGCACCTATGTCATGGCCGCCTCGGACGTCCTCGAATTCGCCTACGAGGGCGAGCAGATGAAGCACCGCTCGGGCCCGTTCCGGTCGGTCTTCACCGAGGCTGTCGTGGACGGTCTGACCACCGGACGGGCGGATGCCGACAACGACGGTGTGATCACCGCGCACGAGCTGTTCGCGTACATCCAGGCCCATGTGCGGGAGACCGGCGTTCCGCAGACCCCCACGGAGTTCACCTCCGGCGTGCAGGGGAACATCCCCGTCGCCAAAGCCGCGCTGTGGCACCGCGGGGCGGGTACGGACGCCGACCCGTTCGCCGTGGACGGCCTGCCGCTCGGCGAGCTGCTCCCGGCGCTCGTACCGACCGAGGAGCGCGGTCTGTGCGCTCCCGACTGGCCCCCCAACGGCTCGTTCGCCGTGCCGATCGGCCGCATGTACGACCCGGCCCAGGGACTGCAGGAGACCCTCACCGTGGACCTGTCCGGAGGCGCCGCGCACGTGGGCGTCGTCGGCGGGATGTGGAGCGGCAAGACCTCCGTCCTGCGGACGCTGGCCTGCTCGCTGGCGCTCACCCACTCGCCCGAGGAGATGCAGATCTACGCCCTGCACGGGGAGCCGGACGGCCTGGCGCGCCTGACCGGCCTGCCGCACGTGGGCAAGGTCGCGGACTACGCGGAGGGCGAGGAGGTCCGCGAGCTGGTCGAGGGCGTCACGGCGACGCTGGACCGGCGCGAGCAGCTCTGCGCCCAGCTGCGCGTCCGCTCGCCCCGCAGGTTCCGGGCCCTGCGGATGCGGGGCGAGCTGCCGGAGGAGCGCAACGGGGAGATCTTCCTGCTCATCGACTCCTGGCGGGAGTTCCAGACCCGGTATGCCGAACTCGCCCGCCAGGTGCTCCGCGTGGCCCAGCAGGGCGCGTACTACGGAGTGCACCTCGCCGTCTCCGCCGGCCGCTGGCAGGACTTCCCCGAGGACCTGGCGCTGCATCTGACCACCTGGATCGAGCTGGCGCTCGCCGCCCCCCAGGAGTCGCGCATCGACGCGGAACTCGCCGGCGGCATCCCGCCCGGCGGGCCGGGGTTCGGTCTGACGCGGGGCCGCCGGTACGTCCGTATCGCGCTGCCGACCCTGGCCGATCCGCGGGCGGAGGAGGACGCACCGGCGTCGGGTGCGAGCGCGAACTTCCTGAGCGGCACAGCAGGCATGGGCGCGGGCGGGGGCAGCGGGGGCGCGGGCGCGACGGCCTTCGACGACGAGGCCGTCGGACTGGACCGCCTCGTCGGGCGGGTGGCCGAGTCCTGGACCGGGCCCAAGGCGGCACCGCTGGACACCCGCCCGGCACCGGCCTCCACGGGCCCCGGCTTCATGGACCTGCTGGACGTGGACCCGCTGATCGTCGAGCCTGCGCGTACCGAGCCGACGGTCGGGGGTCCGGCGGGCACCGATCCTTTCGGCGGGACGCCGGTGAGCACCACGCCGGTGGGCGCCACGCCGACGGCCGTGCACGCGGCCACGCCGGTGGACGGCGAACCGGTGGACGAGGCCAGGGCGGAGACCGATCCGCTGGACGCGGACTGGATGGACGCGGACGAGCCGGTCACCATACGGCTGGGGACCGTCCGGCCGGGCGCGGACGAGCCGGTCGCCGATGCGCTGGACACGGACCGGCGGGAGACGGACGGACCGCCCACCACCCGGCCGGAGACGGACGGACCGCGCGCCACCTCGCCGGAGACGGCCCGGCGAGTGACCGGCCGAGCGACCACCCCGCCGGGCGCCCGCTTCCCGGGGCCCCGCCTCCCGGTACCGGCCTGGGCTCCCCGACCCCCGGCCCGCCAACTGACCGTGCCCCTCGGCGTCGACCCGACCGGCAAGCGCGTCCTCCTCGACCCCAAGGCCGCGGCGGACGGCGGCTGGGGCCCGCACGGCCTGCTGCTCGGGGCGACGGCCTCCGGCAAGTCCGAGCTGCTGCGCACCCTGGTCCTGGGGCTGGCCTCGCAGCACTCCCCCGAGGACGTCAATTTCTTCCTGCTCGACTACAAGGGCACCGCCACGTTCTCCGGCCTCGACCGACTCCACCACGTCACGGCGGTCGTCGCCGACCTGGAGGCCGAACCCTCCCACGCCGAACGCCTGTCGGCCGCCCTGACCGGCGAACTGCAGCGTCGTCAGGACGTCCTGCGCAGCGCGGGCAGCTACGCCTCGCGCACCGACTACGAGAAGGCCCGCGCCGCCGGAGCACCCCTGGAGCCGTTGCCCGCGCTGTTCGTCATCGTCGACGAGTTCTCCGAACTCCTCACGGCCCACCCGTGGTTCCTGGACCTCTTCGTCGCGATCGGCCGCGTGGGACGGTCGCTCGGGATCCATCTCCTGCTCTCCGCCCAGCACATCGAGGAGAGTGCCCTGAAGGGTCTGGACACCTACCTCTCGTACCGGATCGCTCTCCGGACGGGCTCGGCGGCGGTGTCGCGGGCGGCCCTCGGCACGCCCGACGCGTACACGCTGCCCGTCCAGCCCGGCGGGGGATATCTCAAGGTCGGCCTCGACAGCATGACGCGCTTCCAGGCCCCGTACGTCTCCGGGCGCGTGCGGCCGGACAGCGAGGAGACGGTCTACGACACGGTGATCGACCGGATCGCCGGGCTCGGCCCGCTCGCCCATCAGGTCCTGCTGCCGCCGCTGGACGCACCGCCGACGCTCGACCGTCTGCTGCCCGTCCACACCTGGCGTTCCGGGAGCGGCGGGCCGGCGGTGCCGCACTCCGCCGGTCATCTGCGCGTCCCTGCCGGAGTGGTCGACCGCCCGTTCCAGCAGCGCCGCGACGTGCTCCACCTGGACTTCACGGAGAGGACCGGGCATCTCGCCATCGTGGGCGGCCCGTTGAGCGGCAAGTCGACCCTGCTCCGCACGCTCGTCTGCTCGCTCGCCCTGACGCACACGCCGCGCGACGTGCAGTTCTACTGCCTCGACTTCGGCGGCGGCAGCTTGCAGAGCCTCAGCGGCCTGCCGCATGTCGGCGGAGTCGCCTCACGCCTCCAGCCCGACCAAGTGCACAGGACCGTCGCCGACATGACCGCTCTGCTCGACCGGCGGCAGCGGGAGGCGGCCGAGCCGGGTGCGGACTCCCACACCCCTTGGCGGCGGCGACAGGGGACCGCCGGCACCGGGGCGCCGGCGGGAGATCCCTACGGCGACGTGTTCCTCGTCGTCGACAACTGGGCGGTTCTGCGCGAGACCTACGAGCAGCTGGAGCCCGCGGTCATCGATCTGGCGGCACGCGGGCACGCCCACGGCATCCATGTCGTCATCACCGCGACCCGCTGGATCCAGGTCCGAGCGGCTGCCCAGGACCTGTTCCCCGTACGCCTGGAGCTCCGCCTCGGCGACACCTTCGACTCGTCCATCGACGGCGGGGCCGCGGCCGGCGTCCCCGAGGGGCGGCCCGGGCGCGGACTGGCCCCGGACGGCGCGCACTTCCTCGCGGCGCTGCCGCGGATCGACGGCGAACCGGGGGACGAGGGGCTGACGGCCGCTGTCGAGAGCCTCGTCACGGAGGTCGCCCGCGCCTGGTCCGGCCCGCCCGCCCCGCCCGTACGGCTGCTGCCCGATGTGCTGCCCGCGGATCAGCTGCCCGCACCCTCGGGCGACCGCATCGCCATCGGTACCGACGAACAGTCGCTGGCACCGGTGCACCTCGACTTCGCCAAGGACCCGCACTTCGTGGTCATCGGGGACAGCGAGAGCGGCAAGTCCAATCTTCTGCGGCTCATCGCCGAGGGGCTGGTCACCTCGCTCCCGCCGGAGCGGGCCAGGCTGATGGTCGTCGACTACCGCCGTTCGCTGCTCGACACCGCCGTCACCGAGCACCGCATCGCGTACGTCGCGTCCGCCTCGGCGCTCGGCCGCACCATCGACGATGTCGTCCAGGCGCTGCAACGGCGCCTCCCGGGACCGGATGTGACGCCGGAACAGCTCCGGTCGCGCAGCTGGTGGACCGGGCCGGACCTCTATCTCCTCGTCGACGACCTCGACCTCGTCACCACGACCTCGGCCGACCCGCTGCACCCCCTGGCCGAGCTGCTGCCGATGGCGCGCGACATCGGCTTCCACCTCGTACTCGCCCGCTCGTTCGCCGGCGCCGGACGGTCGATGTTCCACCCGCTCATGCAGCGGCTGCGGGAGATGGGGACACCCGCGCTCGTGCTGTCCGGCACCAAGGAGGAGGGGGAGCTGTTCGGCGTGCGGCCGCGTCACCTTCCGCCGGGCCGGGGCCAGTTCGTGGACCGGCGCGCCGGAAGCCGCCTGATCCAGACGGCGCTGCTCACGCCGGAGGACGCCTAGGCTCCCTGGCTCTCTCCCGCGTCCGGGAACGTGTCCGGAAACGGGCGGGACCCGCCGGTCGCGCCCCCGGCGGGTCCCCTCTGCTGACGTACGAACCGCTGGTACGAGCCTTTCCGTACGCGCTGTCCGTACGAGCCGTTCCGTACGCGTCCTTCCCTCCGTACGGCTCAGCTCGCCGCCGACGCGGCCGACTGCTGCTGCGCCGAACCGTCCGCGGCCCCGCTCTCCTGGCTCTCCGGGCTCTCGGCGCGCACCGTGCGCGGCAGCAGGACCCGCTCGGCCAAGTACCCGAAGAGCAGGCCGAATCCGGCCCACAGCAGCGCCTGGATGGCGAAGGCCGCCATCCGGAACTCCCACAGCACGGTGGCCGGGAAGTCGGCCGGCGTCTCGTCGACCACCGGCAGGAAGACCATCGCGAGGGCGACCGTCCCCACGAAGGCCGCCGATGCGGTGATCGAGGAGTTCCAGTTGCCGAGGCGCGGAGCGAGCCTGCGTCCCAGGATGATCGCACCGATGGCGAGCAGCACGGTGAGCGCGATCATGAGGAAGAACAGCGCCGTGCGCTGGTCGAGCGTCTCCGCGTCGGTCGAGGCGGGCGGATTCGCCGGGTACTTCAGGAACGGCACCAGACAGGTGGTGACGAAGGCGCCTCCGGCGACGAGCGCCGCCGTGGCCCGCGGCCCGAAGCGCCCGATGCGCCCCAGGGCGAAACAGAACGCCAGCGCCGCGATGCCGCCGACGGCGATACCGAAGACCAGGGTTCCGGTGGCCAGGCCCGCGGTCGACTGGACGGTACGGCTGACCAGTTCGACGCCGCCGTGCTCGTGGGAGTGGGACTCCTCGTAGGCGATGGCGGCGTCGACCGAGGGTTCACCGAGGAGATAGGCGAGCGCGAAGGCCGGAATTCCGGCGATGACGCCCGCGAGCATGCCGCGCACCAACAGGGTGCGGATGGTGACCGAGTTCATGTGTGCGCTTCCCCACTCAGTGGCAGGGGAAGCCGAGAAGGTGCCGGCCGTCGTGCACCCACTCGTGGACGCCCTCCCCGGAGAACACCGCGAAGACACCCTGCTCGGCGCCGACGAAGTACAGCAGGACGAGCATGAGGACGCCGACGAACGCGGCCCAGGGCAGGATCGCCCGGACCGGCAGCGGCGCTACGGCAGGCGGTTGAACAGGGGTGGGGGCAACGGCGGACTGGGCCATGGCGAGACCTCCTCGGGAACACGCGTCCCGTCATCGTGTGGAGCACGCGACGACGGAGCGTGGGTCTGACTCACCGGCGGCGACCCCTCGGGGAGTTGCTGCCGCTCGGCACACAGTGGCGCGACCGTGCCGGATTTTCACCGGACTTCCGTACGCACCGTCGTCCTTTCGGACCAGACGGTACAGCCACCTGTTCCGCCGGCCAATACCGGCCATGGGCCAACGGTCCCCGGCCGGCGCGCGGAACGGGCGGGACGATCACCGAGCCGTACGGGTGTGACGATCACCGGGCGGACCGCGCGGGACGGCCAACGGCCCGCCCCCGTACGCCGACCGCCGACCGTCAGGCCGGTACGCGGGCGGCTGCTGCCCCTCCGCGTCACGCCGGGCGGTCCCGGGCCGCCGCCCGCTGCCCTTCCGCGGACCGTGACGTACGGCACGGCCGTTCACTACCATCACGGCGCACCGCCCCGGAGGCCCGCGTCACCTCGGACGCGTCACCGCGCGGCGGAACCCCCGGCGAAAGGACCCTCCCATCACCCTCCGGATGACCCTGATCTCCCCCGCGAGCAGCGACGCTCTCGGCGACGCGCGGTTCGACGACGGCAGCCCGCTCGACGACCGCGGGGTCGCGGCGGCGCGCGCCGCCGCGGCATCCCTTCCCGCGCGCCAATGGCGCCAGTTCTGTGCGCCGTCCCCCCGCTGCCGGCAGACCGCCGACGCCCTCGGGCTGAGGGCGGACGTGGAACCCGCCTTGCGCGACTGCGACATGGGTGCCTGGCGGGGCCGCACCCTCCATGATGTCGGCCGGCACGATCACCACGCGTTCAGCGCCTGGCACCAGGACCCGGCCCACGTGCCGCCGGGTGGCGAGTCGAGGCTGGACTTCGGCGAGCGCATCGCCGCATGGCTCGACCGGACGCTCGCGCTCGCGCAGTCCGCCCGGATCGAGGGGGACGAGGTGGCGCGGCGTGGTGGCCGGATGGTCGTCGTGGCCGAGCCCGGCGTGATCCGGATGGCGGTGCTGCACGCGCTGTCCGCACCACCGGAGGCGTTCTGGCGCATCGATGTGCCGCCGCTGTCCGCGACACATCTCGTCGGGCGCGGGCCACGGTGGAACCTCCGCAGCGGCCCCCTCGATCCGTAGTCCGCGGCTCCGGAATCCCGCTCCTTCCACGGCAACTCCGTTCCGCGACGACCCGGTCACACCTGGTGACAGCATCGTGCGGCCACGGCGGACGTGTGCCACCGTGAGATGGTCGAAGACCGCCGGTCGGCACGCCCGACGACGGCCACGTTCTCGAGCCCGAGGAGCGAGTCATGGCCGGTCAAGGAACTGACGCGCGCAAGGGCCGTTCGGGCTCGGGGTACACCCCGCTGCGCCCGGCCCCCTCCGTGCGCTCCTCCTACCCGGCGCGGTCCGAGCGGAAGCCGGGGCCCGCGCCGACGCCGCAGGAGCGCGCCGCCCGCGGAAAGGCGGCACGCACGGGCGCACCCCGCAGTGCGCACGGCGAGTTCGAGCCCTCGCAGGGCCGGCCGGACCCTCTGGAGATCATCGAGAGCCAGTCGGCCACGCGGGTCTCCGATCTGGTGCCGATCCGCTACGGGCGGATGCTGGAGTCGCCGTTCCGCTTCTACCGCGGGGCCGCGGCGATCATGGCGGCCGATCTGGCCACGACCCCGCGGAGCGGCCTGACGGCCCAGCTCTGCGGGGACGCGCACATGCTGAACTTCCGCCTCCTCGCCTCGCCCGAGCGGCACTTGATGTTCGACATCAACGACTTCGACGAGACCCTGCCCGGCCCGTGGGAGTGGGACGTCAAACGGCTGGCCACGAGCCTGGTCATCGCGGGCCGGGAGAACGGCTTCTCCGACGCCGAACGGGCGGGTGTCGTCCTGACCGCCGCCCGCCGGTACCGCGAGCAGATGCGCCTCTACGCCGGTATGCGCAACCTCGACGTCTGGTACGCGCGCCTCGACATGGACGAGATCCAGGCGGTCGTGGCCGAGCAGCTCGACAAGGTCCACCGCAAGCGCCTGTCCCGCGCCCTGGACAAAGCGCGCTCCCACGACACCCTGCAGGCGTTCGGCAAGCTGACCGAGGAGATCGACGGCGAACGCCGGATCGCCCCCGACCCGCCGCTGATCGTGCCGCTCGGCGATCTCCTCCCCGAGGTGCAGCGCCACCATCTCGAGGACGCGATCCGCGAGCTGATCGAGCGCTACAGCCACAGCCTCCGCGCCGATCACCGGCATCTGCTGGAGCAGTACCGGTTCGCTGACGTGGCCCGCAAGGTCGTCGGCGTCGGCAGCGTCGGCACCCGCTGCTGGATCGTGCTGCTGGTCGGCAGGGACGACGAGGACCCGCTGCTGCTGCAGGCCAAGGAGGCGGACACCTCCGTCCTCGCCCCGTACGCGGGCGCCGGCCGGTACACCAACCAGGGGCAGCGGGTGGTCACCGGCCAGCGGCTGATGCAGGCCGCGAGCGACATCTTCCTCGGCTGGGAGCGCGCTGTCGGCATCGACGGCAGGAAACGCGACTTCTACATCCGGCAGTTGCGCGACTGGAAGGGCATCGCCCAGCCGCAGACCATGGAGCCGTACGCGATGAGCCGGTTCGCCGAGCTGTGCGGCGCCACCCTGGCCCGCGCCCACGCACGGTCCGGCGACCGCATCGCGATCGCGGGCTACCTGGGCAGCGGTGACTCCTTCGACCGGGCCATGGTGCGGTTCGCGGAGAGCTACGCGGACCAGAACGAGCGCGACCATCAGGCTCTCGTCGACGCGGTGCGGGCCGGACGGCTCTCGGCAGAGGCGGCGTAGCCCGGCCGGAGGGCCCGAACAGGCCGAGCGCTCCCGGCAGTCGGAGTCCTCCGGGATCACGCCTGCTGCCGCAGGTCCTCGTCGGTGAGGGACTGCAGATCGCCCCGCGCGTCCAGCCGGTAGAGCACCACCAGCGCGGGCCCGACGCACACGACGGCGACGAGGGTGACGAGCATCAGCCACCGCAGCGTGGTGTTCGCGCCCGCGCCCTCGGCCACCGTGAGCGAGGTCGGCACCAGGTACGGGCGCTGGGCCAGGCCCCACGCGAGCACCGTCAGCGCCACCGCTCCGACCGCGGTCACCCGCGACCAGCCGGTGACGCCGCGCGCGAGGAGCCCCGCGGTGGCCAGGGCGCACACCGCGGCGAGGACGACGAAGACCAGCCCGGCCCCGCCGGTGAGCCCGTGGTGGACGTAGCTCGCGTCGTCGCGGGTCACGCGCAGGCCGATGACGGCGAGGACGGCCAGCGCTCCGAGAGCGGCCAGCGCCCTCAGGCGGAAGTAGCCGACGAGGTCGGCGGCCCCGAAGCGCCGCGCGTCACCGGCCAGGAACACCGCGCCGAGGAAGGCGCTGGCCCCGATCGCCAGCAGTCCGGCGATGACGGAGGTCGGGTTGTGCCAGGCGTCCGCCGACGCCTCGGTGCCCGGTGCGACGCGCCCGGTGGCCACACCGCCCACCGCGGCGCCCAGGAAGAACGGGGTGAGCAGGGACGACACGGCGAACATGGCGCCGTAGACGCGCCGTCCCGCCACCCTCCGCGTCGGTTTGCGGAGGGCGAACCCGGCCCCGCGCAGCACGAGTCCGACGGCGGCGAGCACCAGCGGCAGCCACATCGCCGAGAAGACCGTCTGGTAGAAGACCGGGAAGCCGGTCCACATGAGCACGAAGACGAAGATCAGCCAGACGTTGTTGACCTCCCACACAGGGGCCATGGCGTGGTCGATCAGCCATCGTGGCCGCCGTCCCCGGTCCGCGCCCCCGGCGAGCAGGTCCCAGAAGCCGGCGCCGTAGTCCGTACCGCCGCCGCAGACGTACGCGGCGACGGCCACCAGCAGCACCCAGGCGACGAGGTCGTCAATCATTGCGGGCTCCCGTGGGCGGAGCGGACAGCGCGGTGGCGCGGGGGCCGTACGGCGTCTCGCTCTCCGGGGCCTTGGCGGGCCGGGCCGTGGCGAAGCCCTCGTCGGCGACGCGCCAGCGGGCGCTCATCCTCCGCAGCACCGCGACGAAGGCGCCGAAGATGACGACGTAGACGACGATGACGACGCCGAGCGCGGCCCACAGCGCGTCGGCGCGGGTGGTGGTGACGGCCTCCGAGACCCGCATCACCTCGTAGACGATCCAGGGCTGGCGGCCGACCTCGGTGGTGATCCAGCCGCACTCCACGGCCACGACCGAGGCGACACCGGCGCAGGCCGCGGAGCGGAAGAACCAGCGCGACGTCGGCAGGTCCCGCTTCCGCCACCAGCACCAGGCGAACCAGAGGGCGAGCACCACGAGGAGGGAACCGATGACGGCCATGGTGTCGAACGCCCAGTGGACGACGGTGGCCTGAGTGGCCGTCGGACGGTGGGTGGCGGGGACGGAGCTGAGTCCGATCACCCTGGTGTCGGGGCTGTACCCGGCGAGGATCGAGTCCAGGTCGGGGATCTTGATGCCGCCCGTCACGCTGCCGTCCGGATGCATGCGGCCGTAGAGATATTCGGGCACATGGGTGTCGGTCTTCCAGACGAGTTCCGCGGCCGCGAACTTGATCGGCTGCTTGTGGAAGAGGGACCGGGCGATGGAGTCGCCGACCACGAACTGGATCGGGGTGAAGATCGCGGCGACGGTGAACGGCAGGGTGAATCCGAGCCGGTGGTAGCGGTCGCGGCGGCCGCGCAGCCATCCGACCGCGTAGACGCCCGCGACGACGAATCCGGCGGTGATGATCATGGCGACGACGAAGTGCCAGTACTGCGGCCCGAACATCGGGGTGAACACGGCTTTTCTGAGGTCCACGTCGACGGGCCGGCCGTCGGCGTCGAGGGTGAAGCCGCGCGGTGTGTTCATCCAGGAGTTGGCGGCGAGGATGCCGAAGGCTCCCATGAGCGCGGCGGCGGGCAGGGGGACGGCGAGCCAGAAGTGGGTCCAGGGCTTGAGCCGTTTCCAGCCGTAGAGATAGATCGCGATGAGGATCGACTCCAGGAAGAACGCCCACGCCTCGACACCGAAACCGATGCCGAACACATCGCCCCAGCGCCCCATCATGCCCGGCCACAGCAGACCGAATTCGAAGGACAGCACGGTGCCCGTCACGATGCCCACCGCGAACTGGACCGCCATGACGGCCGACCAGCGGCGTGCCAGGAGCAGCGCCACGGGGTCGTCGCGGCGCAGCGCGCGGTAGTGCATGAGCAGCGTGAGGAAGGGCAGCGCGACACCGAAGGGCACCAGGATGATGTGGGTCCCCAGAGTGAAGGCCATCAACTCCCGTGCGGGGAGGAGCTGTTCGGGTGCGCCGGCGGCCAGCAGGGCCGCTGCGGTGCTCAACTCTGCCCCGCGGGGCCGGGGCGCCCGGCGGCGTCCGGCCGTACGCCGCTGCCCGTCGAGCCGTCGCTCGTCGCGTCGTCCTTCTGCGACCCGCCCTTCTCCGACCCGTCGTTCCGTACGGAGTCGCTCTTCGCCCCGTCGCCCGGCTCCCCGCCCGCGTCCGACTGCCCGTCGGTGCGCCGCGACAGATGGGCGCGCTCGCGGCGGGTGCCCGAGGAGAAGGCGACCAGCCAGGTGAGCACCGCCCCGATCCTGCTGCGGAATCCGGTGAGGAAGGCGATGTGGATGAACAGCCAGATCAGCCAGCCCAGGAACCCGGACACCTGGAGGGGACCGGCCTTCACCACCGCCCGCCCGCGCGTGATGTAGGCGGCGCTGCCGAGGTCGCGGTAGCGGAACGGGCGCGGCGCCTTGGTCCTGCGTTCCACGCTGTGCCGGATCTGGCGGGCGGCGTACCACCCCGACTGCATGGCGACCTCGGCGAGACCGGGCAGCTTGTCCAGGCTCATCATGTCGCCGACGACACGGATCTCGGGGTGTCCGGGAATCGTCAGATACGGGTCGACGACGATCCTTCCCGCCCGGTCCTGTTCCGCCCCGGTCGCCTTTGCCAGGGCGTCCGCGAGCGCCGGCGCCTGAACTCCCGCCGTCCACAGCACCGTTCCCGCGCTGATGCGCTCGGTGGCGCCGTCGTGGCCGCGTACGTCAAGCCCGGTCGCGTCCACGTCCGTGACCACGGTCTTCAGGTGGAGTTCGACGCCGATCCGGCGCAGGGTGCGTTCGGCCCGCTCGGCCAGCTCGGTCCCGAACGATCCGAGTGCCGCGTCCCCGCCCTCGAAGAGCAGCACCCGGGCCCGCCCGGAGTCGATCGCGGAGAACTCGCGCTCCAGGGTGCGGGTCGCGATCTCCCGGATCTGCCCGGCCAGTTCGACCCCGGTCGGCCCGGCTCCGACGAGCGCGAACGTCAGCCAGTGCCGCTGCTCCTCGGGATCCTCGCTCGCCTCGGCCAGTTCGAAGGCCCCGTAGATACGGCGGCGGATGTCGAGCGCGTCGTCGAGGGTCTTCATGCCGGGCGCGTAGCGGGCGAACGCGTCGTGGCCGAAGTAGGACTGGCGCACGCCCGCGGCCACGATGAGGTCGTCGTACGGGACGGTGACCGGTACGCCGTCGGGCCGCTCGGCGTGCACCACACGGCCGGGGACGTCCACCCCGGTGGCCTCGGCGAGCAGGCAGCGCACGTTGTCGTGGCGACGGAGGACGGCACGCAGCGGGCGGGCGATCTGGCCCTCGGAGAGGATGCCGGACGCGCACTGGTAGAGCAGGGGCTGGAAGACATGGTGGGCGCAGCGGTCGACGAGGGTGACGGCCACCGGTGAGTTGCGGAAGGCCCTGGCGGCGAACAGCCCGGCGAATCCGCCCCCGACGATCACTACTTGACGGGGTGTCACATGATCCTGCAACACGGCGGCCTCCTGCCGGTCCTCGCCCTCGTGCCGGTCGTCCTCACGACGACCGGTCAGCCACCGGTCGCGAAGCCGGGGAAGAGGGTCATGCCGCCGTCGACGAACAGCGTGGTGCCGACGACGTAGTCGAGCAGGTCGGACGCGAGCAGGACGACGGCGTTCGCGATGTCGTCGGTGTCACCGATGCGGCCGTACGGGATGAGCTTCAGCAGATCCTGCTGCGCGGCGTCGGTCTCCCAGGCGTCGCGGTTGATCGGGGTCTTGATGGCGCCGGGACCGACGGCGTTCACCCGGATCCGTTCCGGGGCCAGCTCCTGCGCCAGGGTCTCCATCATCATCTGCACCCCGCCTTTGGACGAGGCGTAGTTGACGTGTCCGGCCCAGGGGATGATCTGGTGCACCGAGCTCATGCAGACGATCTTCCCGGCGGAGCGGGAGACCTCCGGGACGACGCCGCGCCGCCGGAACTCCTTCACCGCCTCCCGCGCGCACAGGAACTGCCCGGTGAGATTGACGTCGATGACCTTCTGCCACTGGGCCATGGACATGTCGGTGAGGGAGGCGTCGCGCTGGAGGCCGGCGTTCGCGACGAGGATGTCGATCGTCCCGAACTCTTCGGCCATACGCCCGATCATGGAGACGACCTGATCCTCCTGGGACACGTCGGCCTCATGGGCGTAGGACCGTACGCCGAAGGACTCGATCTCCTTGACGACGACGTCCGCCGCGGCCTGGTCGGCGACGTAGTTGACGACGACGTCCGCCCCCGCACGGCCGAGCGCGACGGCGGTCGCCTTGCCGATCCCGGAGTTGGCGCCGGTGACCAGGGCCTTCTGACCCTTGAGCAGGGTGCTGGAGATCTGCGGGCGGGCTTCGCGCGTGCTGGTACTCAACTCGTGTCTCCTTCACCGCGGAAAGCGGAGTCTCGCCGCATCTGTCCACGGTGAAGAAACCACGGGCGGCGGCGCGCGGCGGGGACCACGGCCCGGCGCGCGCTGCCCCATTCGCCCGCCTGGGCGAGCGGCCTTAAGTCCAACGGCTCAACCCCGGTGGGGCGGCGGGCCCCGACCGGTCAGCGGAGGCGGTCGATGATGTGGTCGCCGACGCGCAGGGCGTTCGCCATGGCCGTCAGGGACGGGTTCACGGCGCCGATGCTCGGGAAGAAGCTGGTGTCGACGACGTAGAGGTTGTCGAGGTCGTGCGCCTTGCAGTGGACGTCGAGCGCGGAGCTGCGCGGGTCGGTGCCGAAGCGTACGGTTCCGGCCTGGTGCGCGGTCGCCCCGATCGGCATGTCCTTGTGGAGATAGAGGCTGTGCGCCAGCAGGTGGTGCTCGCGCATGCCGAGATGGCCGAGCATCTTCTCCAGCTTGTGGCGCAGCCGTTCGACACCGGTGGTGTTGTTCTGCTCGTCGATCGCGAGGCGGACGCCGCCGTCCTTCTCCAGCGTCACGCGATTCTCCGGTGCGGGCAGGTCCTCGCCGCACAGCCAGAAGTCGACGGCGTGATGGGCGAGCACCTCGAAGGGCATGTCCGGCGAGAGGGCGGCGGCCCAGCGCGGCGCCTCGCCGTGGATCTGCTCGGCGTCGGACTTGCCGAGCATCTGGATGCCGCCCAGCGGGTAGTCCCAGTCGTCCGAGCCCAGATACCAGTCGTTCATCGCGAGCGTCTTCTGGAACGTGGTGTCGTTCGGCTCCTTCGACACCGCCATGAGGGCGAGGTTGTTGTGGCGCATGTAGTGGCGGCCGACCACGTCCGAGCTGTTGGCGAGCCCGCCGGGGTGCCGGTCGCCGGCCGAACGGAGCAGCAGCAGCGCGGAGTTGAGCGCCCCGCACGCCACGACGACGATGTCGCCGCGGTAGGTGACGGTGGAGGCCGGACCACCCGGCTCGCCGACGGTGGTGACGACCTCGGTGACCGTACGTCCCGTGGGGTCGGTCTCCAGCCGGTCGACGCGGGCGTGGGTGACCAGGTCGACGTTGTCGTGCTCCAGGGCCGGGTCCACGCAGATCACCTGGGCGTCTGATTTGCCGTTCACCAGGCAGGGGAAGCCGTCGACGCGGTTGCAGCGGATGCACACGCTGCTGCGGGTGGCACGCCCGTACTCGTCCTGGGTCAGGTTCACCCCGATCGGCAGGTGGAAGGGGTGCAGTCCGCGCTTCTCCAGGTCGTCGCTGAGCTGCTGGATCCGCGGCTCGTGCTGCACGGGCGGATGGGCGTACTGGGCGCTGGTCGGCCCGCAGGTCGGGTCCTCGCCGTGCCGGCCGTGCACGAGATAGAGGTGCTCGGCCTGCGTGTAGTACGGCTCCAGGTCCTCGTACCGGATCGGCCAGGCCGGGGAGATTCCGTCCTGGTGCCGCAGCTCGCCGAAGTCCTCGGGGCGCAGCCGGAAGAGGGCGGCGCCGTAGAACTTGGTGTTGCCGCCGACGTAGTAGTTCAGCTCCGGGGGGAAGGTGCGTCCGTGCCGGTCCTGCCAGAACTCGTCCGCCCGGTACTTGCCCTGCACGAAGACGGCGGTCGACTCCCAGTTGTCGCGCTCGCGGGGCAGGTAGCCGCCGCGCTCGAGCAGCAGGACACGCCGCCCGGAGCCGGCCAGCCGGTGTGCCAGGGTGCCGCCGCCCGCACCGGTGCCGATGATGATGACGTCGTACGTCCGGTCCTCTGCCACGGGATCCCCTGCCTTCCTGGAGGAAACGGGGACGGGGCGGACCGCGGTGGCCCGTGAGGCCCCTGCCCGCCAGGGTGCGCCCGGCCCCCCGTCCTCGCGCCTCGCCCACCGCGGGTGATTCCGCCGTACGCACGATGACCTGGGCCGTTGCCTCCCCGTGCGGGGTCAGGGGTGACCGTGCGGGACCGCGCGCCGTCCCGGTCGACCACCCGTATGGCGACGTCTGCTACCCGAACGGCATGGCTGAGGTTGAGCGCGGTTTTCGGTCGCATGATCGTGGCCCTGCACCGGTATTCCTCCGATGCCGTCGGCGTCGGAGTCACACGATGTGGAGGGTTCCATGCGTAGGTCTCTGTTGTTCGCCATGGGCGCGGTCCTGTGCGTCACGGGGTTCGCCGCCCCGGCCGCCGCCGTCGAGCAGCCCGGCCCGCCCGTGCAGGCCGACCCGTCCGTGCGGGTCGACCCGTCCGCGCAGGCCGGCCCGCTCGTACAGGTCGGTCCGTCCCAGCAGGCAGGCCCGTCCCTGCAGGCCGACAGCGCGAAGGGGTTCGAGCGGATCGAGCTCACGACCCGGACGACGAGTCACTACAACGACAGCGGTCCTGACGGGCCCAGCGCGGGGGACGAGGTGCTCTCCACCGGTGTTCTGCTCAAGGACGGCCGTCCGGTCGGGGAGTTCGGGAACGAGTGCTCGTTCCTGGCGGCCGACGCTCAGTCACAGACGCTGCAGTGCGTGGAGTCCTGGTCCTTGGAGGACAAGGGGGAGCTGACCTCCCAGGCCCTGACGGAGCAGACGTCCACGACCGGGCCGCGTGCGTGGACCGCGGTCATCACCGGCGGTACCGGTCGTTTCCTGGGCGCCGAGGGCTTCATCGTCACCCGGAAGGACACCCCGGAGGAGGGGACGGACCGGGTCACCATCTTCCTCAAGCGGGGCTGACCACGCCTGTGCCGAGGCCGCGTGACGCGGCCCGCAGGTGATGTGTCGCCGGTGGCGCCGCTCAGGGCGCTGCCGGCGACGCGTTCGTTCCGCGAGACCGTCGGCCTTCCGCCGTACGCACGATCACCTGGGCCGTTGTCTCCCCGGCGCGCAGCGCGTGCTCGGCGGTGGCGGGGCGGCACCGGCCCAACTCCGGGTCGTAACTCGCCATGACCACGTGCCCGTGGTCGGCGCCCGGCACCTCCTCCAGAGTGACGGGACGGCCCGTGCGCTCCAGGGCGGAGAGGAGCGTGCGGGAGTGCGCGGGGGCGATCGTCGTGTCCGCCGTGCCGTGCACCAGCGCGACGGGGACGAGGGCGGCGGTCGTGTCGGCGAGGTCGTCGAGGGGGCAGGTGCCGGTGGTGCGCGCGGGGACGTCGTAGCGGGAGGCGATGCCGACGACCGCGGCGGGCGGCGGGTGTCCGTCCGCCTCGGCCCGCAGGGCGAGGGCGAGCGCGGCAGGAGCTCCGGCGGACCAGCCGGCGAGGACGATCCGCTCCGGGTCGGCGCCGTACGCGTCCGCCTCGCGCAGGACGAAGTCCCGGGAGCCCAGCAGGTGCGCGCGCCCGTGGTCGGACGCGTCGGGACGCCAGTCCGGGACGAAGACCGGGACGCCGTGGCGGGCCACGGCCCGGGCGAGCGGCGCGAGGACCTGGCGGTCGTCGGGACTGCTGCCGTGCCAGAGCAGGACGGCGGCGGCACCCGCCAGCGGCGATCGGGGCTGATGGACGTCGATGAGCTTGCCGTGCGGCCCCCGCACGGTACGGCACTCCGTCAGACCGTCGTCGGCCATGGATCCCTCCCCGTTCGTCGCGGAGGCGGGAGCCGATCTCGCCTCCGCGACGTCTGCTTGCAGGTGAGAACGCTATCAACGGGGACTCGGCGTAAGGAATGTGAGGGGATTTCAGGCAAGTGGCGACGTGCCGTCATGAGCGCTGCCGCCGTGCGGGCACGGCGGCAGCGTCGCGGAGCGGGGACGGGGATGTCAGGAGGTCTGGGCCTTCTCGTAGAGGTTCTTGGCGTCGTTGCCGAAGACCGGGCCGAACATCCAGGTGGTGATGAAGTTGTACTTGAAGCTGTTCACCGACGACTGCAGGCCGGTGCCCGTCTTCTCGTCGAACTTGGTGAACCACGGGCCGCCGCTCGAACCGCCCGTCATGTCACAGGTGATGCCGTGGTCCTGGGAGAGCAGGAAGTCCTTGAACGTCTTCCCGCTGCAGTGGATGAACTTCTCGCCGTCGTACGGGGCGGCGGCCGGGAAGCCGAAGGAGTACATGTCCTGGTTGTAGCCGACGTTGAAGGCGACACCTTGACCGCCGACGGCGTCGGTCAGCTTCTTGCCCTCCAGGGGGCTGACGACGGCGGCGCCGATGTCGTAGTTGATGTCCTCCGTGGCGGTCCACTGCGGCGTGGACAGCGTCTTCGACGCGGCCCAGCGGCCGTGCGGAGCCTGGCCGTCGTGGTAGCCGGGGACGAAGACCCAGTTGGTGTGCCAGGCGCCCTGGAGCTTCACGCAGTGCCCCGCGGTGAGGACGGTGGAGCCGTTGGTGCTGTTGACGGCGTTGCCCGAGCAGGAGGCCGTACGGCCCTGGTAGGTGAAGAACACCCGGCCCGCGGTGGAGACGACCTTGCCGCCGCCGGTCCAGGGGCCGCCGCCGTTGGGGAAGGCCATGGTGCGGGAACCGGACGGCGCGACCGGAGCGACGGTCATCGCCTTGCCGGTGGCCACCTTGCCCGAGAGGCCGCGCAGGTCCTCGCGGTCGACGGAGAGGAGGTCGAGCGGTTCGGCCTTCCGCATCCGCTCGGCCGTCCAGAACTCCTGGACCCGCTGCTGCGCCGCCGAGTTGTCCGCGGCGATGTGGACGGTGGACGGTACGCGGTCGGGGCCGGGGGCCGCCGCGCCCGCGGTTCCGGCCAGCGTCCCGGTGGTGAGGAGGGCGCCCACGGCGATCAGGGTGCCGAGGACGGATCGAGGCATGCGTCTCACTCGCGTACTCCTTCTGCGACGGCCGCGCGGTGTGGCGCGGGCGGTGGGGGCCGGGCCGCCGGGTGAGCTGCCCGAGCAGAGCAGGCGGTGCGGGTGTGATGTGCGCGCATGCAGAGTGCCAGCAGATCCGGTGCGTTGGACAGGCTCATGTCAATATTGGCGAAAACAAGGTGACGCCCACTCATCTGCCCATCGGTGCCGACCGGTTGATCGCCGGTCGCGGCTCACGGCGAGCGGACATGAGCCGGACCTCGGCGGCCGGGCGCGCGAGGGCCGCGCGCCCGGCGACGCTCAGGCCGGCACGGCCTCGATCACGGCGTGGGCCCCGACCGGGGTGAGGGCGGTGCGCCGGAGCCCGGCCGCGGCGAACAGCGCGTCGAATTCGGCGCTCTCGCGTTCCTTCCCGCCGGTCATGGCGAGCATGTTGAGATCCATCAGGGGCGCGGTGCCGGGGGTGCCGACCTCGGGCACGAGATAGTCCACGACGACGATCCTGCCTCCCGCATCGAGCGAGGCCCGGCAGTTCTTGAGGATGCGCACGCAGGTGTCGTCGTCCCAGTCGTGCAGCACGTACTTCAGGACGTACAGGTCGGCCGCCGGGACCGCCTCGAAGAAGTCGCCACCGACCGTGGTGAAGCGTTCCTCCAGACCGTCGGCGGATGCCGCCGCGGCCGCATCGGGAACGATGTGGGGAAGGTCGAACACCCCACCGCGCAGGCCCGGATCTGCCTGCATCATGGCCCGGACGACCGCACCGTCGGCGCCCCCGACGTCCAGAGCGAGCCGCACGCCCTCCGTGCCGACCACCGCCGCGATGCCCTCGGCCGTGGCTCGCGAGAGATTGCCCATGGACTCGGTGAAGTGAGCGGCCTCCTCCCGGTTCCGGGCGAAGTAGTCGAAGATCGTCGATTCGCCGTGCGCCGCCTCGATCTGGTGCCCACCGCTGCGTACGGCTTCCGGGAACAGTCCCCACGGCAGCCAATGGCCCGGGGCCGCCTGGGAAATGGCGAACCCGCGCAACGAATTCGGGTCGTCCTTGCGCAGGGTGCCGAGCAGAGAGGTGCCCTCGTAACGCCTGCCGCCGTCCGGACTCGTCATCAGGCCGAGCGAGGCGCAGGTCCGCAGCAGACGCCGGGCCGCCCCGGTATCGATGCCTTCCGCCCGGGCGATCGCGTCGGGCGTGTCCGTCCCTTCCGCGAGGTGGTCCGCCAGCCGGTAGAGGGCCGCTGCGCGGACCGTCTGCGTCACCCAGAAGCCCGTGACCATGGCCATCATGCGCTCGTAGTCCTGCGCCTGGGCGGGGTTCGGTTCCGTCGACACCTGTGTGAGCTCCTCTTTCGTGAACGGCGCAGCCCGGGACACGGTGTTGTGCGGCTGCCCACTCCGGCAACGGAGCCGGGGCCGGATCGGTTCAGCGCCCACCGGAGTCCGTCCGCTCGCCGCGCGGACCGCGCCCCCAGCGGCCATGCTGGTCCCGTCGGCCGGTCCGCGACGACGAGGGGACCGGGTGGCGGGGACGGCCACGGCGGCGAGGACGCGAGGACGAGGAGGCGAGCGCGATGCCCGGCAGGAAGACGCCCGGGACGCCTTCCGGAGGGAGGTCCTCCGGAGGGAAGTCCGGCCGGGACGCGCGGAGCGAGCAGGACTCACGGGACACCCCCCGGGCCGCACCGCCGGACGGGCGCGCCCCCCGCGTCCCCAAAGCGCTCTACGAGAAGGAACTGCTGCGCCTGCAGACCGAGATGGTCCGGCTCCAGGAGTGGGTGCGCGCCGAGGGCGCCCGGCTCGTCGTCGTCTTCGAGGGGCGCGACGCGGCGGGCAAGGGCGGCACCATCAAACGGCTCGCCGAGCACCTCAACCCGCGCGTCGCCCGTATCGTCGCCCTGCCCGTGCCCACGGAACGCGAGCGCACCCAGTGGTACTTCCAGCGCTACGTCGAGCATCTGCCGGCCGCGGGCGAGATCGTGCTGTTCGACCGGAGCTGGTACAACCGGGCCGGCGTCGAGCGCGTGATGGGCTTCTGCACACCGGAGGAGCACCAGCGCTTCCTCCGCCAGTGCCCGATCTTCGAACGGATGCTCGTCGAGGACGGGATCCTGCTGCGCAAGTACTGGTTCTCGGTGAGCGACACCGAGCAGCAGCGGCGGTTCCGGAAGCGGCTGCACGACCCCACGCGGCGCTGGAAGCTCTCCGCCATGGACCTGGAGTCGATCACCCGCTGGGAGGCGTACTCCCGCGCCAAGGACGAGATGTTCGTGCACACCGACGTCCCCGAGTCGCCGTGGCACGTGGTGGAGAGCGACGACAAGCGCGCCGCCCGGCTGAACATGCTCGCCGACCTGCTGGCGAGCGTGCCGTACGGGGATGTCGCCCAGCCGGATCTGCGGCTGCCGCCCCGTCCCGCGTCCACCGGATACGAGCGGCCGCCCAGGGACCTCCAGACGTACGTCCCCGACCACGCCGCCACGCTCACGGACCGCGGGGAGCGGGCGGACGGCGGGGCATGAACCGTACGCGGTAGCCCCTCGAGCCCTGCCCCCGTGCGCCGTCGCCCCTTGCGTCCCGACGCCTCACGCCATCGGCCTCCGCGCCGCGACGCCTTACGCCATCGGCCTTCACGTCCCGTCCTCCGGCGCCGTCACTCCTCGCGGAGCCGGCGGGACCACTGGGGCTCCAGCAGCTCCCACTCGGCGTCCCACTGCGCGTAGCGGTGCCGGTCGAGCATCCAGCGCAGGCCCGTCCGAGCGCCGATCGCCGCCACGACGACCGCGCCCGCGGTCACGCCGCCGGCCGCCCAGCCGGTCACCGACGCCGACGCGGCGGTCATGGGCGGCGTGGTGACACGGCCGTCGCGGTCGGCCCAGAGCCTGACGGTGGAGCCCTTGTGCGCGTCGGGATCCACCCGTGCCGTGCCGGTCCGCTGGGTGCCGTCCTTCTCGGTCCAGGCGACGCGCGCGTGGTGCAGATCGTCGCCGGTGTCGGCCTGTGCGGATCCGACGACGTCCGCGTCGGTGGTCAGACGGGCGGTGACCTCGTGGCGCTCGGCCGCCTGCGCGTGCACGGTGCGCATCTCGGACGCGTGGACCGCCATGCCCGCCGCCAGAGCCGCCGTCGGGAGTCCCAAGGCGACCAGAAGCAGGATGAGCCGGCCCACCCACCTCTGGACCCGGTCGGAGCGTCGCACGAGCGGGTTCGGTCCTGCGTACGGATCCTCACGGCCGCCCGGATGCCCCTGCCCGAAGGGGCCGGGTCCTGACGCGTACGGCGGTCCCTGCGCGTTCATCGGCTCGCCTCCCCCAGTCGGGGCACGATGTCTCCACGTCCCACCGTCGTCGCGGGGCGGCGGGACGTCACGGGGCCAAAGGTCCCCCGGCTGCGGCCACCCGGTCCGCAGGTGCCGTGGGCAGCGGTCCGCGGCTCCCCTCCCGCGCCCCGGGGCACCGCACCGCTCGCCCTCCCCACGCCGACGACCAGGCAGAACAGTGCCGAAACGGCTGTCTCCGCTCGGGCCGTTCCCACCGCGACGACCCCTACGGGGCCCGGGACGACGAGGGTGCCTTCGGCGCGGGTCCGCTCGGCGCGGCGGTCCGGGACCGGGTGGGCCGGGCCGCAGATCAGGCCGGTCGCCTGCCCTGCGCCGGGCCGTACGGCCGCCGACGGGGGCCGAACGTCCCTGTCCCGGGCACCCGGCTGGACAGCACGCTGGAGAGGCGGACGTGTCCGCGATCTTCCCGCTTCGCTTCGAGACGGAGGCCATCGCCATGGAGCCAGTCGTCACCGTCGGCCTCGACGGTTCACCCGAGAGCCTGGACGCAGCCCGATGGGCCGCGGAGGATGCGTCGCGGCGCAGGTACGCCCTGCGTCTGATGCACGCCTGGGTCATGCTGGCCGAGGACGAGAACCACGCCCCGTCGGAGAACGAGCAGAACTACTGGGCGGAGCGGATCGTGCACGACGCGCACGCCGAGGTCCGCAAGGACCACCCCGACCTGCCCGTCATCGAGGAACTCGTCGCCGGGCAGCCCCTGGCCTCGCTCATGAGGGCCCTGTCGGAGTCCGAGATGCTCGTACTGGGGTCACGCGGGATGGGCACCGTCGAGGCCTTCCTTCTCGGCGACGTCAGCCTCGGTGTCGTGGCACGGGCGGAGCGGCCCGTCGTTCTGGTGCGTCGCGGTCTGCACATGGCGGAACGATCCGGCTCAGGCCGGGGGCGCGTGGTGCTGGGTCTCGACCCGCAGGACTCCACCGACGCGCTGCTCGAGTTCGCCTTCTCCGACGCCGCGGCGCGGGGTGTGCCGCTGGAGGTCGTGAACGCGTACCACGGGCACGGGATCCACCGGCATCGAAACGGCCGCAACGGGCGGCACAAGCGGAACGGGAACGGTGAGGCCGCGCAGCAACTCGCCAAGGAGATGCAGAGGCGGCTGGACGAAACGGTCGAGCCCTGGCGGGAGAAGTTCCCCGGCGTCGAGATGATCGACACCGTACGGCAGGAGAGCCCGACCAAGGCGATGGTGCACGCCGCCGAAGGCGCGGAGCTGCTGATCGTGGGACGGCGGTTGCACCGCGCGCACAGGGCGGCGCGCATCGGCAACGTGGCGCACGCGGCCTTGCACCACGCGCCCTGCCCCGTCGCCGTCATCCCCTACGACTGACCCTGACGACCGATCACTCAACGACTGATCCCTACGACCGAACGACCGACCGCTACGACGGATCGGCTCGACCGCTACGGCGGATCGACCGTCACCGACCCGGCCGGGGTTGCCGCGGGGGCATGGGGATGCGGGGCGCCCCGGTCGACGACACCGCGGCCGGGCCCTTAGGGCCCGGCCGCGGTGTACGGGACGTGGACTCGAGCGAACGGCGACAGTCGCACACATGCCCCAGGGGCTTTTCACGCACCCGGGATCCGGCTCCGCCGTCACGCCCTTACGTCGTGAAGCCCCGAGTCAGAGCAGGTTCAGTCCGTGACCGAGGTCGAGGAGGGTGAAGTCGTTGCTCTCACGGTTGACCGTGTTCTTCTCGCCGTTCTGGCAGATGACGGGGCCCTCGGCCGACTGGTGGTAGTCGCCGCCCAAGAGGGCGGGAATCAGGCCGCCGCCACCCTCCTGCTCCTGGTTGACGTTGCCGCAGATGTTGGTGTTGTCAGCGTCGTCGTGGTGCCCCTTCGCCTCGGTGGCGCTCGCGGTCACCGCCGAACCGACGATCAGACCCGCGGTGGCCACTGCCATGATCGATGCCTTGATGGAAGTACGCACGCTTCTCTCCATTTCTTGTCCTTCTCCGGATGAAAGAACGTGGCAGAACTACCTCCGTCGGCTTCCGCTCCTAACCCCGGACTGGGCCATCCGCGTCACCGGTCCACCCCATTCCATTCGGACGGCCCAATTTCTCTCCCGGGCCCGGCAGTTTTGGCTGCCCGGGAACGGCGGAACGCATTGCGCACCCTGGCATGGCGTGGCTTGCGGCAATCGGAGCAACACCTTTCGGCGCCACTCGCGTTCCGTCAGTTCGGTGGGGCATTCTGGATTTCTCCAGTTCCTGGGTTGGGTACTGGCCGAGAGGGCGGCCCCGCATTCACTGATGTGATGTGGGGCCGCTTTTGTCCCGGCCGTTCTTGCAAACAGCCGCCGTCACCGCCGTAACCTGATTCCGGAGCCGGTCGCCGCCATGGGGAACGGCCCGCCCGTCGTCAGCGGCCGGACGGACGGTCGCGCACCTCCGCGGCCGCGTGCAGGATCATCTCCAGCAGGCCGAGCGCCGTGCAGCTCCCCACATCCGCGTCCGCATCGGCGTCCGCGTCACCGGTCGCCGGCCGCGCGGCGCCCGGAGCGTCCGCCGGCTGTTCCGGTTCGCCGCCGAGGGCCAGCCGGAAGCGACGCAGGTCACTGCAGCGGTCCGCACCGCCCGCCGGAACGTAGTGCCCGAACATCTCCCCGCCCGCTCAGTTTCTGATCTCGCAGATGACCGCGCCCGACGTCACGCGCGCACCGACATCGGCCGTCAGGTCCTTGATCACTCCCGAGCAGTGGGCGCTGAGGGGCTGTTCGGTCTTCATGGCCTCCAGGACCACGACGAGGTCGCCCTCGTTGACGTACTGCCCTTCCTCGACGGCGACCTTGACGATGGTGCCCTGCATCGGGGAGGCGAGGACGAAGTCCGAGAGCGCCGACCGCGTCCTGCCCTTCGGCATGTACCTGGGCGGGCGCGGAGCCTCGGGGAGCGGTGCGACGGCGGACGCGGCGAGAGCCGCGAGCCCCTGAGGGAGGCTGACGTCCAGTCGCTTGCCGCCGACTTCGACGACCAGGCGCTCGCGCGGTCCGGACCCGGCGTTCCGCCCCTCGCTCTCCGGGTCGGTCTCCGGCGCCGTGAAGGGCTCGATGCCACCCGCGAATGCGGTCTCGATCCACTCCGTGTTCACGGTGAACGGCCCGGCGGCTCCGGTCACTTCGGGCGCGAACGCGGGGTCCTCGACGACCGCGCGGTGGAAGGGCAGGACCGTCG
Organism: Streptomyces sp. NPDC047108; assembly: GCF_040643575.1. Classification (NCBI taxonomy): domain Bacteria; kingdom Bacillati; phylum Actinomycetota; class Actinomycetes; order Kitasatosporales; family Streptomycetaceae; genus Streptomyces; species Streptomyces sp. NPDC047108. The sequence goes on from NZ_JBEYUP010000014.1 coordinate 165,031, forward strand.
GCAGCCCCTCGACGCGGAAGTCCGCGAGGGCGCGGGCCGCGCGCTGCAGCGCCTGCTGCCGGGTGGCGCCGCTCACGACGAGCTTGGCCAGCAGGGAGTCCCATGCCGGGCCGATGACCGA
>NZ_JBEYUP010000015.1:0-162175 GCF_040643575.1 Streptomyces sp. NPDC047108
CATCGGCCAACTCTGCCTCGATCTCCTCCACATGCCGGGTGTGCGAGGCGTAGTCCACCGGAACACGACGCGCCCGGATCTCCTCCGCCTCACAATGCGCCATCAACTCATCCAGCGCATCCGCGTCCCCGGCCACCACCACCGAACCCGGACCATTCACCGCAGCGACATCGATCCGGCCCACCCAACCGGACAGCAACTCCTCAACCGCAACAAGCGGAAGAGCGAGGGAGACCATGCCCCCACGCCCCGCAATCGCCCGGATCGCCTTCGAACGCAGCGCCACCACCCGCGCCCCGTCCTCCAACGACAAACCACCCGCCACCACCGCAGCCGCGATCTCCCCCTGCGAATGCCCCACCACCACCGACGGCCGCACACCACACGCACGCCACACCGCAGCCAGCGACACCATCACCGCCCACGTCACCGGCTGCACCACATCAACATCCGCCAACTCAGCCCCGTCGCGAACGACATCACTCAACGACCAGTCGACAAACGGACTCAGCGCCCGCTCACACGCCTCCATCGACTCCGCGAAGACCGGTGAGACATCCCAGAGCTCCCGGCCCATCCCCACCCACTGCGCACCCTGACCCGGAAAGACGAAACCCACCCGAACCCCGCTACCGGCCACCACACCGCGCACCACACTCCCCACACTCACGTCATCGGATGTCAATCCCCCTAGCTGTTCGGCGAGTTCACTCGGCTCTACGCCCAGGACGACCGCTCGGTCCTCGAAGGCCGTCCGTGTCGCCGCCAACGACCAGCCCACGTCCACCGGCCGCACGTCCGCACCGGCAGTGCCCACGTACGACGCCAACCGGCCCGCCTGACCGGCCAAACCGGACCCGCCACGCCCCGACACCACCCACGGCACCGGCCCCCCGGCCACGAACACCGGGGCGACGACGTCGCCGGTGGCCCCCGGCTCCGGCTCAACCTCCGGCCCAACCGGTGGCGCCTCCTCCAGCACCACATGCGCGTTCGTCCCGCTGATGCCGAACGACGACACACCGGCCCGACGCACACGCCCCTCGGAACCGGGCCACTCCACCGGCTCCGTCACCACCTGCACCGCACCGGCCGACCAATCGACGTGGGTGGAAGGCGCGTCCACGTGCAGCGTGCCGGGCACCTGCCCGTGCCGCATCGCGAGCACCATCTTCATCACGCCGGCCATGCCGGACGCGGTCTGGGTGTGCCCGATGTTGGACTTGACCGAGCCGATGAGCAGCGACCGGTCGGCCGTACGGTCCTGCCCGTACGTCGCCAGCAGGGCCTGCGCCTCGATGGGGTCGCCCAGCCGGGTGCCCGTACCGTGCGCCTCGACGACGTCCACGTCACCGCCGGTGAGGCGGGCGTCCGCCAGGGCGGCCCGGATCACCCGCTGCTGCGAAGGACCGTTGGGCGCGGTGAGACCATTGCTCGCGCCGTCCTGATTGATCGCCGAACCCCGCACCACCGCCAGTACGGGATGACCGTTGCGTCGTGCTTCCGACAGCCGCTCCAGCAGCAGCACCCCCACACCTTCCGCGAGGGAGAATCCGTCGGCGGCCTCGGCGAAGGGCTTGCAGCGGCCGTCCGGCGCGAGCCCCCGCTGCCGGCTGAATCCGACGAACGGCGCCGGGTCGGCCATGACCATCGCGGCACCGGCCAGGGCCATCGAGCATTCGCCGGACCGCAGTGCTCGTACGGCGAGGTGCAGCGCGACCAGCGACGACGAGCATGCCGTGTCGACGGTGACCGCCGGTCCCTCCAGGCCGAGCACATACGAGACGCGGCCCGATGCGACGGCCGTCGAGGCACCCGTGACGAGATAGCCCTCGGTGCCGTCGGTGCCGCACCCGAGGAGCGTGCCGTAGTTCTGGTCGGTGATGCCGGTGAAGACACCGGTGTTGCTGCCGTGCAGGGTCTTCGGGTCGATTCCGGCCCGCTCGAACGCCTCCCAGGAGGTCTCCAGCAACAGCCGCTGCTGCGGGTCCATCGCCGCCGCCTCGCGCGGGGATATCCCGAAAAAGGCCGCGTCGAACTCCCCGGCGTCGTGCAGGAATCCGCCGTGCCGGACGTAGCTGGTTCCGTGCCGGTCGGGGTCGGGGTCGTAGAGCCGCGTCGTGTCCCAGCCGCGGTCGGTGGGGAAGCCGGTGATGACGTCATCCCCGGCAGTGATCACACGCCACAGATCGTCGGGGGACGCGATGCCGCCCGGGTAGCGGCATCCCATGGCGACGATGGCGACGGGGTCGTCGTCGGCGGCATGCCCGGGTGAACCGGCCGCGGCTACGGGCAGGTTCGTGGGGTGCTGCGGCGACGTGCCGTCTCCCAGGGCCAGTTCGCGGAGACGGGAGGCGAGGGCGGCCGACGTGGGGTGGTCGAAGACCACGGTCGTCGGGATCCTGAGTCCCGTACGGGAGGTGAGGCGGTTGCGCAGCTCGACCGCCCTCACCGAGTCGAAGCCCAGCTCCTTGAAGGCATAGGCGGCGTCGACGTCATCGGCGGAGTCATGGCCGAGGACGGCGGCCGCCTCGGATCGTACGAGGTCCAGTACGAAGCGGTCGTGCTCGGCGGCCGGCAGACCGGCGAGCCGCTGGGCGAGCGTCGACACCGCTCCCCCACCCTGACCGCCCGGGCCTACGGCATGGGCCGCCCCGCCGCTCGGCCTCGGTTCCAGATCGGCGATGAGCGGGGCGGGGCGAACGGCGGTGAAGACCGGCACGAACCGGGCCCAGTCGACGTCCGCAACGGCCACGACCGTGTCGTCGTGGTCGAGGGCCGTCTGCAGGGCCACCATGGCCGGTTCCGGGTCGATGACGGGGATTCCGCGGCGGCTCAGCGGATCACGCATGTCCTCCGCGATCATGCCGCCGCCGCCCCACGGTCCCCAGGCCACCGAGAGCGCCCGCAGCCCGTGCGTCCGGCGGACACGCTCGGCGAGTGCGTCCAGGGTGGCGTTCGCCGCGGCGTACGCCGCATGGTCGGCGACGCCCCACACCCCGGAGATGGAGGAGAAGAAGATCAGCGCGTCGGTCTCGGCCGGGTCGAGGACATCGGCGAGGTGCCACGCGCCGGCGACCTTGCCGGCCGTGACCTCGGCGAATTCCGCGAGGTCAAGGCGGTCCAGCTCCCCGAGGTCGCTGACCCCGGCGGCGTGCACCACCGTCCGTACGCTCCGACCCTCCGCACGGAGAGAACCCAGCAACTCCACGAGCGCGTCGCGGTCGGCGACATCGCAGGCGGCGACCGTCAACCGGGCGCCCAGTGCGGCGACGTCGGCCTCCAGCTCCGCCAGCGCCGGGTCGTCCGTGGCACCGCGGCGACTGACCAGGACCACGTCCTCCGCCCCGCCGCGCGCCAGCCACCGGGCGACGTGTGCACCGAGCGCACCCGTACCGCCGGTCACGAGCGCGGTGCCGCGCGGCGTCCAGCGCCGCCCGGAAGACGTGCCGTCGGACGGACCCGCCGTGCCCGACAGTGCGGCCGGAACGAGCCGCCGTACGAATGTGGTGCGGGCGCGCAGGGCCACCTGATCCTCCGTGCCGCCACCGGGCGACGCCAGCACGGCGCAGAGAGCGACCGCATCCCGGCTCTCGAACCGCTCGGGAAGGTCGATCAGCCCGCCCCAGCGCTCCGGGAACTCCAGGGCGGCGACCCTCCCCAGCCCCCAGATCGCCGCCTGGGCCGGGTGGGCAACCGCCTCCTGGTCCCCGACGGCCACGGCACCCCGAGTGGCACACCACAGAGGGGCGCTCACCTCGGCCCGGCCGAGCGCCTGCACGAGGGACACGGTGAGTGCGGCACCGGTGGGCAGCACGGGATGATCGGGCAAGGGGGTCTCGTCCAGCCCGATCAGCGACAGCACACCGCTGACGGGGGCCGAAGGGTCGGCCAACGTCTCGTTGAGCGCGGCCTCCAGGACTTCGGCGTCGGCGTGGCGATGCGTGAGTTCGAGTACGCGGACGTCGGCGCCTTGGAGGGCGAGCGCGTCGGCACAGACCGTGACGAGGTCGGTGGTGCTGTGCTCGTGGGGGGTGACGAGCAGCCAGGTACCGGTGAGAGCCGTGGTCCGCGCCTCGCGGCCGACCGGCTTCCACACCACCTTGTACCGCCACCCGTCCACCGCGGAACGGGCCACCTCCCCCTTCCGCCAACTCGACAACGCGGGAAGGACACCGGCCAGTTGCTCGCTCTCCGGCAACCGCAACGTCTCCACCAGAGACTGAAGATCCCCGCGCTCGACCGCCTCCCAGAAACGCGCATCCACCTCCCCACCCGACCCCACAGCGGATCGGGCAGGCACGGTCCGCTCCAACCAGTAACGACGGCGCTGAAACGCGTAGGTGGGAAGGGCGACGGTACGGGCGCCCTGGCCCGCGAGGACCTTCGTCCAGTCGACCGGGATGCCCCGCACCCACGCCTCGGACAGCGACGTCAGGAAACGTTCCGCACCACCATCGTCACGACGGATGCTGCCCACCACCACGGCATCCGGGGCAGCCTCCTGCACGGCCATCCCCAGCACCGGATGCGAACTCACCTCGACAAAGGCGCCGTAACCCAGGCCGATCAGCCCCTGGACAGCCTCACCGAAACGCACCCGCTGACGCAGATTCCTGTACCAATACCCACCATCCAACGTGGTGGTGTCGACCAACTCCGCCTCAGTCGTCGAGAAGAACGGCACCTCACCCATGCGAGGAACAACCGGCGCCAAAGCATCGGCCAACTCTGCCTCGATCTCCTCCACATGCCGGGTGTGCGAGGCGTAGTCCACCGGAACACGACGCGCCCGGATCTCCTCCGCCTCACAACGCGCCACCAACTCATCCAGCGCATCCGCATCCCCCGCCACCACCACCGAACCCGGACCATTCACCGCAGCAACATCGATCCGACCCACCCAACCGGACAGCAACTCCTCAACCTCAACAAGCGGGAGCGCCACCGAAACCATGCCGCCACGACCGGCAATCGCCCGGATCGCCTTCGAACGCAGCGCAACCACCCGCGCCCCGTCCTCCAACGACAAACCACCCGCCACCACCGCAGCCGCGATCTCACCCTGCGAGTGACCGACCACCACCGACGGCCGCACACCACACGCACGCCACACCGCAGCCAGCGACACCATCACCGCCCACGTCACCGGCTGCACCACATCAACATCCGCCAACTCAGCCCCGTCGCGAACGACATCACTCAACGACCAGTCGACGAACGCACTCAGCGCCCGCTCACACGCCTCCATCGACTCCGCGAAAACCGGCGAGACATCCCAGAGCTCCCGCCCCATCCCCACCCACTGCGCACCCTGACCCGGAAAGACGAAACCCACCCGAACCCCGCTACCGGCCACCACACCGCGCACCACACTCCCCACACTCACGTCATCGGAAGCCAACTGCTCCAGATCCGCGCCGAGACGGCTCAGCTCCCCGCCCAGGACGACCGCACGGTTCTCCAACGCCGCACGCGTCGCCGCCAGCGACCACGCAACATCCACCGGCCGGACGCCCTCGGGAACCGACTTCACGTACGACGCCAACCGGCCGGCCTGACCGACCAGCCCGTCACCACCGCGCCCGGACACCACCCACGGCACGAGCCCTTCGGCCGTGAGCACCGGAGTGGGCATGTGCTCGGCCCCGGGCTCACACTCCAACTCGGCGTCGGGCTCAGGCGCGGGCTCAGGGGGAGGCTCTTCCAGCACCACGTGCGCGTTCGTGCCACTGATGCCGAACGACGACACACCGGCCCGACGCACACGCCCCTCGGAACCGGGCCACTCCACCGCTTCCGTCAGCAGCGACACCGCACCCGCCGACCAGTCGACGTGCGGAGTCGGCTCATCCACATGCAGCGTCCGCGGAAGAAGACCGTGCCGCATCGCCAGCACCATCTTCATCACACCCGCGACACCGGCCGCCGCCTGCGTATGCCCCACATTCGACTTCAACGACCCCAACCACAACGGCCGTTCACGATCCCGACCGTACGTGGCCAACAGAGCCTGCGCCTCGATCGGATCACCCAACGTCGTCCCCGTACCATGCGCCTCCACCGCATCCACATCCGCCGGAGACAATCCCCCGTTGCCCAGAGCCGCCCGGATCACGCGCTCCTGCGAAGGACCGTTCGGGGCCGTGAGACCGTTGCTCGCACCGTCCTGATTGATCGCCGAACCCCGCACCACCGCCAGTACCGGATGCCCATGGCGCCGCGCATCCGACAACCGCTCCAGCAGCAGCACCCCCACACCCTCGCCCCACCCCGTACCGTCAGCACCCGCCGCGAACGGCTTGCACCGACCATCAGGCGCCAACCCCCGCTGCCGACTGAACTCCACGAAGATGCCGGGCTCCGCCATCACGGTCGCCCCTCCGGCCAGCGCGAACGAGCACTCGCCGGAGCGCAGCGCCTGGACGGCCAGGTGCAGAGCGACCAGGGACGACGAGCATGCCGTGTCCACCGTGACCGCCTGTCCACGGAGACCGAGGCTGTACGCGATGCGCCCGCTGGCGACACTGCAGGAGGTGCCCGTCAGCAGAAATCCCTCGACCGATTCGGGGGCATGCTGCAGTCCGGGGCCGTACTCCTGCTGCATCAGACCGAGGAAGACTCCGGCGTCGCCGTCACGCAGAGACTCCGGGTCGATCCCGGCCCGCTCCAGCGCTTCCCAGGAGGTCTCCAGCAGCAGACGCTGCTGCGGGTCCATGGCGATGGCCTCGCGCGGCGAAATGCCGAAGAAGCCGGGATCGAAGTCCCCCGCGTCGTAGAGGAACGAGCCGGACTGCGCGTACGTCGTGCCGTGGTGCTCGGGATCGGGGTGGTACAGGTTGTCCAGATCCCAGCCGCGGTCCGCGGGGAAGGCCGAGGTCGTGTCGCCCTCCGTGGAGAGGAGTTCCCACAGCTCCTCCGGCGTGCGAACACCGCCGGGAAGACGACAGCCCATGGCCACGATGGCGATGGGGTCCGCATCGGTCGCCGGCCCCGGACCCGCAACCATCCCGGGATCCGCCCCGGTGCCGCCATTGAGCAGGCCACGCACATGACGAGCGAGTGCCTGGGGAGTGGGGTGATCGAAAAGAACGGACGCGGAGAGGGAGAGTCCGGTCTCCGCGACCAGCCGGTTCCGCAGATCGACCGAGGTCGCGGAATCGAAGCCCAGGGCCTTGAACGTGAGCGTCGCGCCGACGTCACCCGGCGAGGCGTGACCCAGGATGACGGCCGCGTGCGCACGGATCCGCTGCTCCAGGTCGTCATACAGCCCCCGGGCAACGTCCGGCCCGGCGTCGCCGCCCGTCTCGACGGGTACGGGCAAAGGGGCGGAACGACGGGAGGTACCGGCGCCGAACCAGTGACGCCGCCGCTGGAAGGCGTAGGTGGGAAGGGCGACGGTACGAGCGCCCTGGCCCGCGAGGACCTTCGTCCAGTCGACCGGGATACCGCGCACCCACGCCTCGGACAGCGACGTCAGGAAACGTTCCGCACCACCATCGTCACGGCGGATGCTGCCCACCACCACTGCATCGGGGGCGGCCTCCTGCACGGCCATCCCCAGCACCGGATGCGAACTCACCTCGACAAAGGCGCCGTAACCCCGGTCGATCAGCCCCTGGACAGCCTCACCGAAACGCACCCGCTGACGCAGATTCCTGTACCAATACCCACCATCCAACGTGGTGGTGTCGACCAACTCCGCCTCAGTCGTCGAGAAGAACGGCACCTCACCCATGCGAGGAACAACCGGCGCCAAAGCATCGGCCAACTCTGCCTCGATCTCCTCCACATGCCGGGTGTGCGAGGCGTAGTCCACCGGAACACGACGCGCCCGGACCTCCTCCGCCTCACAACGCGCCACCAACTCATCCAGCGCATCCGCATCCCCCGCCACCACCACCGAACCCGGACCATTCACCGCAGCAACATCGATCCGACCCACCCAACCGGACAGCAACTCCTCAACCTCAACAAGCGGGAGCGCCACCGAAACCATGCCGCCACGACCGGCAATCGCCCGGATCGCCTTCGAACGCAGCGCCACCACCCGCGCCCCGTCCTCCAACGACAGACCACCCGCCACCACCGCAGCCGCGATCTCCCCCTGCGAATGCCCCACCACCACCGACGGCCGCACACCACACGCACGCCACACCGCAGCCAGCGACACCATCACCGCCCACGTCACCGGCTGCACCACATCAACATCCGCCAACTCAGCCCCATCGCGAACGACTTCGCTCAGCGACCAGTCGACGAACGCACTCAGCGCCCGCTCACACGCCTCCATCGACTCCGCAAAGACCGGCGAGACATCCCAGAGCTCCCGCCCCATCCCCACCCACTGCGCACCCTGACCCGGGAACACGAACACGGCCCGACCCACATCACCGGCCACCACACCACGCACCACACCCGCGGCACTCACACCACCGGACGCCAACACACCCAGCCCGCCCGCGAGTTCACTCACGTCACAGCCGAGAACCACGGCCCGGTTCTCCAAGGCCGTACGCGTCGCCGCCAGCGACCACGCAACATCCACCGGCCGCACGCCCTCACCGGCCGACTCCACGTACGACGCCAACCGGCCCGCCTGACCCACCAGCCCCTCACCACCACGCCCCGACACCACCCACGGCACGAGCCCCCCGGCCACGAACACCGGGGCGACGACGTCGCCGGTGGCCCCCGGCTCCGGCTCAACCTCCGGCCCAACCGGTGGCGCCTCCTCCAGCACCACATGCGCATTCGTCCCGCCCATCCCGAAGGAACTCACGCCGGCGACAAGAGGCGCGTCGGAGCGGGGCCAGGGGCCGAGGTCGTCCTGCACGCGCAGGCGCAGCGTGTCGAGGGGGATCCCGGGATGAGGTGTCGCGTAGTTGAGACTCGGCGGAAGTTCGCGGTGCTGGAGCGAGAGCACCGCCTTGAGAAGCCCGGCGATTCCCGCCGCGCCTTCCAGGTGGCCCACGTTGGTCTTCACCGAACCGACGCGCAGCGGCTCGTCGTCGGCCCGTCCGGAGCCCAGAACCGCGCCGAGGGCGGTGGCCTCCACCGGGTCCCCGACCGGCGTACCGGTTCCGTGGAGTTCGACGTACTGGATGTCGTGCGGAGCCGCCCCGGCATTGCGCACGGCGCGGCGGATGACGTCTTCCTGGGCGCGAGGGTCCGGCGCGGTGAGGGTGTCACCCCCGCCGTCGTTGTTGACGGCGCTTCCGCGGATGACGGCCCGGATGGGGTCGCCGTCGGCGAGAGCCCGGTCCAGGGGCTTCAGTACGACGAGCCCGCCACCCTCGCCGCGCACATAGCCGTTGGCGCGGGCGTCGAAGGTGTAGCAGCGGCCGTCCGGTGAGAGCGCGCCGAAACGGTGGGGATAGAAGCTGCTCTCGGGCGCGAGTTGCAGGTTGACACCCCCTGCGACGGCGATGTCGCTGTCGCCGCCACGCAGGCTCTCGCAGGCGAGGTGGAGCGCGACGAGGGACGACGACTGGGCCGAGTCCAGGGTGAGGCTGGGGCCGCGCAGGCCGAGGAGGTAGGAGAGCCGGTTGGCGATCAGGGCGCGGTGGACGCCGGTGAAGGACTGGTGGGTGACGCTCTCCGGGCCGAGCGCGTGGTGCAGGGTGGCGTAGTCGTCGTGCGCGGCACCGATGAACACGCCCGTGCAGCTGTCCCCGAGCTGTCCGGGGACGATACGGGCATCCTCCAAGGCCTCCCAGGCGAGTTCCAGGACCAGCCGCTGCTGCGGGTCCATGGTGTCGGCCTCGCGGGGCGATATGCGGAAGAAACCGGCGTCGAAACCGTCGACCTCGTCGAGGAACCCACCCCAGCGGGGTGCGTCACCGGGCGAGCTCTCGGCGGATGATCCGGCAAGTCGTAGGCGGTCGGCAGGGGTTGGGCGTACGGCACTGTCCCCGGCGCGCAGGAGGCGCCACAGGGCGTCGGGGTCCGATGCCCCGGGCAGGCGGCAGGCGAGTCCGATGACGGCGATCGCGGGCTGGGGCGCGGCGCTGAGCCCATGCGGACTGCGTACTGACTCGCTCATTCCACTCCACCAGCTTGTCGGACCAGCACGCACGGACCGCTGACGTCAGGTGCGGCGTGCGTGCGGCGTACGGCACAGGTGGCGGTCCGCACCGGCCGGTCACGGGTCGGGCAGCAGAATGCGGGGCCGCCGGGCTCATCACGCTATGGGGGCATGGACTAGGGCGGCCCCTAGATCACGTCCGCGACGATGCGCAGGGCGGCGGGAGGCGTGGTCAAGGGCGTGGCCCCCCGGGGTCCGGCAGCGGCGGGGGCAGGTGTCCGCGAGAGCGCGCCGCTCGGCGCCGGAGAGCCGGAGAGCCGGAGATGATCATGGTGGCTGTGTCGCCCGGTACAGGACGTGTGGGGTGTACGAGGTGATCCTCGGGTGGGCTCCGGGAGCCGCCACCTGCCGTCAGCCCCGCAGGTGGAGCTGCGCGCGGAGGGAGGCGAGGAGCCGGGGCAGGTCCTCGAGAAGCGGTACACCGCCGAAGACGTAGTGGTCAGGGCGCACGAGGACGGCCTGCTGGCAGAGGTCCGCCAGAAAGGACCGGCAGATGCCGTCGAGGTCCTCGACTTCGTGGGGCCCGGGCGTCGTACCGGCAGGCACGACGTGGAGGAGGCGGATGCCGAGGCGCTCGCAGAAGCGCAGGTCGTCGGGGCCGAGCACGGTGCGCGGGTCCTCCATGGCCAGCAGGGTGAAGCCGGTGCCCACGAGTTGGTCCAGCAGGCCCGTACGGCCCGCATGGCGCACCCGCCCCTGGCGGCCCAGCTGCCCGGCGGGCGGAACGGGTACACCGGGTACACCCCCGCCGCCGTCACCACCACCATCGCCCCCGGCGCGGCTGTCACCCGCACCGTGCCCCCCGCCGCCCCCGTAGGACAGCACTCCCCCGGTGAGCGTCTGCGGCGGCATGCCCTTCAGGGGCTCGCCGCCTGCCCGCCGATCGGCCAGCATGCGCCGGTCACGCTCGGCGGCGGCCTCGGGGTCGGGTTCGCAGATGATCTTTCCCAGGTGTACGGACAGGGAGATCGCGTGCTGCAGATGTTGCGAGCGCTCCGTGGTGTAGCTGTCCAGGAGCCTGGGGTGGGCGGCTCCCGAGAGGACGAGGTCGAGTCTCCAGCCGAGACCGGCCGCGTCCCGGAGGCCGGAGCACAGGCCCTGTCCGGCGAACGGGGGCATCTGGTGCGCCGCATCGCCCGCGAGGAGCAGGCGTCCGTCGCGCCAGCGGTCGGCCCACCGCGCCTGGAAGGTGTAGACGGTGTTCCGCTCCAGCGTGGCGTTGTCAGGGGTCAGTCCCCATGGACGCAGGAGAGCCCAGGCCGTCTCCACCCGGTTGAGTTCCGCGATCGGTTCCCCCGGCAGGCGCATGAACTCCCAGCGGCGGCGGCCCGGTCCGCCCGAGACGGCCGTCGTCGGCCGGGCGGGATCGCAGATCTGTGCGTTGCGGGGGGACCACACGCGGCCGGTGTCGTGAGGGATGACGTCGAGGACCAACCAGTCGAAGAAGAAGCCGAGATCGGTCATGGAGGTGTTCATGCGCGACCGTACGAAGCTGCTCGCTCCGTCGCAGCCCACCACGTACTGCGCCGTGATCGTGCGGTGCTCATGGACACCGCCGCGGACACCGTCGTGCGACACCGGCCGCTCCCCCGCCGCTTCGGCGACCGTCAGCCGGGTGGCCTCCGGTTCCTGGACGAGTCCGGTGGCCTCCCAGCCGCGGAGGATGTCGATGCCGGGGACCTCGCGGGCGCGCTCCTCCAGTGCGGCCTCCAGGTGGGGCTGGGTGAAGATGTTCATGTGCGGCCAGCCGGAGTGGCTGGTGTCGTCGAAGGCGAGTCGCAGCAGGGTCTCGCCGTGGCCGTTGAGCCACTCGTAGTCGCGGGCCGGTTCGCTGATCCGCTCCAGGACGTCGGCGAGTCCCATGGCGGCAAGGATGCGGGCCGCCTCATGGTCGAACACGACGGCGCGCGGCAACGGGTAGGGACGCGGCCACCGTTCGACGACCGCGACGCGCCTGCCGCGGGTGCCGAGTTGGATCGCCGTGGCCAGCCCGACGGGGCCCGCGCCGACGACGAGGACGTCGTACGCGTCGTGCGGCGACTCCGCGTTGCGCGCCGTCCGGGGTCCGTCCATCGCCCGCTCCTCCTCAGCCCGCGTCATGGGCGCCGGTCATGAGCGCGGCGAGGTCTTCGGGTTCGAGGAACGAAGGCGGCACGGGAGGGCCCCAGGCGTAGAGGGCTCGTATGTCCTCCCAGACGCGCGGGGTCCACAGGTGGTCGTCGACGATGCAGTCCATGTCGGCGAAGTACTCGGAGAAGTTGCCCGCCGGATCCTTCAGGTACCAGAAGAAGTTCGATCCGAGATGGTGGCGGCCCAGCCCCCACACGTGGCGCTCCGGGTGCCCCTCCAGCATGCGGGTCGCTCCCCTGCCCACCTCGTCGACGTCGTCGACCTCCCATGAGGAGTGGTGCAGGAACGGGACGGGAGCGCGCTGCACCAGGACGTTGTGGTGGTCGGTCGAACAGCGCAGAAAGGCGGCGCCTGGGACGAGATCGCTGACCTGGAAGCCCAGCCCGTCCGTGAAGAAGCGCTGCGACGCCTCCTGGTCGGTGGAGCCGATGACGACGTGTCCGAGCCTCCGCGGACGTACGGGCTCCTCGCGCAGCACGCCGGGAGCCCTGCTGCCGGGTCGGCCGGTGAGACCGGGGCCGTTGAGAGGTACGGGCGGGGCCGGGTGCTGGGCGATACGGGTCCGGACCTCGACGGTGACGGCGACCTGCGTTCCGGCGTCGGTCGACCGCAGGCGGTTCCCGTCCCGGGTGAACGGCACGTCGAGCCGGTTGAGCGCGGCGGCGATGCGGCCGATGTCGTCGGGGTCGTCAGCGGCGACCACCAGCTCGTGGAGGCGCCGGCGGTCCGCGTGGACGATGCGCAGCTGCTCTCCCCCGTCGGCCGAGGAGAAACGGCCGGGGCCGAGGGCGGTGAGTCCGAAGTCGGCGTAGTACGCGTGCGTCGCGTCGACGTCGGGCACGCCCATCGTGATGCGGGCAAGGCGGTGCAAGGGCATGGTCTGCTCCTGGTGGTGGGGAGACTCCCGGTGGGACCGCTGGTTCGACGCGGTCCGGCGGCGCGTTGCGGTCAGGCGTCCGGGCCGTGGGGGTGGGTGATGCCGGCGGTCAGCGCGGTGTCGAGCGTTCCGATGCCCTCGATCCAGCTGTGCAGCACCTCGCCCGGTGCGAGGAACCGGCGCGGTTCCCGCGCTCCGCCGACGCCTGCCGGAGTTCCGGTGAAGACGAGGTCCCCGGGCAGGAGGGGGCAGACCGCCGAGATCCGGGAGATCTGGTCGGGGACGGAGAAGATCATGCGGCCGGTACGGGACTCCTGCATCGTTTCGCCGCTCACCGCACAGCCGATGGCCAGGTCGTCGGGATCCTCGACCTCGTCGGGCGTGACGAGGAAGGGCCCGGTCGGGCTGAAGCCGGGGAAGGACTTGCCCAGAGAGAACTGCGGTGCGTGCCCGCGTAGTTGAAGGCGGCGCTCGGAGAGGTCCTGACCGACGGTCAGGCCCGCGATGTGCGACCAGGCGTCCCGCACCGCCACCCGGTGGGCGCGGCGACCGATCACTGCGACCAGTTCCACCTCCCAGTCCACGAGGCGGCTGGGGAGTTCCACGGTGTCGTACGGGCCGGTGACGGAGGCGGGGAACTTGGTGAAGACCGAGAGGTGTTCAGGGATCTCGAACCCCGACTCACCGATGTGGTCGGCGTAGTTGAGCGCCACGGCGAAGATCTGGCGGGGCCGCGGCACGGGAGCCCTCAACTTCCGCTCGTCGAAGGGCACTCCGTCCTCCGATCGTGCCGCGGCTGTCGACGCCCAGTCCGTGAACGCGTCCCAGCGTTCGAAGACCGCCTGCGGATCGGAGGAGAAGAGGCGGCCCGAAGCCTTCTCCACGTCCACCGCCGTGCCGTCGTCGCGCACGAGAACGAGTCGGTCGTCGAGATTGGCTGTGCGCATGACGCACCACCTCCAGGCAGTCGGGGGTTTCCGGTTCCGGTCCGGCCACGGCCGGCGCGTACCGGTGGCCTGATGCCGCCGGTCCGCGCTCGGACCCGGTGGATCGCCGGGTGACGTCCACGCGTTCCGAGTCAACCGGGGCGACCCTGTCCCGCTCTCGGGCTCCGGGCGCAAAGAAGGGACCGGCGACTGCGCTCCCGGCCAGGCGCGGCTGCGCCGCCTGAGCGCATGGCCGAGCGGGGACGGCCTCCGGCTTGCGTCGCATGCACAGAGCGCGCGATACGAGCCCGGGCCGGTCCCGGTCCGCCGTGCGCGGAAGCCCCCGGCGGGCGAGGAGCGCGGCCGCGGCCCTCACGCACCGCCGTCCGCCAGGCGCCCCCGCTGGTGCGGCGCGTTCAGAGGCGCCGGGGCCGAGGCGCCCCGCGGTCGGCCGCGAGCGCGCCCGGCTCCCGGCCGTCCCCCAGCTCAGCGAGGCCCCTGCCGACCATGCGGAGGGCCGGGGGCCTGTGGCGGTGTCCGCGCATCAGGCCCCCGGCTCGTCGTGACGGATCTTCCGCCCGCTCAGACCTCGCATCCCGCTTCGTCGGGCTCCCCGACAGGCCGGACGATCACCGGCGGGTTGTCCGTGGTGCCTTCCGGCACGGGGCACCGGTAGGCGCGCGCCGCGATCTCGTAGGCGCGCTCGGGGCTCTTGACGTCCACGAGCCAGTACCCGGCCAGCACCTCCTTGGCCTCGCCGTAGGGGCCGTCGGAGACGACCGGCGTACCGTCCACCGCCGCGGTGACGAGCCTGGCCTGCTTCGGCTCCGCCAGGCCCTGGCCGTCCACGAGCTCGCCCCGAGCGGTGAGGTCGTCGTTGAGGGCACCCATGTGCTCGAACATCGCCTTGAGGTCACTCTCGGTCCACACGGGAGAACCCTCGGTGGCCTTGCCGTTCATGGCGTCGTAGTCGGACTGCTTACCGGTCAGCATGATGATGAACTTCATCGTCCTCACTCCCTTCACCTGAGACATCGGAACGGGACGGGCTTTCTCGACATCCGTCGGAGGGCTTTTCCCGGGTACCCAGGACCGGGGGCACCAGTGGCGCGGGGTGGCCGAAGTGCCGGGCAGGCCGCCGACCTGCCGCCCTACAATGACCGACCACACAACACTGCGGTCAGCAAGGGGAGTTGCCATGACAGACGCTGGGGTAGTGGACCCGGACAAGCCCAGCATTGCCCGCGTCTACGACTACCTTCTCGGCGGTAAGGACAACTACGAGGTCGACCGCCACATAGGTGACAAGTTCAAGCACGAACTTCCCGGCTCCGTGGTCATCGCCCACTCCAACCGTCAGGTCCTCGGTCGCGCGGTGCGGGCCATCGCCCGGGACACCGGAGTGCAGCAGTTCATCGACATGGGCAGCGGGCTGCCCACGGCCGACAACGTCCACCAGATCGCCCAGCGCCATACGCCGTCGTCACGCGTGGTCTACATCGACAACGACCCGATCGTCCTCGCTCATGGCCGGGCCCTGCTGGCGGAGAACGAGAACACCCGCGTCATCCAGGCCGACGTCCGCACGCCCGACGCCATCCGCAACCATCCCGACACCACGGCACTCATCGACTTCGACCGGCCGGTCGCCGTGATCCTCAGCGCGATCCTCCACCACATCAACGACGACGAGGACCCCATGGCCGTCGTCCGCTACTGGCAGGATCTCGTGCCGAGCGGGAGCTATGTGTTCATCTCGCACTTCCGCAGCGGCCACAACGAGGAGACCGCCGAGGCGGAGGCGATTCTCCAGCAGACCTTCGGCCGGGGGCGGTGGCGCAGCGACGACGAGATTCGCGCCCTGTTCGGGGACATGGAACTCCTGGACCCCGGCGTCGTACCGACCTCGCTGTGGCGGCCGGAGCAGAGCCCGACCGTGTTCGGCGAGGACGGCGGAACCCGGGAACTCACCGTATGGGAGCAGCTGATCGTCGCCGGGCTCGCCCGGAAGCCGTGACCGCGGCGGCGCCGCGCGGACTCTAGGGCGCGCTTGCCGCCTCGCTGAGCGGAATGACGCGGGCGGTGGCGGATGCGGTCGCGATGATCGCTTCGCCCGGGTCCAGGAGGACGCCCTCGAGGTACGCCAGATCCCCTGCGCGGTGCACCACGCGCCCCTTGCCGGTGATCCGGCCGGGGCGTGTGGAACGAAGGAAGCTGACCTTCATCTCCAACGTGGACTGGAACTCGTCGGGCGCGAGCGTGGCCAGCAGTGCCGGGCCGACGGTGTCGTAGAGCATCGCGGAGAGAAAGGCACCCAGTACGTTGCCGAGAGGATTGGTGAAGTCCTCGGTTGCCGCGAACGCGAGCTCGATCGTGGCGTTCTCCGTGTCCGCGGCGATGAACTCCAGCCCCAGCGTGGCCGCGGCAGGGGGAATGGGTGCTCGCCCCTCGACCCCGTCCCAGAACGGCCCCGATCGTGCGCCCATGCCCGGTCTCCTCTCCGCTGCCCGTACGGACTCCTGGTCATCATGCGGCAAGGGGCCGGGGTGGGAGGGGAGCGGCGGGGCGGGGCGGGCGAGGAAGCGGTAACGGGTGTCTGCGAAAGGCGCCGCGGCCGGGGACGGGCGAGGGCCCGGACAGGTTTCCGTGTCCGGGCCCTCGCGCCGGGCGGGGAGGGAATGCACCGAGGCGCATCCCCTCCGGCCGACCGGGCGACCGTCAGACGTAGGTGTAGCCGCCGGCCACGGTGGTGCTGCCACCGAGGGTGGTGACGGCGACCGTCGCGGGTCCGGCCATGCCTGCCGGGGTGAAGCCGATGATGGCCGTGCCCGCCGGATTGACCGACAGACCGGTGGCCGCGACCCCGTTGAACGTCACCGACGCACCGTTCAGGTTCGACCCGGTGATCACGAACGCCGTACCGCCCGCGGCGGTCCCCGAGGTCGGCGTGATCGCGGTGGCCACCGGCAGAGGCGGCGCGGTGTAGGTGTAGCCGCCGGGGACGGTGGCCGTGCCGAACGCAGTGGTGACGACCACCGTCGCGAGCCCGACCGCACCCGCCGGGGTGAAGCCGACGAGGGCTGTGCCCGCCGGATTGACCGACACACCGGTCGCCGCGACCCCGTTGAACGTCACCGACGCACCGTTCAGGTTCGACCCGGTGATCACGAACGCCGTACCGCCCGCGGCGGTCCCCGAGGTCGGCGTGATCGCGGTGGCCACGGGCAGCGGCGGAGGCGCCACATAGGTGAAGCCACCGGCGACGGTCGTACTGCCGAGGGGGGTGGTGACGACGACCGGGACGTTCCCGGCAGGTCCGGCCGGCGTGGTGCCGGTCAGGACCGTGCCCGTCCCGTTGATCGACACGCCGGTGGCCGAGACCCCGTTGAAGGTGACGGACGCGCCGGTGAGGTTGGTGCCGATGATGGCGAAGGCCGTGCCGCCGGCCGTGGGACCGGTGTTCGGCACGAGAGCGCTGACGGTCGGACCCACCGGCACGGCGATGTAGGTGTAGCTCAGCGCGTTGGTGGTGCCGTACGGGGTGGTGGCGACGACCGACACGGCGCCCGCGGCGTGCGGGGGCGCGGTGACCGTGACCGAGTTCCCGTACTGATTCGGAGTCACATTGGTGGCGGGGGTGCCTCCGAAGGTGACCTGGAAGGTGCCCTGCAGGTTCGCCCCGGTGAGCACCACGGTGTTGCCACCGGCCGTCGACCCCGAGTTCGGGTTGATGTCGTAGAGCCGGGGATTCCTGGGCCAGTTACCCCCTCCGTCCCCCGGCCAGTCCCCGGGCCAGTCCCCCTGTGCCGCGGTCAGCGCATTTCCCGCGGACGCCATGCTTCCTTGCTGCTGTACTGCTCCGGACATGGTTTCTCCTTGAGACAGCAGTCCCCCCGTTCGGGGCCTTGGCTGTCACCGTCATGGTTGCTGGATGAATGTGACGGTAGGGTCCGCATGAGACCGGAAGAAGGCGCATACACAGTGCCGATGATGCTTCCGTAACCAAAATGACCATATGTAAATGAGCGGTCGCCAAATGCCAGCCCCCGGCGTACGCCGGGTTCTGCTGTCGAGCCGGCTGCGGAACGCCGCGCCGAAATGCATAACTGACTGAGCATCATATTCTTTTGCTGCACCGGGAATTGATGGAACTCGTCGGTCCGGGCGCTCCGGGGTCCGTCCGTGATCCTGGCGTAGGTCATCTCGAAGCCCGGGTTCCCGCCATCAGGCCGTCGGCCGACCGGACGACGCAGCGCGACATCCGGTCGGCAGGCGCGGTGACGCCAGGGCCGTAACTCCTAGTCGGTGGAGGGGACTTCGGCCTTCGAGACGGGTTGGACCGCCACGGTCGCGCGCGACCGCTGCCGGAGGACCCCGGCGACGACGGCGACCGCGGTGACCAGCAGGGTCAGGACCAGCGAGCGGCGGCTGTCGCTGCCGGCGGCCATCCCGCCGATGACTGCGAGCAGGACGACGAGCACCGCGACATCGAGGTAGGGGTACGCCCACATCCTGACGGTCCGGTTCTCGAAGCCACCGCGGTCCAGCCGTGCGCGGCCGCGCAGATGGGTCACGACGATGCAGAGGTAGACGACGACAGCGATGGCTCCCGAGGAGTCGAGGAGGAACTCGTACACGGCCGTCGTCGGAAGGAAGTAGTTGGCGACGACGGTGAGCAGGCCGACGCTGGAGGCGGCGACGACCGCGGCTGTCGGGACGCCGGAGCGGTTGGTACGAGCCAGCAGCTTCGGGGCTTCCCCGCGCCGGGCCAGGGAGTGCAGCATCCGGGAAGAGGAGTAGATCCCGGAGTTCAGGCAGGACAGCACCGCGGTGAGCACGATGAAGTCCATGATCGTGGCGGCGTTGGGGACGCCGAGGTGGTCGAGGACGGCCGAGTACGGGCTCTGGGTGACGGCGGTGGCGTTCCACGGGAGCAGCGTGACCACGAGGGCGATCGATCCGATGTAGAAGAGCAGGATGCGCCAGACCACGCTGTTGACGCCGCGTCGGACGGCGTGGGCCGGGTCCTTGGCTTCACCCGCGGCCACGGTGACGACCTCGGTGCCGAAGAACGAGAAGAAGACGACGAGGGAAGCCTGAAGGACGGGCAGCCAGCCGTTCGGGGCGACCCCTCCCTCGCCGGTGAGGTTGGACGAGCCCGGAGCGGTCGCGCCCGGAACGGTCCCCAGGACAGCGGCCAGCCCGATGAGGAGGAAGGCCACGATCGCGGCCACCTTGATCATGGCGAACCAGAACTCGAACGTACCGAAGGACTCGACGCGCGCGAAGTTGACGGAGATCAGGGCGATCATCAGGACGAGAGCGGCGATCCAGGTGGGGATAGCCGGCAGCAGGTGGTGGGTGATGGCCGCTCCTGCGACGGCCTCGAAGCCGACGGTGATGCACCACTGATAGGCGTAGAGCCAGCCCACCGTGAGCCCGGCCCAGGGGCCCAGCTCGCGGCCGGCGTAGCTGGAGAAGGAGCCGGTCTCGGGCTGGGCCACGGCCATCTCGGCGAGCATCCGCATCACCAGCACGACCAGGGCGCCGATCGCGGCGTAGGCGACCAGGACGGCCGGGCCGGCCTGCTGGATGGCGCTGCCGCTGCCGACGAAGAGACCGGCTCCGATGACACCGCCGATCGCGATCATCGACATCTGCCGGTTGCCCAGAGCCGGGCGCAGGACGACCGACTCGTCTCTGGCCCTCGGGGACGTGTTCATGGACAGCTCCTGACCGTGACGGGGAGGGGGCGGGCGCGTGCGGGCGGACCACGTGCCGCCGGCACACGCCGACCAGGCACGCGGAGTCAGCCGCACGGGCGGCTCGCGCAATCGGGGCTCGCACGACGACCCGCGATGCAACTAGACTTGCACTCACTATTAAGCTTGCAATCTCCTTGGCGTCAAGAGGTTCGTGCGGCAGGGTTGATGACGGCGAAGGACATGGAGGGCTCGGATGACTGCGGTGGTGCGTGAACAGCGGCTGGCCGGACTGCGCTGGATCGTCGTGGGCGGAGGCCGCCGCGAGGTGTTCCGGGCCCTGGGCGAGACCGCGCGCGAGGACATCCGGGCCGTGCAGGAAGCGATGCCGGAACGCGACGCCCTGCGCCGCTGGGTGAGCACTGCCGAAGGCGGCGCCCGCCTGCAACAGGTGTTGCAGGCCACCCGGACTCGCTACGCCGCGGAGGTCGCCGAACTGGAGGCCCTCGCCGAGGGCGCGGGTGCCGACGTCGACGACCTGCTGCTCGCCAATCTGCGCGGCGACCTCGGAACGGACGACGGCACCGGCTGTACGGACCTGGCCTGGCGCCGCAGCCGGTCCTTCGTGGCCCACAACGAGGACGGCGCCCCCGCGCTGGACGGCCGCCTCATGCTGCTGACTCTGGTGATCGACGGCCTACCGCCCGTGACCGTCCAGTGGTATCCGGGCTTCCTTCCCGCCAACACGTTCACGGCCACCGGCCTCGGGCTGGTCTGGGGGATCAACCACGTGCAGGTCGTCAGGCCGTCCCCCGCAGGCGCGGGCCGCCACTTCGTGGCGCGGGCGCTGCAGTGCGCCCCCACCCTGGACGCCGCCGCGGAACACCTCAGGACGCATCCCAGCGCGGGCGGGTTCGCGTACACGATCGGCGAGCGCGGCAGCGGGCGGGTCGCGGTCGTGGAATCCGCTGCCGGCCGTGTCGCTGCGGTCGAGGCGACCGCCGAGGAACCCCTGCACTGGCACGCCAACCACCTGCGCCACCTCCGCGACGCTCCGGACGTCCCCCCGGCCCCGCGCCCCGGGTGCGAAAGCGGGCATGCGACCGCGGATCTCGGCCAGTACGAGGAGAGCCTCAGCCGTGGGCGAGCGCTGGAGAAGATGCACCTCGGCCCACGGGAGCCGTCCGGCGACTGGTTCCTGGAGGCCCTCACCTCGGCGCCGCTGCCCCATGGCGTTCACCGCACCGCCGCGGGCCCCGATCCGCTGATGACCCTCTGCACGGTCGTCGCCGACCTGACCGGCGACCGGCTGACCGTACGCGGCGCCTCGGGAGAGACGGCCGTGCTCCCGCTGACCGACTTCTCCCGGGGCATCGCGACGTCCGCGAGGGCAATCTGACCCCGGTCCGCCCCGGATCCCCCCGGAAGCGAGAGGATCAGGGCATGGCATCGGCATCACAGCGGGCCCAGCGGACGAAGAAGCCCGAGCAGGCTCCGGACACCTTCGACGCGCTCGTGGCCCTCCTCCACGAGCGCTTCGCCACGCTCACGCCCTCGCAGCGTCTGCTCGCCGACCGGGTCATGGCCGACCCCGAGGGCGTCGCGTTCATGACCGTCTCGGAGCTTGCGACAGCCGTCGGCGTCAACGAGGCCACCGTCGTCAGGTTCGCGACGGGCCTCGGACTCGGGGGCTACCCGGGGCTGACCCGCCTGTGCCGGGAGAGGCTGCGCGAACAGGCCCAGTTGCTGCGCCGGTACGACAACCTGGAGCAACTCGGCGAGGAAGGCGGCGACTTGATCGAGCGGGCCGTCGCCCAGGACCGGGCCAACATCTCCCGCACCTTCGCCCGTATCGACACCGCGAGCTGGGACACCGCGGTGCGAGCTCTGGCCGAGGCACCGCGGGTGCACGTCCTCGGCCTGCGCAAGTGTCACGCCCCGGCCTATCTCCTCGGCTACCTGCTGCGCATGGTGCGCGAGGACGTCGAGATCGTGGCCGGAGGCGCCGGCACCCTCACCGACGACCTCCGCCGGGTCCGCAGCGGCGACGCCTTCGTCGCCGTCTCCATCCACCGCTACACGGCGGAGACCGTGCGCGCCTTCGACTGGGCACGCGCCCGCGGGGCCCGGTGCATCGCGCTCACCGACAACCCGGGATCGCCGCTGGCGCCCCTGGCCGCGCAGGCATTCTTCGTGGATGCCTCCGGGCCCTCGGTGCTGCGCTCCATGACCGCGTTCACCTCACTGGTCCAGGCACTGGCCGCGGGAGTCGCGCGCGTACGGGGACACGAGGTGCGGTCGACCCTTCTGCAGGAGGAGGAACTGCTGGAGGACTTCGGCGTCTACACCGCCGAGGGTTCACGCGGCGCACCGCCCGCCCCGGACGATGCCACCCCGGAATCCGGCTGACCCGGCCAGCCACCGGCGAACGGGACAGCGGTCCGGGCCCTCCTCGCGGCGCGAGACGGCACGGCCGAGCGCAGCACGACCAGGCACACCGCGGTCGCGACCGGCGCGTCCAGGCACGAGTGTCGCGACCGGTCCGAGCACCAGTACGGCCGGGCCGCGGGCCTCGGGAGGATCCGCGGCTCGGTCAGATCCGAGGGGTCAACACGGCCAGCGCGTCGCGCAGATGGTCCAGCGACGCCGAGATCCACGGCAGAGCGGCCGGGTCATCGCTGCGCAGCGCCTCCCAGCGCTCCTGCGCGGTCTCCCCGTAGAGCAGGCTCGTGGCCACCCGGGCGCGCAGCCCACCGGCCGTGTCGCCGAAGGCCTCACCGGCCAGGACGCCCACACCGTGCCGCTCCAGCAGTGCCGAGGCCAGTTCCGCCCCGGTGGTGATGTCCTGACGGGCCAGATACGGGCGCACGGGTTCGAAGTCGGGGTAGAGGTAGAAACCCGCCTCGGGGGCACGGCACACCGCTCCGGCTCGTACGAACTCGCCGTGCACCGCGCGCGCGACGGCCGCGTGCAGCCGCCGCGCGGCAGCGATGTGTGCGGTCACGTCCGGTGGGTCCTGGAGGACGTACGCGGCCGCGGCCTGCATGGGTGCGGCGAGGCTGGACCACACCTCGCTGGCGACGCCGACCAGTTCGCGCATCAGGCGGACGCCCCACGCGTTGCCCGGCACCCGGGCGAGTCCGATCCGCCAGCCGCCCAGGGCCATGGATTTACTGAGCCCACTGGTCACCACGGTCCGCTCCGGCAGGAACGCCGCCGGGCAGGGAGCGGGCCGGCCGTTGTGACACAACTCGGCATAGATCTCGTCGGCGACGACCGCGAGGCCGTGCCGGTCGGCGATGGCGCACACCTCGCGGAGATCCTCCGGCCGGGCGACCGTTCCGGTGGGGTTGTCCGGCACCGTCAGGAGCAGCACACCGGGATTCAGGCCGGCGGCCCGTGCATCGGCCAGGGCGCCCTCGAGGAGTTCGGGGTCCGGAACGCCCCCTGACCCCGCCGGGATGGGGACGTCGACGACGCTCTTGCCGGTCAGGGACGCCTGCGCGGCATAGCTGACCCAGGCAGGACGCGGCAGGACGAGGTCGCCCGGAAGGGCCGCGAGCAGCGCGAAGAGCAGAGCCTTGCTGCCGGGGGCGAACAGCACCTGGTCCGGCTCGGTCACCAGGTTCCGGCGGGTGAACCAGCCGGCCGCGGCTTCCCGCACGTCGGACGAACCGACCACGGCGCCGTAGCCGTTGAGGCCCGCAGCTCGTGCCAGAGCCTCCGCGACCGGGTCGGGCACCGGCAGCCCGGCTTCACCGAAGCCCAGATGCAGCACCTTCTCCCCCGCCGCCTTGCGTGCCTGCAGGGTCTCGTTGATGGCCAGGGTCGCCGAATGCATCGTCACGGCGTCCACTCTCCTCAGAGGAGTCGTCGAGTAGTCGTTCAAGTGTATATGCACTCGACTACGTCGATGCAAATTTCCTTGCATTGCTGCCGCCGGGACGCCTCTCACACCAGGTGCCCCGGCCGGACTCCCGGCCGGGGCACCTGCCCCGCGACACCTGCGGCGGCCCGTGCTCGGCAATCGGCAATCGGCAACCGGCAACCGGAGCGATCCCGCCGCGTGCCGCCCCGACCGCCCGACCGCCAGACCGCCAGACCGCCCCGAGAACGACAGCGGCCGCGACGGTCCTTGTGGACCTGTCGCGGCCGGCTGATCAGCCCCGCCTCCCCGCGGGACTCACTTCACGTACTCCTCCACCACCTTGGGCGGCCACGTGCCGAACTTGAGCACGCCCATCGAGTAGGCGCGGGAGACCAGCGCGGATCGGTTGGGCACGCTCAGGCTGCGGAGCAGCCGCGTCACGTGGTACTCGACGCCCTGCCGGCTCAGGTAGAGCCGCCTGGCGAGCGGGATGGTGGGGACTCCGGCCGCGATCCCCTCGAGGATCCTGGCGTCGATCTCGCTCAGCATCTTCTTGCGGTCGGTGACGACGCCCACGCTCTCGGAGTCCTGCGTCGCCCGCATCAGCACCAGGATCGAGGCGAGTTCGGGAACGTGGCGGCCGCGTACGGCGACTGCCACCAGCGGCGCACTGAAGGCGGAGTCGGGCCCCACGGCGATGACTTCGGCGGCGAACCGGTGACGCCGGCCCTCGAGGAGCCGGGCGAACTGATGCATCAGCGGCTGCCGGCCGCTGGGGTGCACCAGGTCGCAGAAGCTGCGGCCACAGATCTCGTCCGACGAGCCTCCGAACTGCCGGAAGAACTCCTGGTTGGCCTGCCGGATGGTCAGCCTTCGGTCGAGAGTCACCATGTGCACACCGGACTTGTCGAACGACAGCTCCTCCACCCCCGACTCGGGGAGCGGGGCCTCGGAGCCGTGCGATGCGTGCGCCGCTGAATCCACCAGAACTTCTACGGAAGTAGACACTGACTCGTTCCCTTCGAAGTACGTGATACGCGCGGGGGGAACTGTGCGGGAGTCGCGGGGAAATCCCCGGGGAATCACTGAACTCGGTCGGTACTGAATGTGGGGGGTGACGATCGCCGCGGGGGCCCGATCGTCCCTGATTCCGCGAAATCGACCCTAGGCAGCGGCGTCGGACAGGGTCAATCGAGTACGAGCGCAATCGCTTAACCCTGTGGTTCCCGAGCCGAAACACTTCGGTCCCCTGCACCCTCTTGGTTCGGTGCGGTTCGGTACGGGCAAGCCCTCCACCAGGGAACTCTTCCGTACAGCGGGTCAACAACCGCTCGCCCCGGGTAATCCACCATTCCTCCGGCCGCCCCGCTCCGGCACACAGCCGTCCTACGGAACGACGCCTGGAGTGGACCGAAGCCATGGAATTTCGAAAGCCGTTGCCGCGAAGCCGGCGGAGAACACGGACCTCATCGAGAAGCCCTGTTCCGCGTCGAAGGGGACCGGATGGCCCGAGCCCTGCCCCGGAACCCCGGGAATGAGGAAGGACCCACCGCGGACCCGCACCACGCACACGCGCCGGAAAGCCCCGCAGGAGAACCGGCCGGATTGCCGGAGGAGCCTTCGTACCACTCACCGGGCAGAATTCTCCAGCCTTACGTACGCGGCGAAAGCAGGCCGGCATGCGCGGCGAAAGCGGCCTGGAGACCCACCGGACCACACGCGCGGGGCCCCCGCCGCACGGTCCGCGGCGCACCACCGGGCACAGTCCGGATCGCTCACGGCCCGCGACGGTTCACGACGGTGGAGAGCGGTCGATGAACACCGCCCCGCACCATCGGGGTCGACGGCTGCCGACCGGCCGACTCCCCGTCAGCTCCACCTGAACCGGAAGGCCGTCGACGTCACCATCCTCTCGCGCCCTGCGCCCGCACCGCTCTCGGCCGCGGCCGAGAGCCCGTGACGGTCGGTGCCCCCAACGCGCCGACCCTCCGTGACCCTGCCCCATGAAAGCAGCGCCGACTCGATGAACTCCCTAGACCTCGCGGCCACACGGGCCGATGGCGCGCCCGGAATGCCGCGGGCGGGACGGCGAGAGACCCCCCGAGTGGGGGGAGTTCACGGCGCTCCGAACGCCCGAACCGGCCCTCCGCGCCGCGTACGCACAAGTCCGAACCTCTGAACTTCCTCAAGTGCGTTGCCCCGTGACTGCGCCGAGCGCACGATCGCAGCGTCGTGTTCCGGCATGCCCGGAAGCGGCACGACCCACCTCTTCCGGATGTGCGCACCCCGACTCCGCCACGGCCGGGCGAAAGCATCGGCCAAGTCCGGAAATGGACGGGAAACACCCGAGTTCGACACAGGAGCAAGGAGTTGACGCACAGCGACGGCGATCCAGCCGACGGGTCCAGCCGCACGGCCGGGCCGAGTTCGGAGGATCACGGCGGTCCGGAAGGTATTCGCGCGAAGCACGTTCACGGTGCGCGCCGGACGGCGCGGACCGGAGCGCGACCGCGACCGCGACCGAGCAGGGCAGTCCGGACTTGTATGCGTCGCTCCACGCAGGCTGGGCAGATGGTGCTCATACGCCCGCTGACCGAGGTGCACATGCCTCCGTCCGAAGTGGGCAGCTGTCGGACCCCGGGGTGCTGGATCCCCCGCTCTTCGGGGAGGGGAGTGCACAGATGAGGCTCACCCGGCTCACGGAGCCCACCCGGTTGAGACCCTTCGGCCGACCGCCCACCGGCCCGGCCGATGTGGCGTGCGTCACTCCGCCTGGCGCGAAAATCTTCGCCGCACTTCCTGCAGAAGGCCCTGAGCAGCCACAATGGCGCCTCCACGCCGTCTTCACGGCATCTCCTCAGGAGCTCGGAGACAGCGCCGGACCCCTCTTACCCCTGTTACGCCGAGCGGTATGCGGCAAGGAGAACAGTCGTTGGACATGACCCGTCCTGAGGAGTCGACACCTGTCCGGAACGATCTCGTGGGGAGGGATCTCGTGCTGATAGACCGAGATGCCGAACTGAGCCGGTTCGCGGCGGCGCTTCGCCGCGCGCAGGCCGGCCGCGGGGCCTTCGTTCTGGTCAGCGGTCCGCTGGGGATCGGCAAGTCGGCGCTGCTCGACGAGATCGGCGAGCGCGGCGCCGGGCTGGATGCCACGGTCCTGCGGGCGGGCGCCGCTCCGATGGAGCGGGACTTCCCTCTCGGGGTCATGCGCCAGCTGCTGGAACCCGCTCTGCGCCGCGCCCCCGAGGACACTGTGGCGCGCTGGACGGCGGGAGACGCCCATGACGCCCTCTCGGCGCTGAGCGGCGACGCCTTCGGGGCGGACGACGCCCAGACGGCCGGCGACGGCGCCCAGGCGACGGACCACGCCCAGACGGCCGACGACGGCGCCCAGGCGACCGGCGACGGCGAGACGACGCTCCACAGCCGCCTGACCACACTGGTCGAGAACATCTCCCGTGACCGGCCGCTGCTGATCCTGGTCGATGATCTGCACTGGACGGATGAGGCCACGCTTCGCTGGTTGCAGCATCTGGTCATGCGGGTGGAGAGCCTGCCGATCCTGTTGGCCTGCACGATCCGCGACGGATGTCTGCTCTCCGGGCGTGCGCCCGTACGCGAGCTGGTGACACGCGCGACGCACACGCTCCGCCCCCAGCCGTTCCAGCTCCGCGCCTCGCGCGCCATGGTCCGGGTGAGCATCCCTGAACCCGCCGACGAGGAGTTCGTCGCGGCCTGTCACGCGGCGGCCGGCGGCAACCCTGCCTTCCTGTCCTCGATCGTCGAGGAATCCGCGGCGCGCGGGCTCAGTCCTCTGGCACAGAACGCCGGAGCCCTGGCCGCCCTGCGGCCCACCTCGCTGCGCCAGCGGCTGCTGCAGTGCCTGGAGGCGCAGAGTCCGCGTGTGCTGCGGCTGGCGCGCGCGCTGGCCGTGCTCGGCGACGACACCGACGTGGAGCTCCTGGGCTCGCTCGCCGCCCTGGACACGGCAGGCCGCGACGACAGCCTGCGGGTGCTGACCAGACTCGGTCTCGTCTCGTCCGACGAGCGGGCCCGCTTCGTCCACCAGGTCGTACGCGACGCGGCCCTGGAGGGCATGTCGACCGCTGACCGTACGGCGACGCACGCCCGCGCGGCCGAGCTGCTCCACCAGGTCGGACGCCCCGTCGAGCAGGTGGCCGACCAGCTGATGGCGATCAATGCGCCGCAGGACGCCTGGGCGCGGCAGGTGCTGCGCGCGGCGTCGGAGAGCGCCCTGCACAGGGGCGAGGCCGAGGCGTCGGCCCGCTACCTTCGGTGCGCGCTGCTCGACAGCTTCCCGCACGGCTCGGACCGTGGCCGCCTGCTGGTCGACCTGGCCACCGCGGAGCGCAGCTTCGCGCCGCTGGCCGCGGTGCGCCACATGTCCCAGGCGATGCCGCTGCTGGACTCGGCCGCCGACCGCGCCGACGCCATGACCAGGCTGGCCCCGATCGTGCTGGCGTCGTCCCTGCTGCCGGTGCACGACTCGCTGCGGCAGGTCGCCGACGAACTGGGCGACGAGCGGCAACTGCGCGGGCGCGAACGGGAGCTCGCGCTCCGGCTGGAGGCGCGGCTCCGCCACACCTGCACCTCGAACCCTGTGCAGCTCTCCGACTCGGTCGTACGGCTCAAGATGCTGGGCCCCGATCCCGCGATGGACACTCCCGCGGAGCGGGAACTGCTCGCGATGCTGCTCGCCTCGGCCACCTGCGCCAACGCCCTTCCGGCAGCCGAGGTGGGAGAGCTGTGCGAGCGCATCCTGAAGCGGGAACCGGCCTACCCCTCGCATGTGCACACGGCGATGCCGATGGTCGTCGCCAGCATGGTCGCGGCCGACTCGACGCATGCGCTGGGCCCCTGGCTGGAGTCGGCCCGGGAAGAGGCCGCCCGCGGTGAGAACCGGGTCGAGCAGGCCCTCATCCGCAGCGAGCAGGCCCTCGCGGCCCTCGCCCACGGCCGACTCAACGAGGCAAGACCGTTCGCGACCGAGGCATTCGAGCAGGCCGGCACGGAACACGACGGCGTCGGCGTCGTCGCGGCCGTGTCGCTCGCCCTGGTCGCGATCCAGTCCCGCGACGTCGGACTCGCCCAGCAGTTGCTCGGCGGCCGCTACCGCGCCACCAACGAGTCCTACCTCTGGGCCCTGCTCACCATCCTGGGCGGCACCCTCGCGCTCACCAAGGGCGATCCGCGGACCGCGCTCGACCACTTCTACGACGCCGGGCACCGCATGGAGCAGTACAGCTGGCGCAATCCCGCCCTGCTCCCGTGGGCCTCTCATGCCGCCGTCGTGCACTACCACTTGGGCGAGTACGAGCGTGCCGCCGCGCTCAGCCAGCAGGAAGTGGAACTCGCCCAGCTGTGGGGCGCCCCCTCCGCCCTTGGCAGGGCACTCACGGCACAAGGGCGTGTGACGGACGGCCCCGCGGGAGTGGCGATGCTGAGGGACGCGGTCGACGTGCTGGAAGGGGCCACCAATCACTTCGAGTTGTCCCGTGCGCTGCTGGCACTGGGTGACCGGCTCGGCGTCGACTCCCCGGAGGGCGAGGCCGCTCTCCGCAGGTCGCACACGCTCTCGGTGGCGTCCGGCGCCACACGGGTGGCCGACCAGGCCGCGTCCCGGCTCGGGAGCACCGTGCTCAACAGCCCCGTCCCGGTCCGCGGCCGGCTGACACCCGCCGAGCTGAAGGTGGCGAAGCTCGCCGCGGGCGGGCTCAGCAACCAGGCCATCGCCGACGATTTCGGCATCAGCTGCCGGGCCGTCGAGAAACACCTCACGAACTGCTACCGGAAATTGTCCATCACGGGCAGGTCGGTCCTCGCGAGCGCGCTTGAGGACCTCGGAAGCGAATCCGGGTGAAATTCTCCTCGGCGTGAGGAACACAACTCGGTACGACCACGGGCCGCCCCCCTTTGTCAAATCCTTGGCTACTCTTCAGTAAGCATGTGCTGTGAATGCTTCTCCGGCATCCAGGCCACTCGGCGGATGCGTTCACTCGGCTCGGGTCATCTCGCCGCGGGCGGCCTCCAACGCAAGAACTTCGCCCCAGGTGCATGTGCCACGGGGATTTTCCGGTGAACGTACGGAGCGCCGGTGACCCGCCCTACGCGGGCCGGATCCTGGCGATTCCCTGGCCGCACGTCGAAGAGTTCGACACACACGGGCGACGAGCCGTCGCCATCGGTCGGAGGGACCGGACCTGGCTTCGCGGACGATGCGGTAGGGTGCCGGTCACCGTCGACGCGACGGCCGAGACCGCAGGTGGCACGTGGTGCCAGCAGTCGGATGACACGTGAATGACTCGGGTGCGAGCCGACGCCGAACGGCGTGGGCGACCTGTACGAGCCCGGGCGCCCTCGGCGGTCAACCGCCGGTGGGGCGCAGGACGAAAGCGGATGAAGTCGCCTTCGAGTTTCCCCGCGAAGTCTTTCGAGTTGCACGAGGAAGAAGGGGTCCGGATCTCCCGGAATCACCTCTCGGAACCCTACCACCCCACCGGCGGAGTTCCGCTCGCCACCTTGCCGATATGTCCATTTAGGGCCGATTCTGCATTTCCTCGCCGCGGTTGATCCGTCACACGGATCCAAGGCCCTCAATGGCCCACGGACAAGCCGCCGGCTACTCCGCGGAACGACCGCATCACACCCAGGAGTTGCGAGGACCGTACCCACCGAACCATGGCACCACAGTGTTTTGGTTCTACGCCCATATACTCGTTGACCCACCGCCGAAAGCGTTCTTAGGCTCACGAACAGAGTTTCGCGGCATCTTCACAAATGCCGCTCGGTACATCCGAATTCCCCCAACCGGTTGTCCGTATCAGAAAGCGGTGGCTCACAATGACTGCCCCCCACTACGCCGCCCCGGTCAGCCTTCCGGCCCCAGCCCTCACTTCGGTGCCTGGTACCCAGCCGGACGGCATGCCGGCGGCGGCCCGCCAACTCGCGGGCCAGCACGTCACCTGCATGGCGAGCCTGGACCCCAGCCTGCGGATCCAAGCGGCGGACGCGGACTTCTTCCGGCAGTTCGGCCGGGAAGCCGCGGACACCTGCGGAAGGAGTCTCTATGAACTGCTGCACCCCAGCGCACCTGCTCTGCTGAGCCGGCGCTTCGCCCGCCTCGCAGAGGGCCGGCGCTCCCGGTTCGTCGAGCGCGTGGTCGCGGTGCGCGGCAACGAGGGCGTGTTCTCCGGCGAGCTCACCGGCATCGCCGTACGGAGCGAGACCGGCCGCCCGCCCTCGTATGTCGTGATATTCCGTGCGGACGAGGAGACTTCGGTCTCCAGCACGGTGGCACCGCAGCGACTGCTCTCCCAGCTCCACGCCCAGATCCTGGAGGGCGTGGCGAGCGGAGCCTCGACGGTCCAGCTCGCGGCGCGGCTCTACCTGAGCCGTCAGGGCATCGAGTACCACGTCGGCCTCATGCTGCGCCGGTTCAGGGTCCCCAACCGCGCCGCCCTGGTCGCACGGGCGAACTCCATGGGCATGCTGACGGTCGGCGTATGGCCTCCTCGTGTGCTCTCGGAGTACGTGGAGGACCGCGAGGGCCCGCGCACCAAGACCACATCCGATCCGTTCATCCCCCGGTGCCGCGCGAGCAGCGACGGACCGGCGCGGCTGGCTTCTTCCTCCTGAGGGCCGCCCGGCTTCCCCCGGGCGCCCTTCGGGGCCGCCGGCCCTCGCACAGCCCCCATACCGCGGCGCTCGCCCTCCACCACCCCCCGGGGCGAGCGCCTCCGTCCGCTCCGGTCGATTCCCCACCCGGGAGTCGTCCGGCCTCGATCGCTCCGGACGTCCCTCGCCGGGACGGACGGCGTCCACCGCTCCCCAAGCGTCCTCGACCAGGCGCGGCCGGGGCCGTGCCCTATCTGCTCGATGCGCTCGCCGCACGTCGCCCACGGGCCGTGCCACACCCCCGCTGTCCGGTTTGTCCGTACTGGTCAGTCGTCTTCCGGACGTGATTCAGCGAGGTATACCGTGTGGCCACGCACGCGTGGTGTCGGTACGGCGGGCAGGGCCCAGCGGCCCGATCGCAGCCGCACCCACAAGTGGGAGAGACCAGGTGAACGCGCGCCCCCCGCATGGCACAGCCGGAAGGAACGACGGCTGGACTCCGCTCGTCGACCGCGAGCGCGAACTGTCCGCGCTCCTCGCCCTGGTGCGCGATGCCCATCAGGGCACCGGAAACATGGTTCTGCTGGAGGGGCCCGTCGGCATCGGCAAGAGCCTGCTCCTGCGGCGCCTGGCGTGTGAAGCGGGACAGGACGGCCTGCGGGTCCTGGAGGCCCACTGCGACACGCTGGAACGGGACTTCCCGTTCGGCCTCGTACGCCACCTCTTCGGGCCCCTGTTCAGGTCACTGCACGCCCCGGAGCGGGAGCGCCTTCTGGCGGGCAACGCCCAGGCCGCGATGCAGGCGCTCAGCGCGAACGTGTTCAGCGGTGACGCCGTGACGACGACCGAGGACGTGTCGCACGCGGTGCTGCACGGTCTCTACTGGTTCACCTGCAACCTGGCCGAGGTCTCGCCCCTCGTCATCGTCGTCGACGACGCGCACAGCGCGGATGTGGCGTCCCTGCGCTTCCTGGCCCATCTCGCCCGGCGCATCGAGGGGTTGCCGATCATCCTCGCGCTCTCCCGCCGCACCGGCGACCCGGGCACCGACCCGGCCCTGTTCGAAGAGGTGGTCGGCCAGCCGCGGTGCCAGGTCCTGCGCCCCCAGCCGCTGACGGAGGAGGGGGTCGCCAGGATGGTCGAGGCGACCCTGCGCCAGCAGGCCGACGAAGAGTTCCCCGCCGCCTGCCTCGCCGCGACGGGCGGCATCCCGCTCCTCGTACGGGCGCTGCTCACGGTGATGTGGCTGCACGGAGACCTGCCGACCACCGCCGGACTCGAGTACGCGACGGCCCAGGGCGGCCAGTTCTTCCACGAAGCCGTGCTCTGCGTCCTCCGGCGGCAGCCCGAGTCGGTTCCCGCCGCCCAGGCGATGGCCGTCATGGGCGACAACGCCTCCCCCGAGGTGTGCGCGCGGCTGGCCGGCATCAGTGAGTCCGCTCTCCTCGGCGCCATGCGCAGCCTGCGGTCCAACGGGCTGCTGACGGCCTCCGACGACGGCACGGCGTGGTCGTTCAATCACGGCCAGATACGCGAGGTCGTCCTCGCCCAGATGCGTCCGGACGAGCTGGCCGACGCCCACCACCGTGCCGCACGGCTCCTCCTGGCGCTCGGGGCGCCGGCCGAACAGGTCTCGGCGCACCTGCTGATGACCGAACTCCCCGCCACCGAGGACTGGGCGGTCAGCGTCCTGCTGGAGGCGGCCCGGGAGGCGTCGTCGCGCGGCGCGCCGCGGCTCGCCGTCGACCTGCTGCGGCCCTGCCTGCGCGGGCGCATCAAGTCCTCGACCGATGTCGCCGTCCTCATCGAACTCGGCTTCGCGGAAACGGCCGTGGACGTCCACGCCAGCGTCCGGCATCTGCGTCTCGCGCTGGACCATGTCGAGGACCCCGTCCAGCGCTTCCGCGTGGTGACCGCGCTCGCCAGCAACCTGGTGCACAGCGAGTGGCCGCAGGAGGCCGTACGGGTCCTCGCCGAGCAGGCCTCGACGATCGAGGACCCGACCGGCGACCTGGCCCGCTGTCTCAAGGCCCAGCGGCTGATGGCCTCCCTCGAGGATCTGCGGACCCTGCGGGCGGCGTCCGACGAATTCCCGCTGGATCTCGGCCTCCCGGGGAACACGCCGGGCGAGCGCGCCCTGCTCGCCGCGCAGGCGAGGGTCAGCGTCGTACGCGAGGACCTGGCGGGCGCCTCGGTCTCCGCGGCCCGCCGCATGCTCGAACGCAGTGTCCCCAACACCGACTCGCCGCTCTTCCAGACCACGGCGGCGATGGTGCTGCTGTACGGCGGTTACCCCGGCGAGGCGGATACGGCATACCAGCGCATTCTGGACAGCGCCTGGCAGAGTCAGAGCCTGCTGTCCTTCAGTCTCAGCACCGGCATGCGCGCCGAGGCCGCCTACCGCCTCGGCGCACTCGCGGGAGCCCTCGCGGGCACCATGACGGCGCTCTACCTCGCCCCCAGCGACGAGTGGTGCCACTCGCTCGTCCTCCCCGTGGCCACGCAGATCCACGCCCTGCTGGAGTCCGGCGACCTCCAGGGCGCCGAGACCGTGGCGGCACAGGGTTTCCCCCCGTCGACCGCAGACAGCTGGCAGTGGAACGAGTTCATGTGCGCGCGCGGCCGGCTGCGTCTGGAGCGCGGCGACGCGCGCGGCGCCCTGTCCGACCTCCTCGAATGCAGGACACGCCAGCACCAGTGGAACCGCACCAGCCCGGCCGTCTCCTCGTGGTGGGTGTGGGCTGCCCAGGCCCACCACGCGCGGGGATCCCTCGACGAAGCCCGTGAACTGGCCGACGACGCGGTGGAACGCGCGCGGCGAGGCGGCCTGCGCGACGCCCTCGGCGCCGGACTGCGCCTCCTGGCGGAGCTGGAGGAGCCGGGCCCCCGCAAGCTCGCCCTCCTCGAGGAGGCCCTGTCCGTCCTGGAGGAGTCGCCCTCCCAGCTGGAACGTGCCCGTGTCCTCATCGACCTGGGCATCGCGCTGCACGACCGGGACAGCATCGGCCCCGCGCGCGAAGCACTGCACCGCGGGCTCGACCTGGCGCACACGATGGGTGCCCGGCCGCTGCGCTCCCGCGCCCACGAGGCGCTGCTCGCCACCGGTGCACGGCCGCGCCGGGTGATGTCGCAGGGCCTGCAGTCGCTCACGCCGAGCGAGAGCCAGGTCGCTCAGCTCGCCGCTCAGGGCGGCACCAACAGGGAGGTCGCCGAAGCCCTGTTCGTCACCCAGCGCACGGTCGAGATGCACCTCACGTCCGTCTACCGGAAGCTCGGCGTCACCGGCCGCCGCGAACTGCGC
This sequence comes from Streptomyces sp. NPDC047108, assembly GCF_040643575.1. Taxonomy (NCBI): domain Bacteria; kingdom Bacillati; phylum Actinomycetota; class Actinomycetes; order Kitasatosporales; family Streptomycetaceae; genus Streptomyces; species Streptomyces sp. NPDC047108. The sequence continues at coordinate 34,530 of NZ_JBEYUP010000015.1, forward strand.
GCCTTCTTCGGCGGCACCGCCCCCGACAACGCCTCCGGAGCCGGCTACGACGACCCCCACAGTGCGGACTGGGAACGGACCGGAGCGCTCTGGTAGGAGACCACGCCCTCACGATGTACGCCGCGGCGGGCGCCCGGCACGGCGATGCACGTGAGCAGCGTTCCGTCGCCGACCACGAACCGGCCCGTGAGGCCGGAGAGCGTCCGGTCACCGAGTCGCCATGCCGGCGCCAGGATGCGTACCGAGAAGGTTCCTCCGGCCCGGGCCCCTCCGCCTGCGCTGCCCCTCCCCCCGGCCTCCGGGGCTCCGTTGTCCGGGTGGAAGGTGACGGAGGCTTCCTCGAACTCCAGACTCCGTCCCGTCAGCGGGAACCACACCTTGTAGACCGACTCCTTGGCGCTGAACAGCAGCCGGTCCCACGGCACCTGCCCTTCCCGGCCCTCGGACCGCGGCAGCCGCGCCCGCTCCTCGGGGAGCGAGACGGCGTCCAGGATCCCGGCCGGCAACGGCCTGGCGGGCTCGGCGTCCACACCGACCGCCGCGATGTCCTCCCTCCGGGCCACGACGGCCGCGCAGTACCCGTCGCAGTGCGTGATGGCGCCCACCACCCCGGCGGGCCACAGCGGTTCACCGCGCGACCCGGACAGCAGGGGTCCCGGCGGCAGGCCGAGCCCGCCGAGCGCCTGCCGGGCACAGCTCCGGCCGACCGCGAACTCCCGTCGCCGCTTGGCCACCGCATGGCCGACGACGGCCTCCTCCGCCGGGTGCAGCGCAGGAGCGGGCGGGTCCCCGAACACCTCGGCCACCGACACGGTGTCCGGTAGAAGCTGGTCGATCATGTGCGCTGACCTCTCACGTACGGCATCGGGTCAGGCGGTCGCCGCGGCGCGGCTCTCGGCGATCCGGAATCCGCTGCCCGTCTTGCGGCCCAAGTAGCCTGCCGCGACGAGCTGTTCCAGTGGCGCGGCCGGAACCGGACCCGCGTCCGGTGCGGCCTCGTTCAGCCGCCGCAGGATGGCCAGCGACACGTCGAGTCCGATGGCGTCGAGCAGGGCGAACGGGCCCGTCGGATGCCCGAACGCCGTTGTCACCGCCCTGTCGATCTCCTCCACGGTCACATCGGTGCGCACGAGCATCCGGATCGCGTCGTTGAGATACGGGAACAGCAGGGCATTGACGATGAAGCCCGCCCGGTCCGTGCACTCCACCGCGCTCCTGCCCAGCCGCCGTACGAGAGCACGCGCGGTGTCGCGCACACCGTCGGAGGTGGCCCCGGTGCGGACGACTTCCACCAGTCCGGTCGCCGGGACGGGATGGAGGAAGTGGAGGCCGATGACCTGGGAGGGACGGCTGGTGGCGCTCGCGATCTCGGCCACCGACAGGCTGGACGTGATCGTGGCGAGCGTCGCGCCCGGCTTGGCCACCCCGTCGATCCGCCCCATGACGGCGCGCTTGACGCGGAGTTCCTCGGCGACCGCCTCGATGACCAGGTCGCAGGCGGACAGCGCCGCGCAGTCGTCGGTCGCCTCGACGCGGCCGAGGACGCCGATGCGTTCCCCCTCGCTGATGCGCCCGCGCCCCTCCGCCGCGGCCAGGGACGCGTCGACGGCGGCGAACGCGGCGCTCGCCCTGTCCCGGTCGCGCGCCACGAGGGTGACCTCCAGACCCGCCCGGGCCACGACCTCGGCGATGCCGCGGGCCATCGTGCCCGACCCGACGACACCGATCCGGTCGACGCCGCGGAGTGGGCCGGTCTCCCTCCGCGGATCCTCGTCGGGAACCACCCTCCCGTCGTCGGTGTAGAGGTGGAAGCCCCGGCCCGACTTGCGGCCGAGGCGGCCCTTCTCGACCATCCGGTCGAGAAGGAGGGCTGGGAAGAGGCTCCTGTTGCCCGTACGACAGTGCAGGGTCCGCAGCGTGTCGCGTACGGTGTCGAGCCCGATGAGATCGAGGAGTTCGAGGGGCCCGTAGGGCAGACCGCAGCCGACACGTGCTGCGGTGTCCATGTCCTCCACGGTCGCGCAGTTCTGCTCCACCATCGCGACGGCGTGGTTGAGGTAGCCGTAGACCAGTTCGGTCGCCGCCTCACCGGGCCCGCCGCCGACACTCACGACATCGCTTCCGGCACGGTCCGCGACCCGCTGTGCCAGGCCCACCGCGTCGGGCGACGTCATCGACGTCCGCACCAGCTCCACGGAGCGGCCGTACGGCGGTGGCAGGAAGAACCTCATGCCCAGCACCCGCTCCGGACAGCCGGATGCGATCGCGAGTTGCGCCACGGGCAGCGTGCCGCTCACGGTCGCCAGTACGGTGCCCGGCGAGCAGGCGGATCTCAGGCGCCGCAGCACGTTCTCCTTGACGCCCAGGTCCTCCGACACGGACTCGATCACCAGATCGGCCTTCTTGAGGCCGGTGAGCTCGGTGCCCAGGCTCAGGTCGCGCGACTCCAGACGGTTCCGTACGCGGTGGACGACGCCGGGGTCGTGGTCCACACCGACGACTTGGACGTCGGGACCGCTGCCGAGCAGCGCGCGGACGATTCCCTCCCCCAGGGAACCCAGGCCCATCACGCCGACCACGAGCGTCTGACCACCCATGTGACTGATTCCTTCCTGCCTGTCGGAGACGGAATGCGACACGAGCCCCACAGGCTCATCGTTGCCGACACGTCACTAGTGAACTCACCTGAACCGGTGCCGTTTCCTCACCCCGGGTGGCGGAGGGGACACCGGACGCAGGGTCGGCGGGTGGGCACTGCCGGTTCAACGGCGGTGCGACCGGGCGGACTTGGGCCGGTCCGGCCCGTTCCGCCTTCACCCTTCGCCATCGCCCAGTGCCCGTTCCGGGCATCGGCCGGTCAGGCGGTTCTGGGCAAGTAGTTGTGCAGGTCCGCGGGGAGGTCTCTTCTGACCTTGACGTTCAACTTCCGGTACACGCGGGTGAGATGCTGCTCGATAGTGCTCGACGTGATGTACAACTTCCCCGCGATCTCACGGTTCGTGTAGCCGACGGCGGCCAGGGCCGCCACCCTCCGTTCGGCGTCCGTGAGCGACGCGATCGGATCCGCGTCCCCTCCTTCGCGCCCCCCGCTGTCGGGCCGGGTACGGCTGGGCAGCAGTTCGTCGCACAGCGGGGCCGCGTGGCACACGCTCGCCACGTGCCAGGCCCGGCGGGCGACCGTCCAGGCGCGGCGGTGCTCGCGCATGGCCCGGTGCGCACGGCTCAGGTCGCCGAGCGCCCGGGCCAGTTCGAACTGGTCACCGCAGTCCTCCAGGGCGGCCACCGCCTGATCGAGCAGATGCGGGCGGTCGTGGGCGGCGCGGCCGGCGGCGAGCAGCCGCAGGGCAGCACCGCGTGTCCGGTGTCCGCCAGGCCCCAGCCGTGCGAGCTGCTCGTCGATCAGGCGCTCGGCCTCGTCGCCGTGACCGCCGTGCAGCAGCCAGGCTTCGGCGGCGCTGGTGCGCCACGGTACGAGCCCAGGTGTGTCCATGCCCCAGTCGGTCATCAGCTCGCCGCAGGAGAGGAAGTCGGCGAGCGCCGCGTGGTGACGGCCGGTGGCGAGGTAGTACTGCCCGCGGGCGTGCAGGTAGTGCAACCCGTAGCGGGTCCGGAACATGCTGTGGGGAACGGGCTGTTCGAGGTGTGCCGCGGCTTCGTCCAGCCGGCCCATCCGGGTCGCGGCGCTGATGAGGCAGGCGCGCGGCTGGCCCACAGCGACGCCCCACGCGGTCGGGTGCATGAGCGTGAGGGCTGTCTCGGCCTGGTCGTACGCGGTCGGCAACTCGCCGCGGCGCAGGGCGATCTCCGCGCGGACGGCGGCGACCCTCGCGTGTCCCACCGCGGTCCCTTTGGCCCGGGCCTCGTCGAGGAGCTGTTCGCACCACGGCTGTGCGATGTCGAGCCGGTCCGCGTATACGAGGGTGTGCAGCGCGAGCAGGGCCGGTTCGAGGCCCCACGAGGTGCTGTCGCTCAACCGGGCGGCCTGGAGGACGTGTTCGGCGTCGGTGACAGGGCGCTCGTCGGCGTCCTCGGTGAGGACGCGCGCCAGGGCGGCCGACGCCCTGAGGAGGGGGGCGACGGTCGGGTCGACGAGCCCGCTCCACCGCTTCGCCGCCCCGGCCCGGGGTTGTACGGGACGGGCCAGCCGCGGGTGGGAACAGGTCAACCACAGCTCGGTGGAGCGGAGTTCGGCAGCCGCGTGCCCAGCTGGTTCGTGCTCCGCCCCGCGGGCGCGCTCCAGTACCTCGGCGGCGTCGTCGTCGCGGCCGTGCCAGAGCAGGGGCACGATGAGCGCCGTGACGTCCCGGTCGGCGAGATGGCCGGCGTGCATGGCCGCGACGAGGGCGGGCAGCCGGCGCGCCGCGGCGGCGGGGTTGGCACGCGATTCGGCGCGGACCAGGGTGACCCCGGTGGCGGCCCGCTGCCGCGCGTCGGTGGAGCACCGGTGGGCGAGTTCCAGGTACTGGACGGCCAGATCGATTCGCTCGTCGCGCAGGGCGTGCTCGGCCGCCTCCTTGAGGACGGGTGCCATCGAGGTGTCCTCGGCGTCGGCCAGGACGACGTAGGGCGCCACGTCCGCGGCGGGAGCGCCGTCGCCGTGCAACAGTGCCGCGGTGCGGAGGTAGAGGCTCCTCCGTTCCCGGACGGGCATGTCGTCCAGCACCGCGGAGCGGGCCTGGGCGTGCCGGAAGTGGCCCTGGTCGAGAAGTCCGGCGTCGTTCATGGTGGCAATCGCGGCGGCCACGGTTTCGGTGTCGGCGCCGATCAGCCGTCCCACCCCGCCGGGGGTCACGGGCGGCCCGTCCAGCACGGCGAGCGCGCGGGCCACCGGCAGCACGGCCGGTTCGCAGCGGTCGAGACAACTCATGAACGCCTGGCGGAAGTTGGGACCGACGGTGATTGCCCCCGCGATGTCCGCGGCGCGCCCGTCCTCCAGCAGCGCCCGGACGAGGAGCGGGTTACCGCCGCTCACCCGGTACGCGCTCGCGGCGGGCCGGTCGGGTGTCCCCGACGCCGGGGGTCCGGCGAACACGGTGGCAACGCCACGTTCCGACAGCGGTACCAGGGTGATGCGGCGGCAGTGCGGGTGGCGGAGGAGTTCGGTGTGCAGCGGCGTTCGGGCCGGTCCGGTGCCCGCCGACTCGGTCATCACCAGCAGCACCCGGGCGGAGCCGAGTCTGCGGATGAGGGAGAGCAGCCAGCTCAGCGAGGGGAGGTCGGCATGCCGTACGTCCTCCACGCCGATCAGCACGGTCCGGTCCTCCGCCAGATCGAGCATCGCCAGGCACAGGGCGTTCAGGATCCGCGCGACGGAGTACTCGCCCGGCTCTGGGGCGGCGTCGGAGTCCGCGGTCACGGCGGCCCCCGTCTCCAGGAGGGCGGCGACGTCATCGGCGATGTCGTCGGGAAGTTCCAGCGTGCGGAACAGCTGGCCGACCACACCGAACGGGAGGGCGCTCTCCGACCGGGAGCAGACGGCCTTGAGGAACGTCGCACCGGAGTTGACCGCGTGGTCGGCGAAGGCATGGAGCAGTTCGGTCTTTCCGACGGCGACCGGACCGGTCACCAGCGCCGCGCGTCCGCACCCGGTCATGGCGTCGGCCAGGTCCTTCTCGAGGCATGACCACGGCTCCTCGCGCTCGACCAGCGCCGCGGCCGGCTGAGCGCTCTCGTGGTCGGTCGTCCCCGCCATGGTCCAGAACCTCTCGCCCGATGCCCGCTCACCCGATGCCCGTGCTGCCACCGTCGACGGAGCACCCATCGTCACAGGTCGCGGGGGCCGGCTGAATCGTTCGACCGCCGAACTAGGGGATCTCCTCAACTTCCCCGGCGGCCGGGGCCACCCCTGTGCGGCGTCCTCGCAGGCGGCCGGCACGGCCGATTCCCGGCCCTCGCCGAGGAGTTGTCCCGCGGACCGGGAACGGCCTCCTGTCTTCCGCGACGAGAAGCGCCGTTCCGCGGCGAGGGGACGTCGACGGTGGGACGTTCTCTCAGCGGCGCATCCGGGCCGGGCCCGCGCCCGCACTGTGACCGTCGCCGAACCGCGGCACGTCGTCCGGCTCGATGTCGGCGCGCAGGCGCAGCGCTCGTACGGCGTGGCGCCAGCGGCCCGCGTCGACGGCCACATCGCCGAGGAACTCCATGACGTGGTCCGGCTCGACCGGGGTGAACTCGAGTTCCTCGCGCCGCCCCCAGGCCGCGGCGATGTGGGCGTCGGCCCACGGGTGCCCGGAGCCCGCGGCGGTGAGCACATGACCGACGTCCTCACGGAGCGCGGGGGTGAGCGAGGTGGACCGCGCGGCCAGGCGCAGTGTCCCGCCCTCGTCGTAGCGGCCCAGGAGCACGGTGTCCGGGGCGGCGACGGGTCCGGTGACGGCGGCGACGATGGCCTCGCCGGTCTCGCGATGGCGGACCTTGAGCCAGCCGCGGCGGCCGGGCCGGTACGGCTGGTCCCACCCCTTGGCGACCACGCCCTCGACGCCGACCGGCGACCACAGCGTCAGCCACTGCTGGGCCTGCTCGCGGTCCGCCGTCACCGGGGCCAGGGTCCACGGCGCCGTCAGGTCATGGCGGGTGAAGAGATCCTCCAGGGCGGCGCGGCGGACGCGGTACGGCTCGTGGACGAGTTCCGTGGTGCCCCGTTGCAGCAGATCGAAGGCGACGTAGTGGGCGGGCTGGACGTGGGCGAGGCGGCGGGCCGTGTGCGCCGCGCGGTTGACGCGCTGCTGGAGCGCGCCGAACTGCAGCCGTCCGTTGACCATGATCACGACTTCGCCGTCGAGCACGACGTCCTCGGGGAGTGCGGCCGCGGCCTCGGCGATCTCCGGGAAGGCGTCGTCGAGCCGTTTCCCGACGCGGGACAGCAGCTGGGTCCTTCCGCCGGAGCGGAACACGATCAGGCGGAAGCCGTCGTACTTCGGTTCCAGGGCGAGGCCGCCGGGCAGCGCGCCGGGGGCCGGCAGGGCGTCCGTGGCCGTGGCCAGCATCGGTTCGATCGGCGGAGTGAGCACCACGTAGTCAGTATCGTCAGAATTTGCCTGAATAGCGATACTTTGTCCTATTTGACCTCTCGCGGACCTGCCCCTGCACGCCGGGGGACTTCAGGCGTCCTGGGGAGTCGTGGTGGTGCCGCGGACGACCAGGCGCGTGGGTTCCGTCAGGCGGGACGGCGGCCGCGACCGGTCCTCGAGCGCCGCGAGCAGGGCGTGCGCGGCGGCCGCCCCCTGCTCGGCGACCGGTTGCGCGACGGTCGTGAGATCGACGAGGTGGCTCATGTCGTGATCATCGATGCCGATGATCGAGAGGTCGTCCGGCACCTTCACCCGGGCCTCGCGCAGCGCCCGCAGAGCTCCGAACGCCATCTCGTCCGACTCGGCGAACACCGCCGTGGGGCGTCGCTCCAGGGCGAGCAGCCGCGTCATCGCCCGCTCTCCCCCGCCGATCGTGTAGTCCGCGTCGGCTTCCAGCTCCCGGTCGTTGGCGACCCCGGCGGATTTGAGCGCGTCCCGGTACCCGGCCCGCCGCTCCATCGGGGCCGTGAAGCGCAGCGGGTCCGCCGGGCTGCCCCCGATGAGGCCGATACGGCGGTGTCCGAGCCCGGTCAGATGGGAGACGGCGTCATGGGCTGCGGCGAAGTCGTCGATCGCCACGCTGGAGAAGTCCCCCGCCCGGGATCCCAGGAGTGCGACGGGTACGTCGAGGGCCTCCAGCGCGTCGATCTCGTGCTGCTCCAGCTTCAGGCACATGATCAGCACCGCGTCGACCCTGCGGTGCAGGATGCGCTCGGCGAACAGACGGCGGCGCGCCTCCGCGCTGCCGTGCAGGCTGTGGAGCATGACATGCAGGTCGGCCTGTTGCAGCACGGACTCGAAGGCGCCGAGCGCGCGGCCGAAGAACCACCGGTCGATGTACGGCGTGACGACCGCGATGCTGCGCGTCCGCCCGCTGCGCAGACTGGCGGCGCCGGGCGAGATCGCGTACCCCAGCTCCCGCGCCACCTGGACGACCCGGGCGCGCGTGCCCTCGGAGACGCCCCCCAGGCCGCGCAGCGACCGTGAGACACTGGCGGTCGACACACCGGCCGCACGGGCGACGTCCGCGATGCTCGCGCGGACGCCGCCCGCATCGCTCCGCTCCACTCGGGGCACGCCTCCCATCCTGGCCCGCCTGCCCGGCCGGACGCGGTCAATGCGCGCCCCCGGCACGGCCGTTCACGGGTACGACAAGCGTTTGCGCTCACTCTAGCCTGCCCTCTGAGCTGGGCTTGCCGGGCCCGGAACCCCCGGCGCGATCGCTTCGCGCGGGGGCCGGAAGGAGCGCTTGCTTCCGCGTACCGGGGCGGTCACGGGGCGTCCCGGTACGTTCAGCCGCCGTCCCGGAGCTCGGTGTCGATGGTCCGTACCGCGCGGTTCAGCGCCTTCTCCGGGGCCGTCCCGTCGTCATAGACGGCCCGGAACGCCTTCTGGAACGCCCGCGTGACCACGGGATAATCGGGGGTGTTCGGCCGTGGGACCGCGACGCAGCCCTCGCTGACCGGCCCGTCGCCGCAGGTCTCCTCCAACTGCCGGGCGAAGAGTTCCAGCGGCTTGCCCGGCCCGTAGAGCTCCGACTTCTCCAGAGCCGTGCGGGTGCCGGGAATGGCGCTGTTCGCCTTGGCCATGGCGAGCACCTGCCGGTCCTCCAGGAGGTACTCCAGGAAGGTGGCGGCGGCCTTCTTGTTGTCCGACTGCTGGGTGACGGCCCAGCTCCACGACCCGGAACCGGTCTTCGTGCCGCGACCGAAGTCCGGGAGGGGCAGCACGACCAGATCGTCACCGAGGGCGCGGGAGAAGTCCGAGTAGCGCCAGTGACCGTTCCAGGAGAGGGCGGTGTCCCCAGAGGCGAGGCTCTTGCCGTCCTTGTCGGGGTCGACGTACGCCTTCCAGGCCCGGACCGTGGACAGCGCCCTGGCGACCGCGGGGGTGTTGAGCACCCCGCCGGCGTACCCGTTGTCGCTGCGGTGGACCAGATCCCCGCCGGCCGACCACACGATCGGGCTGTAGGCGTAGGTGAACCACTCGCCGACCCCGTTCGCCAGACCGAGGTCGAGGACCTGGCCGTCGGCGTCATGGAGGGCCAGCTTCTTCAGGGACGCGGTGAACTCCTCGTCCGTCCAGGCCGGTTGACCGGGTTCCGGGAGCTCGACCCCCGCCCGTTCCAGCAGGGTCCGGTTGCCGTAGAGGCCCAGTCCGGAGTCGAAGGTGCCGATCGAGTACAGCCGGCGACCGTACGTGCCCTGGGCCTCGATGCTGGCGAGCAGGCCCGCCTGCACGGCCGGGCCGATCAGCCCGGTGTCGAGCGGCGTGAGCATGCCCCGGTGCACATAGCTGCCGAGGGTCGGGCCGTCGACGTCGAGCACGTCGGGCAGCACGCCGCGGGCCGCGGCCTTCCGGACGCGCTCGTTGTAGTCCTCCTCGGGGAGCAGCGTGAGATCGACCTCGATCTCGTCGTGCGCGGCGTTGAACTGCTCGATCTGGCGTTCCAGGGTCTTCTTCTCCGGCCCCTGTCCGGTGTGGTACCAGACCGTGACGCGGCCGGTGGAGCCGTCGCCCTCGGTGTCGACCGACGCGTACGGGGAGCAGGCGCCCCCGGTGGCCAGCAGCGCTCCGGCGGCGGCGACGGCCCAGGTCCGTGGGGGGAATGCACGCATGACGTCCATCCTTCTTGCTGATGTGGTGAGGCGTCATCAACTCGTGCCGGACGCAGCGCAGTTGGCGCTGCGGGCAGGGCAAAGCCCCCTGACGGCCGAGCGGATGACGGAGGTGGCCGACAACCGTCCCCGGTCGACCGGCCGTTGACAGTAGGGGCTACGGGAGGGTCGACGCAACCGTTTGCGCACGCTCGGTGACCCGGTGGCGCCTCATCGGGAAAACCGCATGTGACAGCAGCACAGGACGGGCGCCCGGGCCGGGGCGAACAGCCTTGCGGGGAAAGCGATTTCCTGCCCGGAAGGAACGGACCGGCCCCGCCGGAGATCTCCAGCGGGGCCGGTGAGGGGCTCGAGCGCCGTACGCCCTGAGGTCTGGCGCGTGAGCTCTAGCGGTAGACGGAGTCGATGTTGACGGAACGGTCGACGGCCAGGCACTGGGTGCTGGAGCGTCCCCCGGACACGGTCAGTGCCAGGTTGTTCGGGTTGCCGCAGTTGTTGTTCTGCCGCCCCTCCTGCGCCACGTTCTGCTGGAACAGGCCGACAGCCCCGGAGCCGCCCTCGGCCTTCGCGCCGCCGCCGATCTCCTTGGTGCGGACATTGGTCGACGCGTCCACGGCACCGCATTCCGCGTCGAGCCTGCCGCCCGTCAGTTCCAGCCCGAGACCGTTGGGGTTGCCGCAGTTGCTGTTCTGCCGGCCCTCCTGCGCCACGTTCTGATCGAGGACCGTGGCGACCCCGCCGTAGCCACCGCTCGCCTCGGCACCCCCGCCCTTGGTGACCGTCTTGTGGTTGAACGACTTGTCCTTCTGCCAGCAGCGCGCCGTGGCGCGCCCTCCGGAGAGACCGGCCTCCACGCCGTTGGGGTTGGCGCAGTTGATGTTCTGCCGCCCCTCCTGCGCCACGTTCTGCTGGAAGAGCGCCTCGCCGGTGGCCGCTCCGGTGGATCCGCCGTTGGCCTTGGCCCCCTCGCCCTTGGTGAACGTCTTGTGGTTGAACGACTCGTCCTCGTTCTGGCAGCGAGCCTCCGCCCGGCCACCGGCCAGCCCGAGCTCGCCGCCCTGAGGGTTGGCGCAGTTGATGTTCTGCCGCCCCTCCTGCGCCACGCTCTGCTGAAACACCCGCCCGATGCCGCTCCCCGCGTTCGCCTCCGCGCCACCACTCACGGTCTTGGTGTGCTTGTTGAACGAGCCGTCCTTGTTGCGGCAGCGAGCCTCCAGCGTTCCGCCGACCACCTCGATGGGCGAGCTGTTGGGGTTGGCGCAGTTGGTGTTCTGCCGCCCCTCCTGCGCGGTGTTCTGGTCGTTCAGAGTCGCCGCGAGAGAGCTGCCGCCGTTCACTCTCGCGCCCTTGCCGTAGAACCGGGTGTGCTTGTTGACCGATTCGTCCTCGTCGGCGCACCAGGCCTCGGTCCGTCCACCGGTCACCGTGACGCCGACACCGTTGGGGTTGGCACAGTGGTTGTTCTGCCGTCCCTGCTGTGCCGTGTTCTGCTGCACGAGCGTGGCCGTCGCCGAACCGCCGAACGCCTCCGCGCCGCCCTTCTTGACACGGGCGTCATGGTTGACGGAGTCGTCCTTGGTCTTGCAGTGCCCCTCGGCCCGCCCGCCGTCCAGAATCAGCGGCTGGCCACCGGGGTTCGGGCTGGAACAGCGGTTGTTCTGCCGCGCCTCCTGCGCCGTGTTCTGCTGGAACAGGCCGCCGGGCCCGCTGCCACCCTCGGCGGTCGCTCCCGGCCCGTCCCCGTGACCGTGACCATGGCTGCGGCCGTGACCCTGGCCGTACCCGTCGGCGTACGCGGTTGCCGGGCCGAGGGTCACCATGCCGCCCGCCGCCAGAGCCACCAGGGTCGCGGTTGCGATTCTTTGCATATGTGCCATTCCTCCCGTTTTGGGCCGATAGCATCCACATATCGCACCCTCAACGGCACCCACCAACCACCCCGGCGCTGACGCGGTGGTAGTTCCCCTGGACGGCCTACGAACCAGGACATGGCCGATCGAGCCGCCCGGACAGGCGCGGCTCGATCGGCTCGAAGACTCGGCGGCTGCTCGAGATCGCCAGAAGGGACGGGCTCAGCGCGCGAGGGTCCTGCTGAAGACCGTGACCGGCCGCTCCAGCCGCTCGCCGTCGAGGATGATGTCGACGGCCTCGTTGTAGAAGGCCACGCGGTTCCTGATGAGACCCACGGGCGACAACGGGTCGGGGTAGCTCCACGCGATCCCGGGCGGCACGTCGCCGCCGCGCGGCCAGGACCAGTACTCCGTCGCAACTCCCTTGTACGGGCAGCGCGTTGTCAGCTCGGTGTGCATGAGGAGGTCGAGCCGGACGTCCTCGCGCGGGAAGTAGTAGCGGACGGGCAGCCCCGTCTCGAAGAGGAGGACGGGCGCGCGGGTGTCCGCGACGATCGTCTCCGCGACCTCGACCTGCACATGGCGGCTGCTGGGCAGGGCGTCGATGCGCTTGTGGGGGTCGCGGGGGTGGACGAAGATCTCTTCGTCCTCCTCGTACCAGTGCTCGAGGACGTCACGCCCGAACCATTCGAAGGAGACGTACCCGGCCAGCTCCTTGCCGGGATACGTCCAGGCGGCCCGCGGGGTGATCGATCCGCCGACCTGCAGCTCGTAGAAGACGGTGGCCCCCGCGTGGCGCCGGCGGCTGGCCGGCTCCTCCGTCCGCCGCAGCAGGTCCATGCGGACGTCCTCCTCCGGGAACGCATAGAGGGGAACGGGGCGGTCGGGCTCCCAGACCAGGAGAGCGCGGCGGCTGTCGACGACGGTGACGTCGCCCTTCGTACCGCGCACCCAGCGCTCGCTGGGCTCCCAGGTCACGCTGTCCTCGAGGTCGTGAGGGCGGCGGAGGACCGGGATGTCGTCGGACTTGTCGCTCGGGGCGGCCATGGGACTCCTCCTCGCATGCTCCCTTCACACGATGCGCGCCTTCACCGCATCCCGCAGCCCCGAAGGCCGCCGCCGAGGCTCGCGGCCTCGCGGGGCCGGCTACGCAGAGCCAGGGCCGGCCGCGCTCCGCGACCGGCCCCCAGTCCCCGCGCCTCGGCCCCCTGCATCGCGCACGATTCCCCGCGCCTCGGCCCCTGCATCGCGTACGGGCCTCGCGTCTCGGCCCGGCCGTGCGCGCGGACCGGCCCGGGGTCCCCCCGTGCCCCCGGACCGCTCCGGCGCCGCGCGCCCCCGGGGCGCCCGCTACCGGGTGTCCCCCTCCGGGGCACGCAGCGTGTGCGCCTCCAGGTCCAGCGACACCTCGTCGGACGCAAGTCCCCGGGACAGCAGGGTCCACGGCTCGTCGCCCGTCGGGTAGAAGCGCAGCGTGAGCGTCTCGCCGGACTCGGTGAAGACCTCCGTGACGGAGCGGTCCAGCAAGATCCTCAACTCGGTGCTGCGGCCCGGAGCGGCTTCCGGTACGGGCACGCGGTACGCGCCGACGTGCGCGCGTGTGTCGTGCGAGGCATGGCCGCGATCGACCGTCAACTCCCCGTCCCTCAGCACGAAGTCGAGGAATCCGGTGCCGTCGGCGTTCGTGGCGATGCGCATCCCCCAGGCCGCGTCCCGTCCGAAGCCGAGCCGTACACGCAGATCCGCGACGCCGTCGATCGCGGCGACCGCCGTGGTCTCGCCCGGCGCGACACCGCGCACCGTGCGCTGCGGGTCACCGCACCGCAGCCCGTCGAGCTCACGGGCCGGGACCTGCCGGGCGCGGCCGTCCGCGGTCAGCGTCACCTCCCGGGGGAGCGTGAGCATCCCGGCCCAGCCCGCCTCCTTGGCGCCGGTCTCGTCGCGGGCCTCCCAGCTCCAGCCCCACATCAGCCACCGCCCGTCCGGGACCTGCATCAGGGCCGGGGCGTAGAAGTCGGGGCCGTGGTCGAGGCGGAACGGATCGGAGAAGCGGTATCCGTCGCCGGAGGGCGAACCGGCCCAGGCGGCCACATGGGCCGGGCCGGTGCGCTGGTACCAGGTGCTGGTGATCAGCAGGGCGCGCCCGTCCTCGTACGTGGCGAGGTGCGGGCACTCCCATGCTTCGCCGGTCCGCAGCCCGGGCCCGGCGTCGGCCCGCCGGTGCAGCGGGCCGCGGGCGGTCCAGGTCTCCAGGTCCTCCGACTCGTACAGCAGGGCGGCTCCGCTGCCGTCCCGCATCCCGGCGCCGACGAGCATCCGCCAGCGGTCGCGGTCGCGGTCGCGCCACACAAAGGGGTCGCGGTAGGTGGTGACCCCCTCGGGCGCCTCGGCGAGGACGAGCCCGGGGCGCTTGGTGAAGGTGATGCCCTGCGGGTCGGAGTCGGCGGCCGCGACCGGCTGCCACCAGCGGTCGGCGCGGTGGGCGGAGAAGAACGCGGTGAGACGCCCGTCGTGGGACACCGCGCTGCCGGAGAAGCAGCCGTCGGCGTCGTCGCCGCCCGGGGTGGGGGTGAGCGCGAGGGGCAGGGCTTCCCAGCGCAGCAGATCGCGGCTGCGGTAGTGCCCCCAGTGCACCTGCTCATGGGTCGGGGCGTACGGGTTGTGCTGGAAGAAGACGTGGTACCAGCCGTTGTGGTGGACCAGGCCGTTGGGGTCGTTGATCCAGTTGGCCGCCGGAAGCAGATGCACGGCCGGCCTGTGCCGGTCTCGGATACCGGTATCGATGGTGCTCACTCCTTGACCGCCTGAGCGGCCACGCCTTGGACGAACGCCCGCTGGAAAATCAGGAAGACGATGAGAGTCGGGATGGTCATCATTGCGGCAAAAGCCATGATATCGCCCCAGTGGAGCGGGGGGAGCGTCTGGAAGACCGCGATGCCCACCGGCAGCGGACGCACCTCCTCGCTGCGGGTGGTCATCACCGGCCACAGCAGCTGGCCCCAGGTCATGAGGAAGCTGAGGATCGCCACCGACGCGTACGCGGGCTGGGACAGCGGCACGATGACGCTGCGGAAGGTGCGCCAGGGGCCGGCCCCGTCGATCCGCGCCGCCTCCTCGAGCTCGCGCGGCAGCGACAGGAAGAACGAGTAGAAGAGGTAGACGAAGAAGGGGTTGGCGACGAAGGGGATGATCTGGGCCTGGTAGGTGTCCAGCCAGCCCAGCTCGGTGACCATCAGCAGCAGCGGGATCGCGAGCGCCTCGAACGGGATGATGATCAGCGCCACGATGACGGCCAGCACCACGTTGCGGCCGGTCCAGCGCAGCCGGGCGAGCGCGTAGCCGAACATGCTGTTGACGACCAGGCCGAGGACCACCGTCGTACCGCACACGACGAGCGAGTTGAGCAGCAGCCGGCCGAAGTCCGAGCGCTCCCAGGCCCGTACGAAGTTGTCCAGGGTGGGGTCGGTGGGGATCAAGGCCCGCCAACTGCCGCCGTCGTCCAGCACGTTGGCGTCGGCCTTGAGGGCACCGGCGAACATGAAGACGAGCGGTACGAGCATCACGATCGCGACGCCGACGCAGATCGCGTAGTGCAGGAGCACGTTGTGCCCGGTACGGCGGCGCGTACGGGGCGCGGGGGCGGTGGAGGTCATCGGACAGCACGCTCCTCGCGGCCGAGCCTGCGCTGGATCAGCGTCACGGCGAGCACGAACAGGAAGAAGATGACGGCGATGGCGGACGCCTGGCCGATCATGCGGCGGCTGTAGCCGGTCTGCAGAAGCTGGAGCATCATCGTGCGCGTCGAGTCCAGCGGGCCGCCCGGGAACTGCGGCATCAGATAGACCTGGTCGAACAGGCGGAACGCGAAGATCGCCGTCACGTTCACCACGAAGATGAGGGTGTTGCGCAGGCCCGGCACCGTCACATGCCGGAACTGCTGCCAGGCGTTCGCCCCGTCCACACGGGCCGCCTCGTAGAGGGACTGCGGGATCGCCTGCAGCCCGGCGAGGAAGATCACCATCTGGAAGCCGACGCCCTGCCAGATGGATGTGATCACGATGGCGGGCATCGCCCAGCCCGTGCTGGAGAGCCAGCCCGGCTGGACATGGCCGAAGGAGACCGCGCCCAGCACGCCGTTGACCAGGCCGCCCTCGGGGAGCAGCAGCAGCTTCCAGATGACGGCGGCGACGGCCATGACGGTGACGGTCGGCAGGAAGTAGATCGTGCGGAACAGCACCCGGCCCGGCAGCGCCCGGTTCACGAGGACCGCGAGGCCCAGCGCGGCGGCCGTCTGCACGGGGACGACGATGACGGCGAAGAGGGTGTTGTTGCCGAACGCCTGCCAGAACTGCGGGTTGGAGAACAGGCGCGCGTAGTTCTCCAGGCCGGTGAACGACACCGGCAGCGGAGAGGAGAGCCGCTGGTCGGTGAAGGACAGCAGCACCGCTGCGACGAACGGGGCGATCAGGAAGAGGACGAGCAGGGCGACGGCCGGAGCGGAGAACAGCGCGGCCGTCACCCGCTCGCGGGTGCGCGGCGTCGCAGAGCGCCGCCGGGCCGGAGACGGCGCGCCGGGTGGCGCCGGCCTCGCGGCAGCGGGCTCAAGGACGGTGCGGGACATGGAGGTTCACCTCAGGCGGTGCGAAGAGACGTCGTACGAGAAGAAGGTGGAGCGGTGCGGCGGCGGCAGTGTGGGGGCGCGGCCGCCGCCGCACCGGGTCGGGGGGGCTACTCGACGGGCGGGTAGCCGTCGTTGTCGCGGATGTCCTGGTCGATGGCGGCGACCGCGGTGTCCAGGGCCTGCTTCACGTCCTTGCCCTGGCTGATGTCGTCGATCGCCTGCGCGAACGCCTGGGTGATCGCCGGGTACGCCGGGGTCTGCGGGCGCGGCACGGACACCTTCGGCGCCTTCTCCAGGGACTTCGTGACCAGTTCCATCGGGCCGCCGTCGGCGTAGATTCCGGCGTCGGCGAGGGCGCTCTTGCGCGACGGCGGGGCGCCGGTGGCCTTGTGCATCTTCAGCACGCCCTGCTTGGTGAGCAGATGCTCCAGGAAGGCGGCGGCCGCGTCCGGGTCCTCCGCCTTGCTGGTGATGCCGAACTGCCAGGAGCCCATACCGGTCTTGGAGCCGGTGCCGAAGTCGGGCAGCGGGATGACGGCGAGGTCCTTGCCCGCGGCCTTCTCGTAGCCCTGGGTGTAGGCCCACATGCCGTTCCAGGCGATGGGGCTCCGCTTCTTCAGGAACGGGCTGTCGTCCTGCGCCTCGGTGTCGACATACCCTTGGGAGAACCAGGACTGGAACTGCTTCAGCGCCTTGACGACCTCGGGCTTGTCGAGCACACCCTTGGCGGACGTGTAGTCCTTGCGGTCGATCAGGTCGCCGCCGGCGGACTGGACGATGGTGCTGAAGGCGTACGAGAGCCACTCGCCCTGGCGGCCGTACCACATGTGCAGGTCCAGGGGACGCTTGTAGCCCTTCTTCTGGAGCTTGCCGAGGATCTCCGCGAACTCCTGGGGCGTCCAGGCGTCCTCGACGCCCTTGGGTATGCGCGCGCCCACCTGCTTGAGGGCCGACTTGTACGCGTAGAGGACGAGACCGGAGTCGAAGGCGCCGACACCGTACAACTTCTTGTCGTAGGTGCCCTGTTGGACGATCGAGGGCAGCAGGTCCTTCTTGGTGGACGCCTTGAGGCAGCGGTCCAGCGGGATGATGTTCCGGTTCCAGGCGTAGTTGTAGAGAAGCGGCCCGTCGAAGTCGAGGATGTCGGGGAGCTTGTCGGCGGCGGCCGCGGCCTGGACGGAGTCGTTGTACGTGCCCTCGGGGACGCTCTGCACCTTGACGGTGACCTTGTCCTGGCTCTCGTTGAACTCCTTGACGATGCCCATGAACGCCTTCTTCTCCTCGCCGCCGGCGTGGTAGAAGGCCGTGATCGTCCGCTTGCCGTCGATCTTGCCGTCGCAGGTCGCGCCGCCGGCCGCGGCGTCACCGGAGCTCGTACAGCCCGTCGCCGTCAGGGCCAGCGCCGTAACGGCGCAGGTCGCGGCTAGAATGGTTCTGCGCATGGTTCGTCCGTCCTCGTGTCTGATCGCATGGGTGGAGATGAGCCTGCGGTGGGGTCGGGTGGCCGCCCGGCCCCACGTGCGTTTTTCGGTACGTCCTGCTCTCCGGTCGCTACTCCCCGGTCACCCGCGGATCACCCGCGGCAAGGACAGGCGACGGAGGACCGCCTGCGCAGCGGCATCGGCACCCGGTGCTCCCCCGCGCCCAGCGGCTCGTCGCCGAGGATCAGCTCCATGGCGACGCGACCGAGCTCGTAGTGGGGAAGCGCCAGCGTGGTGAGCGCGGGGCGCAGCCAGGAGGCGATGTCCTGGTCGTCGTAGGAGACGACGGAGACGTCGCCGGGGATGGACAGGCCCGCTTCGGTCAGCGCCTGGTAGGCACCGAAGGAGACCCTGTCGGTCGAGCACACCAGCGCGCGCGGACGGTGGCCCGCGGCGAGGATCTGGCTCACCTCGCGATAGCCGTCATCGGGACCCCACTGGCACTCCACGACGCCGTCCAGGCCGACCCCGGAGTCCCGGAGGACCTCCTGGAGCCCGCGCATCCGCTCGTTCCCCGCGAAGACGCCTCCAGGGGTGGCCGGGATCGCCCGGTGACCGCCGATCGCCCAGATGCCGGAGGTGTGCCCGGCGGCGAGCAGCGCCCGCCCCGCGGTGCGGCCCGCCTCGGTCTCGTCGGGGATGACGGACGGAGCGTCGAAGCCGGGGGCGAGGCAGTTCAGCAGGACGACGCGGCGGCCGTTCAGCTCGCTGGGCGGCGTGACGTGGCGGGTGAACATCGACGCGTAGATCACGGCGTCGACCTGCCGGTCGAGCAGCCCGTTGACCAGCCCGGACTCGGCAGCGCGATGACCGCCGGTCTCCGTGATGAACAGCAGGTGATCGCGGGCGCGGGCGGCTTCCAGCGCTCCGCGGATCACCTCTCCGGCGAACGGGGTCGTGGTGATGGTGTCCGATACGAAGCCGATGGTCTGCGTCGACTTCGTCCGCAGGCTCCGGGCGGTGACATTCGGGCGGTAGCCCAGCATCGCGGCCGCCTCGAGGACCTTGTCCCGGGAGGCCACCGAGATCCGCATGTCGGTGCGGCCGGAGAGGACGAACGACGCGGTGGTGGGCGAGACGCCCGCGCTGCGGGCGACGTCGGCCATGGTGACGCGGCGTGCGGGCATGGGTGACTCAGCTCCATCGCTTCATGACGCATCGCTAAATCGAATTAGCAGATGCCGTAGAGGATGGAGTCGAGTTTGCGTGCTGTCAACACCCCGGACATCTTTGGCCATAGGACCTAGAGAGATTGTTGAGTTATGTCCAGAATGCTGGGGAACTCCGGCGCAATCTGATAGAGGGTGACGCTCGGGAGGCGGGCTGATCTCGTCGGTGTTTCCCGGTCCCGTGCTAAACCGATTTTTCACGCACCTGGAGCCGGTTAGGCGCGGGGTGGCCACGTGGGTGACCGCCCCGCGCCCGGGGGTGCCGGTCAGTGCTGCGGCACGGGGATCCTGGCCGCCGAGGTGCCGAGGCCCGTGGGCGCGGCACCACGCCAGGCCGCCGTCGGCCCGTGGCGCAGGTCGGATTCGCCGTAGCGGCGGCACTCCTGATGCCACGTCAGGATTCCGGAGAGCCAGTTCTCCAACTCCCCGACGTAGCCGTCCAGCAGTTCGCGCGCCTCCGTGTCGAGCTTGAAGTCGTCGTAGAGTACCGGCAGTTCATGGGCAGCCACGTGCTGGAACTGCCGCATGCGCGACGTCATCAGGTCGTGGACGATGGCGAGTCCGGTCGGGTAGTCGCAGTCGAAGAAGTTCTGCACGACGAGGATCCCGTTGTGGACCTCGCCCTCGTACTCGATCTCCTTCTGGTAGGAGAACACATCGTTGAGCAGGGCCGCGTAGTCCGAGGCCGCGTTCTCCAGCGAGCGCATGGGGCCGCTGCGGTAGATCTCCTCCGGGACCCGCCGGCCGTGCGCCAGCCGGCACAGACTCATCGTCAGGTCCGAGCCGAAGGTCTTCCGCCGCATCTCGATGTAGTCGACGGGGTCGGGCATGCGGTTCTGCGCGTGGTTGGCCAGCTCCCAAAGCCAGCTCTCGATCATGTCCTCGACGGTGGTACGGAACGCACGCCGGGCCCAGTCCTCCATCGGTCCCGCCGTCCGGACCCAGAGGTCGGCCAACGCCCGTTCGAGCGCGTTGGCCGGGTCGGGGGCGGGTGAATCGTCCAGCGGCATGCAGGCGGTGAGCCGTTCGTTCTGCGCCCGGGCGCCCGCCAGGTCCCGCGGACGTCCGAAGACGGCGGGGTAGTAGTCGTCGCCGTAGGTGCCCCAGGTCAGCCACTGCGACGACAGGTCCAGCTCCTCGGGCGTCGCGTCCGGGTCCAGCCCCGCGGCGCACAGCGGGAGGTCGTAGTCGATCAGCCGCTCCTCGTTCCAGACGCCGGAGCCGGGGATGCCGGGCTGCGCCTTCAGGATGCCCATGCGGTGCGACCACTCCACGATGCTGCGGCGCGCGGTCGCCAGATGCGGGCTCAGGCGGGTGGTGAACGGCATGAAGAAGTCGGGCAGTTGCGACGGTCCGACGCGCTGGTACGGGACGTGGCTGAAGCGCCGGGCCCGCCCCGCACCGGCCTGGCCGCCGAGCTGCCGGATGACCGCGGCGGCGGTTCCGCGGCCCGTGGGCACCGGGGAGAACGACAGCGGGGATGCCTCCTCGGCCGGTCCCCCGCCGTTCATGTACCGGCTGGAGCGCATGTGCCACTCGTGGCCGCCGGCCTGCCAGTCCTGGAGCCCCTTGACGTAGAGCATCACGTCGGCGCAGGACTTCGGGTCGAGGCCGGTCTCGGCGAAGAGCGGGGGCAGTTCGGTGAGCGTGGTGTCCTCGAACTGCTGCAGACGCGAGGTGAGCAGATCGTTCACCGCGTCCGCCGCCTCCTGCGTGGTGCAGCACAGGAAGGTCTCCAACACCAGGACTCCGTTGGAGAGTTCGCCCTCCTCCTCGGTCTCACGCTGATAGGAGAACAGGTCGTTGCGCAGGTGCACCCCGTCGGAGAAGGTGTCCCGGAGGACGCGCAGCGGCCGGGACCCGGCGACGGCCGCGGGGACCTCCGCCCCGGCCGCGTACTCCACGAGCCCGGCCGACCAGGGCGCGCCGCCGACCTTGCGGCGCATCTCGATGTACTCGACCGGGTTGGGGATCCGGTCGGCGTTGATGTTGGACAGCTCCCACAGGGATTCGCCGAGGAGGTGCTCGGTGCTCTCCGCGAAGCGCGCCCGCCACTCCATCGACATGGACGGCACGGTCCGGGTCCACAGGTCGGCCAGGCCCGCCTCGACGGGGTTCGTGGGCTCCGGCATCCCGGCGGCGAGGTCCATCGGCATGAAGGCCGCGAGCCGGTCCAGGTACGCCTTGCCGCCCTCGCGGTCCTGGGTGCGCTTGAAGATCTCCAGGAAGTGGTCGTCGAAGAAGAAGACCCACACGTACCAGTCGGTGACCAGGGACAGCGCGGGACCGGAGCAGTCGGGGTGGGTGTAGGCGCACAGGAGCGCGTAGTCATGGGAGTCGAGGTCGTGCTCGTCCCAGATGCCCGAGCCCTCGAGCATCCCCATCTCGCGGGCCCATGTCTTCGAGTGCTTCCGGGCCTCCTCCAGATGGGGATTGAGTCGCGCCGGATACGGCATGTAGAAGTCCGGCAGTTCAAAGGGCTGTGTCACAGTGCCCGGCCTTTCCTGAAGTCCCGTCCCAGGTCGGCTCAGCACTACCCAGGCCATTGGGGGCTATCCGGCCCTCTGAACAGTCATATGAACGTCCCCGGACGCATACGGGCAAACGGGAATTTCCCTTCCGCGAGCGGGAGTTGGTGGCGCGGCTGCCCCTCACCCGTACGTGCGGTCCGCCGTCGACGACAATGGCTCCGGACACGATGACGCAGGGGGGGGCCGAACCGCCGTGGACACCGCGAGCAGCACCGACGACGCGAGCGCGCAGGACGAGGGCGCGCCCGGCGCGGTGCGGCGGGGCGGCCGCTGGCGGCGGTGGGCGGTCGACACCCGGCCGCTTCGGCATCCCGCGTACCGGCGGCTGTGGTCCTCGACCATCGTCACCGCGATCGGCAGTCAGCTCACGGCGGTCGCGGTGCCCAAGCAGGTGTACGACATCACGAGCTCGTCGGCCTACGTGGGCTACACTAGCTTCGTGGGCCTGGTGCCCCTGGTGGTGTTCGCCCTCTGGGGCGGGGCGATCGCCGACACCATGGACCGCCGCACACTGATGCTCATCAGCAACAGCGGGATCGCCGTCACCTCATTGCTGTTCTGGGTGCAGGCGGCCGCCGGGAACCGGTCCGTGGTGCTGCTGATGGCTCTCCTCGCGCTGCAGCAGGCGTTCTTCGGCATCAACTCCCCGACCCGCAGCGCGTCCATCGCCCGGCTCGTCCCCGCGTCCGAGCTGCCGGCCGCCAATGCCCTGGGCGCGACCGTCCTGCACACCGGGATGATCGCCGGGCCGCTGCTGGCGGGTGCCCTGATCCCGGTCATCGGGCTCGCCGAGCTGTATCTCCTCGACGCCCTGACCCTGTGCGCGGCCGTGTGGGCCGTCCGGCGGCTGCCGCGGTTGCCTCCGCTCACGGACACGGGGAAACGGCGGGCGGGATGGCGGCACGTCCGCGACGGTTTCCGCTACATGACGGCACGTCAGGTGCTGTTGCTGTCCTTGCTCGCGGATGTCGTCGCCATGGTCCTGGGCATGCCGCGGGCGCTCTTCCCTCAGCTCGCGGCCACCACGTACGCGCCCTGGGGAGAGGGGTTCGCCCTGGGGCTGCTGTTCGCTGCGATCCCGATCGGCTCGCTGGCCGGCGGACTGCTGTCGGGGACGTTCTCCCGGGCCCGCCGCCACGGCCTGATGGTGATCGGCTCGGTGGTCGCCTGGGGCGTGGCGGTCACCGGATTCGGCCTCAGCGCGAGCCTGTGGTGGGCGGTGGCCTTCCTGGCGGTGGGCGGCGTCGCGGACATGGTCTCGATGGTCTTCCGCAGCGCGATCCTGCAGTCCGCGGCCACCGACGAGATGCGCGGCCGGATGCAGGGGGTGTTCACGGTGGTGGTGGCAGGCGGCCCGCGGCTGGCCGACCTCGTCCACGGCATCGCGGGCTCGGCACTGGGTACGCGGACGGCGGTGGCGGGCGGTGGCGTCCTCGTGATCGTCACGATGCTGGCACTGGCCCTGGCCGCACCCGCCTTCCGCCGGTACGAAGCCTGAGACCTGAAGCCTCGCGAACTCCGGCCCGGACGGAGGGGATCAGGGCGTCAGGGGCCCTCCGACGGGCGGGTGGCCCGCAGCGCGTAGAGCAGCGGGACGCGCGGGGCCTCGTCGGGGAGCCGCCACCAGCCTCCGGGGGTGCGGACCATGTGCGGCCAGCGGGGCCAGGGCAGTTCGCTGCTCTCCCGCAGCCGGTCGATCCGCAGGCCCGCACCCACCAGCGCGTTGATCAGCTCGTCGAGTCCGTGCATCCACTCGTAGCTCTCCGTCGCCCCCTGCACGGCCGGGCCGTCGGTGTAGGTGTACGTGGCGTCGCGGCGGACTGGACCGCGGCCCCCGAGGTAGTCGTGACGCAGCACCAGCTCCTCGCCCTCGTCCGGGGCGGGGGTGGGGCCGAGGGCGTTGAGCATCGGGTGGAACTCTACGACGTAGAGGCGCCCGCCGGGACGCAGGAGGCGGGCGATCAGCGCGGCCCACGCGTCCAGGTCGGGGAGGTAGCACAGCGCGCCCTTGCCGGTGTAGACGAGGTCGAAGCGGCGGCCGCCGAGGGCCTCGGGCGCGTCGTACACATTGGCCCGGACGTACTCGACGGCGGCTCCGGCCGTCGCGGCGATCTCCCGGGCGGCCTCGACCGAGGCCCCGGAGATGTCGAGGCCGACCGTACGGGCGCCGCGTCCGGCGAACGCCAGTGTCTCGGTGCCCAGATGACACTGGAGGTGGAGCACGTCGAGCCCTGTGGGGTCGCCGATGTCCTCCCATTCGAAGCCCGCGAACCAGCGGGAGGGATCGGGCACCTCTCCCCCGGTCAGGCCGTAGAAGCCGCTGGCGAGGTGGATGGGGGTCCGCGCGTCCCAGTTGGCCTCGTTGGTCCGCATCCTCCGGCGGTCGGCGGGATCGAGTGGCCCCTGCTGCCCGGTCGTCTCGGTCATCGCTCCATCCAACCGGATCGCCCGCCGGACGTCAGGACAACGGCGGTCCGGCCCCGCCCGGGGGGCGGTTCTGGAACGGGCGGAGGAGCAGGAGGCGAAGGGGGCGGGCCGGACCGGAGACCTACGACCTGCCCGGCCCTCCCGGCCGTCCGGCCTACGCCCCGGCTGGTCCCGTCGGCCGATCCGCCGTACGCGGCACCGGAGTTAGCGTCGCCGCATGCGTATCGGACTACTGGGCACAGGACATGTGGCCCGCGCTCTCGGAGCTGCGTGGGCCACCGCCGGACACGACATCCTGCTGGGATCGCGATCACCGGAAGACCGTGCGGACCTCGGCCTTCCCGTCGCGAGCCCGGCGGAGGCAGCGGCACATGCCGAGGTGCTCGTCAACGCCACGCCGGGGACGGAGTCCCTGAACGTGCTCACCGGCATCGGGGCGGCGGCGCTGGACGAAACGGTGCTGATCGACGCCGCCATCGGCTTCACCCCCGAGGGGACGCTCTCCCACCCCGTGGAGAGCCTGGGCGAGGTGCTTCAGCGGACCTTCCCCGGGACGCGGGTCGTCAAGACGCTGTGCACCATGACCGCGTCCGTGATGGCGGACCCCGGCGGGCTGACGGAGCCCGGGACCGTGTTCCTGTCCGGCGACGACGCCGCGGCCAAGGACACCACCGAGCGGCTGCTCGGCGACCTCGGCTGGCCCGAGGCGTCCCGGCTGGACATCGGCGGCATCGAAACCGCCCGCGGGCAGGAGCACTTCGCCCTGCTCTTCCTCGGCATCGCGGGTGGCCTCGGCACCCACACGTTCAACGTCCGGGTCGTCCAGGGCGCGTAGCGCGCGGGAGGGGCGACGCGGCGGGGCACTCCGGGGAGCCATGGTGCGTACGGATCTCCAGCGGGGCATCCGTACGCACCTGCGGGCTGCCGTCCGCAGCGACGGAGATCTCCAGGGGCGCCCCCGCCACGTCCAGGCCTGTGACGTTCAACGGACTGTAGGCCGAGGCCAGTTGGGGACCGACCGTGAGCGTCCCGGCGGGGACGTCCGCACCGAGGCCGAGGACGGACTGCAGGACCAGCACCGACGAGGCCGCCGCCCAGGCCTGCGGTCGGCAGGCGGCGGGATACGGCGCGGGGCGGGCGTCGGCCGACGCAGCGTATCCGGCGAAGAGTTCTTCGTGCGTCGTTCCGGGGCTCGTGGAACGAGTTCACGCACTTCCTCGTGGCCACCCGGTCCGGCCAGCTCCGGTCTCACTCCGGTGCGAGGGCCGCCTGGCTGCGGCGCAGGAAGGCGCGTTCGGCCTCGTTCCTGGTGCGGTTGAGGGCCGCTTCGTAGGCGACCGCGGCTTCGGCATTCCGGCCGAGGCGGCGCAGGAGGTCGGCGCGCACGGCGTGGAGCAGGTGGTAGCCGTCGAGGTCGAGGGCGTCGACGAGAGCCAGGGCCGCCTCCGGCCCCTCCACCTCGGCGACGACGACGGCCCGGTGCAGCGACACCACCGGGCTCGGCGCCACCGCATGGAGCTGGTCGTAGAGCATGAGCAGCTGGAACCAGTCCGTGGCGGCCGCGGAGGGTGCGTCGCTGTGCACGGCCTGGATGGCCGCCTGGATCTGGTACGGGCCGGGGCGGTCGCGACGCAGGCAGCGCCGTACGAGGTCCTGGCCCTCGTCGATCAGGGCGCGGTCCCAGCGGCCGCGGTCCTGGTCGGCGAGGAGGACGAGATCGCCGTCCGGGGTGGTCCGGGCGGCGCGACGCGACTCGGTGAGCAGCATGAGGGCGAGGAGCCCCACGGCCTCGGGCTCGTCGGGCATCAGATCGGCGAGGAGACGACCGAGGCGGACGGCCTCGGCGCACAGGTCCTCGCGGACGAGCGCCGGGCCCGAACTCGCCGTGTATCCCTCGTTGAAGATGAGGTAGACGACGGCCAGCACGCCCCGCAGCCGCCCGGGGAGGTCGGCGTCCCGCGGCACCTGGTACGGAATGCCGGCGTCGCGGATCTTGCCCTTGGCCCTCACCAGCCGCTGGGCCATGGCCGGTTCGGACACCAGGAAGGCACGGGCGATCTCCGCGGTGGTGAGTCCGCCGAGGAGCCGCAGGGTCAGCGCGACCCGGGCGGCCGGGGCGAGCGCCGGGTGGCAGCAGGTGAAGACGAGGCGGAGCCGGTCGTCGCGCACGGGTCCCTCCTCGGCCGGTTCGTCGTGGGCGTACAGGACGGCGGCCTGGGCGTGCCGGTCCTCGCGCGTCGCCTCCCTGCGGAGCCGGTCGATCGCGCGGTTGCGGGCGGTGGTGATGATCCAGCCGGCGGGGCTCGCCGGGAGCCCGGCGTCGGGCCACCGCCGGACCGCCTCCGTGAAGGCGTCCTGGACCGCCTCCTCGGCGCTGTCGATGTCGCCGAAGACGCGGACCAGGACGGCGACGGCGCGCCCGTACTCCTCCCGGAAGACTCGCTCGATCACCGGGGCGGTCACCTCAGGCATGCCGGTCGTCCTTCATCGGAGGCCGTCCTTCACCGGACATCGCGCCGGGTCAGCAGGACCCGTGCTCCAGGGGCCGCACCTCGATGGGGAGGGTGATGGCCCGGGCGAGCTTGCGGCCCCACTCCAGGGCGGCGTCGAGGTCGGGTGCCTGGATGACCGTGAACCCGCCGATGTGTTCCTTGCCTTCGAGGTAGGGGCCGTCGGTGGTGAGGAGTTCCTCGTCCTTCAGCCGCACCACGGTCGCCGTGCTCGGCGGGTGCAGGCCGCCGGAGAAGACCCACGCCCCCGTCTCGCGCATCTCGGCGCTCACGGCCTCGACCTCCCGCATGATCGGATCCAGGACCTCGGGCGGCGGGGGATCTCCGTCGGGCTGGTAGATGCTCAGCAGATACTGCTTCATGACGGCCACTCCTTGACTTCACGGTACGGCGCCGGCGCCGTGCCGGCCTCTCACCCTCTACACGAACGGGGACCGGCCGGATCGACACCGGACCGGCGCACGAGACGACCGTGTCGGAATTGATCGGGGGAAATGCGGGAATGGGGCGCCGTTCGCAACCGGCCGGTCACGGACGGCACACGCGGTCGCGGCGCGTGCGCACCGGCACCCGGCCCGCCCGGTCAGTCGTCCTTCTCGTAGACCGTGACGGCGACCCCGCGGCGTATCAGCCGGTCCTCGATCAGCGGGCGGACGAGCTCCCAGCGCCCGCCGGCCAGCCCGCAGCCGATCTTCGGCATATGGACGGACGCCCCCAGCTCACGTGCCTTGGCGGCGACCGCGCCCAGGGCTGTGCCGATCGCCTCGTACCGCACGGGCACGCCCTTGCTGCCCGTGCGGGTGCCGCGCTGGCCGATCATGTTGGCCACCCACACGTACCGCTCGACCTGCACGAACTGGACGGCGCCCAGCGCGAAGTCGTTCCCCGCCCGCTCGCGGTGCCAGCGCCGGTACGCGGCTTCAGGCTCCGGCCAGCGGCGCGACACGGCGAGGACGAAGCCCTTCCCCCAGCCGCCCAGGTCGTTGCAGACATGCGCGATGATCTTGACGCCCTTGCCCTGCGGCGAGGTCGCGTCTCCTCGTACGATCTCCAGCTCCCCCATGCCTGCGACCGTAGCGCGGGGCACTGACAACGTCGCCCGGATTTCGTCCGGCGGGGCCGGAGCCGGGGTCGGGCCGGACCGCGCCTGGGAGGCGGCGCCCGGTCCGCTTCCGGTCAACGTCCGCTCACTCGCCCGCCGTTCAGCCGCTCTGCGCTCCCCGCGCGAGCAGCAGCAGGGCATCCACCAGTTCCTCGGCCGGTGCGCCCGTGGCCAGCCGGCGGAGCTGCTGGCCGAAGACGACGGCTACGGCGGTGCTCGCGAGGCGTTCGGGGTCGGGCACGTCGAGGCAGGTCAGGATCTGGGTGGCCAGCAGGTCGTACGCCGCGAAGCACTCCTTCGCGGCCGCCCGCAGCCGTACGTCCCGGCCCGCCTGGACGTACAGCTCGAACGGCGCGATGTGCGTGGTGTCGAACGGCGTGCCGCCCGCGACCTGGGCGACCAGGTCCGCGGCCCCGTCGATGTCGATTCCCTCGGCCTCGCAGTGGTCGGCGAGTTCGGTGAAGCGGCGCGTCTCCTCGGCGACGAAGTACAGCAGGCTCTCGCGCAGCAGCTCGTGCTGGGACTCGAAGTGGTACGTGACCGAGCCGAGGGAGACGCCCGCCTCCTTGGCGATCCGCCGGTTGGTGACCGCGGCGACGCCGTCCTGCCCGATGATGTGCAGGACGGCGTCGATGATCTTCTGACGGGTATCGGCGGGCTTGGACATGGGGATCATTGTTCCACCGGTGCGCCTCCGGCCGGAGCGGCGTCCTGCACGAGCCCCGGTGCGGCGTCCGTGAACCCGGCGAGGTCGGGTGTGCGCTCGTACCAGCGCTGGTCGTCCTCCAGTTGGGCGGCGAGCGAGATCAGCAGCTCCTCCGTGCCCGCGTTGCCGAGGAGCTGGGCGCCGACCGGCAGTCCGTCGCGGGTGAAGCCCGCGGGGACGTTCACTCCGGGCCAGCCGAGGACGTTCCAGGGCCAGGCGAACGGGCAGGCCGCGGCCATCGTCGTGTCGGTCTGCCAGGCCGTCATGCCGTCGAAGGCACCGATACGCGGCGGCGGGGCGGCGGCGGTCGGGGCGAGCACCACGTCGAAGCGGTCGAAGATCGCGCCGACCCTGGCGTGCTGACGGGCCTCCCGCGCGCGGGCGATGCGCAGCGCGCGGCCGTTGAGGCGTCCGCCCGTACGCATGGCGCTGCGGGTGCGGGGGTCGAGCAGCGACGGTTCGGGGTGGAACCCGGCGATCTCGGCGACGCCCGAGGTGGCGCGCGGCACGAAGCTCAGCCCGATGAGGCCGTAGCGAGGGCGCGCCTCCTCGACGTGGTGGCCGAGGCGGGCCAGCGCCTCGGCGATGCGGCTGACCGAGCGGCGCACATCGGGGTGGACGGTGGCGCGGGTGGTGGTGAACGGCGGGCGCCAGGCGAGCGCGATACGCAGGCGGCCCGGTTCGCGGCGGGCGGCTTCGACGGCCTGGATGGGCTGCGGCTGGTTGAGGTCCTCCGGGTGGGGACCGGCCGCCACGTCGAGCAGCAGCGCCGCGTCGGCGACCGTACGGGCCAGGGGGCCGTTGACGGCGAGCCCCTGGAAGGCGTCGATGTGCGGGTAGAGGGAGACGCGGCCGCGCTGCGGCTTGATGCCCACCAGATGCGTCCAGCCCGCCGGTATGCGGATGGAGCCCGCGCCGTCGGAGCCAAGGGCGGCCGGGACGAGCCCTCCGGCGACCGCCGCGGCCGAGCCGCCGGAGGAACCGCCCGGCGTGTGGCCGGTGTTCCACGGGTTGCGGGTCGCGCCGAAGGCCGGGCCCTCGGTGAAGGGCCACTGGCCCAGCTCGCACGCGTTGGTCTTTCCGACGATCACGGCGCCGGCCTCGCGCAGCTTCCGTACGGACTCGCCGTCCACCGTCTTGGGCGGTGCCTCTCCGCGGCAGCCGAAGAGCGTCGGCAGCCCGGCGACGTCGGTGTCGTCCTTGACGGCCACCGGGACGCCGAGCAGGGGAAGCCTCTCCCCCGCGGCGAGCCTCCGGTCGGCCTCCTCCGCCTCCAGCGTCGCCTCTTCGGCGCGGGTGAAGCGGAAGGCGTTGAGCGTGGACTGGGTCTGCGCGATGCGCTCGAGCGACTCGCGCACCAGTGCCACGGATGTCGTTCGCCCCTCCGCCAGCAATCGGACCTGCTCGGTAAGTCCTGTGAACTCGGCTGTGGACACGGCCGCCCCTCCTCCATATTGTTCGTTCGAACGAACAGCAATAACTGGGGAGGCTACTGGCATGCGCATCACAGGATCAACCGTTCTGCTCACCGGTGTGACCGGCGGCATCGGCAACGCCATCGCTCAGGAACTCGCACGAAAAGGGGCAAAGTTGGTCTTCACGGGCCGACGTCCCGATGCGCTGCAGAAGGTCTCGGACGAGTTCGGCGCCCGCGCCGTCGTCGCCGACCTCGCCGATCCCGACCAGGTCTCCCGCCTCGCCGAGGAGTGCGCGGACGTCGACATCGTGGTCGCCAACGCGGCCCTGCCCTCCAGCGGCGACCTCCTCGACTACACCCCCGAGCAGGTCCAGCGGGCGCTGTCCGTCAATCTGCACTCCCCCATCGCGCTGGCCCGCCTGATGGCGCCGACGATGATCGAGGCGGGGCGCGGGCACATCGCCTTCGTCGGCTCGATCTCCGGCAAGGCCGCCACGCGGTCCTCCTCGCTCTACAACGCGACCAAGTTCGGGCTGCGCGGCTTCACGCTCGGCCTCCGCCAGGACCTGCACGGCACAGGGGTCGGCGTCTCGCTCGTCCAGCCCGGATTCGTGCGCGACGCGGGCATGTTCGCCTCCACGGGCGCCAACCCGCCCGGCGGCGTCCGGACCGTGTCGCCCCGTCAGGTCGCGGCCGGCGTGATCCGGGCCGTCGAGCGCGATCTGTGCGAAGTCAACGTCGCGCCGATGGAGTTGAAGGTGCTGAGCGCCATCGCCGGGCAGTTCCCCGGACTGGCCGAGCGGGTGCAGCGCCGCATGGGCACCGAGCCGACGATCGCGAAGATCGTGGACGCCCAGCGCAACCTCCGCTGACCGGGCCGCGCCGCACGGCGCCGCACCGTTCGTCACACGCGACCAATCCGCCCCGTAAGCGGCTCCGAATGGGAGACAACGCCGCCCGCCCGGGCGGTCGTCGGTCCTCCCCGGGATCCCGACGGCCCCACGGGCGCCGGCCGATCCGACACGGAACCGCTCTGCGGCCCTGCCCTCCAGGGCCGTACGGAAGGGGATGCTCGACGTGATACCCAGCAAGGCCACCCGGCTCGCGGCCCTCGCCGCCCTGCCCGCCGTCCTCCTGCTCACGGCGGGATCCCCGTCCTTCGCCGACGACCACGGCTCCGGCTCTCGCCCCGGCGACGGCGGATCGGGGGGTACGAGTCCGGCGCGGACGGTGCGAACGGCGCCGACGGCGCTGCGGGCGAGGAGGGCGCCGGAGACGGCAAGGCGTTCCAGATCGAGCTGAAGCCGCTCAACGACTCCGGCGGCACGGGCATGGCGATGCTCCATCTCGAGGGCGACAAGCTCACGGTCAAGATCGAGTCCGAAGGGCTCACCCCGGGCCAGCCGCACGCCCAGCACATCCACGGCGCCACCGACGGCCACGACTTCCACTGCCCCGAGGGGAGCGACGACAAGGACGGCGACGGCATCGTCTCCACCGCCGAGGGCATCCCCGACTACGGCGACATCAACATCTCGCTGACGACCTCCGGCGACACCTCGAAGGACAGCGGGCTCGCCGTCGACCGCATGCCGGCCGCGGACGCGCGGGGCCACCTCACCTACGAACGCACCCTCACCGTCTCCCAGGACGTGGCCGAGCACCTCCAGGACCTGCACATCGTCCAGCACGGCATCGACCCCAACGGCAACAAGAAGTACGACTTCGGCAAGGGCAAGAGCGAACTCGACGCCAAGCTCCCCCAGGAGGCCACCGCACCGGCCGTCTGCGGCATCGTCGAAGGCGCGGCCATCGGCTCCGTCCCGGTGGGCGGCGTCGAGACCGGGACCGGCGCCGGTGACCCCGCGACGGGAACCCCGTCGGTCGTCGCCATGGCCGGCGGCATCGCGCTGCTGGGCGCTGCCGGTGTACTGACGGCCGCGCGTCACCGTGCCGTCAGGGTCCGCGTGTCCACGCGGCGGGACTCCGCATGAGCGGCCGCGGACGCCGTACGAGGACCGGTTCGCGCGCACCTCTCCTCCTCGCCGTCCTCACCGTCGTCGCCGTGACCGCCGCCGCGTTGCTGGTCCTCGGCCTGTCGCGGAAGGGCGACGCACCGGCCCGCGCCGTGCCCCCCGCGCCCGCCGCGGCCGACGGCACCGGTGCCGGAGGCGGCGACACGGCGCAGGGCGAGGCCGGGGAGGCGCAGGAGGCCGGAGGCGGGGAGCAGCAGGTGCGGAGCCTGCGGTCCTCCCCGCCGGAGCGGATCACCATCCCCTCTCTCAAGGTCTCCTCGACCCTGGAGCGGCTGGGCCGGGGCGCGGGTGGGGCGATGGAGACGCCGCGCGACCCGGCCAAGGCGGGCTGGTACACGCCGGGTCCGACGCCCGGCGCCACCGGGCCGTCCGTCATCGCCGGACACGTGACCTGGAACGGCGAGCCGTCGGTCTTCTTCCGCCTGTCCACCCTCAAGGCCGGCGACACCGTCGAAGTGGCCCGCCGCGACGGCCGGACCGCGGAGTTCACCGTCGACCGGATCGAGCAGTACAGCAAGGACCGCTTCCCCACCCTGTCCGTGTACAAGAACGTCGATCACGCGGCGCTGCGCCTCATCACCTGCGGCGGGAAGTTCTCCGCGGACGACCACCGGTACGCCGACAACATCGTCGTCTACGCCTCCATGACGGGCAGTCACACCTGACCGAACGGGCCCGGCTCCTCACTCGCGGAGGTGGGTGAGGAGCCGGGATCCGGGCGGTGGCGGAGAGACGCGCGGGGCCGTACGGGCAGGCCGTTCCGGGCGGTACGGCCAGCGGGTGCGGCCCTCCGGGCGCGGTGTCATGGTGGTGGCATGGACGTGACCACGCTCGATCACGAGCAGGAGATCGCGATGCGGACGCGGCGCCGGGACGGGTCCTGGTCGAGCCGTCCGGTCTGGGTGGTCGTCGTCGACCACGACGCGTACGTCCGCTCCTACCGCGGCACGCGCGGTGACTGGTACCGGAGCGCCCACGCGGACGGACGCGCGGAGATCCAGGTCGGGGACGACGTCGTGCCCGTGGGTCTCGAGGACGTGCACGACGACGCCCTCAACCGGCGGGTGTCGGAGGCGTACCGCGACAAGTACGCGGAGAGCGCTCCGGGGCCGACCGAGAGCATGGTCGGCATCGACGCGCGGGAGACCACGATGGTGCTGCGGCTGCCGTGATCAGTTACGGGCCGGAGTAGGAGGGCGCAGGCCGCGGGCGCTCAGCGTTCCGTCAACCGCTGTGCCAGCCAGCGCAGTTGAAGCTCCTCGTGGTGCGGGCCGCCGCCCTCGTGTTCGTTGAAGGGGTAGACCTCGATGTGCTTGTCCTCGCCCGCGTAGTGGTTGAACGCGGCGAACACCGTGGAGGGCGGGCAGGTCTGGTCCTCCAGGCCCGTGGAGAAGAGGGCGGGAGCCCGGCTCCGGGCGGCGAAGTGCACGCCGTCGAAGTAGGCGAGCGTACGGAAGACATCGGCGACCCTGCCCCTGTGCGTCTTCAGGTAGCCGGCGATCTCCTTGTACGGGAACGAGTCCGTGAGCGTCACGGCCCGCTCGACGTGGCACAGGAACGGCACGTCGGGCGCGATCGCCGCCAGATCCGGTACCAGTCCGCCCACGGCGAGCGTGATCGCGCCGCCCTGACTGGATCCGCGGACCGCGGTCCGCGCGGCGTCCGCGAGCGGATGCGTGCGGGCCGCCTCGACGGCGCGGACGGCGTCGGTGAACACCCGGCGGTAGTAGTAGTCGTGCGGGTCACCGACACCGCGGGTCAGGAACCCCGGGAAGGCCGGGCCGCCGCCGACCGGATCCGGGGTGTCCCCCGGGCTCCACCCGCTCCCCTGGCCGCGGGTGTCCATCACGAAGTGGGCGAACCCGGCTGAGGGCCAGAGGAGATGGGTGTGGGGTAGCCCGCGTCCGCCGCCGTACGAGACGAACTCGACGACGAGGGGCAGCGGCCGGCGCGCACCGGCCGGGTGCAGGAACCAGCCCTTGACGGGGTGGCCGCCGAATCCGGCGAAGGTGACGTCGTGGACCTCGACCGTGGTCAGCGGGGTGCGGACGGATTCGAACCGGACGGCCGGCGCACGGCTGCGGGTCTCGGCGAGTGTCTTCTCCCAGAAGAGATCGAAGTCCTCGGGTTCGTCCGGCTCGGGCCGGAAGTCGCGGAGCGCGTCGAGCGGCAGGTCGAACTGGGCCATGCGCACCCTTTCCCTCGCCGTGCGGGACGACGGTGTCGGTCCCCGAGGGTCTCACGGCGGACGGCCGCGGCTGAAGATCGCACATCCGTACGCGGGCGCACCGGCTCGTGCGCGGGGACACAGCCCGTACGCGCCCCCACCGGCCCGTACGCGTCCGCACGCCTGCGCGTCCAGTTCGGCCGGTCCTGTCGCCTACGGCTGCGGCGGAGCCCCCGGCGAGGGGGCCGGGGGCTCCGCAGGCGGCCGAACCACATCAAGCCAGAGCGGCCCGGGAGCCGGATCCGGGGCAGGCTGTGGCGCACACACCCGCGGCCGGCTGGGGCCGGGCGTGATCGTGTGCCTGCGGACCCGGGGGCTCCCGTCGTGCGGTCGGCAACGCCATCACCGGCGGCATGAGCGCTGAGGGACCCAGGGCGGACGGGTCGAAGGGCTGCTCCGGTTCGTCACGCGGCGGCGCGTTCCGGAACTGCGCGTCCGTGCCGGTGTCCCGCATCAGCTTCCGCACCTGTCGGCTGATACCGGAGACCTGGAAGCGCGCACCGACCGCGTCGGCGGCCTTTCGCGCCCCGATGAGCACGTTCAGTCCCGCGCAGTCACAGAAGACGACGCCGCCGAAGTCGACCGTGAGACTGCTGAGCGGCGGCTTCATGCATTGGGCCAGAGCCAGGCGGAGCTGGGGCGCGGTGGCGATGTCGAGTTCACCGTTCACCTTCACCACGGCGTTCTGACCAGCCGATTCCGTGCATACGTCGAACGAGTAGGGAAGCTTCATCGCCTCCTCCTCCGAAAGACCGCGTCGGGGACTGCTGACGTTGGGTGACCGATCCGTCATCACCTGCGCACTTCGGACACTGCACCCTTATCGGTGCGAGCATGACCGATCGTCCGTCCGTCGCATTTCTCATGTCAACCTCGAAAGCGACATCACTTCACAGACGCATCAGAGAAGCCGCCTCGGCACCCGGACATCGGCCTCGGCGAGGAGCGGCGTCGGCGTGTCGCGCGGCCCGCCTCGGCCGGGGCCTCCAGCCCGGCCGGCCGCTTCTTGGCGGCGGCCCGGGCCGGGACTCCGCCTAGTCGGCCCGGCTCGCGACGACGCGGCCACCCATCCACCGCTGGTCGTCCCGCCCGACGGCGGGGCGCAGGACGACCTCGCTTCCGGGGGATTCGTCCGTGGGCGTGATGGCGAAATCCAGGTCGATCCGCGGGCGGATGGCACCGGACCGGTCGATGAGGAAGATCAGGTTCTCGCCCTCGTCGCCCTCGACGTCCGAGCAGTCCCAGATGCCGACGCCGCGGTCGGTGTCACCGCGGGAGTCCAGACAGAAGTCCGAGTCGGCGTACGACCGGAACAGGCCGGTGTTCTCCGGACGCCACATCTGCGTCAGCGCGCCCGTGCAGGGTGCCGTGATGGCGTCCGTGCCGTCCTCCATGATCCCGTCCTCGATGTCCAGGCACTGGCCCGAACTCGCGTTGACCACCTGGAGATAGCCCTCCGGCGGCCTCGGGGCGGGCGAGGTCGGCGCGGTCTCGGACGGGGACGGCGTACGCGTGGGGCTCGGGCGCGCACTCGTCTTCGTCGGCGTCGGCTCGGGCGCCGGCTTCTTCGGCGGCCGTGTGGTGCTGCTCGCCGTGGGAGGCGGCGTGAGCGGACTCATGCTCGGCTTCCCGGGAGGCTTCGGCGCGGCATGGGACCCGCTGCCCGCCGGGGTGCCGTCGTCGTTGTCCGGCACCAGGAGCGCGGTCCCGAGCGCCGCGCAGACCACGACCGCCGCGGCGACCAGGACCAGCGGCCGGGAGTTCCACCACGGGCCGCGGCGGTCCGCCGTGCCGTCGCCGCCCGGCCCGTCGGGCGTCCCGGTGGCGGCTGGCGCGCCGGGCTCCGCTGCCGGAGGCTGCTCGCCCGCTGCCGCCGGCGCGAGCAGTCCCGTGACCGGCCCCGCGGCGATGTACTCCGCGCCGCCCCAGCCGAGCAGCCCCTCTGCGAGGACGGTCCGCGGGTGCTCGGTCATCCGGATCAGCTCGTCGAGGATGAGGGTGCAGCCGGGACACCCCTCCAGGTGCCGGGTCAGATCCTCGCTGTAGCGCCGGTCACCCGGCCGGGCCGCGGCCTCGATGATGCGCCGGTACCCCTGGCATTTCGGGTCGCCGCTCCGCTTCAGATACGCCTGCAGATAGGCCTGGCGCATGGCCTCCAGCGCCTTGCCCTTCTGCTCGGCCACGACCGGCGCGGGGACACCGAGACACCGCGCGGTCTCGGTGTCGCTCTCGTCCTCCACCACCCCGTACCAGAGGACTCCCCTGGTGCGCTCCGGCAGACCGTAGAAGGCGGCGAGCATGGCGGAGGAGTCCTCCAGGCGCAGACGCTGCCGCTCGCTCCGCTCCTGCCCGACTCCCGTGCGCTGTGCGGCCGTTCGGCCCTGTGCGGGATCTCCGTCCCGTGGATCGGCCGTCTCGTGCAGCCAGTCGGCGAAGCCGGAGTCCAGCCGTACGCGGCGGGCGCCCGACGCCCACGTGACCGCCACCCGCTGGACCAGCATCAGGAGATGGTGCCGCCAGGTCCCCTTGGGCTCGATGCCGCGGCATGCCTCCTGCGCGGCCAACCCGAAGGCCTGCGCGGCGAGTTGGTTGCCGGCGACCTGGTTCTCGCCGCAGAGGCGTGCATAGGCGAGGACCGCGGGCAGATGGCGGCCGCGGAGTTCCTGCGTGGCGGGGTAGGCGGTCGGGGCGCCGGCGCGGATGCGCTCGGTCAACTCCGCGTCCGGCACCCTGCCGTAACTGCGGATGTCGGCCTCGGAGCTGTGGTTGGCGCTGTGCAGCTCAGGCACCCTCTCGGTGACTCGTTCCTGTGCTCCGCACGGACGCCGTATCGGGCGCCGACGGTGTATCCGTACGTGACGGACGTGCCCATAGTGATGCGAGTTACACCGCCGAGGAAAGGGGTTTCCCCGGGTAAGTGGGGTTAATACAAGGGAACATGCCCCGATGGCCGTCCGGTCGGACCGCCGGCATCTGTGAGGCATGAGAGCGGCAGACGGTACGCCAGGTCGTCAGCCACGGGCTCCCGCGCCGCCGCCGGCCTCCGCCGACGGGCCTCTCCCGTACGACCTGCTCCGCCTGCCTGTCCACCCGCACGCCTTGCGCAGATACGCCTCACCCCGCCCGTTGGGGGGCGTGGCGAAACGCAGCTGGGAGGAGGAGGTGAACGCGACGAAGTCGCGGCCCGTCTGCTCGCGGGTTCGGCATGTACGCGGTTTCGCGGTCGCCCATCCCGGGCCGGCGTCGGCGCGGGACCGGCGTCCACGGTGGTTCGCAGCGCGACCGGCTCGAGGCGGCTGGGTCCTGAGCACGGCGGGACCGGCGCAGGGCGCGCGGCGAGAGGGCGCTGATGAAAGAGGCCCCAGCCAGGACGGGGGGACCTGGCCGGGGCCGACCGGGAGGTGCGGGTGCCGGGGCGGGACCGTATCCACCACCGACTGTCCGGCCTAGTTGAACGCTACACGACTTTGCGCCACACTGCGCCGATCCGGTGACCTTCGGCCATGCCCTGCGCCAGGAGCGATCGGCGCGGCGCGAGGATCGTCCGATGAACCCTCCATCCGGCCAGCCGGCACCCCACCTCGACCCCAGCGAGGCGAACAAGGGCCAGGGCAAGGAATCGGAACGCGCCGCGACCGAACGGCGCAGCCAGCGCCGGGCCGCCCGCAGGGTGGTCGCCGGTCACGCCAAGGACCCCGAGGATCTCGCCTTCCTGCTCGAAGCCCTCGAACTGCAGCCGGAGACGGACGGGCGGACACCCCGGCCGGGACGCGGGGACGGCACGCGCGGAGCCGACGGCACGCACGGCACGCATGGCACGCACGGCACCGACAGCGCGCACAGGGAGGGCATGCGCGGCGACGGCGTACACGAAGAGCGCGCGCCCGGGTGCGACGGCAGCGGGAGTTCGGGCGGCACAGGCACTACGGGCGACATGGGCGGCACGGACTCGACGCGATCCGGAACGTGAAACGAGACACATTGCCCGGTTTATCCGGACGAATGGGATCTGCATCACTTCCCGTCCCCTCGGGGCGAATTTACGATCGCGGGCAATTCATCACCTTTGCCGATCCGCCGACCCCTGCGCGGAAGCCGAAAGGACGCCCCCGTGACACACATGCCCGAGATGTCCAATTCATCCGAGAACCCTCATATATGCACCTGCGGTGAACTGGTGCCCGGCGACGTGCTCGTGGCCGACGGCGCCCGCCGCTTCGCCGTGCTCGACGCCTCGCCCGCGGACGAGGAGCACGTCCGGCTGACGCTGCGGGCCGTCCGCGGCGGCCCCGACTTCCACGCGGTTCACCCCCGCACCGGCCCGGTCGAAGTGGCGGGCGAGCGCGTCGATCCGGAGTCCGTCCCCCTCATCGTCCCGACCGGGCCAGGCGCGGACTTCCGTGACGGGGACCGCATGTCGGTCCTGGACGCGGCCCGGCCCGAGGGCACGGAACGCCACTTCGTCCGTCGCGACGGCGCTTGGCACGTCCGGCCCGGGGACTCCGACCGCCCGGACGCCGCCACCGAGAGACCGTTCGGCGGCACCGACACACCCCTCACCGACGAAGAGATGCGGGCCCTCATGGCCCGCGACCCGCACGCCGTCGTGTGCCGGCACGACCCGGTCTCGCGCCCTCCGCGCGGCGGCCGGCGCGTCGTCGTCACCGGCGTCGGCGCGATCACCCCGCTCGGCGGTGACGCCGCGGCCACCTGGCAGGGCCTGCTGGACGGCCGGAGCGGCATACGGCGCCTGGACGGCGAGGAGTTCGAGGACCTGGGCGTCCGGATCGCCGCGCCCGCCGCCGTGGACCCGGCCGAGCGCCTGCCCCGCGCCCGGGCCCGAACCATGAGCCGGAGCGCCCAGTTCGCGGTGCTGGCCGCCCGCGAGGCGTGGGGCGACGCCGGTTTCGCACAGGACGAGGTGGCCGAAGGCCTGCTCGACGCCCGACGCGTCGGGGTCTCCATCGGCACCATCATCGGCGGCGCGCCCGTGATGGTCGACGCCGACCGCACCCTGGCCGAACGCGGACAGCGCCATGTCTCCCCGCACACCACGCCGATGATCGTGCCCAGCGGTGCCGCGGCACAGGTGGCCATCGACACGGGGGCACGAGCCGAGGCTCGTACGGTCTCGAGCGCCTGCGCCTCGGGGACGGAAGCCATCGGCATCGCCATCGACCGCATACGGGACGGGCACGCCGACGTCATGGTCGCGGGCGGCACGGAGGCTGTGATCGTTCCGGCCATCATGGCGGGCTTCGCCTCCATGCGGGCCCTCTCCCCCGGGACCCACGGACCTGAGAAGGCGTCACGGCCCTTCGACACCGCACGGGACGGATTCGTGGTCGGCGAAGGTGCGGGCCTGCTGATCCTGGAGTCGGAGGACCACGCCCGCGCGCGGGGCGCGCGTATCTACTGCGAAGCGGCGGGCTGGGGTGTCTCGGCCGACGCGTTCCACATGGCCGCGCCGCGTCCCGACGGCGAAGGAGTGGTCGACGCGCTGCACAAGGCACTCGACGACGCCGGGGCCAAGCCGGACGACGTCCTGCACGTCAACGCGCACGCCACCGCCACGGGCACCGGCGACGCGGCCGAAGCGCTCGCGCTCCGCGCGGTGTTCGGCGAACGGCCCGCGATGCCCGTCACGGCGCCGAAGGGCGCGATGGGGCACCTGCAGGGAGCGGCGGGCGCGGTGGAGGCGGTGGCCGCGGTCCTGACGCTGTATCACGGCCTCGTACCGCCGACCGCAGGATGTGACGAACCGGACGAGACGCTGGGCCTCGATGTCGTCACGGGTGCTCCCCGCCCGTTGCCGGAGCCGGGTGACATCGCACTGAGCAACTCCTTCGGGTTCGGCGGACACAACGCCGTACTCGCGCTGCGCCGCATCCGGACGGCCTGACGGCTCTCCGCCCGGTGGAGGGAAGGCCGCCGGGACACCGAAGAGACGACGGACACGGCAGAGCACGGACGGGCCCGGGACGGACCGGGCGTCGCGTCCTCGAAGGTCACGTCCCCGCACGCGAACACCGCGTCCCCGCACGCGAAAACCTGCCGCGCAACCGCTCCCCGTCCCGGAGCGTCGTTCCAGGCACTGCCTTCCGTCCCAGGTCAGGGCCCTGGAACCGTCCCGGCGTCCCGGATCGTGCCGGCAGCGTTGCCCGGCGCCCCGCCCCGCGCCGATGCTGGTGTCGCTGCGCCGCAACAGGGGAGCGGCGCAGCGCCATCAGCCATCGCAACGGGGGGATCCGTCATGCCCATTCGCACACATAGCGGCCGTGCCCGCGCCGCGGCTCTCGCCACCCTCGCCGTCGCCGCGGGCGTCCTCGCGGCCGCACCGGCCGCCGCGTCGGCGGCCACCGGGCCGGCCGCGCTATCCGCACCGCCCGCCCGCGCCGTCGCCGCGTCAGGACCGGCCTTCCTCGCGCCCGGCCAACTCCCGCCGCACCCCTCCTCGCCCTGGTACGCGGGTCCGGTCACGAACGGAACTCCGGACCCGCTGCCGTTCTGCGTGGGCCAGGCCCTGCCGGGTGCCACCTCGCAGTACCGGGAGTTCTGGACGGAGTTGGACACCGGCGCCACGCAAGTGACCGTCGTGGAACGCGACACGGCGCGGGCCAGGAGCCTGGCCGCGCTCTGGAACAAGGCCATACGGGAGTGCGCCGACCGGACCGAGCAGGAGGACCCGGACGTCACGGCCGAGTGGCGTGGCTACGGGAAGCTCGCCGTCGAGGAGGGTGCCCGGGTGCAGGGCGTCCACCTCGAGCGGACCGGGGGCGCCTCCGACGTCCATCTGTTCGCGGTCGGGCGCGACGGCCGGACCGTCACGGTCGTCCGCTGGGGACAGATGGGCACGTTCGACGACGCCCCCGTGCGGGCGTTCAAGAACACGACGCGCACGGCGGTGAACAAGCTCTGGTGACCGGCTCTCCCGCAGCACGCGGGAGGGACGTCAGATGCTGATGCCCCTGGCGCGCAGGTAGGCCAGCGGGTTGATGTCCGATCCGTAGCCGGGACCGGTCCGCACCTCGAAGTGCAGGTGCGGGCCGGTGACATTGCCGGTCGAGCCCGACCTGCCGATGCGCTGCCCGCCGTTCACGGGCTGGCCCGCGCGGACGGAGAGCGCCGAAAGGTGCGCGTACTGGCTGTACTTGCCGTCCGCGTGCCGGATGACGACCTGGTAGCCGTAGGAGCCGCCCCAGCCGGCTTCGACCACCTTCCCGCCCGCGACGGCTCGTACGGACGTGCCGGTGGGGACGGGGAAGTCGACGCCGGTGTGGTAGCCGCTGGACCAGGCGGAGCCGGACTGGTGGTACGGGGTGCCGATGGCGGTGCTGGCGACGGGGCTCACGACCCCGGAGGCCCGGGACCCGCCCGACGTCTTCTGCCGTTCGGCCCGCTCCTTCCGCTCTTCGCGTTCCCTGCGCTCCTGGCGTTCCTTACGCTCCTGGCGCTCCTGGCGCTCCTGGCGTTCCTTCCGCTCCGCCTGCCTCCGGGATTCCTCCCGGTCCGCACCGGAGCGCTTCTTCGCCTGCTGTCCCTGCCGCTCCGCGCTCCCGGGCTTCGCGGACGTCTCCGTCCGGCCGGGCTGGTCGGTCCGTTGCGCGGGGCCGGCCTTCCGGCCGATGACGAGCTTCTGCCCGGGGATGATGAGGTCCGGATCGTCGCCGATGACACGGCGGTTGTCCTCGTAGATCCGCTCCCAGCCGCCGTCCACGTCGCGCACTCGCGCGATGGCGAAGAGAGTGTCGCCGCTGGCCACGGTGTACGACTCGGGTCTGATGCGGTCCGGGCGGGGGTCGGTGGGCGCCTTCCGCGAGACCTGCGGTTCGGTGTGCGCGGTGGTGCGCGGTGCCTCGCTCCCGCGCGTCAGTCCGGCCTTGCCCGAGCACGTGGGCCAGGCTCCGGGCCCCTGTCCGGAGAGGACCTTCTCGGCTATCGCGATCTGCTGGTCCTTCGTGGCGAGGTCGGCGCGCGGCGCATACGCCGTACCGCCGTACTCCTCCCACGTGGACTGGGTGAACTGCAGCCCGCCGTAGAAGCCGTTGCCGGTGTTGATGCTCCAGTCGCCGGTGGCCTCGCACTCCGCGACCTTGTCCCAGGTGTCGACGGGCGCGGCGTCGGCACCTGAGACGCCGACTAACGGCAGGGCTATCCCCGCCCCGCCCGCGGTGACCGTGAGAGATGCCTGGGAGATCCTGTTCGGCTGATACCTGCGGTGGCGGCCGTGTGCGGGCATGGGTGTTTTTCCTCTCCTGCTGCGGGGCGCGCCAAGATTAAGGCCGGTTTTCGCGGTCCACAAGAGAGCCTCGTTTACTGGAAGATCGGAATCCGGAACGCTGGCCGGAAGGCCGGGGAATCACTGTCATGCCACGGCCATGAATAATCACTTCCGTTTCTCCGACACCACACGCGACAACACCGCGGAGGCCCTCATGCCGAATCCCGTCCCGTCGGTCGCCGAACTCGCCGCGCTCTACGGCCTGGAGCCGCTGCCCCTCGAAGGCGGTCTCTTCCGGCAGACCTGGGCCGGACCCGCAGGACCCGGCGGGCACCCCTCGGGCACGGCGATCCTGTTCCTGATGGCGGCCGCAGGTGACCTGTTCTCCGCGATGCACCGGCTGCCCCGCGACGAGGTCTGGCACTTCTATCTGGGCGACCCGGTGGAGTTGCTGCTCCTGGAGCCGGGCGGCACGTCGCGGGTGGAGGTGCTGGGCCAGGACGTGACGGCCGGGCAGCACGTGCAGTTCACCGTCCCGGGCGGTACGTGGATGGGGGCCCGGGTGCGCGACGGCGGCAGCCACGCCCTCATCGGATGCACGCTGGCGCCCGGATTCCTCCCCTCGGACTACGAGGGCGGCGACGCGGACGAACTGGCCGCGCGCTACCCGGAACACGGCGAGATGATCAGGGCCCTGTGCCGGGGCGCATGACGCCACGCTGCCGTCAGGCTGCGCGTCGGCGACCCCTGGCCCGCACCCCGGACGAAGCGAAGCGCCGGTTCCCCGTCGTCACGGGGAACCGGCGCCTCATCGAGTCAGGAGGGAAGACTCCGTAGCCGTTCGAGTCGTACGAGCGTCAGATCGTGACGCCGTGGTCGCGCAGGTAGGCGATCGGGTCGATGTCCGAGCCGTAGTCCGGGCCGGTGCGGACCTCGAAGTGGAGGTGCGGACCGGAGGAGTTGCCGGTGGAGCCGGACAGGCCGATCTGCTGGCCGCCGGTGACCGACTGACCCGCCGAGACGGACAGCGAGGACAGGTGGGCGTACTGGCTGTACTTGCCGTCCGCGTGGCGGATGACGACCTGGTTGCCGTAGCTGCCGCCCCAACCGGCAGAAACGACCTCACCCGCACCGATGGACTTGACCGCCGTACCCGTGGAGGCCGAGAAGTCCGCGCCGGTGTGGTAACCGCTGGACCATGCGCCGCCCGCCTGGTGGTACG
Organism: Streptomyces sp. NPDC047108; assembly: GCF_040643575.1. Lineage (NCBI taxonomy): Bacteria > Bacillati > Actinomycetota > Actinomycetes > Kitasatosporales > Streptomycetaceae > Streptomyces > Streptomyces sp. NPDC047108. The sequence goes on from NZ_JBEYUP010000015.1 coordinate 77,738, forward strand.
GGGTGCTGAGGGTGGGGTTGTCGAGGGGAGCGGTGAAGCCGTCGGCGCTCTTGCCGGCTGCGGGCTTGGCGGCCGGCTTGGCCTCCTGCTTCGGAGCCTGGGCCTTGGGCGCGGCGTGCTTCGAGCCCTGCTTCTTCCAGCCGTCGTGGCCGGCCTCGCCCTTGCCTCCGCCGAGGCTGAGCTTCTGACCCGGGTGGATCAGGTTCGGGTTCTCACCGACGACCTGACGGTTGTCCTGGTACACGCGCTTCCAGCCGCCGTCGACGTCCTTGTCGGTGGCGATCTTGGAGAGCGAGTCGCCCTTGACGACGGTGTAGGACTCGCCCTTGCCGTGGCGCTTGTCGCCGCCACGGTCGGCACGGTCCTTGGCCGGAGCCGGAAGGGTCTCGGCCTTCTCGCCGGCGGCGGGGGCCTCAGGGGCCGGGCCGCCCTTGGCCAGGCCGGCCTTGGGGCCGCAGACCGGCCAGGCGCCCGGGCCCTGGCCCGCGAGCACCTTCTCGGCGACGGCTATCTGCTCGGCCTTGCTGGCGTGGTCGGCACGGTCGGCGTACTTGCTGCCGCCGAAGGCGTCCCAGGTGCTCTGCGTGAACTGCAGGCCACCGAAGAAACCGTTGCCGGTGTTGATGCTCCAGTTGCCGTTGCTCTCGCACTCCGCGACCTTGTCCCAGGTGCTGGTCGAGGCGGCGTTCGCGCTGCCGGCGCCCATGAAGGACAGACCGATACCGGCACCGCCCGCGGCGGCGACGAACGTGGCACGGGTAAGACGGTTGGGCTTGAAGCGGCGATGACGTCCGCGTACAGACATAGGGGCTTCCTCTCCTACGCCTGCGAGGTGAGCTGTCGGGTTCGGGCTGGAGTTGCCCGGCCGCGCCGTCCGGCAGCCATGAGGCTGCTTGCGGCACGTCTTCACCCCTAGCCGGACCACGCCGATCGCGCGGTACGGCACTTACCTTGGGTCCCCCGCTCCTGCCGTGGGTGCGTTGTCGTTTCTCCCCCCACCGGCGGCAGGACTCGGCGCTCCGGTAGATGGGCGCCCGCCCTTTCGATGGGCAGGCAGCGGAAAAATAAACACATCCATTTCTTCGCCACAAGTGCCCTGCAATTGTCTGAATCGCCGGACGGCAGATCGACTTCCTTTTGCGTCACGCTGCGCTGCCGATCTTTGCCCCACAGCAATAGCGATTACTACTGAACGGCTCTCACGAGGGGCAGCCGGTAACCAAGTTGAAGGAATTCGCCCCCTTCGAGTGTGCGAGGTCACATTCCCGGGAGCACCTATGTGAGATGGCTCACCGTGAATCCAATTGTCCGTTTTGGTGCTTGAATTCGATTTTGATGCATTGAGGGAGTGAAACACCCCTTTGATGGCGGACGGCTATCCGGCGAAACGGATGATTCTGGACCAACCACCCGAGGCGTTTCCCGGCACCTGCCCCATTCGCCCATATCGTGAGCAGCCCTCGGTCGCGGAACGTGCGGAGTCGCAGTGCAGAGAACGGACGAGCTGACGAGCACCCCCTCACCGGTGCCGCATCCAGCCGGTACGAGCGCCGCCCCCAGGGCCCCGGGCAGACGCCGGGACCTGCCCCGGTGGCCGGTACTCGCCGCCGCGGCGCTGACGCTCGCCGTCGCGGCGGCCGTCCTCACCGGAGCGGTCGACCGGCCGGATCCCGCGGCCGTGAGTGCCTGGCGTACGGTCTGCGTCGCCATCGTGGTGCAGGCGCTGCCGTTCCTGCTCCTGGGCACCGTCATCTCCGGGGCCATCAACGCCTTCGTGCCCGCCCGGGTCTTCGCCCGGGCCCTGCCCAAGCGGCCCGCGCTCGCCGTCCCGGTGGCCAGCGCCGCCGGAGTCGTCCTGCCGGGCTGCGAGTGCGCGTCCGTCCCCGTGGCGGGGAGCCTGATCCGCCGCGGGGTCGCGCCCGCGGCCGCGTTCGCGTTCCTGCTCTCGGCACCGGCGGTGAACCCGATCGTGCTGGCCTCAACCGCCGTCGCCTTCCCCGGCGCCCCCGAGATGGTGGCCGCCCGGCTGGTCGCGTCGCTCGTCACCTCGGCCGCGATGGGCTGGCTGTGGATCCGCCTCGGCCGGGACGAATGGCTGCGGCTGCCGGCGCACCGTACGGGACACACGCCCGGGCACAGCCGCTGGGAGGAGTTCCGGCTCGGCTTCCAGCACGACTTCCTGCACGCCGGGGGATTCCTGGTGGTCGGGGCGATGGCGGCGGCCACGTTCAACGTCGCGGTCCCGCGCTCCGTCCTGGACACCTTCGCCGGGTCGCCCTGGCTCTCGGTGCTCTTCCTCGCCGCGCTGGCGATCGTGCTCGCCGTCTGCTCGGAGGCGGACGCGTTCGTCGCCGCCTCCCTCACCGGCTTCTCCCCCACCGCGCGGCTGGCGTTCATGGTGGTCGGCCCGATGGTGGACGTGAAGCTCGTCGCCCTGCAGTCGGGCACCTTCGGGCGCGCCTTCGCCGTCCGGTTCTCCGCGGCGACCGCCGTGGTGGCCGTCGTCTCCAGCGCACTGATCGGGTGGTGGCTGCTATGAGGCGCAATGTCCAGATTCTTCTTCTCCTGCTGTCGGGCGCGGGCCTGTTGCACATCGCGCTCTTCAGCGAGGTCTATCTGCGCTTCGTGAAGGAGGGACTGCGGCCCCTGCTGATCGTCTCGGGCGTGCTGCTGGTCGCCCTGGGCACGGTGAGCGCTGCCCGCGACGGCTTCCCCTTCGCCAAGCCGTCCACCCGGCCCGCGAGGACGGATGAGGGGCATGCCGACGAGCACGGACACCCGGAAGGGCACGGGCAGACAGAGAGGCACGGGCACGCGGAGGGGCATGGGCACGACCACAGCCGCGGCCCGAGGGTGGCCTGGCTCCTGTTCTTCCCCGCGCTCAGCCTGCTCTTCTTCACACCGCCCGCCCTCGGCTCGTACACCGCGGCGCGCGACGGCGATCCGGCGGCGGACGCGAAGAACACGCGCTTCGCCCCGCTGCCCAGCGCCTCGCCCCTCGTCATGCCGCTGTCGGACTTCAGCTCGCGCGCACGGCGGGACGGCGCGCGGAGCCTTGAAGGCCGTACGGTCTCGATGACCGGCTTCGTCACCCCGGGCCAGGGCGGCGGCTGGTATCTGACCCGGCTGTCCCTGAGCTGCTGCGCCGCCGACTCGCAGGCGATCAAGGTCCGTGTGCACGGCGCCCCTCCCCCGGCCACCGACACCTGGGTCACCGTCACCGGCACCTGGCGCCCGGTGGGCACGGTCGGAACGCCCTCCGCCGCCGCGGCTCTCGACGCGAACGGAGTGCAACGCACCGCGCGGCCCGCGAACCCGTACGCCGACGCCCCGCCGCCCCGGGCCTGACGTCCTCACGCAGCCGCCCGCCGCCCGCCTTTCCGGGCGCGGGCGGCGGGCGGCGTTCGTGCCGGCGTACGGGCGCGGGGTCAGCGGATGGGCATCCCCGAGAGGGTGCGGGCGATGACCAGGCGCTGGATCTCGCTCGTCCCCTCGAAGATCGTGTAGATCGCGGCGTCCCGGTGCATCCGCTCCACCGGGTACTCGCGCGTGAAGCCGTTGCCGCCCAGGATCTGCACGGCCTGCGCCGTGACCTTCTTCGCGGTCTCGCTCGCGAACAGCTTCGACATCGAGCCCTCGGCCGCCGTGAAGGGCTGGCCGGTGGTCGCCATCCAGGAGGCGCGCCAGACGAGCAGGCGCGCGGCGTCCACCTGGGTGCGCATGTCGGCGAGCTGGAAGGCGACGCCCTGGTTGTCGATGATCGGGCGTCCGAACTGGGTGCGCGTCTTGGCGTATTCGAGTGCTTCCTCGTACGCGGCGCGGGCGGTGCCCACCGCCATCGCGCCCACCGCGGGGCGGGACGCCTCGAAGGTGGCCATGGCCGCGTTCTTGACACTCCCCCTGCCTCCGGCCGGGGGGACCCCCATCTCGCTTCGCTCGCCACCGGTCTTCGCCCGCTCGCGGGTCCGCGCGAGGCGCTCGTCCAGCTTCTCCTTACCACCGAGCAGGCAGTTCCCCGGGACGCGGACGTCTTCGAGGACCACCTCGGCCGTGTGCGAGGCGCGGATGCCGTGCTTCTTGAACTTCTGCCCCTGCGAGAGACCGGGGGTGTTCGGCGGGACGATGAACGAGGCGTGCCCCTTGGACCCGAGGTCCGGGTCGACGACCGCCACGACGACGTGGACGTTCGCGATGCCGCCATTGGTCGCCCACGTCTTGGTGCCGTTGAGGACCCATTCGTCCTTGGCCTCGTCGTAGACGGCGCGGGTGCGCATGGAGGCCACGTCGGATCCGGCGTCGGGCTCGGAGGAGCAGAAGGCCGCGACCTTGACGTCGTCCGGGTCTCCGTACATCTGCGGGATCCAGGTGCCGATCTGCTCCTCGGTGCCGTTGGCCATGACGCCGACGGCGGCGAGTCCGGTGCCCACGATGGACAGGCCGATGCCCGCGTCACCCCAGAACAGCTCCTCCATGGCCATGGGGATGCCGAGTCCGGTGGGGTCGAAGTACTGCTGCGCGTAGAAGTCGAGGGAGTACAGGCCGATCTTGGCGGCTTCCTGGATCACGGGCCACGGCGTCTCTTCGCGTTCGTCCCACTCGGCCGCGGCCGGGCGCATAACATCCGTGGCAAAGCCATGGATCCAGTCCTTGACCGCCTTCTGTTCATCGTCGAGTTCGAACCTGAACTCAGCCATTGCCCCTCCACCTGCCAGTTACTTGCGGTAACCACAGTCTGTTACCGGCCAGTAAGCACTGTCAACTCCCTGCTCCCCACCAGTTCGGGCACCTGGCCAGGTGTTACGTTGCGGGCACGAGCAAGCGCACGGGCGGGGAGTGACACCTCATGGAGACCAGTCAGCGGGAAGACCAGCAGCGCGCGGCAGCGCGGCGCCGCAAGGAACTGCTGGAGGCCGCGGACCGTGTGGTGCTGCGTGACGGTCCCGGCGCGTCCATGAACGCCATCGCCGCCGAGGCCGGAATCACCAAGCCGATCCTCTACCGCCACTTCGGGGACAAGGGCGGGCTCTACCGCGCCCTCGCCGTACGGCACACCGACGCCCTGCTCGCCGGACTCCGCGCCGCCCTCGACGCCCCGTCCGACCGCCGGGACCGGGTCGAGCGAACGCTGGACACCTACCTCTCCGCCATCGAGGCCCGTCCGCAGGTCTACCGCTTCCTGATGCACCCCTCGGACGACATCCAGACCGGCGACCAGGGCTTCGACGTCGGCCGCCACTCCGCGCCGCTGCTGCGCCGGATGGGAGAGGAACTGGCGCAGGTCATCGCCGAGCGGGTCGACCTCGGCCCCGGCAGCGACGAGCTGGCGCGGGTCTGGGGCCACGGCATCGTCGGCATGATGCACGCGGCGGGCGACTGGTGGCTGCGCGAACGCCCCTGCTCCCGCGCCCAGTTGGTGCGCCACCTGGCCGACCTGCTGTGGGGCCGGCTGGCCGCGGCGGGCGACCGCGTCGGCGGCCCCGGCTTCTGAGACGGGCGGTCCGGCTCCCGGGACGGCCCGCACGAAGCGAACCGCTCCGCGCCATGGGCTGCCGCCTCAGGCGAACCCTTGCGTGACGACGACGGAACGCCCCCGTCCCGTCCTACGACGCCCCCGTCCTACGGCAGGCCTCTGCCTACGACGGATCCCGGTCCTGCGACACCGGCGCCGGACCCGCCCACCGCGCGCGCCGTGCCGCCCGCAGCGCGCGGACGCGCCGCAGCCCGGTCAGCCGGTCGGTGTAGACCGTCCCGTCCAGGTGGTCCGTCTCGTGCTGCAGACAGCGTGCGAAGAAGCCGGTCCCCTCGACCCTGACCGGCTCACCCGTACGGTCGAAGCCCTCGACCACCGCGCGGTCGAAGCGACGCGTCCCCGCCTCGAGGCCGGGGAGGGACAGGCATCCCTCAGGGCCCCTGACGCTCACACCGCCGGTCTCGACGAGCCGGGGGTTCACCACGTGCCCGAGGTGGCGGCGGTCCTCGTCGTCGGGGCAGTCGTAGACGAACACGCGCAGCGGAAGCCCGACCTGGTTCGCCGCGAGCCCGACCCCCTGGGCGGCGTACATCGTCGCGAAGAGATCCTCGACGAGCTGGGCGAGCGCCCCGTCGAAGGCGGTGATCTCCTCGCAGGGGGCGTGCAGCACCGGATCCCCGAGCAGCCGCATGGGCCGCACGAGTCCGGAACTGCCGGGAATGGCACTGTGTCGCACGGGCCAAGCGTACGGTCCGGGCCGGGACCGGCTGGTAAGCCGGGGGTTGCGGTTCGGGCCGGAGGCCGGATCTCGATAGGCTGATCCCCGAACGGAGCCTCCCGGTCGGCGAGTCGGCGTGGCGGGGCGTTCCACCGACGGACCGGGGGCGGGCGCGGCACCGGATGCAAGGAGGAACCAGGACGATGACGGACAATTCGGAGCCGCTGTCCCCGCGGGCCAAGCTGGCCGTGACGGCGGGCAGAGCCGCGGCGGCGGTCTCGCGTGCGGCGGGACGCGGCAGCGGATCGGTGATCGGCGGAAAGGTGGCGCTCAGGCTCGACCCCGATCTGCTGGCCCGGCTGGCCCGGCACCTCGACGTCGTCCTGGTCTCGGCGACCAACGGCAAGACCACCACCACCCGGCTGATCGCCGAGGCGCTGCGGGCGAGCGGCCCGGTCGTCTCCAACGCGCTGGGCGCCAACATGCCCGCGGGCATCACCTCCGCCCTCGCCGGCGGCTCCGACGCCCGGTACGGCGTGATCGAGGTCGACGAGAAGTACCTGGCCGGGGTCGCATCGGACGTCACGCCGAAGGCCATCGCCCTGCTCAACCTCTCCCGCGACCAGCTCGACCGCGCGGCCGAGACCCGCATGCTCGCCGAGAAGTGGCGCGAGGGGCTGTCCGGCAACAAGGCCACGGTGATCGCCAACTGCGACGACCCGCTCGTGGTCTGGGCCGCCTCCTCCTCGCCCAACGTGGTCTGGGTCGCCGCCGGCCAGGAGTGGAAGGACGACGCCTGGTCCTGCCCTTCCTGCGGCGGCGTGCTGCAGCGCCCCGGCGAGGACTGGATGTGCGGCGACTGCGGCTTCCGCCGCCCGGTCCCCACCTGGGCCCTCAACGGTGACCACGTACTGGACCCGCACGGTTCGGCATGGCCGATCCATCTCCAGCTCCCGGGCCGGGCCAACAAGGCCAACGCCACGACCTCCGCCGCCGTGGCCGCCCACTTCGGGGTGCCGCCCCAGGTCGCGCTGGAGCGCATGTACCAGGTGCAGGCGGTGGCCGGGCGCTACGACGTCGTCACCTTCGACGGCCGCGAGCTGCGGCTGCTGCTGGCGAAGAACCCGGCCGGCTGGCTCGAGACGTTCTCGCTGATCGACCCGCCGCCCACGCCCGTGATCCTCTCGGTGAACGCGCGCGGCGCGGACGGGACCGACACCTCCTGGCTGTGGGACGTGGACTACACCCGGCTCGCCGGGCACCCGATCTGCGTCATCGGCGACCGCAGGCTGGACCTCGCGGTCCGGCTGGAGGTCGCTGGCCTGGACTTCCGCGTCTGCGACACCCTCGACGAGGCCGTACGGCTCTGCCCGCCCGGCCGGATCGAGACGATCGCGAACTACACCGCGTTCCAGGACCTGCGCCGCCGCGTCGGCAACTGACCGGACCCGAACGAGACTTGGACAAGGACGAGCGAGCATGAGCGAGACCAGTCTGCGCCTGGTGTGGGTCTACCCGGACCTGCTGAGCACCTACGGCGACCAGGGCAACGCCCTGGTCGTGGAACGGCGGGCCCAGCAGCGGGGCCTGTCGGTGTCCCGTGTCGACGTACGGTCCGACCAGCCGCTGCCCACCTCGGGCGACATCTACCTGATCGGCGGGGGCGAGGACCGGCCGCAGCGGCTCGCGGCCGAGCGGCTGCGCCGCGACGGCGGGCTGAACCGCGCGGTGGCCAACGGCGCGATCGTCTTCTCCGTCTGCGCGGGCTACCAGATCCTGGGCCACGAGTTCATCAACGACCTCGGCGAGCGCGAGCCCGGCCTCGGCCTGCTGGACGTGGTGAGCACCCGCGGCGAGGGCGCCCGCTGCGTCGGTGACGTACTGGCGGACATCGACCCGCAGCTCAATCTGGCACCGCTGACCGGCTTCGAGAACCACCAGGGCATCACGCACCTGGGCCCGACCGCGCGGCCCTTCGCCAAGGTCCGGTTCGGCAACGGCAACGGCACCGGGGACGGCTACGAGGGCGCCTTCCACGACACCGTCTTCGGCACGTACATGCACGGCCCCGTGCTGGCCCGCAATCCGCAGATCGCGGACCTGCTGCTGAAGCTGGCCCTCGACGTGAACGCCCTGCCGCCGGTCGACGACCACTGGTACGAGGCGCTGCGCGAGGAGCGGATCGCCGCCGCCACCCAGCCCGCCTGACGGCACGGCATCGAGCAGTCCGGCGCGCCAGGATTCTCCGCCTGGCGCGCCGGAGTCGTTTCCTCTGGCGTGCGGCTCTTCTGGCGTGCGGCTTCGTCGGGCGGGGCTCCCCAGGGCGCGTACGAGCACCCGTCGGCGCACAGGCCGCCTACGCGCCGCCCGTCGCGCGGACGGTCTGTCCCGCGCCGTCCCATCTGGTGGTCTTCCGTCCCGCCTGGTGGACAGAGCGGGCATGCGTCGCCGTGCGTCGATAGGGTGGCCGCCGCTTGTAGAGTTGAGCGAGTCCAGCCGGACGAGGGGGTCCGGCCGCCGGCCCAGACGTTCCCAGAGGTATTTCGAGCAATGCGCATTGGTGTGCTCACATCCGGCGGCGACTGCCCCGGTCTGAATGCCGTCATCCGCTCCGTGGTGCACCGCGCCGTGGCGGACCACGGTGACGACGTCATCGGCTTCCAGGACGGCTGGAAGGGCCTCCTGGAGTGCGACTACCGAAAGCTCGACCTCGACGCCGTGGGCGGAATCCTGGCGCGGGGCGGCACCATCCTCGGCTCGTCCCGGGTCCAGCCCGCGCATCTGCGGGACGGTGTGGAGCGGGCCAAGGGGCACGTCGCCGAGCTGGGGCTCGACGCGATCATCCCGATCGGCGGCGAGGGCACCCTCAAGGCGGCGCGGATGCTCTCCGACGCCGGCCTGCCGATCGTCGGCGTTCCGAAGACGATCGACAACGACATCGCCTCGACCGACGTGACCTTCGGCTTCGACACCGCCGTGGGCGTCGCGACGGAGGCCCTGGACCGGCTGAAGACCACCGCCGAGTCCCACCAGCGCGTCCTGATCGTCGAGGTCATGGGCCGCCACACCGGCTGGATCGCGCTGCACTCGGGCATGGCGGCCGGCGCGCACGCCATCGTCGTCCCCGAGCGGCCCTTCGACATCGACGAGTTGACCGAGCTCGTCGGCAAACGCTTCTCCGCGGGCAAGAAGTTCGCGATCGTCGTGGTCGCCGAGGGCGCCAAGCCGCGCGAGGGCTCGATGCGGTTCGACGAGGGCGGCAAGGACATCTACGGTCACGAGCGCTTCGCCGGCGTGGCCCAGCAGCTCTCCATCGAACTCGAGGAGCGCCTGGGCAAGGAGGCCCGCGCCGTCATCCTCGGCCATGTCCAGCGCGGTGGAACCCCCACCGCGTACGACAGGGTGCTCGCCACGCGCTTCGGCTGGCACGCCGTGGAGGCTGCGCACCGGGGCGACTTCGGGATGATGACGGCCCTGCGCGGCACCGAGATCACGCTCGTGCCGCTGGCCGAGGCCGTGGAGACCCTCAAGACCGTCCCGGCCGAGCGCTACATCGAGGCCGAGTGCGTGCTGTGACAACGGCGCTCACGACCTGACGCCGCGCCGCGCACCGGGTCGTACGACGCAAGCCGCCCCCGGCCGGAGTCCCGGCCGGGGGCGGTTCTAGTCTGGGGCGGACGCATCGGTGCGAAACAGGAGCGAGTGGATGGATCACGGCGGGCACGGCGGGCACGGCATGACGATGGACCTGCCGCCGTTCACGCTCGGGAGGGGCCTCGCGTTCACCGGAGAGCCGTTCTTCCTGGTCGGCTGTCTGCTCGCGCTCGGGCTCTACGCATGGGCGGTCGTCAGGCTGCGGCGGCGCGGAGACGCCTGGCCGGTGGGCCGTACGGTCTCGTTCGTCGTCGGTGTGCTCACCATCGCGCTCGTGATGTGCACCGCGCTGAACGACTACGGCATGGTCATGTTCAGCGTGCACATGGTGCAGCACATGGTGATCAGCATGCTGTCCCCGATCCTGCTGCTGCTCGGCGCACCGATCACGCTGGCGCTCCGCGCGCTGCCGTCGGCCCCGCGCGGGCGGAAGGGGCCGCGCGAGCTGCTGGTGGCCCTGCTGCACAGCCGGTACGTCCGGATCGTCTCCCATCCGGCCTTCACCATCCCGCTGTTCATCGCCAGCCTGTACGCGCTCTACTTCACCCCGCTCTTCGACACCCTCATGGGCAGCAAACCCGGGCACATCGCGATGATGGTGCACTTCCTCGCCGTGGGGCTCGTGTTCTTCTGGCCGATCATGGGCGTGGACCCCGGCCCGCACCGCCCGGGCTATGTGATGCGGATGCTGGAGCTCTTCTCCGGGATGCCCTTCCACGCCTTCTTCGGGATCGCGCTGATGATGGCGACCTCGCCGATGGTCGGCACGTACGAGAACCCGCCGGCCTCGCTGGGCATCGACGCGCTGGAGGACCAGCAGTGGGCGGGCGGTATCGCGTGGGCCTTCAGCGAGATCCCGTCCGTGGTCGTGCTCGTGGCGCTGGTCTACCAGTGGTACCGGTCCGAGCAGCGGCAGGCGCGGCGGACGGACCGGGCCGCGGACCGGGACGGGGACAAGGAGCTCGAGGCGTACAACGCCTATCTCGCGTCCTTGCAGGCCCGCGGGCGCTGACCCCGCGCCACGGCAGCACTGCGGCCGGAGACGCCCTCCGGCTGCTGTCGGAGGGCGTCTCCGGCCGCTGTCGGAGGGCGTCTCCGGCCGCTGATCGCCCATGCTTGCCGACCGGACAGTAGCGGTACGGGCCCTGGTGGGGGGACCATGGTCTTCTGGCCGCGCCCGGAGCATCCGGTGCTCGGGGCTGCCGGGAGGAGGATGCGGGATGCCCGGATCTGCGAAGACCATGACAGTTCTGACGCTGGCGGCCCTGGTCCTGGTGACCGCCTACACCGTGGCCCTCGGAAGCAGCGGCTGGCTCTGGTTCGGCTGGGTCGTGCTGGGCCTGATCACCATCGGTGTGGTGGCGACGGAGCACACGCACACGACGTAGCGCGCGGCGAGCGCTCCCCCTGCCCGCTGAGCCGGGCCGGTGACGCAGCCCTCAGGGCTGCCCGGCGTGACGGGCCAAGGCCAAGGCCCACGAAGCGGCGGCCTGATCGAGTGGCGCGACCGGCAGGGGCCGGCCCCGCCGGTCGCCTACGGCGCGCGGGAACGGCCGAGCCGCGTCAGCCACGCGGGAGAGCGGCGCCGTTGCACCAAGGCCGCCGCCCCGACCGCGACGCCCAGCAGCAGATGCCCGTACGGGATACGCACCAGCAGCAGGCCGAACCCCGTGAGGAACACCATCAACACGCCCAGTACCACCAGGAATCCGGGCCATGGAGACCGGGCCGCTCCCTGCTCCGGCGGGAATGGAGACCGGGCCGCACTCTGCTCCGGCGGGATCGGTCCGCGCGGCTCGGGCGGGGGCGGGAGGCCCAGCAGGCTCCGTCCGCGCCGGCTGAACTCACCCGTCAGTACGACGACCGTCAGCGCTCCAGGTGGAGCATCGGCACCAGATCGGGGGTGGCCGTGGCCAGGAACGGACACAGGGCCGAGACCGCCGCATACCACGGAGGCGGGCGCTGGGTGGCGGTCGGCTGACTGCGCCGCCGCTCGAACTCCTCGACGGCGAAAGCTGCTTGCTCGGATTCGGGGTCACAGGACACAGGCACCTCCGGTCAGTCGGCGATGCCGCGGATCGCCAGGACCTTCTCGATGGACACCCGTACGAGCAGGATCTCGGCGGTGCTGTTGCGGGCCCCGTACGCCGGTGCCTGCGCCTCGCCCACGTAACGGGCGGCGATCCGCGTGGCCCAGTGACTCACCTCCGGCCGGTCCTCGCTCACCTTCGCGACGCCGTGGACGACGACGAAGGAGAACGGGGGCCGGTCGTCGTCCACGCAGAGCGCGAGCCGTCCGTCGCGGAGGAGGCTCCGCCCCTTCACGGACGTCCTGCTGGTGTTGAAGACGAGATCACCGCCGTCCAGCAGGAACCAGACGGGTGCGACATGCGGGCTGCCGTCGGCGCGGGTGGTGGCGACCTTCGCGGTGCGGGTGCCCTCGCCGAGAAAGGCGCGCCATTCTTCGTCGGTCATGGGTGCGGCCATGATGCGGTGCTTCCTCACGGGCGGTACGGGTGCCGGGCGTGCGACGGCACGTGTGCACACAGGACGGTTCAGAACAGGCCGTTGTCGTGCGGGAGTTCGGCGGGGATCGGCGGGATCGCGTCCCAGTGCTCGACGATCTTTCCGTCGGCGAGGCGGAAGAGGTCGTAGTAGGCGACCGGGACGCCGAACTCGCCCTCGCCGACGACGAGCACGAAGTCGCCCTCCGCGAGAACCTTGTGGATCGCCGAGTAGACGACCTTCTTGCCCCGTTCGGCCCACCGCGCCGCCGCGGCGCCGAATCCCTCCAGACCGTCACCTGCCTCGGGGTTGTGCTGCAGATAGGTCTCGCTGGAGGTGAAGTGGGTGGACAGCGTGTAGTCGGCGCCCTTCAGCACCTTCTCGGCGTACTCGGTGACCAGCGCGCGGTTCGCCTCCGTGGCCTCCGGGTCGCCGACGCGGTCCGGGCCGTCGGTCTGGGAGCGGCCGCTGACGGTGTGCTCGACGTAGGGCACCAGCGCGTCCCAGTGCTCGGCGAGCCTGCCGTCCTCCACACGGAAGATGTCGAAGGCGACGAGCGGCTCCGGGCCGAAGCCGTGGTAGACGCCGTGCAGCACGACCAGGTCGCCGTCGGCGACGACCCGGGCCCGCTCGTAGCGGAAGTCGTCGCCGAGCGAGGCGACGAGATCGCGCAGCGCCTCGGGGCCGTCGCCGGCGAGGGCACTGTGCTGGCGGTACGTCGGTGCGACCCAACGATCCACCGCTGAGGGGTCCTTGTCGCCGAACAGCTCGCCCACGGCTTTGAGGACCAGGTCCTTGTTGTTCATGACGGGCGCTTCCCAGGAGTGCGGAGGGCGGACCGGTTGTCCGCCCGATGGCTCCTCAAGCCTCATCCGCCCTGTGCGTCCCGACGAGGTGCATTCCCGAGCGACGATGGTCAGAATCGGACAGCTCGCCCGCGGCAAGCGCGAGCTCAGCGCCATGCGGCCACGCCTGGCGGTCGACGCCCCACCGGCCCGGCAGTCGACGCCTCACCGGTCGCCGGACACCCGTCACACGGCGGCCGTAGGCCGGCGCTGGTTGCGGAACTGGCGCATCAGCTCGGCCCACACCAGCAGGCTGGTCGCGGGAGCGGCGGCCGCGAAGAGCATGTGCACTCCGTCCTCGCCCTCGCTGTGCGAGGCCCAGAGGCTCCAGGCGAGAGCCGCGGCCACCCCCGCCGTCGTCAGGAACCAGCTCGGCAGTTCGCGGCGCGCATCGACGATGGCGGCCGCCGTACCCAGTCCGCCGCCGATGACCAGTCCCATGACCAGGACCGCACGAGCCCAGTCCGGGGCCCCGATGACGCCCTCCAGCACCGGCCTCGCCTGCAGCTGCCGGTAGGTGATCAGCAGACTTCCGCTGTAGACGACCGTCAGGGTCGTCAGACTGAGCACTCTGACCAGTGTTCCCAGCGCACCGCGTTCCTCGCCACCCATGACGCACTCCCCCCCATGGCCGGACCCGACCGGTCCGGAACGCGTTCCAGAATGCCCGCTCGTATCCGAATGTGACGGTGAATCACGGAAATCTCATGACAGCAGCCACGGGAGGGACCGCGGCACCGGTGGCGACGCGCCCACCCGCGCCTCACGCACCACCCCTCGTACGCACCCCTCCCTCCGTCGTCCGCTCGGCGCCCCATCACCCGCTTCCTGATGACTTGTCAGCAATGAACGGCATCAGGACAGGATCGAGACAAGGAGAGGTGCTTACACCCGGCGGGGCCTGCAATTAGACTGACCCCCCGAAAAGCGCCGTTGACCTGGAAGGACCCAGGTCTGAGACGATCCGGAAGGCTGAGGAACGCCCGCGTGTTCTACTACGTGCTCAAGTACGTGCTGATCGGGCCACTGCTGCGACTGGTGTTCCGCCCCAGGATCGAGGGTCTGGAGCATGTGCCGGAGGAGGGCCCTGCGATCATCGCGGGCAACCATCTGTCGTTCTCCGACCACTTCTTGATGCCGACGATGCTCAAGCGCCGGATCACCTTCCTCGCGAAGGCGGAGTACTTCACCGGTCCCGGCATCAAGGGCCGGCTCACCGCGTTCTTCTTCCGCAGCGCGGGCCAGATCCCCGTCGACCGATCGGGCAGGAACGCCGCCCAGGCAGCGATCACCGAAGGTCTCGGCGTGCTCTCCAAGGACGAGTTGCTGGGCATCTACCCCGAGGGCACCCGCTCCCACGACGGACGCCTCTACAAGGGCCGAGTGGGCGTGGCGGCGATGGCACTCAAGGGCGGCGTCAAGGTCGTGCCCTGCGCGATGGTCGGCACCTTCGAACTCCAGCCGCCCGGCCGCGTCATCCCCCGCTTCGGCATCGGCCGGGTCACCATCCGGTTCGGCGAGCCCCTGGACTTCTCGCGCTACGACGGCATGGCCGACGAGCGGACGGCGCTGCGCGCGGTCACGGACGAGATCATGTACGAGATCATGGAGCTCTCCGGACAGGAGTACGTCGACCGTTACGCCCCGGAGGTCAAGGCCGAGCAGGAGGCCGAAGCCGCGGCGCAGGCGCAGCAGCGGCGCAAGGCGCGGCTCCGCCGCTAGGAGCCACGAGGACACGCGACTCCGCTCGGACGCCCAGGCGTCCGCCCGGACGCAACGGAGCGGGGACGGCCGGAAGCTTCCGGCCGTCCCCGCTTCGCTGTCGTGTCAGCCTCGCCGTAGGCGTCAGTGCACGGCGGGCAGGTCCGCCTTGGCGGCCTTCGCCTTCGCGGCGGACTCACCGGCCTCCGGCTTCGGCGTCTCGTGCGGCTTGCACGTGACGTCCTTGCTGTCGATCTTGCCCTTCAGCAGGTAGCCGTCGACCCGGTCGTTGATGCAGGGGTTGACCAGGCCGGTGACCCCGTGGGATCCGGCGTCCTTCTCGGTGATGAGGCGCGAGCCCTCCAGGCGCTTGTGCAGTTCGACGGCGCCCTCGTACGGGGTGGCGGCGTCACGCGTGGACTGCACGATGAGCACCGGCGGCAGACCCTTGCCGGTCTTGACGTTCAGCGGGGTCTGCTGACGGTCGGGCCAGGTGGCGCACGGCAGGTTCAGCCATGCGTTGGACCAGGTGAGGAAGGGGTAGTCCTTGTGGAGCCGGGTGTTGTCCCGGTCCCACCGCTTCCAGCTGGTCGGCCACTTGGCGTCGGCGCACTCGACGGCGGTGTAGACGGCGGTGCCGTTCTCCGACGAGATGTTGCCCGCGGTGTCGGACATGTCCGGACCTGCGGCCTCGACGAGCGCCTTCTCGTCACCGGCGAGGTACTTGCTCCACACGCCCGCGACCTCGGTCCACGCCGAGTCGTAGTACGGCGCGCTCTGGAAGAAACCGAGCAGCTCGGCCGGGCCGACGACCCCACCGATCGGGTTCTTCTTCGCGGCGGCCCGCAGCTTCTCCCACTGCTGCTGGACCTTCTCCGGGGTGTCGCCGATGTGGTAGGCGGCGTCGTTCTTCGCGACCCACGCCTTCCAGTCGTCCCACCGCATCTCGAACGCCACGTCCTGGTCCAGGTTGGCCTGGTACCAGATCTTCTCCCGCGACGGGTTGACCACGCTGTCCACCAACATGCGGCGGACGTGTCCCGGGAAGAGCGTGGCGTACACGCCGCCCAGGTAGGTGCCGTAGGAGACCCCGATGAAGTTGAGCTTCTTGTCACCGAGGGCGGCCCGGATGACGTCCAGGTCGCGTGCGGTGTTCGGGGTGGTCATGTGCCGGAGCATCGCACCGCTGCGCTCCTTGCAGCCGTCCGCGTACTCCTTGGCCAGCTTGCGCTGCGCCCGCTTGTCGGCCTCGCTGTCGGGCACCGGGTCGAGCTTCGGCGCCTTGGCGAACTCCTGCGGGTCCATGCAGGAGATGGGCGCGGAGTGGCCCACGCCGCGCGGATCGAAGCCCACGAAGTCGTACGCCTTCGCGGTCTTCTCCCACAGCGGGTTCTTGGTCGTGACCCGGAGCGGGAAGCGCAGGCCCGAACCGCCGGGGCCGCCGGGGTTGTAGAGGAGCGAGCCCTGGCGCTCACCGGCCTTGCCGGTCGAACGGGCCCGGTCGACGGCGATCTTGATGGTCTTGCCGTTGGGCTTGGCGTAGTCGAGCGGAACGGTGACCCAGCCGCACTGGACGGGCTTCTCCAGCCCCCAGTCCTTGGGACAGTCCTTCCAGTCGATGCCCTTCTTCGCGGCCCGGGCCGCCGCGAGCGATACGCCCCGGGCTTCGGCGTCACGGGACTTCTGCTGCCCGGCGCTGGCGTTCGGGGCGACCATGGCGCCCACGACCAGCGTTCCCGCTATCAAAGTGCCGGCAGAGCCGAGCACCGCACTGCGTCTCACGATGTTTCCCCCTGCTTGGTGCGCCGCGGTCAATGCGGCAATGATCACAGGTTTGCAGGGGGATCCTTTCGTCTTCTCGCCTCTGAGCGATAGATCGTACGCTTGTTCTTTACCAAGCCGACAACTTCATGGCCGCGTCGAGCAGTCGGCGCAGGCCGAGGGCGTCGGGGGCGACGGCGGTCACGAGCACGGCGGGTCCGGCCAGCGGCGCGAGGACGGCCTCGCCGGCTCCCTCCCCCTCCCCGAGGACCTGCGGCCCGGGCGGCCCGTCCTCGAACTCCGGTGCCACGACGAGCAGTTGACCCACGGCGCGCCGCCCCCCGAGGACGGCGGGACCGTCCCAGCCGGGCACGCCGGGACCGTACGCGGTCTCCTGATCGAGGAGCGTTTGGCCGCCCCTGCGGACCGTGATCCGGGTGTGGAGACGCCCCGGATCCTCCCCCGTGCGCCCCAGCACCTGTTCCTCGCGCAGGACCAGGCGGGCGGTGGGTGCGAGATCGATCTGCGTCGTCATCCGCAGATCGCTGCCCCGCGCGGAGATCAACGGCTCCGGCAACCACCGCAGTACCGCATCCTCCCCCACGGACAGCCCGACGTCGTAGGCCGCGGGGGCGGGGTCACGACCGGGGAGGGCGACGGTCGCCGCGGCCGCCGTCACCCGGAGCACCGCGCCTGGCTCGGCCGTCGCGTCGACCCGGAGCCGGTCGCCGCCGAGCGGGGCGCTCATGGCCCCGATGACGCAGACCGCCGCCTCCGGCGCGTGGGCGCGGACGCGGCGCAGCGCGAGCGGCGCCTCGCTCTCCAGGACGGGCAGGGCGGTGCCACCGCGTCCGTCGGGCACGGCGGTGATGCGCGCGGCGGCTCGTACGCTCGTGGCGCTCACGCGGGATCCGCGGCCGCCGTGACCGGGGCCATCGGGGCGGCGGTCCAGGCAGTGAGCTTCTCGCGCACCCAGTCGGCGACCGGCTTCACCCCGTCCTCGCCGGTCAGGGAGGTGAAGGCGACGGGCAGTTCGCCACGCTGGGCGCGCGCGTCACGCGCCATGCCGTCGAGGTCGGACCCCACGTACGGGGCGAGATCGGTCTTGTTGACGACGAGCAGGTCGGCGGTGGTCACGCCCGGGCCGCCCTTGCGCGGGATGTCGTCCCCGCCCGCGACATCGATGACGAAGATCTGGGCGTCGACCAGGCCGCGCGAGAAGGTGGCGGTCAGGTTGTCGCCGCCGGACTCGACGAGGACGAGGTCCAGCGGCCCGACCGCGTCCTCCAGGTCCTCGACGGCCTCCAGGTTCGCGGAGATGTCGTCGCGGATCGCGGTGTGCGGGCAGGCGCCGGTCTCGACGGCCGTGATGCGCTCGGCGGGGAGCACGGCATGGCGGAGCAGGAAGTCGGCGTCCTCGCGCGTGTAGATGTCGTTGGTGACGACGGCGACGGAGAACTCCTCGCGCAGGGTGCGGCACAGCGCCGCCACGGTCGCGGTCTTGCCGGAGCCGACGGGCCCGCCGAGGCCGATGCGCAGGGCCCGGCGGGTGCCGTCGGGGCGCGTGGCCGCCGGGGCGCTGTAGGTGTGCCGCTGGGGGAAGGTCTCCGCGTGGTCGAGGTGCATGACGGCTCCGGTGGGTGGGTGACGAGGTCGGCGGGCGGCAGGGGCAGCCCGTACGGGCTGCGGCTAGGAGGCGAAGAGGCGTACGGACCAGGCGGCGTGGCGTTCGGCGGCGATGTCGGCGAGCGGACCCGACGCGGCGGGCAGCGCGCCGATGCCTTCGGTGCGTGCGCGGCCCGCGGCCTCGGCGGCCTGCGCGGCGACGCGGTCCAGTTCCGGGACGAGCCCGGCCAGCACGGCTGTGGCCTGGAAGGGGTCGAGTCCCAGGAGCCGTACGGCGGCGGTTGCCGGCCCGCCGACGGACTCGTACGCCGCGATGTGTGCTGCGTCGTGCGGCGTGAGGCCGGCGGCGCGCGCGACGACGCCGAGGACGACGGGCTGGTGCGCACCGCGCGGCCGGGCCGCCGCCAGCGCGTCGAGTGCGGGGGACGGCCAGGCGGCCCGGGCGGCGCGCATCATCTGCCGTCCGAGGCGCCTGGCAGTCGTACGGAGCGCGGGTACGGGCGTACGGGCGTCGGCCGCCTCGTCCACCAGGAGCGGGTCCATGCCCGCGGCGGCGGCCGCCGCGAGCCCGGCCGCGGTGAGGCCGGCGGTGTGCAACCGGCCGCGGCAGTACGCCTCCAGGGTCGCGGCGTCCGTGATCCGCCCCGCCGCGACGGCGGCCTCGGCACCGCCGGAGTGCGCGTGGCCCCCGGCGGGGAACCGGCCGTCGGCGAGGACGAGGAGGGCGGCGCGCGCGGGGTGCGGGGCGGTGCTGTTCGCCGGGCCCGCGTCCCCGTCGGTGCCGGCGTCCCCGTACGCGCCCGCGCCCCCGCCCGTGCCGGCGGAGCTACGGGAGGCCGGCGCGTCCACCAGGGACGGAGTCGCCTCGTCAGCGCGACCGGAATCCGCACGCGGTGCGGCAGGAGGCGTGGTGGTGCTGTCCACGGTGCTGCTCATGGTCTCCGGCCCCCGGCTCAGAAGAGGAAGTACCGCTGGGCCATGGGCAGTTCGGTCGCGGGCTCCGGATCGACCGGCTCGCCGTCGACCGTGACCGTGAAGGTGTCGGGGTCGACCGAGACGCGCGGGCAGGCGTCGTTCTCGCGCATGTCAGCCTTGCCGACGCCCCGTGTGCTGCGGATCGGGGCGAACCG
The DNA here is from genome assembly GCF_040643575.1 of Streptomyces sp. NPDC047108. Lineage (NCBI taxonomy): Bacteria > Bacillati > Actinomycetota > Actinomycetes > Kitasatosporales > Streptomycetaceae > Streptomyces > Streptomyces sp. NPDC047108. The sequence goes on from NZ_JBEYUP010000015.1 coordinate 97,148, forward strand.
CTTGCCGAGCCCCAGCCGTTCGGGCAGGTCGTCCTCGATCGCCGCCGGAGCCACGAAGTTGAACGAGTTGGCGGCCGGGGCCCGGCCCGTCGCGCCGAACATCGGCCGGGGCATCACGGGTTGCGGCGTGGGAATCGACGCGTTGGCGTCGCCCATCTGCGCATACGCGATCTGGCCGCCCTTGATGACGAGTTGGGGCTTCACACCGAAGAACGCCGGATCCCAGAGCACCAGATCGGCGAGCTTGCCGGTCTCCACCGAGCCGATCTCGTGGTCGAGGCCCTGGGCTGTGGCGGGGTTGATCGTGTACTTGGCCACGTATCGCCGGGCGCGCCGGTTGTCCGCGTTCCCGTCGCCGGGCAGCGCGCCCCGGCGGCGCTTCATCACGTGCGCGGTCTGCCAGGTGCGCAGCACGACTTCGCCGACGCGCCCCATCGCCTGGGAGTCGGAGGAGATGATCGAGATGGCGCCGAGGTCGTGCAGCACGTCCTCGGCCGCGATGGTGGAGGGCCGGATCCGGGACTCGGCGAACGCGAGGTCCTCCGGCACGGCCGGGTTGAGGTGGTGACAGACCATCAGCATGTCGAGGTGTTCCTCGACGGTGTTGACGGTGTGCGGCCTGGTCGGATTCGTCGAACTGGGAAGGACGTTGGGCTCGGCGACGACGGTGATGATGTCCGGTGCGTGCCCGCCCCCGGCACCCTCGGTGTGGTACGCGTGGATGGAACGCCCGTCGATGGCCGCGAGGGTGTCGCCGACGAAGCCCGCCTCGTTCAGGGTGTCGGTGTGGATGGCGAGCTGAGCACCCGTCACCTCGCACACGTCCAGGCAGGCGGCGATGGCGGCCGGGGTGGCACCCCAGTCCTCATGGATCTTGAACCCCAGAGCTCCGCCGCGAAGTTGGCTGTGCATGGCGTCGGCCGAGACCGTGTTCCCCTTGCCCAGCAGCCCGATGTTGAGCGGGTAGGCCTCCAGCGCCTCGAACATCCGGGCCAGGTGCCACGGGCCGGGCGTGATGGTGGTCGCCTTGGTGCCCTCGGCCGGACCCGTACCGCCGCCGATGAGCGTGGTGATCCCGGCGGAGAGAGCCTCGTCGGCGATCTGCGGGCAGATGAAGTGCACATGAGCGTCGATGGCGCCCGCGGTGAGGATCTTGCCGTTGCCGGCGATGACTTCGGTCTCGGGCCCGATGACGAGACCGGGGTCCACACCGTCCATGGTGTCGGGGTTGCCGGCCTTGCCGATGCCGCTGATCCGGCCGTCGCGGATGCCGACGTCCGCCTTGATGACACCCCAGTGGTCGATGACCACGGCGCCGGTGACGACGGTGTCGGGCGCGCCCTCGGCCCGGGTCGTACGGGCCTGGCCCATCGACTCGCGGATCACCTTGCCGCCGCCGAACACCGCTTCGTCGCCCGCCGTCCCGGGCCCTCCGGCCAGGTCGCGTTCGATCTCCACGAGGAGGTCGGTGTCGGCGAGGCGGATGCGGTCGCCGGTGGTCGGCCCGAAGAGGTCGGCGTACGCGGCGCGGGAGAGTTCAGCCATCGAGCGGACCTCCGGTCTCGCCGCGCAGGCCCGCGACGATCCGCAGGCCCCCGATCGGCACGAGTTCGACCTCGGCGGGGATGCCGGGTTCGAAGCGGGCGGCGGTGCCAGCAGGGATGTTCAGCCGCAGGCCGCGGGCGGCGGCACGGTCGAACTCCAGGCCGGGGTTGGCCTCGGCGAAGTGGTAGTGGGAGCCGACCTGAACGGGCCGGTCGGCGGCGTTGAGGACGGTCAGCCGGATGACGGGGCGGCCCTCGCCCTGGACGACGGGGCCGTCCGCGTACAGCACTTCTCCCGGGATCATGCGCGCGCTCCCCTCAGGCGATCGGGTCGTGGACGGTGACGAGCTTGGTGCCGTCCGGGAAGGTCGCCTCCACCTGGACGTCGTGGATCATCTCGGGGATGCCGTCCATGACGTCGTCGCGCGTGAGCACCTTGCGTCCCGAGGACATCAGTTCGGCCACGGTCCGGCCGTCGCGGGCACCTTCGAGGATGTGCACGGTGATGAGGGCGACGGCCTCGGGGTGGTTCAGCTTCACTCCGCGGGCCCGGCGCTTCTCGGCCACGTCGGCGGCCACATGGATCAGCAGCCGTTCCTGCTCGTGCGGGGTCAGTTGCACGCTCGGCACCTCACAGTCCTCGACACTCCCGTACACCCGGGACTCCCGGACGCCCGGGACTCCCGGACGCCCGGGACTCCCGTACGCCCGGGCCGGCGCCCGGCCGGCCGCGGCACCGGTGCGGGTGATCAGCAGGTCTACCGCACACCGGCCCCGGGCCGGTGGCAACACGACCTGCGGCTCCGCCCGTCGTGCACCACCTCCGCCCGGTGTGCGCTCTCGTTGCGCAGGCTAGTTCCGTGGCGTTTCGGCGGCGTTAACTGCTGCGGTCACCGATGTCCATCGACATCAGGGCGCGCAGCCCTCGCTGCAGCACCTCGACGTCGACCTCGCCGAAGAGGGCCTGCTGGGCGATGAATCCCTGCACCGTGGCGATGAGGATGCGGGCGATGTCGTCGGCGGGGACGTCGGCGCGGACGAGTCCGGCCCGCTGATAGCTCTCGACCACCTCGATCCAGGTGGCGCGCAGCGTGGCATAGCCCTCGTCGAGGGTCGCGGAGAGGCGTTCGTTGCGGAGGGTCTCGGCCCAGACCTGGAGGATCAGGCGAGGGAAGGCGGGACGGCCGCCCTCCGGAGTGCCGCCGGGCCCCGCGTACACCTGCCGGACGACGCGGCCGATGATCGCGTCCGGGAGTGGGGGCGGGGACTCCCGCGCGGCCTCGGCGAAGGCGGTGCGGATCGTGTCGAACGCCTCGTCAGCGATGGCCTCGATCAGCTCCTCCTTGCTGCTGAAGTAGCGGTACACGGCGCCGGCCGACAGGCCGGCCTCCCGCAGGACGTCCTGCATGGAGGTGGCGTGGAAGCCGTTGCGGGCGAAGCAGCGCGCGGCGCCGTCGAGGATCTGCCGGCGGCGGGCGTCGAGGTGTGCCTGGGATACGCGGGCCATGGCTCCGAAACTAAAACGAACGTTCCTTCTTGACAAGCGCGGCACCCCGGACGGACAGTGGCCGCAGAGACAAAACGAACGATCATTCTTTTTGAAGGGGCCGCTCTCCATGTCAGCTGCCGCCACCGCCGGGCCGGCCGTCCCGCCGGCCCGGAAGATGCTCACGGTGATCCTCCTCGTCCCGGCCGTCGTCGCCCTGGCGCTGTGGGCGTTCGCCTGGCCCACTGCCCGCATCGCCCCGCGCGACCTCCCCGTCGGAGTAGCGGGGCCGGCCGCGGCGACCGCGCCGCTCCGGCACCAACTCGCCGAGCGCGAGGGTGCGTTCGACGTCCACCGCTATGCCGACGAGTCCGCCGCCCGCGCCGCCGTCGAGGATCGCGAGGTCTACGGCGCCGTGGTGGTCACCGCACGGGGCCCGAAGCTGCTGACCGCGACGGCTGCGAGCCCGGCCGTCGCCCAGCTCCTCCAGGAGGCCGTCTCCCACCAGGCACCGCCGGGCACGGAGCCGCGGACGGACGACGTGGTCGCCGCACCCGCGTCCGACCCGCGCGGGGCGGCCCTGGGATCCAGCCTGCTGCCGCTGTCACTCGCCGGGGTCGCCGCCGGGGCGGTCGTGACGCTGCTGGGTCTGCGCGGCCTACGCGCCGTAGCGGCACTGACCGGTGCGTCGTTCCTGGCCGGGCTGGTGGTGACGGCCATCGCTCACACCTGGCTCTCGGTCATCACCGGCCCCTGGTGGCTGGAGGCCGGGGCGCTCAGCCTGACGGTCCTCGCCGTGAGCGCGGCCGTCGCCGGATGCGCCGCACTCCTGGGGCGGGCGGGTATCGGCGTCGGCGCCCTGCTGATCGTCCTGCTCGGCAACCCCTGGTCGGGAGTCACGTCCGCCCCGCATCTGCTGCCGGAGCCCGCGGGTCTCGTCGGGCAGTGGCTGCCTCCGGGCGCGGGCGGCACCCTGCTTCGCTCGGTGGCGTTCTTCGACGGGCACGGGGCGGCCGCGGCGACCACAACTCTGGCGCTGTGGGCGGCAGTCGGGCTCTCAGCGGTCGCCCTGCGCAGGCACCGCGACCGGCGGGACGCCGGAGTGTCCGAGCTGCGCCGGCCGGCTCCGGCACCGGCCGCCTGAGGCCGCGGCCCCGACGGGCCGCAGGGAACGGGCCGTACGTCATCCGCTGTAGCGGACGGGTGGCGTACGGCGCCCTTCGCCGCCCGGCGGCCGGGAGCCAGATGACGTCCGTCAGTTCCAGATCCAGCGCTCCGTACGTCTCTGGCGCTCCGTACGTCTCTAGCGCTCCGTACGCCCCGGATCGCGCTCGCCGGCCGCCGGGTCGCGGTGCTCGGCCGCGATACCGAAGCGGCGCCGTTCGCCGGCAGCGGACGCGCCGGCCCTGACCGCCGAGACGGTGCTGATCACCTGCTCCTCGCCGGCCTCATCGGCACCGCGGTCGGCTTCCTCGAGTCGCTGCAGGTCAGCGGCGGACACCAGCGCGACGAGGGGCTTGCCGTGGCGCGTGACGACCACCCTTTCCCCGCCGTAGACGACGCGGTTGATCAGGTCGGCCAGCTCGGCGCGCGCTTGCGTCACCGGAATCTCGTACGCCATGCCCCCATCATAAGGGTCTGTACGTCCTGTACATTTTTACAGAGGCTGCGCAGCCGCCCGAGGGGATGAGGTGCCGACCATGGACCGTCCGACCGATCGCTCCGTCCTGCCGGAGTTCACGGAGCGCACCAGCTCCGGGACCCGCACGACGGATCCGTACTCCAGGCTCCTCCAGGAGCGCATCGTCCTGCTGGGAACACCGATCGACGACGCCGCGGCCAACGACGTGACGGCGCAGCTCATCCACCTCGAACACGCCGCCCCCGACCGGGACATCTCGCTCTACATCAACTCCCCCGGCGGCTCGACGACCGCGATGTGCGCCGTCCACGACACGATGCGGTACGTCAGCTGCGACATCGAGACCGTGTGCCTGGGGCAGGCCGCCTCGTCGGCCGCGGTGCTGCTGGCCGCCGGCACGCCCGGGAAACGCCTGATGCTGCCCGGCTCCCGTGCGCTCCTCCGCCAGCCGACCCTGCCGGATCCGGTCGAGGGCCAGGTGAGCGACCTGGAGGTCCAGGCCGCGGAGTTGCTGCGCCTGCGCGCGCTCCTGGAGGGACTGCTCGTACACCACACGGGGCAGCCGGCGGAGCGCATCGCCGCCGACCTCGAGCGCGACACCGTCCTGGACGCCGAAGCGGCCCTGGCGTACGGGCTCGCCGACCGCGTGGTGCCCCATCGCAAGGCGGCCCCCGGCCTCCCGGCCGGCGAGCGGTGAGCGGCGTGCTGCCGCCCGAACTGCCGCCGCTGCCCGCCCTGACGCGCGCTGAGGGCGATCTGGTGGACCGTTACCTCGATGTGCTCGACCTCGTGGGCCGCATCAACCCGGCCCGCTCCTCCGACACGTACGGCGGACTGCGCGCCGCCCAGGCTCTCGTCGGCAAGGCGGCCGCGCTGCGGGACGCGCTGGCTCTGATGCACGAGCGCGGGGAGAGTTCGATCCACGCCGCGACGCTGGCGCGCGCGTTGCGGGTCCTTGACGGCGACCGGCGTGCCACACGTGTCACCCTCCCCCCGGAGGGGCGGAGTTGACGAACCGTCGCCCGACGCGGCGTCACGGTACGGCCGAACGTGTTCGCCCGATCGACGTACCGTCAGGCCCAGAATTGACTTGATCGACTTGCGATCCGAGCGCGGGGAGCGGCCCCCGGCACACCGCTCCCGCGCTGGTACGGGGCATGACCGAGCGCTGGATCCCGTACCGGATCACCCCCAGGGCCGCCAAATGCCTCAAATGTGACTAAGGCCGTAAGTGCCCGTTTCGATCGGAAATCTGACGGTCGTTGCGTGACGATCCGTTAGACGACAAGCCCCCGCCATCGCGGTGGGGCGGTCCACGCGGACGCCGAGTCCTGCCGCCGCGCGGATGCCCGGTCGACACCAGTGGATCGGCAGGAGTGGAGGACCCGAGCAGTCCGGGGCACCGGTTCAACCGGCGCTCCTTGGGGTGAAGCCGCTGCGGCGGCCGGGCATTCTTCGCCTGCCCGAACCCGACAGGTCACCCTTCACAGGCGGCTGACGAAGGGGTGCGCATGACCGCGCATGCACAAGTCCCGTCCCTCCTCGGCCGGGCCGGCGCCGCTTCGGCGCTCACCCTGGCAGCTGTCGGCGGCGCGCTCCTGGCGCCGGGCTCCGCGTCGAAGGCGTACGCGGTGCCGCCGCCCGGCCCCGACTCGTCCCGGACCCAGAGCAGCACGGCCGGGGCGGGAGCGTCCGGGATCGAGCAGCAGATCTCAGGCGACGACCCGTTCGCCCTGATCGGGGACGAGCCGTCCGTGAACGGCCCGTCGGGCGGCAGACCACCGGGATCCCTGCCGGGCATGCCCGGCACCCGGCCCGACGGCGGACCCTCCTCCGCCGAGCCGGACAGCCGGCACAAACCGTCCCAGCCGCCCAGGAAGGAACCATCGAGGCAGGCCGGATCCGGCAAAGCGGCGAAGCAGCCCGCACATCGCCCCAAGGCACCGAAGGCCCGCAAGCAACTGCACCTCGGGACACGGGCGCTCAACGCCGCACACTCCAAGCGGGGCGCGCCCTACCGCTACGGCGCCTCCGGCCCGGGGAGCTTCGACTGCTCGGGCCTGACCGTCTACGCGTACAAGTCCGTGGGCAAGCAGCTCCCCCGGACCGCGTCGGCGCAGTACAACTCCACCCGGCGCGTCCCGGCCTCCGGCCGGCGCCCCGGTGACCTCGTCTTCTTCGGCGCCGGACGCGGGGTCTACCACGTGGGCATCTACGCGGGCGACGGGAAGGTCGTGCACTCCCCCAAGGCCGGTTCGGTCGTGAGGGTCGATCCGATCTGGTCGAACGACGTCGCCTACGGCCGGGTCGACTGAGGCTCCTCTCACCACCCTCGGAACGGGCGGCCCGGCGCGCGGATCCCCTGCGCGCCGGGCGCCGCCCCGGAAAGGCCCCTCGTCAACGACCGCCGTACGCCGGGGGCTTCATGTGGTCGGGACCGGCCAGGGCAGGGTGATCCATACGGTCTTTCCGCCCTCCGCCGTCGGCGTGACGGAGAGCTTGCCGCCGGCCTCGGCCGTGAGGCTGCGGATGATCACCATGCCCCGGCCGTTGTCCTGCTGTACCGCGGCGGGCAGCCGCCTCGGTCTTCGCGGATGGCTGTCGGTGACACCGATACGCAGACGCTCGTCGCGGTCGAGCCGGATGTCCACGGTGAAGGTGGGCGACCGGCCGAGCGTGTGCACCACGGCGTTGGTGGCGAGTTCGGACACGATGAGCCGCACGGTGTCGGCGCACTCCGCGCTCTCCGGCAGACCCCACTCCGCGAGCACGGCACTGACGTACCGGCGGGCCGCCGTGACGGAGGCAGGGTCGCTCGGATAGGTGATGGATGCTTCATGATGGTCTGCCATCGCGGACGCGGTCCCTTTCCCGCCGAGGCCCGGGGTCCGACGCGTTGTACGCATACGGAGACGACGTCGGAGCCACCCTCCGGCGACTCCTTCGGCCAGACTGCCACCGATGCGTCCGGTGCGGGGGGCGATCCACCGGGATGTGCATATATCTGTCCCTCGATGCAGTGAACTCTTCGCCGGAAACCGGTATTTGGGCTCACACTGACGCACGGGCGGGCGCGCGGTGCCGCCCGGCAGCGGCACCGGGAGGAGCGGGAGGATCCCATGCAGCACGGTCCCGCGGTACGCCGCCGCAAGCTCGGCGATGAGCTGCGGCGCCAGCGCGACATGGCAGGTCTGACCAGCGGCGAGGCCGCCCGCCTGGCCGGCTGGCACCAGTCGAAGGTGAGCCGGATCGAGACGGGACGCAGCGGTGTCAAGGCGGCGGACGTGACCCGGCTGCTGGATGTGTACGGGGTGACGGATCCCGAACTCCGCTCGCTGCTCGCGGCGCTCGCCAACTCCGACGCCAACGGCGGTCAGCGCGCGTGGTGGCACGCCTACCGCGAGCTTCTGCCCTCCGCCTACCGGGACTTCATCAGTCTGGAGGCGGAGGCCGTGCGCGCCAGGACGCTGGAGACGCTGGTCGTGCCCGGGCTGCTCCAGACCTGCCGCTACGCCCGCGCCGTGACGCGCGCCGCGCTCGCCGCGCTTCCCGCCTCGCGCATCGACGAGCTGGTGGACGTACGGATCGCGCGCCAGGACGTCCTGCGGGCGCACCCTCCGCTGGAGCTCCACGCGGTGCTGGACGAGGCGGTGTTGCGGCGCGAGGTCGAGTCCCCCGAGGTGATGGCGGAGCAGCTCGAGCACCTCGTCGAGGTCGGTTCGCTGCCCCATGTCCGGCTCCAGGTCATGCCGTTCGCGCACGGCATGCACATCGGAGTCACCGGCCCTTTCGTTATTTTTTCATTTCCGCTCAGTGCTGATCTGGACGTGGTCGTTCTTGACCACTTGACGAGTAGTCTCTACCTCGAACGGAAAGAGGATCTCAGGGCGTACAGCGAGGCATTCGACACGCTGCGGGGGCGCGCCCTCCCGTGTGACGACTCGTTGGCCTTCATCGCCGGCATCGGCGATGCCCTGAGGAGGCGCAGTGCCCACCCCCCACGAACACCCCGTCCCCCACCCCCCGTACATACGCTCCAGTGACCGTCTGCAGGGCCTGAGCTGGCGGCGCAGCAGCCGCAGCACCGGCATGAACAACTGCGTGGAGACGGCCCTCATCGGCCCCGCAACCGTCGTGGGAACCGCTGACGGCCCCGGGCGCTCCGGGCTCCGCGTGGCCGTACGCGACTCCAAGGACACGGCAGGACCCGCGCTCCTCTTCTCCCCCGCCGCTTGGGAGTTGTTCGTGCGGGAGGTCCGGGCGGGGAGGTTCGAGCGCCGGAGCTGATGTGCTCGTCAGGCGCCGTGTGCGGCCGGGAGCATCCGTCAGGCCGCCGGTGCCGCTCCGGTGATCACCGCGACGGCGTCCTCGATCTGACCGTCCGTGAGATCGGCACGGGCGGTCAGCCGCAGCCGGGAGATGCCGTCGGGCACGGAGGGCGGGCGGAAGCAGCCCACCACCAGCCCGGCGGCACGGCAGTCGGCGGCCCAGCGGACCGCCGCGTCCGGGGACGGCGCCCGGACGGAGACCACGGACGCGTCCGGCCGCACCGTGGCGAGACCGGCCTCGGTGAGCCGGCGGTGCAGTTCGGAGGCGACCGTACGGGCCCGTGCCGCGCGCTCCGGCTCACGGGCCAGCATCCGCAGGCTCGCCAGCGCCGCACCCGCGGCGGCCGGGGCGAGCCCGGTATCGAAGATGAAGGTCCTGGCCGTGTTCACCAGATGCTCGATGACCCGCGCCGGCCCGAGGACGGCGCCGCCCTGACTGCCCAGGGACTTCGACAGCGTGACCGTGGTGACGACGTCGGGCGCACCCGCGAGACCGGCGGCATGCAGCGCGCCCCGCCCGCCGTCGCCGAGTACACCGAGACCGTGCGCGTCGTCGACGAGCAGCGCGGCGCCGTGCGCGCGGCACGCGGCGGCGAGTTCCGCCAGCGGTGCCGCGTCGCCGTCCACCGAGAAGATCGAGTCGGTGACGGCGAGGGCCCGTCCCTCGTGCCCGTCCAGCGACTTGGCGACCGCGCCCGGGTCGGCGTGCGGGACGACGGCGGTCTCGGCGCGCGAGAGACGGCAGCCGTCGATCAGCGAGGCGTGGTTGGCCGCGTCGGAGACGACGAGCGTGTCACGCCCGCTGAGCGCGGTGACGGCGGCGAGGTTGGCGGCGTACCCCGAGGACAGCACGAGCGCGGCCTCGAATCCGCAGAAGGCCGCCAGCTCGCTCTCCAGCTCGGCGTGCAGCTCGGTGGTGCCGGTGACCAGTCGCGACCCGGTGGAGCCCGCGCCCCATCTCCGCGCGGCATGGGCCGCCGCGCTGGTGACCTCGGGGTGCCGGGACAGACCCAGGTAGTCGTTGCTCGCCAGGTCGAGAAGGGCTGAGTCGGCGGCGCGCGGACGCAGGGCGCGTACGAGCCCGGCGCGGCGGCGCGCCTGCGCCTGCTCGTCGATCCAGTCGAACGGGTCGTGGGGCATCGGGCCGTCCCTCGCGTCGGTCACGTAAAGCCCGGGCGGTCCCGGGATGAGGCTGCGCCCCAAACCGTAATGGGCGGGCGGACCGGTCATGGTGTGGCAATACACACACCTCATTCGGGCCCTGTTGTGCGGTCCCTCCTTGGCCGGGGGCCGTGCTGTAGGCGAGGATCAGCGCCATGGAGCTGCTGAACACGCTGGTGGAGAAGGGGCTGCGACGCGAGCTGCCCACCCGGGACGAGGCCCTCGCCGTGCTGGCCACGTCCGACGACGACCTGCTCGATGTGGTGGCGGCCGCCGGGAAGGTGCGCCGTCAGTGGTTCGGGCGACGGGTGAAGCTCAACTATCTCGTCAACCTCAAGTCCGGGCTGTGCCCGGAGGACTGCTCGTACTGTTCCCAGCGGCTGGGCTCGAAGGCCGAGATCCTCAAGTACACCTGGCTGAAGCCGGACGAGGCCGCGGCCGCGGCCGGCGCGGGTGTCGCCGGCGGCGCCAAGCGCGTCTGCCTGGTCGCGAGCGGGCGCGGTCCGACCGACCGTGACGTGGACCGGGTGTCGAAGACGATCGAGGCCATCAAGGAGCAGAACGAGGGCGTCGAGGTGTGCGCCTGCCTGGGGCTGCTCTCCGACGGGCAGGCCGGCCGGCTGCGCGATGCGGGTGCGGATGCGTACAACCACAACCTGAACACCTCGGAAGCCACGTACGGGGACATCACGACCACCCACACCTACGCGGACCGCGTCTCGACTGTGCAGCAGGCGCAGGCCGCCGGGCTGTCCGCCTGCTCCGGGCTGATCGCCGGGATGGGCGAGACGGACGAGGACCTCGTGGACGTCGTCTACTCGCTGCGCGAGCTGGACCCGGACTCGGTGCCGGTCAACTTCCTCATCCCGTTCGAGGGCACCCCGCTGGCCGAGGAGTGGAACCTCACCCCGCAGCGGGCGCTGCGCATCCTGGCGATGGTCCGTTTCGTCTGCCCGGACGTCGAGGTACGGCTCGCGGGGGGACGCGAGGTGCATCTGCGCTCGCTGCAGCCGCTGGCGCTGCACCTGGTCAACTCGATCTTCCTGGGCGACTACCTGACGAGTGAGGGCCAGGCGGGCAAGGCCGATCTGGAGATGATCGCGGACGCCGGCTTCGAGGTGGAGGGCGCGGGCACGACGACGCTCCCCCAGCACCGGGTGGACGCCCTGGCCCAGTCCCTGTCGGAGGCCGGTGGCGGCTGCGGTTCGCACGGCGGAGGCGGCTGCGGGCCGTGCGGCGACGGCGGCGCGGCCACGTCGCCCGAGCAGGAGCCCGTGCTCGCGCCCGAGCAGGAGCCGGCCGCTGCCGGTGCGGCCCGTACGGATCTGGTGACGGTGCGCCGCCGCGGCGCGGGCACGGACGTCGCGCCCAATGCGTGAGCATCACGGGCAGGGGACGCCGGCGGGATCCGCGGGCGGTGCGCCCGCGGAGGTGCCGGCGCCCCGTCCGCTGACCACCGGCGAACTGCTCGCCCTGGACCGGCAGCACGTCTGGCACCCGTACGGCCCGATGCCGGGGCGGCAGGATCCGCTCGTCGTCGCGTCCGCCTCGGGCGTACGGCTGCGGCTCGCCGAACCGGCGGAGGGCCGGACCGAACTGGTCGACGGCATGGCGTCGTGGTGGTCCGCGATCCACGGCTACAACCACCCCGTCCTCAACGAGGCGGCGCACGCACAGCTCGAGCGCATGAGCCATGTGATGTTCGGCGGGCTCACGCACGAGCCGGCCGTCCGGCTCGCCGCGCGGCTCGTGGAGATCACGCCCGAGGCGCTGCAGCACGTCTTCCTCGCCGACTCCGGCTCGGTGTCCGTCGAGGTCGCCGTCAAGATGTGCCTGCAGTACTGGCGATCGGTGGGACGGCCCGCCAAGCAGCGGCTGCTGACCTGGCGCGGCGGTTACCACGGCGACACCTGGCAACCGATGGCCGTGTGCGACCCGGACGGCGGGATGCACCGGCTCTGGTCGGGGGTCCTGCCCGAGCAGATCTTCGCCGACGCACCGCCCGCGGGCTTCGAGGCCGAGCCGGACGAGGGGTACGCGGCGCATCTGCGGGAGCTGATCGGGCGTCACGCCGACGAGCTGGCCGCGGTCATCGTCGAGCCGGTGGTCCAGGGCGCGGGCGGTATGCGCTTCCACTCCCCGGGCTTTCTGCGGGTGTTGCGGGAGGCGTGCGACGAACACGACGTCCTGCTGGTCCTGGATGAGATCGCCACCGGCTTCGGGCGTACGGGCGCGCTGTTCGCGGCCGAGCACGCCGGGATCACACCGGATGTGATGTGCCTCGGCAAGGCCCTCACCGGCGGCTATCTGACGATGGCAGCGACCCTGTGCACGTCACGGGTGGCCGACGGGATCTCGCGCGGCGAGGTCCCGGTCCTGGCTCACGGCCCGACGTTCATGGGCAACCCGCTGGCGGCGGCCGTCGCCGAGGCGTCGATCGACCTGCTGCTGGCGCACGACTGGCGGCAGGAGATCAAGCGCATCGAAACGGGCCTGCGGGACGGCCTGACGGAGGCGCTGGAGCTGCCGGGCGTCCGGGACGTCCGCGTGCTGGGGGCGATCGGCGTCGTCCAGCTCGACCACGAGGCGGACATGGCGGCGGCGACGCGGGCAGCGGTGCGCGAAGGGGTGTGGCTGCGGCCGTTCCGCAACCTGCTCTACACCATGCCGCCGTACATCACCGGTGACGACGACGTGGCCCGCATCTGCGCGGCGGTACGGGCGGCCGCGGCGGCGGGCTGAACCCGGCGCCCGGGACAGGGGCACGCCCCCGACCCTGCACCCGGGGCGAGGCACGCCCCCGCCCCGCACGGGGACGCGGCACCACGGCAACGACGAAAGGCACACGAACGGCATGACGGTTCTCGTCGTCACGGGGACGGGCACGGAGATCGGCAAGACGGTCACCACCGCGGCGGTGGCGGCCCTCGCGGCGCGCCAGGGCCAGTCGGTGGCCGTACTCAAACCCGCGCAGACAGGCGTGGACGAGCACGAGCCGGGGGACGCGGCCGAGGTCGCCCGGCTCGCCGGACCGGTGACGACGGCCGAACTCGCCCGGTTCCCCGAGCCGTTGGCGCCCGACACGGCGGCCCGGCGAGCGGGGCTCGCCCCCGTGGGCCCGCGGGCCGTGGCCGAGGCGGCGGAGAAACTGGAGGCCGACCACGACCTGGTTCTGGTCGAGGGCGCGGGCGGACTGCTCGTACGGTTCGACGACCAGGGCGGCACGCTGGCCGACGCGGCCCGGCTGCTGAACGCCCCCGTCCTGGTCGTCGTCCAGGCCGGGCTCGGCACCCTCAACGTCACGACACTGACGGCCGAGGCGCTGCGGGCGCGGCAGGTGGAGTGCGCCGGCGTGGTGATCGGGAGCTGGCCCGCGGCGCCGGGCGTGGCGGAGCGCTGCAACCTCGCCGACCTTCCGGCCGCGGCGGGTGCGCCCCTGCTCGGGGCGGTCCCGGAGGGCGCGGGGACGCTGTCCCCGGCCGACTTCCGCGCATCCGCGGGGTCATGGCTGGCACCGCGGCTCGGGGGCGCGTGGGACGCCGTGGCGTTCGCGGCGCGGGCGGCTGAGCCTTGGTAGCCCGGCACGGCCCTGGGTCAGGGACCCTCACGGGGCAGACCGCGCCCTAGCCGTGGTGCGGTGGGTGCGGCGGCGGGGGCGGGATCGTGTCGACTCCGGGGGCGGGCTCCGGCCAGACCAGCAGGACCGGGCACGGCGCGTGGTCCACGATGAACCGGCTCGCCGGGCCGAGGCTGTGCGGTCCCAGATGCGACCGGTCGCCGTCACGCGCCAGGATGAGCAACTCGGCGTCCTCGGCGGCCGCGACGACCTCGCGCTCGACCCGCCCGGTGCGTTCGAGCCGGGTGCAGGGGCGGCCGACCCGGTCCGCCGCCGCGGTCAGCAGATCGTCGGCGGACGCGGCCGCGAGGTGTTCCAGCCGGGTGCCGGGGTCGCGTTCGGGATGGCCCCGGCCGAGCAGCCCCGCGTACGCACCGTGCCCGGCGCCCGCGACGTCCGGGTCGGTCACGTGCAGCAGGACGAGGTCGGCTCCTTCGGGCGCGTGCGTGCGCGCGGCGTCCACGCAGGCGGGCCAGGTGCCCTCGACGATCCAGGCGATGACGTTCACGGCGATCAGCCTCCGATGACGTGCAGCGATGCCCACAGTGCCACGACCGCGGCGACCAGGGCAGCGGGTACGGCACACAGACCGAGCCGGGTGAACTCGCCCAGGCCCACATCGGTCTCGTGCTCGCGGACGATCCGGCGCCAGAGGAGCGTGGCCAGGGAGCCGGTGTAGGTGAGGTTGGGCCCGATGTTCACCCCGAGGAGGACGGCGAGCACCGCGCCGGGCCCCGAGGGCACGGCCAGCGGCACCAGCACCAGGACGGCCGGCAGGTTGTTGATGACGTTCGCGAGGACGGCGGCGAGTGCGGCGATACCGAGGAGCGCCAGGAGTCCGGTCCCCTCGGGGATCAGATGCCCGAGCGCGTCCGCGAGCCCGTTGTCGACGACGGCCCGCACCACGATCCCCAGCGCCAGGACGAACGCGAGGAACGGCACGGCGGCGGACCGCAGCAGCGCGAGCGGAGTGCTGCGGCGCCGGACCAGGGCGCGTACGGCGAGAACGCCCGCCCCGGCCGCCGCCGCCCAGGCCGGGTCGACCGCGAGGGCCGAGGCCAGGACGAACCCGGCCAGGGTGCACACGACGGTGACGAGCGCGAACACCGGGACATCGGGCTCGTCCGCGAGGGCCGCGGCTTGCGCTCCCGCGTACAGGTCGGTCGCGAAGAACCGTCGCAGGACCACGTACTCGACCCCGATCGCCACCAGCCAGGGCAGGGTCATCAGCGCGGCGAAGCGGGTGAAGCTCAGCCCGCTCGCGGCGAAGGCGAGGAGATTGGTCAGATTGGAGACCGGCAGAAGCAGCGAGGCCGTGTTGGACAGATGCGTGCAGGCGTAGACGTGCGGCTTGGGACGGGCGCCGAGGCGCATGGCGGTGGCGAACACGACAGGCGTGAGCAGCACGACCGTGGCGTCCAGACTGAGCACCGCCGTGATGGCCGACGCGGCCGCGAAGACCTGGACGAGCAGCCGGCGCGACTGCCCCGCGGCCGCACGGGCCATCCAGGCGCCGCAGGCCCGGAACAGGCCCTCGTCGTCGCACAGTTGGGCGAGGACGAGCACGGCTGCCAGGAAGCCGATCACCGGGCTCAGCTGCTCCGCCTCGGCACGGGCGTGGTCCGGCGGGAGGGCGCCGACGACGATCACCAGGAGGGCTGCGGGTACGGCGACGACCGCCTCCGACCTGCCCCAGGGGCGCACCACCGCCCAGGCGAGTACGGCCAGGAGCAGCACGACGGAGAGGGCTTCGGCGAGCGGCGCGTTCAGGGTCGGTCGGGCCTTTCCGGGCGGAACGGGCGGGGCAGCGGGGTGCAGAGGCGGCGCAGAGGGGGCGGACGGCGGGGGGTCCATCCTCGCGGACGCGCACCCCGCGCAAGCACTTCCGGGGGACGGGTGTGGCGGGCACGGTGGAAAGCGCTGTCCCGCGGGGGAGAATCTTCACTGTCCCGCACGCAGGAGGACGAGGGGTGACGCCATGGCGCTTCGCAACAACAGGGCTCCGAAGGACACCGTGCACCATCCGCTGTTCGCACGCTTCTACGCCCGGCTGAGCGTGGCCGCCGACGCACGGGCCGGAGTGGCCGCCCACCGCGCCGAGTTGCTCTCGGGCCTGTCCGGGCGCGTGATCGAGATCGGTGCCGGGAACGGGCTGAACTTCGCCCACTACCCCGCGCAGGTCTCCGAAGTGGTGGCCATCGAACCGGAGCGGAACCTGCGGCGCATGGCGGCGACCGCCGCGCTGCGCGCCGACGTGCCGGTCGACGTCGTACCAGGTGCGGCTGAGGCGCTGCCCGTGAAGAGCGAGGCCTTCGACGCCGCCGTCGCCTCCCTGGTGCTGTGCAGCGTGCGGGACCTGCCGCGCACCCTCAGGGAGATCCGCCGCGTGCTGCGGCCGGGCGGTGAGCTGCGGTTCTACGAGCACGGGCGTGCGGAGGGACGGGCCATGGTGGTGGCGCAGCAGGCCGTGGACCGCACGGTCTGGCCGCTGCTGTTCGGCGGCTGCCACTCGGGCCGGGACACGCTGGGCGCGCTGGAGGCAGCCGGGTTCGAGCTCGGCCCGTACAGGCGGCTTCGGGTCCCCGAGCAGGGGCTGCGGCTGCCGTCCTCCGCGCACGTCCTGGGCGTCGCGCGCCGGCCCGCGGACTGACGGCCCCGGCCCGGCCCGTACAGCCGCTGACCGCTACAGGCTCCAGGTGCGCAGTTCGTCGGCGATCCCGCGCACGTCGGCCTCGCCGTCCTTCACCAGGCGCGCGAGGTCCCGGACCTGCTCCGGCGAGGTGGTCACCTTGACGCCGCTGGCGACGAGATACGCGTACGCGACGGCCGAGGCGAACATCGCGTTGGACCGCTCCAGCGCCGGTACGTGGAGCAGCAGTTGCAGCAGCGCGGCCGCGCGGTCCTGTGGGTCGGTGTAGACGGGGACGCCGAATATCTCCGCCTCGTGCCGGCTGACGGCGGCGACGAGCGCACCCCAGTCGGTGACCGGAGGGTCACCCGGAGTGTGCTGTTCGGCGATCATGAGGAGCCAGGAGAGGTCGATACGGAGGCTCAACGGTTCTTGTGCTCCTCGCCGAACTCCTCCGCGAACACGTGCTCGTACTGCTTCATGAAGTCGGAGGCGGCTTCCACGAACGTGTGCCCGGCTTCGCCCGCGTCCTGGCGGACCAGCTCCTCGATGTACCGGTTCATGCTGAGGCCCCGCTGGAGCGCTCGCTGTCTCGCGGTCTCGGCGGTCGATTCGTCCACGCGGACGTTCAGCTGTGTTTTCGCCACCCCACCAAGCTAGCGCTCATCCGCTAGCACCTGCAAGGGCACGTGGCGCCGCGAAGATGTACGGCGTGGGCTGTGAGCGCGGGGGCACGCGCGCCGGGGCAGCGGCGCGGCCCTCGCACTCCGAGGGCGCATACGGCGGGGACCCGTACCGGAGGGGGATGCCGTTCCGTGCCTGACCGCTTTACCCTCGGTCACAGACGCTCGGTGAGCCCGGTCCAGGGAGGCGGCCTTGTCCACACCCGCGGCACAGAAGGCATTCGGCGTGGCAGAGGGGACGGAGATCGCCGCCCGCGCCTTGGCACTGACCAAGGCCTACGGCACCGGCGAGACGACCGTCCTCGCCCTCGACGCGGTCGACGTGGCCCTGGCCCGCCGCCGTTTCACCGCCGTCATGGGCCCCTCCGGCTCCGGCAAGTCCACGCTCATGCACTGCCTCGCCGGTCTGGACACAGTCTCGGCGGGCCAGGTGTGGCTGGGCGAGACCGAGATCACCGGTCTGAGCGAGCGCGAGCTGACCCGGCTGCGCCGCGACCGCGTGGGTTTCATGTTCCAGTCCTTCAACCTGCTGCCCACCCTGAACGCGGCGGAGAACATCACGCTGCCCATGGACATCGCGGGCCGCAAGCCCGACCCGGAGTGGTTGGAGCGGGTCATCGACACCCTCGGTCTGCGGGACCGGCTGGGGCACCGGCCCGCGCAGCTCTCCGGGGGGCAGCAGCAGCGCGTGGCCTGCGCCCGCGCGCTCGCCTCCCGCCCCGAGCTGATCTTCGCCGACGAGCCGACGGGCAATCTCGACTCGCGCTCGGGGCAGGAGGTACTGCGGTTCCTGCGGGAGGCGGTGGACGACCTCGGGCAGACCGTGGTCATGGTGACCCACGACCCCGGAGCCGCCGCCCACGCGGACCTCGTGCTGTTCCTCGCCGACGGACGGATCGTGGACGAGATGCCCGAACCGACCGCGGAGGCGGTGCTGGAGCGGTTGAAGCGCTTCGACACCATCAGCGGCGCCGGCTCCGCCGGGAAGACCGGGAAGAGCTGAGTCCGGGTGCTCCGGGCCACCCTCCGCAGCTTCCTCGCCCACAAGGGACGGCTGCTGCTGTCCGCCCTCGCCGTGATGCTGTCGGTGGCGTTCGTCGTGGGGAGCCTGATCTTCTCCGACACGGTGAACCGCACCTTCGACCAGCTCTTCACCTCCACCTCCGCCGATGTGACGGTGGGTCCGAAGTCGGAGTTCGAGGAGGCGGGCGGGCTGTCCTCGGGCCGGGTGGAGACCCTCCCCGCCGAACTGCGCCGGCGCGTGGCCGCGGTGGACGGGGTCGCGGACGCCCAGGTCGACGTCCGCGTGGAGAACGTCACGCTCGTCGACGAACGCAACGATCCGGTCGGCCCGACCACCGGCGCCCCCACGATCGCCACCAACTGGAACGACACCGAACGCAGCCCGGTCGAGCTGACGAGCGGCCACCTCCCCCGCGGCCCCCGCCAAGCCCTCCTCGACGCCGAGACGGCCGACCGCGCGGACGTGCGGATCGGCGACACCCTCCGGGTGGTGGCGCGGCCCGGCACCTTCCCGGTGAAGGTCGTCGGGATCATGACGTTCACCACGACCAACCCGGGCGCCGCCCTCCTGGCCCTCGACACCCCGACCGCGCAGACGAAGCTCCTCGGGAAGCCGGGCGCCGTCACCTCGATCATGGCCGAGGCCGCCCCCGGCGTCGGCGACCAGGAGCTGAAGCAGCGCATCGCCGACGCGCTCGGCCCCGCGTACGACCTGACCACGCGCGACGAGCGGGCGGAGTCCCAGGCCGCCGAGCTGGGCGGGTTCCTGGACGTGATCAAGTACGTGATGCTGGGCTTCGCGGGCATCGCCGTCCTCGTCGGGGTCTTCCTGATCGTCAACACCTTCTCGATGCTCATCGCCCAACGCACCCGCGAGCTCGGCCTGTTGCGTGCCCTGGGCGCCGACCGCCGCCAGGTGCGCCGCTCCGTCCTCGCCGAGGCGCTGCTGCTCGGTCTCGTCGGCTCGACGCTCGGGCTCGTCGCGGGCATCGGGCTCGCCGCGGGGCTCATCTCGCTGATGTCCCTGCTGGGGATGAACCTGGACGCGGCCGAGATGGCGTTCGGGTGGCAGACCCCTGTCGCCGCGTACGTGGTGGGCGTCGGCGTCACCTTCGTCGCCGCCTATCTGCCCGCGCGGCGCGCCTCCCGCGTCTCCCCCATGGCCGCGCTCGCGGACATCGAAGTGGCGGGCGTGGGACGGCCGTTGCGGGTCCGCGCGATCGTCGGCACGGTGCTCGGGGCGGGCGGGGCGGCCGCGCTGGCCGGCTGCGCCTGGGCGACCCGGACCGCGGACGCCACGCTGCTCCTGCTGGTGGGGCTCGTCCTCACCCTGGTCGCGACGGTCGTGGCGGGCCCGCTGCTCGTGCGACCGGTGATCCGCGTCCTGGGCGGCGCGTTCCCGCGCGTGTTCGGCCCGGTGGGCCGGATGAGCCAGCGCAACGCGCTGCGCAACCCGCGCCGTACGGGAGCGACCGCGGCCGCCCTGATGGTCGGACTCGCCCTCGTCACCGGTCTGTCGGTGGCCGGGGAGTCGATGACGAAATCCTTCGACCAGCAGATCGATCAGCAGCTCGGCTCCGACTTCGTCGTCCAGAACCGCAACTTCACGCCGTTCCCGCAGGAGATCACCGACCGGATGCGGAAGACGGAGGGCGTCGGCACCCTCGTACGGGAACGGTTCGCGCCGATGCGGCTGACCCTGCCCGACGGGAGGACGGTCCGCACCACCGGCGCGGGCTTCGACCCGGGTCTGGACCGCGTCGTGAACATGGAGTACGCCGCGGGCGACACCGCTTCCGCCCTCGCGCCCGGCCGGATCGCCCTGCAGAAGGCGTACGCGGACGAGCACAAGATCCGTGTCGGCAGCAGGATCGAGGCACGGTTCGCGAACGGACGGAAGGCGGCCCTGACCGTCGGGGCGCTCACGGACATGGAGCGCGGCGAAGGATTCGGCACCCAGGGCGGCTTCTTCCTGCGGCTGGCCACGCTGGAGCAGTACCTCCCGGGCGGGCAGGACGCGGCGGTGTACGCCAACGCGGCGCGCGGCACCGATCCGCCGCAGCTGCGGGAACGCCTCGAACGCACCCTGGAGCCGTTCCCGCAGGTCCAGGTGCGGGACCAGGCCGACTACAAGGAGCTGGTCCGCGGGCAGATCGCGGTGCTGCTGTATCTGGTCTACGCGCTGCTCGGCCTGGCGATCGTCATCGCGGTGCTGGGGGTGGTCAACACCCTTGCCCTGTCGGTCGTCGAGCGCACGCGCGAGATCGGCCTGCTGCGGGCCATCGGCCTCTCGCGCACCCAGCTGCGGCGCATGATCCGGCTGGAGTCGGTGGTCATCGCGGTCTTCGGTGCCGTACTGGGGCTGGCGCTCGGCTTCGTCTGGGGTCTCGCCGTCCAGCAGGTGCTGGCGCTGGAGGCCATGAAGGCGCTGGCGGTTCCCTGGCTGACCGTGGCAGCGGTGGTGGCCGGTTCGGTCGTGGTGGGCCTGGCGGCGGCGCTGCTGCCGGCGCTGCGCGCCTCGCGCATGAACGTCCTCGCCGCCATCGCTCACGAGTGACGCCGCCATCATCCGTGCAGGGGGCATGCGTTCCCACGGGGTGAACACACCTCCGACACGATTCCCTGCCAAGCGGAGGTCTGCTCCGATAGCGTCGGGTGAGGCGTGAGCGAGGAGGGGTCTCATGGGGCGGGCGTTCCGGTTCGGCGTGAATCTGTACACCTACGGCACGGGCGAGGAGTTCCGCGCCAAGTGCCGCCGTGCCGAACAGCTCGGCTACGACGTCATCCTGGCCCCCGACCACCTCGGGTGGCCCGCACCGTTCCCCGCGCTCATCGCGGCCGCGGAGGTGACCGAGAGGCCGCGCCTGGGCACGTTCGTGCTCAATGCCGGATTCTGGAATCCCGCGCTGCTGGCCCGCGAGGTGGCCACCACCGACCTCCTCACCGGCGGGCGTCTCGAACTGGGCCTCGGCACCGGCTATGTGAAGGCCGAGCACGACACCGCGGGACTGCCGTACGGCTCGCCCGGCGAGAGAGTGGACCATCTGCGGTACACCGTGGATGAGTTGGAGCGGCTGCTGGCCGACGAGGACCATGTGCCTCGGCCCGCCCAGTCGCCCCGGCCCCCGCTGCTGCTCGGTGGCAACGGCGACCGCGTCCTGCGCCTGACCGCCCGGCACGCCGACATCGCCGCCTTCACCGGGGCCGCGCAGGCGCCCGGCGAGCCGGACGGCACGCTGCGGCTCATCGCGCCGGATGCGCTCGTGGAGCGCGTCACCGCGTACCGCGGCTTCGCCGCCGAGGCGGGCCGGGCGGATGCGGCCGAGCTCAACTATCTGGTGCAGCGCGTTTCGGTCTGCGGTGACCGACGCGCCGCCGTACGCGAACTGGCCCCGCACGCCGCCGACTTGTCCGAGAACCAGCTGCTGGAGCACCCGGCGCTGCTCACCGGGTCGGTCAAGGAGATAGCCGAGCAGCTGCGCGAGCACCGGGAGCGGTTCGGCTTCTCGTACATCACGGTGCTGGATCAGTATCTTGAGGCGTTCGGTCCGGTGATCGAGGAGCTGAGCGGCGACTGACCCCCTTCGGCCCGTCACCGGAGTCCGACCGCATACCGGGAAATCCCTCGACCGGTCCGCCGGCCCGGTGATGGGATGGCTATGTGAACGATCTGCGGATTCGGACGGCCACGGCGGAGGACCTGGATGCCGTTCTGGCCTTCTGGGCACAGGCCGCCGAGGGAAAGAGCATCAGCGACAGCCGCGAAGGAGTCGCCCGGCTCATCGAGCGCGACCCGGGTGCGCTGCTGCTGGCCGAGCGTGCGGGCGAACTCGCCGGCACGCTCATCGCCGGGTTCGACGGCTGGCGGTGCCACCTCTACCGGCTCGCGGTGCACCCGGCCCACCGGAAGCAGGGCGTGGCGAAGGCGCTGCTGCGCGCGGCGGAGGAGCGCTTCACGGCGCTCGGCGGACGGCGCGGCGACGCGATGGTGCTGGACCGGAACGAGCTGGCGCACCACGCGTGGAGCGCCGCGGGGTATGCCCCGCAGCCGGAGTGGAGCCGCTGGGTCAAGCCACTCGCCGGCTGACGCCACGGGAGTGGCCGGTCCGCTTGCCGGGCGGTCCCTCGCGTACGCCCCCTGCCCCGTCGTCACGCGACACTGCGTGCAGCCGCGCCTCACACGTCGATCCGCGCCGTACATCGATCCGCCCTGTGCGTCGATCCGCGCCGCACGTCGATCCGCGCCGCCCGCCCTCGCCCCGCACGCCCGTTCACCTGACGCGCCTCACCTGCCGGGCCCCGTCGCTCTGGCACGCTGTCCCTCGCACCCACCGCCGCACCTGCCGCCGCGCCCGCCCTCCGCCTGGGCTTTTACCATGGGTGGTCCGATCCTCACGACGTGAAAGGTGTGAGCGTCCGCCGATGGGCGAGCCTCCCTGCAGTCCCCGTCGAACAGAACGTTCCACGGTGCTTCCCCTCCTGCCGGATCATGGATGGGAGGTGTACCGATGACCGAAGTGCTGCTGCTGGTGGTCGCCCTCCTGCTGACGCTCGCCTGCGGCGTCTTCGTGGCCGCCGAGTTCTCGCTGACCACGGTCGAGCGCAGCGTGCTGGAGAAGGCCGCCGCCGAGGGCGAACGCGGCGCGGACTCCGCCCTGCGGGCCGTACGGACGCTCACGTTCCAGCTCTCCGGGGCACAGCTCGGCATCACCGTCACCGGCCTGGTCATCGGCATGCTCGCCGAACCGTCGCTGGGCCGGTTGCTCACCGGACCGCTGGAGGCCGCGGGCCTTCCCGGATCCGCCGCCAGGTCCGCCGCCCTGATCCTGGGTACGGCCGTCTCGACCGTCGTCCTGATGGTCGTCGGCGAACTGGTGCCCAAGAACTGGGCGATCTCCCGCCCGCTGTCGGTGGCCCGCCATGTGGCCGGGCTCCAGCGGGCGTTCAGTACGGCGTTCCGCCCGCTGATCGGCCATCTCAATACGACCGCCAACCGTCTGGTGAGCCGCATGGGTCTGCAGCCCACCGAGGAGCTGGCCTCCGCGCGCGGCCCGCGGGAACTGGTCGCCCTGGCACGGCACTCGGCAAAGGAAGGGGCCCTCGAGGCGGACACCGCCGAGCTGTTCGTCCGGATGCTCAACCTGGCCGAGCTGACGGCGGAGAACGTCATGACGCCGCGGGTCCAGGTCGTCGCCCTCGACGTGCGGACGACGGCGGAGGACGTCGCGAACGCGACCCGGGCCACCGGCCTCTCCCGCTTTCCCGTCTATCGCGAGAATCTGGACACGGTCATCGGCACCGCCCACATCAAGGACGTCGTGGCCATCCCGGCCGACGAGCGCGCCTGGCGCCCGGTCAGGGAGATCGTGCGCGAGCCCGTCCTCGTCCCCGAGTCGCTGACCGTGGACCGTCTGCTGGACCGCCTCTCCCCGAAGCACGCCATGGCCGTCGTGATCGACGAGTACGGCGGCACGGCGGGCGTCGTCACCCTCGAGGACATCGTCGAGGAGGTCGTCGGCGAGGTACGCGACGAGCACGACCCGCTCGAGGTGCCGGACCTGGCGCCCGCGGGGATCGACGCCGACGGGTGGGCGCTGTACGACGCGGACGGCGCGATCCGCACGGACCAGCTCGAGGACATCGGCCTGCACGCGCCCGAGGGCCCGTACGAGACGCTCGCCGGTCTGCTGGCCACCGAGCTGGGCCGGATCCCGGAGGAGGGCGACGTCGTGGAGACGGCGGGCTGGCGGGTCGAGGTCGTGCACGCGACGGGCCACCGGGCCGCGCGGGTGCGGCTGCACCAGCCGCCGAAGGGCCCGGAAGAGCCGCCTCACGAGGAAGGAACCGACCGATGATCCTGGTGCAGCTCCTCATCGGTCTGCTGACTCTGGTGACCAACGCCTTCTTCGTCGGGGCCGAGTTCTCGCTGATCTCGGTGCGCCGCAGCCAGGTCGAACCGCTCGCCGAGCGGGGCGAACGGCGGGCGCGCAGCGTGCTGTGGGGCCTTCAGCACATCACCGTCGTCATGGCCGCGGCGCAGCTCGGCATCACGCTGAGCACGCTGGTGCTCGGTGTGGTCGCGGAGCCTGCCATCGCCCATCTGCTGGAGCCGCTGTTCCACGCGGTGGGTCTGCCGGGCGGGCTGATCCACCCGGTCTCGTTCGTGATCGCGATCTCCGTCGCGACGTATCTGCACATGCTCCTCGGCGAGATGGTGCCGAAGAACGTGGCGCTCGCGGAGCCCGTCCGCGCCGCGCTGATGCTGGGCCCGCCGATGGTGGCGCTGACGCGCGGCGTGCGCCCGGTGATCTTCGCCGTCAACGCCTTCGCGAACGCCCTCCTCAAGCTGCTGCGCGTCCAGCCGCGGGACGAGGTGCCCGCGACCTTCTCGGACGACGAGCTGGCCCGCATGGTCGCCGACTCCAGCCAGGCCGGACTGCTCGACGACCGGGCCACGGAGCGGCTGCGCGACGCGCTGGAGCTGGGGCGCCGTCCGGTGCGCCAGGTGGTCGTCCCGGTCGAGCGCGTGGTGACGGCCCCGGTCGCGGTGACACCGGAGGGCCTGGAGCAGCTGTCCGCGGAATCGGGATTCTCGCGGTTCCCCGTGGTCGACGGCGACCAGATCCTGGGCTATCTGCACGTCAAGGACGCGCTGGACGCCCGGCCCCGGGACCAGGCGTTCTCCCGGAGCGCGCTGCGCCCCATCGCGCGCGTCACGGCCTCGATCCCGCTGGACGACGCGCTGGGCGCACTGCGCAGCAGCGGAACGCACGTCGCGGTGGTGATCGGTGACGACGGCCGGCTGGACGGAATGGTGACCATGGAGGACGTACTGCGGGAACTCGTCGGCAAGGCCCCCTCGGCCTGAGCGCCCGTCCCGGGCGGCCGGCTCGTTGCCCCGCGGGCGCCTCGACCGGAAGGAAGGATCGCGGATGACGTCCCAGCTCGTGGTGGACGAGGTCTCGGTCGGTCATCCCGGCCGGCCGGTCCTGGAGCGGGTCTCGCTGCGCGTCCCGCCCGGCGAGCACGTGGCCGTCATCGGCGACAACGGCTCGGGCAAGTCGACGCTGCTGCGGCTCATCGCGGGACGCCAGGCGCCCGACGAGGGCAGGGTCACCGTGACCGCCGACGGCGGCACCGGCTACCTCCCGCAGAGCCTCGAACTGCCCGGCCGCTCCACGGTGCGCGAGGTGATCGACGAGGCGCTCGCCGACCTGCGCGATCTGGAGCGGCGGATGCGCGAGGCCGAGGCCGCGCTCGGCACCGCGAACGGCCAGGAGGTGGCGGCGTACGGCGACCTGGTCACGGCGTACGAGGCGCGGGACGGCTATCTGACCGAGACGCGACTGGAGACGGCACTGCACGCGCTGGGCCTCCCCGGACTCGACCGCGACCGGCTACTGGGCACGCTGTCCGGCGGAGAGCAGTCCCGGCTCGCGCTCGCCTGCGTCCTGACCTCCTCGCCCGAACTGCTGCTGCTCGACGAGCCGACGAACCACCTGGACGAGGAGGCGGTCGCCTGGCTGGAGGAGCGCCTGCGGGCGCACAAGGGCACGCTCGTGACCGTCACCCACGACCGGGAGTTCCTGGACCGGGTGTCCGACACGGTGGTGGAGGTCGACGGCGACCGCCGGTCGGTCGCGCGCTACGGCGGTGGCTGGACCGGATTTCTGCAGCAGAAGGCGGCGGAGCGGCACCGCTGGGAGCAGCGCTACCGCGTGTGGCGGGAGGAGATCGCCCGCCAGGAGGAGCTGGCGTCGGCGGGTTCGGCCCGTATGACGACCGGCTGGCGGATGAGCGAACGGCCCGCCTGGACCAAGCACCAGCGGTCGGTGGAAGGCCAGCTGTCCGGCCGGGTGCGCAACGCCCGCGAGCGGCTGAACCGGCTGCGGGCGGAGCCGGTCCCGCGCCCGCCGGACCCGCTGCGCTTCACCGTGGCGATCGGAGGCGGACCGATCGGGGACGGACCGATCGGGGACGGACCGATCGGGGACGGTCTGCTCGTGGACGGGCCGGGGGAGAACGGCCACGGCGCGGAGGCCGGGGAGCCGGTGGCCGAGTTGCTGGGGGTGGCCGTCGACGGGCGGCTGTCGGTGGACCGGCTGGCGCTGGGCGCGGGCGAACGGCTGCTGGTGACGGGCCCGAACGGCGCGGGGAAGACGACCCTGCTCCGAGTGCTCTCGGGTGACCTGGCGCCCGACCGCGGAGGTGTCCGGCTGCCGGAGCGGATCGGCAGGCTGCCGCAGGAGGTGCCAGCCATCGCCTCGCGGCGGCCGCTGCTGGCGGCGTTCGCCGAAGGGCTCGCCGGCGATCCGGAGGAGCACGCCGACGCTCTGGCCGCACTGGGGCTGTTCCGCGAGGAGGACTTCCACGTTCCGGTGAACGGGCTCTCGGTCGGCCAGCGGCGGCGGCTGACCCTGGCGCGGCTGCTGACACGGCCGGTGGAGATGCTGCTGCTGGACGAGCCGACGAACCACCTGTCGCTGAGGCTGGTGGAGGAGCTGGAGCAGGCGCTCGCGGGGTACGCGGGGACGCTCGTGGTCGTGTCGCACGACCGCCGGCTTCGGGCGCGGTTCACGGGCACCCGGCGGGAGATGGCGGAGGGGCGGCTGCTGCCGCTGGAGGGCTGACGGCGGTGCGGGCCGCGTACGACTCACGGCCGGTAGGTGATGCGAGGCGCGAGGCTCGTGCGGCCGGGGCTCAGCCGAGTTCGAACCAGACCGACTTGCCGTCCGCGGTCTGCTCCACACCCCAGTCCGTGGACATGTGGTGGACGAGTTCCAGGCCGCGTCCGTTCTCGTCGTCCGGAGCCGCCGCGCGCCGGCGCGGCACCTCGGGGCTCCCGTCCTCGACGCGGCAGCGCAGGGTCTTGCGGCGTTCGACGGTGAGCCGGAGGGGGCCGTCGGTGTGCAGGAGGGCGTTCCCGACGAGCTCGCTCACGAGCAGCTCCGCGGTGTGCGTGAGGTGCTCGAGCTCCCAGTCGGCGAGGACGGCGCGTACGGCCCGCCGCGCGCTGCGGCATGCGGCGGGGTCACTGGGCAGATGCCACGGTCCGGCCTTGCGGCCGTGCTGAGGGGGCACCCCGGCGAGGACACTGCCCTCCGCTCTGTGCGGAGGTGCCTCCTCCGGGGCCCCGGATATAGGTGGGTGGTGCATCGTGTCTCCAGTACGGCCTTGGCCGGCGACGCGGGAGGCGCCGGCCCGGTGCTGCCAACAGTGAGGCGCTTCCCGTATCGGGAAAATGACACGAATCACTGTCACTGGTCTACTGCCCGGTAAACCCTAATTTGGCTTTACGAAGAAGTAAAGTGCGGTACATGATCGGTCGCCCGAGTGACGAGGACATGCTCGATGCCGCCTGCACGGTATTTGCCGAACTCGGCTTCCGCGCAGCCACGATGGACGCGATCGCGGCCCGTGGCGGAACGACGAAGCCGACGCTCTATGCCCATTTCGGCAACAAAGACGATCTCTACCGGCGCTGCACCGAGTGGTCCGCGGAATCACTGGGCGCTCAGCTCACCGCGGCCTTCGCGTCCGCCGCGGAACTCCCCCTGGAAGGCCAGATCCGCGCGGGCATGACCGCGCTGTTCGGCTACGCGGCCCAGCACCCTCCGAAATTCCTGCTGATCTTCGGCACGGACTCCGTGGGCCCGGTCACCGTCACGCGAGACCGGCTCGCACGGGCCACCACCCAGGAAATCGCCGTACGCATTCGCGACTTCACCGAACGCCACGGGAGGGGCCGCTGGGATGTGAGTGCGGAACTGTGCGCCTCGATGATCGTGGGACTGACACTGGAGGGCGCGCGCTATGCACTCGCGAAGGATTCTCTCGACGCCACGACGGCGGGAGAGTTCGCGACGGCGTTCACGGTGTCCGCACTGCGGCACATCGATCCGGCACTCGCCGAGGAAATCGACCGAGAGGCTCCGGCGACGGAAATCGGCTGATTCCGCATACGCCTTTCGAGCACGGCCGTATCGTTTCTCCCGCCATTCCGGAGCCCAAGTCGCCTGAATGCGCGGCGCGTTCCGCATACCGCGGGTACCGGGTTCCGGAAGCGACCGCAACGGGCGGCCGTCGAGCGCGGAAGGGGGATGCGCCTGCGAGCCGCGGCGCGGCGCCGGATAGGATCCCCGCGCCATGGAGACGAATGCCCCCTACACCAGTCTTGTCGCGATCGGCGACTCCTTCACCGAAGGCATGTCGGACGCGCTGCCCGACGGCACGTACCGCGGCTGGGCCGACCTCCTCGCGGGCCGGCTCGCGGCCCGCTACCCCGGGTTCCGGTACGCCAACCTCGCGGTGCGGGGCAAACTGATCGGGCAGATCGTCGACGAGCAGGTGGACCACGCCGCCGCGATGGGTGCCGACGTGATCACCCTGGTCGGCGGGCTCAACGACGCGCTGCGCCCCTCCTGCGACTTCGGCATGGTCCGCGACCGCCTGGAGCAGGCCGTCACCAAGCTCGCCCCCAACTGCCGCCGGCTCGTCCTCATGCGCAGCCCTGCGCGGCGCGGACCGTTCGGGACGCGCTTCCTGCCGCGCATGCACCAGCTGTTCACCATCCTCGAGGACCTGGCGGAGCGGCACGACGCCGTGCTCGTCGACCTCTTCGGCGGGACCGTGCTCGGCGACCCCCGGATGTGGGCCGACGACCGTCTGCACCTGAACGCGGAGGGGCACCGGCGGGTGTCCGAAGCGGTCTGGCAGGCGCTGGGCCACGACCCCGAGTGGGACTGGCGCACACCGCTGCCGCCCGCCGCCCCGGTCTCCTGGCATCTGCGGCAGGCCGCGCACGCCCGGTTCGCCCGCGAGCACCTCGTGCCCTGGGTCGGGAGGCGGCTGACGGGCCGCTCGTCCGGCGACGGCCGCCCGCCCAAGCGCGCGGAGCTCCTGCCGTACGACGGGTGAGCCGGGGCCCGGCTCCCGCCCTCCGGTGTTGTAGGGACCTACGAAGCGGCGCCCGGGCCTGCGTCGGAGCAGCGCCCCAGGCCGGGGCGCTGGCCTGCGGGAACGCCCAGTAGAATCTGGTCACGTGACCTCCAAGCCTCGCATCCCCAATGTCCTGGCCGGCCGGTACGCCTCCGCGGACCTCGCCGTGCTGTGGTCCCCCGAGTACAAGGTGACCCTGGAGCGGCGGCTCTGGCTGGCCGTGCTCCGCGCGCAGAAGGACCTCGGCATCGAGGTGCCCGAGCAGGCGCTCGCCGACTACGAGCGCGTCCTCGACCAGGTCGACCTCGCCTCGATCGCGGAGCGCGAGAAGGTCACGCGGCACGATGTGAAGGCCCGTATCGAGGAGTTCAACGCCCTGGCCGGGCACGAGCACGTGCACAAGGGCATGACCTCCCGGGACCTCACCGAGAACGTCGAGCAGCTCCAGATCCGGCTCTCCCTCGAGCTGGTGCGTGACCGTACGGTCGCGGTGCTGGCGCGCCTGGGCAGGCTGGCGGCCGAGCACGCCGAGCTGGTGATGGCGGGCCGTTCGCACAACGTCGCCGCGCAGGCCACCACCCTCGGGAAGCGCTTCGCGACCGCGGCGGACGAGATGCTCGTGGCGTACGAGCGGCTGGAGGACCTGCTGGGCCGCTACCCGCTGCGCGGCATCAAGGGCCCCGTCGGCACCGCGCAGGACATGCTCGACCTCCTCGGCGGGGACGCGGAGAAGCTGGCGGACCTCGAGCGCCGGATCGCCGAACACCTCGGCTTCTCGCGGGCGTTCACCTCGGTCGGCCAGGTCTATCCGAGGTCCCTGGACTACGACGTGGTCAGCGCGCTCGTGCAGCTCGCCGCCGCGCCGTCCTCCCTCGCCAAGACCGTCCGGCTGATGGCCGGGCACGAGCTGGTGACCGAGGGGTTCAAGCCCGGCCAGGTCGGCTCCTCGGCGATGCCGCACAAGATGAACACCCGCTCCTGCGAGCGCGTCAACGGCCTCGCGGTCATCCTCCGCGGCTATGCGTCGATGACCGGCGAGCTGGCGGGCGACCAGTGGAACGAGGGCGACGTCTCCTGCTCGGTGGTGCGCCGCGTCGCCCTGCCGGACGCCTTCTTCGCCTTCGACGGGCTGCTGGAGACGTTCCTGACCGTGCTGGACGAGTTCGGCGCCTTTCCTGCGGTCATCGCGCGCGAGCTCGACCGCTACCTGCCGTTCCTCGCCACGACCAAGGTCCTGATGGGCGCGGTGCGGGCCGGCGTCGGCCGGGAGATCGCGCACGAGGTCATCAAGGAGCACGCGGTCGCGTCCGCACTCGCCATGCGCGAGAAGGGCGTCGAGCGCAACGAACTGCTCGACCGTCTCTCCGACGACGAGCGCATCCCGCTGGACCGTGCGCGGCTCGACGCGCTCATGGCCGACCGTCTGTCCTTCACCGGCGCGGCCGCCGGTCAGGTGGCCGCCGTCGTCCGCCGGATCGAGCAGGTCGCGGAGCAGCACCCGGAGGCAGCCGGGTACGCGCCCGGGGCGATCCTCTGACGCGCCCGACGCCCGAGGAGCTGGAGGCCGCCCGCGACCGCCGGATCGACGACGTGCTCGCCGGCGGCCTCGCCGTGCTGTTCTGCGGGATCAATCCGGGGCTGATGTCCGGGGCGACGGGTCACCACTTCGCCCGGCCGGGCAACCGGTTCTGGCCCGCGCTCCACGCCTCGGGCTTCACCCCGCGGCAGCTGGCCCCGGCGGAGCAGCGCGAACTGCTCGGTCACGGGCTCGGCATCACCAATGTCGCGGCGCGCACGACGGCGCGGGCCGACGAACTCTCCGACGAGGAGCTGCGCGAGGGCGGGCGCCTCCTGCGGGTCAAGGTGGAGCGGTACGAACCGAGCTGGCTCGCCGTCGTCGGCGTCACCGCGTACCGCGTGGCCTTCGGCGACCGTACGGCGAGGATCGGTCGTCAGGAGCGGATGATCGGCGGCACGCGTATCTGGGTGCTGCCCAACCCCAGTGGTCTGAACGCCCATTGGACGCTGCCCTCCATGGCCGAGGAGTTCGCGCGGCTCCGTGAGGCGGCGGGCCTTCCGGACGCCCGCTCCGGCGACCGGGGCTGACCCGACCGCGCCGGACGGACCATCCCCGGTCACCCCGCTGCGGCCAGGGCCTCGCCCCCTATGGCGGCGACCAGCAGGACGCGTTGGGGCGGCTGCGGCTCGTCCCGGCTGATCCCCAGGGCGACCCACCGTCCGTCGACGCTCCAGGCGTGCACCTCCCCGACGAACGCGCTCAGCGTGCACAGCGGCTCCGGGACCGGCTCCCCCATCGCGGAGCGCTCCAAGTGAGCGTCGAGGGACCGGTGTTCGGGCTCGCCCCACCGGTAGGTGAGCACCTGGACGAGCACCTGCAGCTCGGACTCGAACTCCTCACGCTCGTCCCGTACGAGCGTGAAATCATCGTCGCCGAACCGGTCGCTGTACTCGAGTTCGGCGACATGGAAGTCCGGACCGCTCTCGACGCCGCGCTCGGTCCGCCGGCGCGCGGGGAACGGGAGGGCGCGCAGGCGGTCTATGGCGGCCAGATGGGCGGTGGTGCTGTCCATAACGTCAGTAAACCCCGCGCTGCCGACAATTGGCGAAGCGTCAGAACCACCAGCGACTGCTGCGGGAGACGTCACACCGCCACGGACCCGGGCTGTCGTACGTCGGCACAGCCGCGGCTGTCGTCGCCCGTACGGTTCGCAGCACCGCCGACGATCAGCACCGGCCGGCGGTGCGCCCCTCCCCGTACGGCCCGGCGACGACCCGACGGGACACGGCGGCGCGGGACCGGTGCGGAGCCGGTGCGGCGGAACCCGGCGAGGACAGCCGCGCGGCTCGCCGCCCCACAGCTCAGCGGCTACGATCCGGCTCACACGGACTGGAGGGAGGCCGGGTCTTGGCGCGGCTCACCGGTGGGGACCCGTCCCTGCTGCGACGGATCAACTCGGCGGTGGTGCTGTACGCGCTGCGGGACACCGGAGAGGCCACGCTGACCCATCTCGTCCAGATCACCGGTCTCTCGCGACCGACCGTCGAGGGCGTCGTCGAAGGGCTGACCGAGACCGGCCTGGTGCGCGAGGCACCCGCCGCCGAGGGCGGGACGCGGCGCCAGGGCCGCCCCGCGCGCCGCTTCCGCTTCCACGCCGAGGCCGGGCATCTGCTCGGCATCGAGATCGGACCGCACCGGGTCGCGGCCGTGCTCTCCGACCTGAACGGGAGCGCGGCCGGATCGGCGGTGCGCGAGGTGCCGGAGACGGCATCGGCCGAGGAGCGGCTGGAACGGGTCCGGGCGGTGGTCGCCGATCTCCTGCGGAGAGCGGGCGTGGCCCGCGGCTCGCTGCGCGCCGTCGGCGTGGGTTCCCCGGGCATCGTCGAGGCGGACGGGACCGTACGGCTGTGCACCGCGCTCCCGGGGTGGACCGAACTGCCGCTCGGCGAGCGGCTGCAGCGTTCCTTCAGCTGCCCCGTGCTGGTGGAGAACGACGCCAACGCGGCCGCGGTCGCCGAGCACTGGAAGGGCGCGGGCGCCGGCTCCGATGACATCGTTTTCGTCCTGGCCGGTCTCAGCCCCGGCGCGGGCTCGCTCATCGGCGGCCGCCTGCACCGGGGTTACGGCGGTGCGGCCGGCGAGATCGGCGCCCTGCACCTGCTGGGCCGGGAAGCGACTCCGGAACAGGTGCTGTCGCCGACCGGCGAACCGCTGCCCCCGCTCGACGAGGCCGCCGTGACCCGGGTGTTCGCGCAGGCCCGGGGCGGTGACGAGCGAGCGCGGCAGGCCGTGGAACGGTACATCCGGCGGCTGGTGCACGACGTCGCGGCGCTGGTGCTGGCCCTCGACCCCGAGCTGGTGGTCGTGGGCGGCTGGGCGGCCGGACTCGACGGGGTCCTCGACCCGCTGCGCCGCGAACTCGCCCGCTACTGCCTCCGGCCGCCCCGGGTCGAACTGTCGGTGCTGGGTGAGGCGGCCGTGTCGACGGGTGCGCTGCGCCTGGCCCTGGACCATGTCGAGGAGCAGCTCTTCGCGGTCGAGCGCACGGTGACGGCCCGCCGCTGACCCGCGCCTCCGTCCGGATGGGCATCCGGACGGACCGTCGTGGTCGCGGACGCGCCCTGCCTTGCGCGACGCAGGCAGGGCCCACTCGCCGCCCTCCCCAACGGCGTCGAGGAGGCGGGGACGTTCAGGAGACGCTCAGGAGGCGCGACGCTGCTCGTCCGGGTGGCCGATCTGCACCGATCCCGTCTCGCCGAACGTCAGCCGGCAGGTGTCCGCGCGGTAGGTGGCCACGCCGACCGCGACCGTACGGCCCTCAGCGAAGTAGCGTGCCGTGACGACCAGGACGGGTGAGCCCGGCAGACGGTCGAGCTGCTTGGCGTCGTCGGCGCGTGCCGAGCCGAGCTCGACGGAGCGGTCCTGCCCCTCCAGCTCCAGGCGCTGCAGCTCGCGCAGCACGGCCCGCGCCCGTGCCGCACCGCCGAGCTGGTCGATGGCCGTGAGGCCGGGGACCGACGCGGCCGGGACGTAGAGCAGTTCGGCGGCGACCTGCTGGCCGTGCGTCCCGCGGGTGCGGCGAACGGTGTGGACCTGCTCCTCCGGGTCGGTGCCGAGCAGACGCCCGACGGAGGCGGGCGGCGCGGCCATCTCGGAGTCGACCGGCTGCCAGGCATCGGCGCCGCCGCCCGGCCAGGCGTGGTCCTCGGGGCCGACGTTCACACCCATGCGCGGCGGGGCGACGGTGGTGCCGACGCCGCGGCGCCGCTGGAGCCGCCCCTCGAGTTCGAGCTGCTCGAGCGCCTGGCGCAGGGTGGCACGCGCGACGCCGAACCGGGCCGCGAGTTCGCGCTCGTTGGGCAGGATCTCGCCCACCTCGAACTCGGAGTCCAGCGCATCGCTGAGCACGGTCTTCAGGTGCCAGTATTTGGGTTCCGGCACCGATTCGAGCTGCGTGGTCCCCACCCTGTCCTCCACGATCTCCGTGTCCCCGGGATCCCCTGCCTGAGCAGGGGAGGGATATTAACGCCCTTGTTTATTAAAGGTTCTTGCACTATCCCTGCGACCATAGGGCGGGCCCCAGGCTTGGTCAAGACCAATCCTCGGTCCGTTGCCTCGCCCCCGCGGCGTCGCCGCGGAGCGTTCACACGTCGTTCGCGGACCCCCGGGCGGGGTGACGGGAAGGTGGCACGGTGTAGCGTCGGTGATCATCGCCGCGCCGGCAGGCAGCGGTCTCAAGGCGCACCGGCGAAGGGGAGGCTGCTCAGCATGGACCGGATCACCGTGGTCACCGGCGGCGGTCGCGGGATCGGCGCGGCCGTGGCCGTACGGCTGGCCGGCGCAGGACACCGGATCGGCATCGGCTACGAGCGCGACAGGGACGCCGCGGAGGAGACGGCCGCCGCCGTACGGGACGCGGGCTCCGACTGTGTCGTCGTCCAGGCGGACACCGCGGCGGAGGACCAGGTCGAGACCCTCTTCGACACGGTGAGGGACGCGCTCGGACCGGTCACCGGACTCGTGAACAACGCGGGCATCACCGGACCGCTCGGCCGTTTCGCGGACACCTCCCCCGAGACGATGCGCCGTGTGGTGGACGTGAACGTGACGGGCGCCATGCTCTGCGCGCGCCGCGCCGTACGGGAGATGTCGACCCGGTACGGCGGCAGCGGCGGGGCGATCGTCAACATCTCGTCGGCCGCGGCCACGCTGGGCAGTCCGGGCGAGTACGTGCACTACGCGGCCGCCAAGGCCGCCGTGGACGCCATGACGGTCGGCCTCGCCAAGGAGCTGGGCCCCGAGGGGGTGCGGGTGAACTCCGTGCAGCCGGGCATGATCCTCACGGACATCCACGCCTCGATGGGCGATCCCGAGCGGCCCTGGCGCCACCCGGAGCGGGTGCCGATGCGGCGCCCCGGCGAGCCGGACGAGGTGGCGGGCGCCGTCGCGTGGCTGCTGTCCCCCGAGGCGTCGTACACGTCGGGCGCCGTGCTGCGCGTCTCGGGCGGCCTGTAGGTCACGGCGGTTCGGATCGCGGGCGAGCGTTCCACCCCTGTCCGGACCGCGGCTCTCTACGGCCCGACGGCACCGAGCTTGTCGGGATTCCGCACGATGTAGACGCAACGGACGCGCCCGTCCTCCGTCAGGTCCAGGGACATGACGCTGTCCGGCTTCCCGTCGACCAGGACCAGCATCGACGGGACCCCGTTGATCTCGCGGAAGACGAACTGCAGGTCCCCGGCCGGGTCCTGCGCCACGGCGACCAGGAACCGCCCGACCTTGTCCGGGCTCTCGATGACGCGCAGCGGCGCCTTCGCCTTGCCGCCGCTGTCGCCGACCAGCCGGACGTCCGGGGCGAGGAGCGCCAGCAGCCCCTGGATGTCGCCGCCCGTCGCCGCGGCGAGGAAGCGTTCGGTGACGTCACGCTGTTCCTGCGGGTCGACGGGGAACCGCGGCTTCCCCTCCTCCACGTGGCGCCGCGCACGGCCGGCGAGCTGCCGTACGGCCGGTTCGGAGCGCTCGAGAATCCCGGCGATCTCCGCGTACGGGAAGCCGAACGCCTCCCTCAGCACGAACACCGCGCGCTCCAGGGGCGAGAGGGATTCCAGGACGACGAGCACGGCGAAGGACACGGACTCGGTGAGCACGGCCCGCTCGGCGGCATCGGGGACCGTACCGGCGAAGTCGGTCGCGATCGGCTCCGGCAGCCACGGCCCGACATAGGACTCCCGCCGCGACTGGACGTGCCGCAGCCGGTCGATGGCGAGGCGGGTGGTGATCCGCACCAGGAAGGCGCGAGGTTCGCGGACGGCCGCGTGATCGGCGCCGGACCAGCGGAGCCAGGCCTCCTGGACGATGTCCTCGGCGTCGGCGACGCGACCGAGCATGCGGTACGCGACGCCGGTCAGGACGGGTCGGTGCTCCTCGAAGACGTCGGTTGCCGTATCGCTCGCCACGGCGTCCATCCCACCGGACGGGCGGGCCGGTGTCCAGGCGATCCGGGTATGCGCCGACCGTTTTGACCTGATTCGGGGGCCGTTCGCGCCAGGCTCGTCGAACTCCGGGCTACCGAACGGTAATTGTTCCTGACATCCTGTCCAGCAATCAGCCGCCCGTCCAACCGGCGTCGCACGGCGACGGTCAGGAGCACCACATGCCCGCAACGATTTCCTTCACGGCCGACACGCCCGCCGGCGAGCACCCGGTCTCGGTGGTGTACGAGCGCCGCGGCTCCGGTGAGCCGCTGCTGCTCCTGCACGGCATCGGCCACCACCGCCAGGGGTGGGACCCGGTACTGCACATCCTCGCCGCCGAGCGCGACGTCATCGCCATCGACCTGCCGGGCTTCGGGGAGTCCCCCGCCCTGCCCGACGGCGTACCGCATGACCTGCCGACGGTCGTGCCGGTGCTCGGCGGCCTCTGCACGGCACTGGGGATCGAGCGGCCGCATGTCGTGGGGAATTCGCTGGGCGGGCTGCTCGCGCTGGCGATGGGCCGCGACCGGCTCGTACGGTCGGTGACCGCCCTCGCCCCCGCCGGGTTCTGGTCCGAGGCGGAGCGGCGCTACGCGTTCGGCCTGCTCCGCGGCATGCGGGCCGGTGCCAAGATCCTGACGCCGCCCATGGTGGAACGGCTGTCGCGCACCACGGCGGGGCGCGCGGTGCTCGTCAGCTCCATCTACGCACGGCCCGGGCGGCGTTCACCGGAAGGTGCGGCGGCCGAGACCCTGGCCCTGCGGGAGGCCCCGGCGTTCTGGCCCACCTTGGCGGCCGGCCGCCCTGTCGTCTTCACCGACGACATCCCCGACATCCCGGTCACGATCGCCTGGGGCACGCGCGACCGGCTTCTGATCCCGCGCCAGGGCGTCCGCGCCAAGGAGGCCATTCCCGGCGCGCGTCTCGTACGGCTGCCCGGCTGCGGGCATGTGCCGATGAGCGACGACCCGGCGCTGGTGGCGCGGGTGATCCTCGACGGGAGCCGTACGCCCGCGGCGGCCTGACCCCTGCCGGAGCCGACCCCTGCCGGAGCCCCGACGGCCGACCGACGGCCGGCGCGAGTCCGGCCGCGAGGCCGGTGTGCGGTGCCGCCAGGGCGGCGACGCGAGATGGGTGAGCGCGCGCAGCAACCATTCCAGCGGGCCGTAGGGGTGGCGGCGGGTCCACCAGGTGCTCGCCGCCGCGAGGGCTGCGTACACCGCCGCCGCGGTCAGCAGCACCTCGGCGGGCCCCATCCGGTTGACCAGGCCCGCGCCGTACGCGGTGAAGATCAGCGACATGAGCAGGGACTGGGCCAGGTAGTTGGAGAGCGCGGTGCGGCCCGCGGGGACGAGCAGCGCGGTGGCCGCCGCCGTACGGCGGTGGACGGTCGCCAGGAGGAACAGCGCGGCGTACGCGGCGGCCAGCGCCGGTGCGGTGGCGACGTCGACGGCCAGGCCCGCCACCTGCACGGCGAGTTCGGGCCGGGACTGGCTCCATCCGTACAGCAGGGCGCCGGGCAGGCCCACCAGCACGCCGGTGAGCGCCAGTCGGCGCAGGCCGCGCGTATGGGCCGCGGGATCGGCGAGGAGCCGGTGCTTCCCGGCGGCCAGTCCGGTCAGGAACGCGGCCAGGGCACACGGCGCCTGGAATCCCCACAACACCCCCAGCATTTCCGGGAGTTCGGTCAGGTGCCGGCCGACGACCGAGCCCGGACCCGCGCGGTAGGCGTCGGCCGCCTCGCGCGCCTGGGCGGTGAGGGCCGCGGTGTCGACGGGCTCGGGAAAGCGGTGAGCCAGGA
The DNA here is from genome assembly GCF_040643575.1 of Streptomyces sp. NPDC047108. Classification (NCBI taxonomy): domain Bacteria; kingdom Bacillati; phylum Actinomycetota; class Actinomycetes; order Kitasatosporales; family Streptomycetaceae; genus Streptomyces; species Streptomyces sp. NPDC047108. Next base: position 134,992 of record NZ_JBEYUP010000015.1, read on the forward strand.
GGGCAAGGACCAGGCACAGCGCGGTCATGACGGCGATGAGGCAGGCCGCGGCAACGAGCGCGGTGCGCGGGCGTATCGCGCGGCAGGCCAGGAGGATCAGGCCCAGCAGGGCGTACGTCGTCAGGATGTCCCCGTGGAAGAGCAGGACGGCGTGCGCGGCACCGATCAGGGCGAGTCCGGCGAGGCGGCGGACGAACCCGGCACCGAAGCGGCGGCCGCGGCGGGCCGCGGAATCGAGCTGCAGGGTGAAGCTGTAGCCGAAGAGGAACGAGAACAGCAGATAGAACTTCGTCTCGAAGAGCACCGTCACCGCATACGAGACCAGCGTCTGCACCGGGCCCTCCGCTGCGGGATCGGGCACTCCGGCGCTGTGGAACGTCGAGGCGATGAACGTGCTGTTGACCACGAGGATGCCGAACAGGGCGAATCCGCGCAGTGCGTCGACGGCGGCCAGGCGCGGCGGCGCGGCGCTCACCGATGGCAGCGGGCCCGGCGCGGCGGGCGTGGCGGGGGCGCGGGAGCCGGGTGGAGGCGCGGCGGATGAACGGTTCGCGGGCATGACGGTGTGTCTCCTGCTGGTGTGGGGAGGTGAGTTGAGGGTCCGCGGGCAGACCGGGCCGACCCGTGACCAGTCGCCGCGGAGGTGCGGCAGTGCGGAGGCGCGGCAGCACTGCGGTGCCGCCTTGCGGCACCGCAGGGGCGTGCGCGGAGAACGGCGCCCGGAGTGGCGTCAGATCCGGCGGCGCAGGACCTCGATGGCCACGACGTAGGTGACCGCGGACACGAGCAGCAGACCGCCGGGCATCCAGGCCGGTCCGTCCGTGGCAAGTGCGGCGATCAGCCACACCCCGAGGACGACGGTGAGGACGCCGTCGCAGACGGCCATCGCCAGGACGTCGATCTCCTGCTCGCGCGGATCGCCCCCGGCCACGATGCGTCCGGTCTCACCCCCGCCGCCGCGCAGACAGACCCAGGCAAGAAGACCGAACCCGGCCGCCCCGCCCAGCCCGCCCCACAGCTGTCCGCCGACCGCACCGGCCACCGCGCACCCCAGCGCGAAGAGCCCGGCCCCGGCGGCGATGGCGATCAGGGCCGAAGACTTCGGCACGGCCGGACTCTTCGGCGCGCTGCGCGAAGCGGGCGGGCCGGGCTGTCGTCGGGACCCGTGTCCCTGCCCCGAACTTCCGGGGCTCTCAGGGGTGTTCGGCGTCTTCGGTGTCATCGAAGAGTTCCTCCACGCTGGCGCCCAGTGTCCGGGCGAGTTTCAGGGCAACGGGGAGCGATGGATCCCACTTGCCGGTCTCGATGGCGTTGACGGTCTGCCGGGACACCCCGATCAGGTCCGCCAGCGCTGCCTGGGACAGGCCGGCGGCTGCCCTCCGGTCCCGAACGCTGTTTCGCACCTGTCAAGAAGACACGACATCGCCGAGGGGTGTCAAGAAGACGCGACATCTGCGTAAAGTGCCCCTCATGGACTGGAGTGACCTTGCAGACATCGCGTTCGACCGGCTCGGTGACAGCAGCAACCGGGTCGAATCAGCCGTGGACGACACGGCCGTACCGGGTGAGGCACCGCTTGCGGTGACCTCCGCCCGCGCTCGTCAGGACTGGACCAACGGTGCCCTGGTGCTGACCACCCACCGGCTTCTGTACGTCAAGGAGGGCCGGGCACCCGTACCCGTACCGCTTCCCGGGATCACGGACGTGCAGGTCGCCAAGTCCCGGCTGACCGGGCAGATACTCAAGGTCACGGCGGTGTCGGGGGCGCACAGCTGGGAGAACGTCACGGACTCCGAGGCGTTCGCCGACACACTCCGCACCGCCGTGAAGAACGCCGCGGAGTTCCGTTCCCCGGCTGCCGGTTCCCCGGACGCCGACATCAAGGCCACCGGCAGCGCGACGCCGCAGCAGGATCCCTCCTGGGTCGACCGGATCGAGCGCCTCGCCGATCTGCACGGCCGTGGCGCCCTGACGGACGAGGAGTTCGCGATGGCCAAACGGAAGCTCATCGACGGCTGACCTGCCGCACCCCCGGCTTCCGCGGTGGCGCGCCCGTCAGCCCTTGTCGATCACGCAGAAGCGGTTGCCCTCGGTGTCGGCGAGCACGACGTAGTCGGCGTCGTCCGCGTACAGGGCCCACTCGACCCGCTCCGCGCCGAGCGCGATCAGCCGCTCCACCTCCGCCGCCTGATCAGTGGCGTACAGATCGAGATGCACACGCGGACGCTCCTGTACGGGTGTCTCACTCACGCCGATCGACACCGCGGCGCCGCGCCCATCGGCCGGTACGAGCACGGTCCAGTCGTCCTCGACCTCCCCGTCGCGGGGGACGTAACCGAGCGCTCGCATCCAGAACGCGGCCGCACGGCGCACGTCCGAGGCACCCATCACGACCGATCCCATGGTCAGCATGGCGCCATTCTGGCAGCCGGCACCGGAGGCGTTGAGTGCTCCGCGCACGTCGGGTCCGGGCGGTTCACTCCTCCACGAGGAGTTGCTCGCACCAGATCGTCTTGCCCACGCGCGAATGGCGCGTGCCCCAGCGCTGCGTGAGCTGGGCGACCAGGAGGAGCCCGCGCCCTCCCTCGTCGGAGAGGCGTGCGCGGCGCATGTGCGGGGCCGTGCTGCTGGCGTCGGACACCTCGCAGATGAGCGTGGTGTCCCGCAACAGCCGGAGCTGGATGGGGCCTTGGGCGTGCCGGATGGCGTTGGTGACCAGCTCGCTGGCCACCAGCTCGGTGATCGGGGCCGCGCTCTCCAGCCCCCACGCGGCCAGTTGGTCGATGGCCCAGGACCGTGCGTACCCCACCGACTCGGGCTCTGGCGGCACGTCGAGGACCGCGACCTTGTCCGAACCCAGGGTCCGCAGATGGGCGATGAGGAGGGCGACGTCGTCGGCCGGGGGACGGGTCGGCAGCAGGTCGTCGAGCACGGCCTCGCACCGCGCGCTCAGCGACGCCGCGGGCTTCTCGAACGCCCGGCGCAGGCGGTCCAGCCCCTCGTCGATGCCCTGCTCCCGGTAGTCGAGCAGCCCGTTGGTGTAGAGGGCGAGCAGGCTGTCCTCGGGCAGGATCACGTCGGCCGACTCGAACGGCAGATGGCCGAGCCCGAGCGGGGGCCCGGCCGGCAGCTGGAGGATCTCCACCGCGCCGTCCGGGTGGACGACGGCCGGGGGCGGATGTCCGGCGCGGGCGATGGAGCACACCTGGGAGACGGGGTCGTAGACGGCATAGGTACAGGTGGCGCCCAGGTCGGTGGCCTGGGTGTCGACGAGTTCGTCCTCGGTGGCGAGGCGGATCACCAAGTCGTCCAGATGGGTGAGGAGTTCGTCCGGGGGGAGGTCGACGTCGGCGAGTGTGCGCACGGCCGTACGGAGACGCCCCATCGTCGCGGCGGCGTGGATCCCGTGCCCCACGACATCGCCCACGACGAGGGCGACGCGCTTCCCCGACAGGGGAATCACGTCGAACCAGTCGCCCCCGACCCCGGAGCGCCCCCCGGCCGGGAGATAGCGCGACTCGACCTCGACCGCCGTCTGCGTGGGGAGCTGCTGCGGCAGGAGGGTCTGCTGCAGGGTCAGGGCGGCGGTGTGCTCACGCATGAACCGGCGTGCGTTGTCCAGGCATACGGCGGCGCGCGCCACCAACTCCTCCGCCAGCAGCCGGTCGTCGTCGCTGAAGGGCACCTTGGACCGCTTGAGGAAGAGCGTGACGCCCAAGGTCGTACCGCGCGCGCGGATCGGAACACCCATGATCGCCTGGAAGCCGGACTGGGCGAACCCCACCGTGCGTACGGGGTCGTCGGCCAGCCAGGCCTGCGTGGCCGGGTCCTCCACGAGCTGCAGCACGGAACGGCCGGTGGCCATGCAGCGCACCGGAGCCGACTGGGCCGGGTAGACGTCCACGTCCCCCGGCTGCAACAGGGCTTCCGGGGCACCGGGGTTGACGGACTCGTTCGCCACACGCCGCAGGGCCACGCCCCCGGTGAAGGGACCTGGCTCCTCGCCTTGCAGCAGGGTCTCGAGCAGATCCACATGGACCCAGTCGGCCAGCCGGGGAACGGCCATCTCCGCGAGCTCCTGGGCGGTACGCGTGACGTCCAAGGTGCTGCCGATGTGCGTACTGGCCTCGTTCAGCAGGTTCAGCCGCTCACGGCCGCGGACCTGTTCGGTGATGTCCATGACCGTCGCACAGATGCCGAGCATCCGTCCGGTGCGGTCCTGGAGCGGGGAGGCCGCGGCCGAGAAGACCAGGTCGTGGTCGGGGCCGGCCGGCATACGGCCGCGCATCTCCCCGGAGTAGGCGGGCTCGCCGGTCTCCAGAACGCGCCGCATGCGCCGCTCCCAGACCACGGCGTCGGGGCCGGACAGGATCTCGGGCAGGCGCTTCCCCAGCCGGTCGACCTCGGATACGCCGGTGAGCCGCGCCATCGCCTTGTTCTGGCGCACGCACCGCAGGTCCGTGTCGTAGACCGTCATCGCGACCGGCGAACGCCGGTAGAGCCAGTCCAGCATGGCCTGCTCCTCCCCCAGGAGCAGGAAGTTCCCGGGCAGTGCAGCGGTCACGAGCCACTGGCGCTGCGTGCTGCCGTCGGGGAGGAAGCGGTAGCCCTGGGCCGCCAGGTGCAGAAGGCGACCGCTGATGTGGCGTGCGGTCACCTCGCCGACCCAGTCGTCCTGGTCCCGTGGCGGTGTCCAGAAGGGCGGTTCGTTGCCCGGGAGGAAGAGGTCGGCCGCGGGCCGCCCGACGACCTGCCGCCCGGCGTGGCCGAGGAGCCGCTGCGCGTCAGGGCTCCAGCCGGTGACGACCCCGTCCTCACCGACCATGAACGTGGCCCAGCGCGTCAAGTCCACGCCACGCGATTCCCGGCCGTGGAGAAGGGCGTCCTCGGTGTTCATACCGCCCTGCCTCGGTCCGATGGGAACCCGGATGGCCTGCACATCACTGGGCTGATCACCCAGCCCTCACGCCTTCAGCATGCTCTCCGAACAGGTCCGGTTCAAATGGACGGAAAAGCCGTGAACCGCTCTTTCGGGGCCGCATGCGCCCGCAGCGTCAGCCGCCCTGGTCCCGGGGTATCCCGCGCCCCCCTCTTCTCACTCACCGTGGCCGTGCCATGACCATCAGCAGGGGCGGCATCGAACGGCCGGAGCGGTCGCGGTCAGGCGTCGGCCGGTCCCGGTGCAGGCGGCCAGGCGCCCGGCGACAGGACACCGAGGGCATACGCCTTGGCCACGAGCGCCGTACGGTTCGGGGTCCGCCAGCGTCGCGACAGCCGGGTGACGTGGTAATTCACCCCGTCCACGGTCAGGCCCATCGCCTTCGCGATGGCGGCGGTGGTGAGTCCCGCCGCGGCCAGGGCCAGCACGCGGCGCCCCACCGGCCCGACCTCTCCGTCCTCTCGGAGCGGGCCGTCCTGTTCCCCCGCCTCGCGCGGCGCGGCATCGACGGAGCGGAGCACCACGAGCAGCGCGGGCACCGCGTGGCTGCCCTCGCTGACGGGATCGACGGTCAGCTCGCCGTGCCGATCCTCTCCCCCGGACGTCCAGCCAACCGCCAGCGGGTAGCGCGAGCGACGCCCCACCCGGAGCGCTTCGGCGATCCGCTCCAGCTGGGCCGAGGCCCGCGGGTGGAAGAGTTCCAGGACGTTACGGCCGGTGAGTCGCCCGGCGGGGCGGCCCCACTCGGCGCCCAGCGCCGGATTGGCCAGCAGGATCTCGCCGTCCGTCCGGCACAGGGCCATGGCCAGTGGCATGCGGTCGAACAGCATGAGGAAGCGGTTGCGCCAGGCGATGGCCTCGTCGCAGCGGGCCCGCCCCGGCTCCTGCTCGTCGGTGGCGTCGGCTCTCAGGTCGGCCGCGGCCCTCCGCGGTTCGTCCGGCGAGTCCGCACACTCCGCCACAGCGTCGTTCCTCCGCTCCCGGTCCGTCACGCCGCCTCCGCGCGAACGGCGCGGCCCGGCTGCCCGTCCACGATCGCCCAGGGTCCGGTGCGCAGTCCGGCGTCCGCCGCGCAAGCCCCTGCCGCGGGGAACCGCTACACGTTCCTGCAGTCGGCGCACACGGAACCGTACGCCACCAGGGACAGGGTGGAGTCAGGCGCCCTCGGGCCGCCCGCACCGCACACGTGACGACGCGGTGCGGGGTGGCTCCGCCGCGCGCCGCCTCATCGAGCCCCCACCGGAAGAAGTACTGGTGATGACGACCGACACGACAGTCCTCCCGCACCTCGACGACATCCCCGTCGTGGACATCTCCCGGACCGGTCCCACGAGCAAGCCGCTGCAGCAGGCCATGGATCTGGCCCGCCGTCACGGTCCGGTGTTCCGCCGCCGGTTGCACGGACCGGAGACCCTCTTCGTCAGCTCGCTCGACCTCGTCACGGACCTGTCGGACGAGACCAGGTTCACCAAGTACGTGGGCCCGGCGCTGGAGAACGTCCGTGAGATGACGGCGGACGGGCTTTTCACCGCGTACAACGACGAGCCCAACTGGGCCAAGGCGCATGACGTGTTGATGCCGGCCTTCGCGCTCGGCTCCATGCGCTCCTACCATCCGGTGATGCTGCGCGTGGCCCGGCGCCTCGTCGGCTCGTGGGACGCGGCCGCGGCCGAGGGACTGCCGGTGCACGTGCCCGACGACATGACGCGGATGACGCTCGACACCATCGGACTGGCCGGATTCGGCTACGACTTCGAGTCGTTCTCGCGGGCCGAGGCACACCCGTTCGTCGCGGCGATGGTCCGCTGCCTGGAGTGGGCCATGACCCGGCTGGGCCGGGCTCCGGACGGCGACTACGGCGTGCAGGACGCGGCGTTCCGGGTGGACGCCGACCATATCGCCGGTGTGGTCGACGAGGTCATCGGCGCACGGACCGCCGGCGGCGCCCGCGGAGGAAACGGCGGCCCCGGGGGTGACGATCTGCTCGGGCTCATGCTCGGCGCCCCGCACCCCTCCGACGGCACAACACTCGACCTGGCCAACATCCGCAACCAGGTCATCACGTTCCTCATCGCCGGTCACGAGACGACCTCGGGCGCGCTCTCGTTCGCGCTGTACCACCTGCTGAAGGACCCGACGGTGCTCCGGCTCGTCCAGCGGGAGGTGGACGAACTGTGGGGCGACGAGACCGACCCCGACCCGTCGTTCGAGGACGTCGGGCGGCTGCGGTACACCCGCCAGGTGGTCGCCGAGGCGCTGCGCCTGTGGCCGACGGCGGCGGCGTTCGGCCGTGAGGCACGCGAGGACGTCCTCCTCGGAGGGCGCATCCCACTGCGCGCGGGTGAACCAGCGATCGTGCTGACCCCGATGCTGCACCGGGATCCGGTCTGGGGGCCCAACCCGGAGCTGTTCGACCCCTCGCGCTTCGCGCCCGAGGCGGAGGCTGCGCGGTCCCCGCACGCGTACAAGCCCTTCGGTACGGGTGAACGGGCCTGCATCGGGCGGCAGTTCGCCCTGCACGAGGCGGTCATGCTGCTGGGTCTGCTGGTGCACCGGTACCGCCTGCTCGACCACACCGACTACCGGTTGGAGATCAAGGAGACGCTGACGCTGAAGCCGGACGGCCTGACCGTGCTGCTCGCCCCGCGGACCCCGGCCGACCGGGCCGCCGACCGCACGGCGCTCCCGGAGCGTCGTACCGCACAGGCCCGCAGGCCGGGCGGCGACACGGCACCGGACGCCGCGGGAGCCGGGGACAGCACGCCGCCCGCACGGATCGCGCCGGGTACGGACCTGCTGCTCCTGCACGGGTCCAACTACGGAACCTGCCGCGGCTTCGCGCGCCAACTCGCCGACGAGGCCGAGGAGCTCGGCTTCCGCCCGCCGGTCACCGCACCCCTGGACGGCCACGCGGGCCGGCTGCCCACCGACCGTGCCGTGGTGATCGTGGCGGCGTCCTACAACGGCCGGCCCACGGACGACGCGGTGGCCTTCGCCGAGTGGCTGGAGACGGCGGAGCCCGGCACGGCGGAGGGGGTCACCTACGCGGTGCTGGGAGTCGGGGACCGCAACTGGGCCGCCACGTACCAGCGCGTGCCCACACTCATCGACGAACGCCTCGCGGAACTGGGCGGCACCCGCCTCATCGAGCGCGGGGCGGCGGACGCGTCCGGTGATCTGACGGGCGCGGTCGGCGAGTTCACCGACCGGCTCTCGCGCGCACTTCTCGAGCGGTACGGCAGCGGGGAGACGGCGAGTGCGGGCGGGGCGCCCGCAGGTGCGGGGGCCGACTCCACGCGCCGGGGCACCGAACCCGCCTTCACCGTGCGCGAGTTGACCGGCGGACCGCTCGACTCCCTGGCCGCGCGCCACGGCATGGTCGAGATGACGGTGACCGAGGCGCGCCCGCTCACCGCCCCCGGGTACCCGCGGCTCAAGCAGTTCCTGCGGCTCGCCCTCCCCGAGGGCGTCTCGTACCGCACCGCCGACCACCTGACGGTCCTGCCGGTCAACGATCCGGGTGTGGTGGAGCGCGCAGCGACGGCGTTCGGCGCCGACCTGGACACGGTCCTCGACATCCGCGCGGGCCGCCCGGCCCGCAGCGCGCTGCCTCTCGACCGGCCCGTGACCGTACGGACCCTGCTCGGCCACTTCACCGAACTCCAGGACCGGCCGACGGCTGGGCAGTTGGCCCGGCTCGCCAGGATCAACCCCTGCCCGCCGGAGCGCATCGCGCTGCAGGCGCTGGCCGACGATCCGGAGGCGCGGGACGCCGATCCGCGCACGCTGCTGGACGTCGTCGAGGACCATCCCGCGCTGCGCGAGGTCCTGACCTGGCCGGTGCTGCTGGACCTGCTGCGCCCCGCCGCCCCCGGCACTACTCGATCTCCTCCTCGCCGGCCGTCGACCCCCGCCACGCGGAGCTGATGGTCTCGCTGCTGCGTGCCCCTGCGCGTTCGGGGCGCGGTGAGTTCACGGGTACGGGGTCGGGGTTCCTGGCCTCGCTGAAGCCGGGCGACACCGTGCAGGCCAGGATCCAGCCGTGCCGGGAGGCGTTCCGGGTGGTGGAGGACGAGGGCACTCCCCTGATCCTGGTCTCGGCCGGTACGGGGCTGGCGCCCTTCCGGGGAGCGGTCTCCGACCGGCGGATGCGAGCGGTGCGGGGAGAACAACTGGCGCCCGCGCTCTGCTACTTCGGCTGCGACGACCCTGAGGGCGACTTCCTGCACGCGGACGAACTGCGGGACGCGGACGCCCTGGGCGCCGTCTCGCTGCGTCCGGTGTTCAGCGCACGGCCGGATCAGGGCCACCGGTTCGTCCAGCACCGCATCGAGGCCGAGGGCGAGGAGGTGTGGTCGCTGCTGGAACGTGGCGCGCGGGTGTACGTGTGCGGAGACGGGGCGCACATGGCTCCCGGGGTGCGCGCGGCGTTCGTCGCGCTCTGCACGGCACGGACGGGCGCTTCGCCCGAGGCCGCGACGGAGTGGCTGGACGGCTTGATCGCGGACGGACGGTACGTGGAGGACGTCTACACGGCGGGATGAACCCCGGCCCCTGGACGGGGGCGTGAAGGAACCGGACGGCCGGGCCCAGCGGCCCGGCCGTCCGGCACTGGGCACTCGGCACTCGGCACTCTCGGCACTGGGCACTCTCGGCGCTCGAGAGCCGTGCCGGAGCGTGACGCTTCGGCCGTCCCGCAGCGGGGCCTTGGAGTATGTGCTGCTCACGCCCGTCGACGCGGCGCCGTGCTCTGATGACCCGCAGCCGGACATTCCAGACGCAGGCGCATACCGCCGCGTCATTCATACAGGGGGGCCAATTGTCCAGAAAACTCAGGGCGAGAGCCATCGGCGGCGCTGCCGCGGCACTCGTCGCGCTCGGCGGCACCGTGCTCTTCGCCACTCCTTCACAGGCCGCGGAGTCGAGCACCACGGCGACGGTGTGGGACTACGTCAACGGCTGCAACTACACGGTGAGCGCGTGGAGTTCGTACGACGGCGGGGGTGAGGTCCTGAACGCGGTCACGGACGCCACGGCCACGTCGTCGAGCTGTGCGTCGAAGTTCAACGGCGGCAGTGTGACGGCCCAGATCGTGTGCGACAACGCATCGTCGATCAACCTCAAGTACCCGATGAGGACGGCCGTCGCCTGGCGCCCGTACGGTGCCACGTCGTGCTACGCCCGCTTCCGCTACAGCCCGACGGGCTTCCCGGGCACATGGGGCACCGAGTACCGCATCGGCTGGTGGCCGTCCTTCGGCTGGCAGAGCCCGTACGCGGCCTGACCCGCAGCACCGCGATTCGCACCGTGGTGCGGTCAGGCTCGTACGTGGCGCCCGGTCCGTACGCGACCTGACCCCCGTACGCGACCCGGCGCCGATCACACCGAGGGCCCGTCCAGCGGCAGGACGGGCCCTCGGTGCCGTTCCGCCCCCCGCCGCCCCGCTGCCGATGCGGCGGGTTCCGCCGCGATCGGTTCCGCCTCGTCCCGGCGTCCGGGAGAGCCGCGTTGTCAGTGGGCGGGGCTAGCGTTCTGTCCCATCGGCCCGCCGGTATCGGGCCGTGATGAGACCGCGCAGCAGGAGCAGCAGGAGGGGGAGTCCGCGGTGCACTGGACGGGGTGGGTCGTCGTGGCCCTGGTTGCGATCGTCGGCGGATGGATGCTGTTCGACGGCATCCACGCGCTGGTCACCGGTGACTACGTGACGCCCGGCAGCGGGGAGCACGCGGGGCAACTCGGCCCGTGGGCGCAGGCGGTGTCGGGGGCGGGGCTCGAACCGCGGTCACTGCCGGTCAAGCTGGTCTTCGTCGGCTACGCGAGCGTGTATCTGGCGGCGGGTGCCGCGTACGGAGCGAGTGTCCAGGGGGCCTGGTGGGCCGTCCTGGTGCTCGCCGTGCTCGGCCTCTGGTATCTGCCGTTCGGCACGGTGGCCGGGCTCGCGGTCATAGCCCTGCTGCTCACGCCGTCGCTGCGGACGGCGGCCCCGTAGACGGGCCTTCCAGACACCGGGCGGATATCGCTCCCAAGGAAGGGATCATCGCCCAGCCCCTTGGCCCGGGCGAGACCCGCATACCGTCCGGGACCGGTCCGGGCGGCACCTCCGCACCGCAGCAGCAGTCGGCGCCTTACGGCGAACGCCTCGCGTGCGGAGACCTACCCAGCGGAAGGTGCCGCTCACGATCACCGGCGCGCCGGCGAGTAGCACCGGCCCCGCATCGGTTCACGCCACCGGAACGCCGCTGCGGCGGCGCAGGTCGACGCGGCGGCGCAGGCGGTGCGGCCTTGCGCACGTCCGCCCGCAGGTCGTCGCGTGTGTCCAGGGGTCCGTGGGTTCCCTCCTTGACGTGCAGCCATCTGGCTGCCTATCGTGCAGTCATGCAGCCGGATGGCTGCATGACAGAGGTGACGAGATGGACGAGGTGTTCAAGGCGCTGGCCGATGCCAGCCGACGGAGGCTGCTGGACAGCCTGAACGCCCGCAACGGGCAGAGCCTGCGGGAGCTGTGCGCCGGACTCGACATGGCCCGGCAGTCCGTCAGCAAGCACCTGGCCGTTCTGGAGGCGGCGAACCTGGTGACGACCGTCCGGCGCGGCAGGGAGAAGCTGCATTACCTCAATGCCGCGCCGATCAACGCCATCACGGACCGCTGGATCCACCGGTACGACCGGGAGCGCGTGCGCGCGCTCGCCGACCTGAAGACGGCATTGGAGCGAGAACCCATGGAATCCACACCCGAGTTCGTCTACACCACCTACATCCACACCACTCCGGAGCGGCTCTGGCAGGCACTGACCGATCCGGCCTTCACCCGCCGTTACTGGGGGGTGGCCTTCGAGACCGACTGGAAGCCCGGCTCGCCGATGGTCTGGGACGAGCGGGGGGCCAGGACCGAGGACCCGGGTCAGGTCGTCCTCGAAGCGGACCCGCCCCGCCGGCTGTCCTACACCTGGCACACCTTCAGCCCTCAGTGGGCGGAGACTTTCGAGGTCGGCGACGAGTTGCTGGCGAAGATCGCCGCCGAGCAGCGGTCGAAGGTGACCTTCGAGATCGAACCGGTCGGCGAGATGGTCAAACTGACCGTCGTGCACGACGGATTCGCGCCCGGCAGCACGGTCGTGGAGATGGTCGGCGAAGGCTGGCCCTCGCTGCTCTCCAGCCTCAAGACGCTGCTGGAGACCGGCGATCCCCTGCCGGAACCGGCACCGGAACCGGAGTCGGAGCCCGTGCGGCAGCGCCACCCGTAGGGCGAGCCCGGTGCCACTCCCAGGACGGGATCAGCGTCCAGATGTCCACCGAAAGAGAGCACATGGACGACCGGGCACAGCAGGAACGGGCCACCCCCGAGACAGAGGCGCGCATCCGGAGCAGCTTCGACCGCCAGGGCCTGATGCGTCATCTGGGTGCGCGCATCACGCAGGTCGGCCCTGGTCGCGTCCACATCGTCCTGCCGAGCCGCCCCGAAGTGACCCAGCAGCACGGGTACTTCCACGCCGGGGCCACCAGCGCCATCGCGGACAGCGCCGGCGGCTACGCCGCGTTCACACTGTTTCCCGAGGACACGGATGTGCTCACCGTCGAGTACAAGATCAATCTCCTCGCGCCCGCCGTCGGCGACCACATCGAGGCCGTGGGCACGGTCCTCAAGTCCGGACGGACCTTGACCGTGTGCCAGTTGGAGGTGTTCGGCGTGCGGGACGGCCATCGGAAGCTCGTCGCGAACGGCCAGCAGACCTTGATCCGTGTGAACGTCCCCGTTCCATGACGCCTGCCCCGGGCCGCGGGACTCCGCCGCACACCCACCCGTGACGTGCCGGGCCCGCTCGACCGGCCCCGACGGACGCGGGACACCGCCGCATCGCGAGGAAGACATCGCCGCAGTGCGAGGAATGAGCCCGACGCGGCGCACAAGAAAAGGCAAGGAGTTCCGTCTCCTTGCCACTCTCAACGTATAGCGCACCGGGGGACTTGCGGCAAGGCCCGGGTCCTGCCGCACAATCGTCGACCGAGGCCGGAACCTGCAGAGTTGTGCGAGTCGCGACATCTGTTCGGCTTTGTCGGCGTATGGGTTGCCCCAGGACGTCGAACCGCCGGACCGGCTCGCCCTGCGGTTGCCGGGAACTCCGCGCGGTGGTGCGGGTGGCGCGGAAGCGTGCCGCAGGACCGCGCGGAGCCGGCCGGCCGACATTCCATCGCGCTGAACGACGGGGAACTCGATGATCGACGTGATCGTGGTCGGCGGCGGACCGACCGGACTGATGCTGGCGGCCGAGTTGCGGCTGCACGGCGTACACGCGCTCGTACTGGAGAAGCTGACCGAGCCGACCGTGCACTCCCGCGCCCTGGGCCTGCATGTACGCAGCGTCGAGGTGATGGACCAGCGCGGCCTGCTCGACCGGTTCCTCGCTGCCGGAAAACGGTTCTCGGTCGGGGGCCTGTTCGGCGGCATCACCAAGCCCTGGCCGGACGGGATGGACACCGCTCACCCGTACGGCCTCGCCATCCCGCAGGCGGTCACCGAGCGCCTGCTGACCGAGCACGCCACGGAACTCGGCACCGAACTCCGCCGCGGATGCGAACTGGTCGGGCTGAGCCAGGACGAGTACGGGGTGAGCGCCGAGCTGGCCGACGGCACCCGGCTGCGGGCCCGCTACCTCGTCGGCTGCGACGGCGGCCGGAGCCGGGTGCGCGCGCTGCTCGGCGTCGGCTTCCCCGGTGAGCCCTCCAGGACCGAGACGCTGCTGGGCGACATGGAGGTGACCGACGACCCGGCGACGCTGGCCGCGGTGACGGCCGAAACCCGCAAGACGCATCTGCGGTTCGGCGCCATGCCGCTCGGGGACGGGGTGTACCGCGTCATCGTGCCCGCCGAAGGGGTGGCCGAGGACCGCGCGACCGCGCCGACCTTCGACGAGTTCAAGCAGCGGTTGCGGGCGGTCGGCGGCACCGACTTCGGCGTGCACTCACCGCGATGGTTGTCCCGGTTCGGTGACGCCACCCGGCAGGCCGAGCGCTACCGGGTCGGGCGGGTGCTGCTGGCCGGCGACGCGGCGCACATCCACCCGCCGACCGGAGGGCAGGGGCTCAACCTCGGTATCCAGGACGCGTTCAACCTGGGCTGGAAACTGGCCGCCGAGGTGAGCGGACGGGCGCCGCACGGGCTGCTCGACAGCTACCACACCGAGCGGCACCCGGTGGCCGCCCGCGTACTGGACAACACCTGCGCGCAGAGCGCGTTGCTGGTCCCCGATCCCGGTGCCCGTGCGCTGCAGCGCCTGCTGTCGGAGCTGATGGACTTCCCGGACGTCAACCGGTACGTGACGGAGATGATCACGGCGATCGGGGTCCGTTACGACCTCGGCGACGGCCCTGACCTGCTCGGCAAGCGGATGCGCGACATCGCCCTGAAGCAGGGGCGCCTCTACGCGTTGCTGCACCGCGGTCGCGGACTGCTCCTGGACCGGACCGGCCGCCTCTCGGTCACCGGATGGGCCGACCGGATCGACCACGTCGTCGACGACAGCGACGAACTGGAGGTGCCCGCCGTGCTGCTGCGGCCGGACGGCCATGTGGCCTGGGCCGGGGAGGATCAGGCGGATCTGGCCGGCCAGGCGCAACGGTGGTTCGGCGCGCCCGCCGCCTGACCTCGCTGACCTCGCACCACACCTCATCGGCCAACTCACCCCCGCTCGCCCGGTCTTGCCGCGCGCCGCACCGCGTCGGCCGGAAACCGGGTGCGGACGGTCGGTTCGGTGGTGTGTGATCGGGCGTATGGCGATCGCGTTGGGCATGCCGGGAGTCGACGGGCTGAGCGAAGCGGTGGGCGTGCTGCGGGAGTGGCAGGACGACGGCGGGCCGATGCAACTCCATCCGGGAGACCTGGGCTGGTTCTGGCGGTCCGGCGCGGAAGCCACCGCCGCGGCGGTCAGGACGTGGAGCCGGGACGGACGGATTCTCGCTGTCGGGCTGCTGGACGGTCCCCGGCTGCTGCGGCTGACGACCGCGCCGGACGCTCGGCGGGACGAGGAGCTGGCGCGGCAAGTGGCCGACGACGCGGCCGATCCCGAGCGCGGTGTGCTGCCCGAGGGACAGGTGAACGTCGAAGCGCCGACGGGTGCACTGGTCCAAGATCTGCTGGTCGAGAACGGCTGGAACGCCGACGAGCCGTGGACACCGCTGCGCCGCGACCTCACGGGGCCGGTGAAGGACCTGAAGGACCTCAAGGACCCGGGCGTACGGATCGAGGTGATCGGACCCGAGCGGGCGCACGCGTACGTAGCCGTACATCGCGCGGCCTTCGACGGGTCGACGTTCACGGACGACCGCTGGCACGCGATGGCAGCCGGTTCTCCGTTCGCCGACGCCCGGTGTCTGGTCGCGTACGACGACCGGGGCGACGCGGTGGCGGCGGTGGCCGTGTGGTCGGCCGGTCCGGGCAGGCCCGGGTTGCTCGAGCCGATGGGCGTGCACCGGGAACATCGTCGTCACGGCTACGGCGTGGCGATCACCGTCGCCGCGGCGGCCGCGCTCCGGGAGCTGGGCTCGTCGAGCGCGATCGTCTGCACCCCGAGCTCCAATGTCGGCGCCGTCGCCACCTACACGTCAGCCGGTTTCCGGCAACGCCCGGAAGTCCGCGATCTCCGCCGGGATGCCTAGCGCCTGGTCTCCTCGGTCACGAGCGGGGCCGGATGAGCGGGACCGGATGAGCCGGGCCGGATGAGCGGGACCGGATGAGCGGGACCGACGCGCCCCGGCTTATCGCACGCGGCTCACAAGGTGACCGGCAGAGCGCTGAGACTGCGGACGCGCAGCGATTCCGTCCACCGCAGTCTGCTCGCTGGGACGGCCGCCGCCAGGGCCGGGAAGCGGTGGATCAGGGCGCTCACGGCGACGCTGTTCTCCAGGCGGGCGAGGGACGCCCCCGGGCAGTAGTGGGCGCCGTGGCCGAACGAGAGGTGGCCCTTGCTGTCCGGACGGGTGGGATCGAAGACCTCGGGCATCGCGAAGCGCTCGGGGTCGCGGTTGGCCGAACCCCAGGAGAGCCATATGCGTTCACCCGCCCGTGCGGTCGTCGACCCGAGTGAGAGGTCCTGCCGGGCGAAGCGCCGGGACGCCAGCATCGTCGGACCGTTCCAGCGCAGCGCCTCCTCCGTCACCGCGTCCATGCCCAGGGCGCCCATGCGGAGGGCGGCGAGGTGCTCGGGGTGGGTGAGCAGCGCCAGCACCGTGGTGGCGATCAGCGTCGCGGAGTTGCTGTAGCCGCCGAAGAGCAGGAGGAAGGCCATGGCGACGAGTTCGTCCTCGCTCAGCCGATCCCCGTCGTCACGCGCCTCGACGAGCGCCGACAGCAGATCTTCCCCGGGGCGGCGGCGCTTGAGCGCGACGAGCCCGGTGAGGTAGTCGTGCATGCTCCGCATGGCCTCGCGCGAGTGCAACGCGGCGTCGGACGCCGGGGAGTTGAGCGTGTCCGTCCAGGCCCGGAAGTCGGGCCGGTCCTCGTCGGGGACGCCCAGCAGATCGCAGATCACCGCCATGGACAGCGGCATGGCGAGATCCGCGACGACGTCCGCACTGCCCCGGGGCTCCATCCGGCCGAGCAGTTCGTCGGTCACCCGCTGTACGGAGTCACGCAGTCGCTCCATGCGGCGCGGGGTGAAAGCCGTGGCCACCAGCCGACGGAGCCGGGTGTGCTCGGGCGCATCGGTGTTGAGCAGATGGGCGTCGAGTTCGGGAGGCATGGACGAGCCGTGCTGACCGGTGGTGGCCGCATGGCATTTGCTGAGCGACAGCCCCGGATCCACGGTGGCGGCGCGGACTTCGCGGTATCCGGTGACGAGCAGGACCGGCGCCCCGTCGGGAGTCACCGCCCGGTGGACGGGGGCCGTGGCGTTCAGTTGCGCGTATGCGTCGTGGGGGTCCGTGACGAAGGGTCCGTCGAGGACGATCGGATCCTGGGGCTCCGTCACATGGTCTCCCTTGTCGTCGCGCTGCGCGGCGCACGCCTGCTGCGTGCGCCGACCGGTCATGGTTTCAGCATATGCGGCCCCTTTCCGACCGGTTGACGCCGGTCGGAAAGGGGCCGGATGGGGGCCGGAACACGGGACCTGGCGAGCGCGGGACGCGTTAGCGGTCGGCCTCGGGGAGCGGGGGAAGGTCGGCGTGGCGGACGGCGAAGCCGCCTTCTGCGACGGGGGCGAACGGGGCGAGAGCCATGCAGGTGCCCGTACGTACGGGGACGGGATCGCCTTGGTCGTCCACGTCCTGGTTCGCGACGCCCTAGGAGAACCCGAAGCGGTCCCGGCCGCCCCGGTCGCCGTGCGCACCCGCGGACCCGTCGAGGACGCCGAACCCGAGGCGCTGACCGAGGGTGTCCTCGAGGCGGGGGTCGTTGACCTTGGTGACGACAGCCGTGAACGTCGCCACGCCGTCCCCCGTCACCAGACAGTCGACGGCCGCTTCGGACGCCAGTGTCTCGCCGGTCGCCGCGACCCGGTGCGACCAGCGGAGCGTGCCGCGCGCGTCGGTCGGCAGGCCGTGCCTCGGCTCCTTCCCCGCGGGAGCGGGGCGGGAGAACGGGGCGGCCGTAGCGTCGACGGTGAAACGGATGCGGTCGTCGGGCGCGTAGGCGTACGCGATCCGGCCGGATCCGTGGACCCGGGCGACCGCCGTTCCCCCGCTCTTGGCAGGTGCATCGGCCCCGACGACGGTGCCGTGCGCGGTGGGGCGGACGGTCGTGGCGGAGGCAGCGGTCAGCGAGACCAGGAGGACGCAGGCGGGACCGGCGGTGACGCTGATCCGGGAGGCGGCGGCGACGCGTCGGAACATGGTGAACTCCAGGAGACATCAGCCCTGTTGAGCAGGGTGCGGAAGGAAGGTTCGGTGCTTCCATCCTCGGCGCGGCGCCGTCACCGGACCATCTGCCGATCGGCAGAGATCCGTTCGCGAATCGCCGTTCACACTCTGCCGTTCGGCGGATGCCCAGGACGACGGCAGGTCCGGGGCCGCCGCGGCGCCCGCCCCGGCCGGCCACCGCACCGATGACCGCTCCCACCGCGCAGGCCGCAGGGACGGTGACGTACGCACTCGTCCCCTCGGCGGCCACGACGGTGACCACGACCGCGAAAGCCACGGCAACAGCAACGAGGACGTCGAGAACCCCGGGTCGGGGGAGGCGAGTTGAGGCCACGTCCTGAGCCTACGAGCGTACGGTGGCCGGCCCGCCCGTGCCGCCTCGTCACTCGGCACGGGCGTACTGCCTCACCCTTCCGCCGGGACGTACCGCCCCGTCACGCGGGCCGGCGCCTCCGGAGCTTCAGCGCTCCCCAGGCCAGGGCACCGAGAACGGCCACCGCGCCCACGACGTACGAGGCCACCAGATCGCCCCGCCCACCGCCGGCCGCCCGGTCGGCACCGTCCGCAGCGGGCCCGGCCTCTCCGTTCTCGGCGTCGCCCCGCCCACCGCACGCCGCCGCGTCCGCCGCGGACCCCTCGGCCTTGCCCGGGACGGACACGCGGATCGGCGCGGCGTTGTTGGCCGGTTTTCCGTCGCGCGACAGGAACTGCCGGTCGCCGACGATCTCGACCTTCCCTTCGGCGCCTTCGACCCGTTTCTCGACGCAGAACTCGATGGGCATCGTGTCGGAGTCGCCGGGCCCGAAGTTCTCGCCGATCGGGCAGGTGTAGGAACGGGCCCCGGACCGGGCCGGGTTGCAGGGCCAGGGCTCCTCCTCTTCCTCCTCCGGATCCGGTTCGTGCACCAGGCGGGTGCCTTCCGGCGGAGTGATCCGGTACGCCAGCCCGTCGGTGTTCTCGTAGCCCTCGGTGTCCATGTCGCCCGGTCCCGCGTTGCGCGCGCCCAGGTCGACCGTGACCCGCTCCCCCAGACTCCCCTTGAGGGCCGCGCCGACCGCCTGCAGATCGGCCCGCGTCGTGGTGCGGACATCGGTGTTCGTCCCGATGTCCTCGTAGTCGGACAGGCGCGCGCCGGAGACCGGGCGGAGGGTGACCTCGGGTCCGCTCCCCCGCTTCGTGAAGCGGGCCTTTGCCTCCGGGTCGTCGGCCCACGGCGACGCCTGACCGGACGCCCACGGGGTCGCCAGGATCATCCCCTGCATCAGGGTGCCGGAGACTCCGAAGGACAGCGGGGCGGAGAACTCGTAGGCCCTGCCCGGCTCGACGACCGTGTCGAACCAGCAGTAGAACTCCTGGCCGACCTCCGGGTGGGTGCTCTTGGCCGACGGATAGCGGCAGTTGCGGAAGGTCCGGTGGGGATCGAGGCCGGGATAGGGGGAGAGGGTCACGCCCACGCCCCGGGAGGGCTTCCTGCCCGGATTGGCCACGGCGGGCGTGTACTCGACGGTGGAGCCCGCCGCGACCCCGTCGATCCGGGGCTTCTTCCGGGCGGCCAGATGGGGCCCCCCGACCATGAGCCGTGTCGTGGACCGCGCGGTGGCGCCTCCGGCCGCGGTGGCGGAGTAACGAAGAGTCGCGGTCTCGCCCTCCCCCGCCCCTCGGGCCTTCTTGATCTTCAGTCCCCACACCTCGGTACGGCCCGGCCCGAGCGTGTCGTACGCGCACGAGAAGACGTAACTCCGGGCGGTCTCGCGGCACTTCTTGTCGGCACGCAGGTCCACGACACCCTTCGCGTCGCGCGCGTCGACCGTGAGCCGGACGTCCCGGGCGCCCGATGCCGTGCGCAGCCCGAGGAAGAAGTGCGTCTCGACGGTCATGGAGGGGCGGTGGGTGACGTAGTCGTCCACGGTGTCGAGCGTCAGGTCGCCCTCGCCCGCGTGTGCGGGTACGGCCGTGGCGGTGGCCAGCAGCGCGACCACGGCGGCCACGCCGCTCCCGATCCGGGTCATCGCCCTCATCGTTCCCCCCCCTGTCGCCGCGCGCCGGAGCCGGAGGCCGTCGCGGATGCCCTGACGGATGCCGTAGCGGCGGCACTTCACCGTGCGTCTCACCGCGCGTCGCCGCACCTCACGCCACGTCGCGGCACTTCACCGTAGGTCGGCGCGCGAGCCGCTGTCGATCACCGCCGCATCACGGAGCGGGGGCGGTACGGACACTCCGCGCCGGGGCGGGCCCGCATCGCGGTCGGCGGCCCCGCATCCGCACCGCCGGATGTCACGAACCGCACCCGTGAAGCCGGCCTCCGGCAGGCAGGCTGACCAGGGACGCCGGGGGGCGTGGCGACGCGCCGCACGCGGGCCCGAAGTGAGTAGCGGCTACCCACACGTTTGGTGGCTACGGCACCCCGCGGCCCCGTACGCTGACCAGCCATGAACACCAGGGGGGCCGGCAGACGGCTTGTCGACGGTCGATTCGAGCTGATCGCGCGGCTGGGCAGTGGGGGCATGGGGACCGTGTGGCGCGCCCTCGACACGGCGCTGCACCGGGAAGTGGCACTCAAAGAGGTCCGGCCACCCGACCCCGCACTGGCCGAGGCCGATCCGCATCTCGTCAGGACGGCACGTGAGCGCGTACTGCGGGAGGCGCGCGCGCTCGCGCGCCTGGACCACCCGCACGTGGTGACGATCCATCACATCGTCGAGCCCGCCGACGGTTCGCACCCCTGGCTGGTGATGGAGCTGGTACGGGGCGGTTGTCTGGCCGACCGCCTGGCCCAGGGCTCGCTCCCCACGTCCGAGGTACTGCGGCTCGGCCGCGGCGTCCTCTCCGCACTCCGCGCGGCCCATGCGGCAGGCATCCACCACCGGGACGTCAAACCCGCGAACGTCCTGCTGCGCACCGACGGCAGCCCCGTGCTCACGGACTTCGGCATCGCCGCGCTCCGTGAGTCGACCAGCCTGACGGCGACGGGCGACCTCATCGGCTCGCCCGAGTACATCGCCCCCGAGCGCATCCGGGGTGTGGAGGGCGATCCCGCATCGGACCTGTGGTCGCTCGGCATGCTGCTCTACGTCTGTGCCGAGGGGGCGCACCCGCTGCGCCGGGCGACGAGTCTCGCCACGCTCGTCGCCGTGCTCGACGAGCCCATCCCGCCGCCCGTACGGTCCGGCCCGCTGGCCCCCGTGCTCGCGGAGCTGCTCGTACGCGACGTCGCCGCCCGGCCCGACGCGGCACGCCTCGACATGCTGCTGGAGAACGCTCAGCAGGCCGCCGGCGCCGAAGAGGACGCGGTCCCCGGAGCCGGTGTGGGCTTCGCCGACGGCGCGGGCTTCACGAAGAGCATGAGCCTCACGCAGAGCGCGGGCCTCACGGACGGTTCGGGCACGCCCGACGGCGCCGGGTCAGGTGAGGTGCACGACGCGGTGCCGACGCCCTACCAGGTCCCGTACGTACCGGTGCAGCCGGTCCTGAGCACGCCGTCCGCCACCCCGCAGAACCCGTACGCCCGGCCTCCTTCGGACCAGGTGCTGCCCGGCGTCTTCGGCCCCGCACCCGGCCACGGCCCGCCCCCTGGGGCGCTGCCTCCACGCCGGAAGCCCCGCCGGCCGTTCGTCGCCGGCCTGGCGGCGGTCGCCGTCGCGGTCACGGTGACGACCGTCGTGGTCCTCATACCGCGCGAGGGCTCCGCGGGCGCCACCGACCGCAAGGAGCAACCGGCGGCGAGCGACACCTCCGGCGCGGCGAAGAAGCGTCCCTCCGAGACGGAGGGCGAGGAGACCGTGGTCGAGAAGCCGGTCGCGCCGGACCATGGGGGCGATCTCCTGACCCCGTCGGGCATGCGGGACGCGGTCAAGGCGTTCCGCTCGGCGTCGGGCCGCCGGGACGTCGTGGACCTGACGGTCTACCCCGAGTACGCGATGGCGTCCATCCCGTCGAAGTCCCGTTCCCGCGTGTACGACGAGTACGAGTTCCGGGAGGAGGTCGCGACGCGCACGGGGCCGGGGAGCACCCTGGACTCCGACGACGTGACGGTCGACCTCAGCAAGATCGACTGGGACATTCTGCCGAAGCTGATGAAGAAGGCCGAGAAGGAGCTGGGCGTCGCCAAGCCGACGAGCCGCTACGTCATCGTCGACACGGACATCATCTCGCACGTCGCCTCGCTGCGGATCTACCTCACGGACGACTACGGCGCCGCCTATCTCAGCGCGGACCTCAAGGGCCGCGTGCAGCGGATCTATCGGCGCGACTGACGGCCCGGCCGACGGCCGCCCCGGCCATGGACCGGTCCCCGGCCCCCGGCCCGTTCGACCGTGCACCGGCCTGCGATCATGAGGGCCTGCGATCATGGAGCGTCGTCCGAGGGCCGGGGGAAAGAACAGTGCATCTGGACGGGGTGGCGTTCACCTTGGCGCGCTCGGGGTCACCGAACCGGTACGTCCTGCGCGACCAGGTGTTCTCCTGGGCCGGGACCGTCAGCGGTCTGGGACACGTCGAGATGGTGTACCCGACCGAGAGATCCGACCACGGAGGTCTCTTCCTCGGGGCGTCCGTGACGGGCGTTGGCGTTCCGGCATCGTCGTACGGCGGCCGTGAGTACGGAGGCCGCCCCTCCCTGGCGGACGGCGAACTCGTTCTCGCGGGCAACCCCGCGCGCCTGTCGAGGAGTTCATGGGGGCTGACCCGGCGGGCACGCGCCCTGCGGATCCACGCGGGTGACCGGTCGTACGCCTACGCCGAGGTCCGTGACCGCCGCCGTCACGAACTGCGCCGCCCCGGCGCGTGCGTCAGGACGACCCGCTCGGCCCGGAGGAACCCGCGGACGATCGCGGGCTCCGTGCACGGCCTGGCGGACGGCGTCGACGTCGCGCTCGCGGTTCTGCTGGAGGGCGTCGACACGCGCAGCCTGTCCCTGCGGGGAGCGCTGCTGTCCGCGCCCGGACGTCTTCTCGTCCGGCTCGGCGACTGACTCGCCGTACGTCCCCCACCGCATCCGGTCGGCGCCCGGCGCATCCCTCCACCCCGTCCTCCGCCCCAGCCGTACGTCGCCCGGCACAGGCGAACAGCACACGGCACGCGACACACGGGCACACGGGCACACGGGCACACGGGGTCAGCCCGTCGGTTCAGAGACCGAGCGATGTGGCGACAGGTCGACAAGGCGACAGCACCTCTCGCCCCTGAACGGCGCGTCCCTGAACGCGTTCCGGCGGCGGCTCCCTCAGCGGTCCTTCTTCGTGCACCGGTAGACGAAGCCCACCGAGTCCCGGCCGCCCGGACCCGGCGAGGTGATCTCGAGGTCGGCCCGCGCCTTGAGCGTGCCCCGTCCGTCGAAGGACCAGCTCATCTCGACGACGGCGGTCCGCTGCCCGTCCTCCACGCTCTCCTTCCTCGGCGGGGACACGGTGCCGTCGCTGCGGCGCCAGCGGTAGGTGACGTCCCCCGCCTCCCCGTTGGTCCTGACGACGCCCCGGACGGTGGCCGTGCCGCCGCAGCCCACCTGTCCGGAGTCCACCGCCACCTCGACACCGGAGACGGACAACTCGGCCCGGTTCAGCGGCCAGCGCTCGACGGCCAGGAAACCGAGCAGCGCCAGGATCACGACGTACGGCGCCGCGATGCGCAGCCGTTCCCCGAGGCCACGACGGCGGGCCCGCTTGCGGCCGCGCTGCCGGGTCGCCGTGGCCTCCTCGGTGGGCACGCCGGGTCCGAAGCGCATCCGCGTCGCGTCGGGCGGCTGCGACTCCTGAGTGGCCCGTGCTCTGTCGGAGAACCGGAGCGTGGACACGGCCGTGCTGCCGACGCGTTCGGTGTCCGCCATGGACCGTTCGCGCTCGCGCTCGGGCGCGAGCCGGACGCGTTCCATTTCCACGGTCACGTCCAGGGAGGTGTCCGCCTCCAGGACCATGGGCGGGTCGCCCGGCTGCCAGGTGGTGTGGACGGGGTGCCCGCCCTGCCCCCACACCTGGGTGATGTGCCGTGTGGCCGCTTCGCTCCGTCCCCCGCCGTCCCCGCCGTGTCCGGCGCCGGGCCCGGTGCCCGCGGGGCCCTTCACCTCGGGAGGCATGCGTCGGTCCCGCCGGATCTGTACGGGCGGCCGGTCTCGGCGCCCGGGGTCGTGGAGGCGAGGACGCCGCGGAAGTCCGTGCAGTTGAGCGAGTCGAAGGAGTGCTCGGCATCGATCACATAGCTGGTCTTGCCGCTGAGGTAGAAGGTCTGGACGGCGCCGTCCGGTGACCCCGGGTCCGAGGCGGCGCTGCCACGGTAGGAGTCGTACCACGTGACCTTGAGCTGGACCGGTCCCGTCCCGTCCGTGCTGATCGTGAACCGGGCGGTCGACCTGGAGCCGTGTCCCGGCTGGAAGTCGGTGACGTACACCGACTCGACGGCCGCCGGGGCGGGCGCGCTCTCGGCCCCGGGTCCTTCGGGCTCGGAGGGGTCGGTGGAGGAGGCAGGCGTCTCCGGCCCCGGGTCGGCGGGTACGGTCGCGTCGCCGTCGGGCGTCTCGCCCGGGACGACCGTCACCTGTATCCCGTCGGGGGTCTTGCCTTCCGCCGACTCCTCGTCGTCCGGTGAGGCCGAAGGGCTGTGCGACGGCGAACCGGACTGCTCCGGCGTACTGCCGGGGGTCTTGTCCGGGTCGGCGTCGGCGCTGCCCGGCCGCGACGAGGCGTGGTTGTCGGTCGTGCCCGCGGCCTGGTCCGTGGTGCGCCGTCCGTCGCCAGGTCCCGCGAGGGAGACGACCGCGCCGAGCGCCACCACGGCGGAGCCCGCCGCGAGCGCGGCCCGGGCCTTGCGGCTGACAGGCCGGCGGATCACCGACGCGACGGAGCCGCCCGCGGCCGGTACCACCGCGGTGACCGCGTCGTCCGGCGGGCCCAGCGAGGTCGTCGCCGAGTCGGTGTCGTGAGAGGCGCCGCTGTCGCCGTCCGGCAGCAGATGGACGAGGGACACCAGGGCGGCGAGCGTACGGCGCCCGCGCTCCTCCCAGTCACGCCCGCTGAGCGAGCGGCCCACGGCCTCGACCGCCTCGACGAACTCCTCGGCGGTGGCGGGCCGGTCCCCGGGGAACTTCGCCATCCCGCGCAGGACGACGTCGTGCAGTTCCTCGCGGATCGCGGAGACGGGCACGGGCGAGCTGACGTGCTGGACGGCGAGTTCCGGCACGGTCACGCCGGGGAAGGGAGGGGTGCCGGTGAGGCACTCGAAGAAGGTGGCGGTCGCCGCGTAGACGTCGGCGCGGGGGGAGGCGGGGCGGCCCTCCCACTGCTCGGGCGCCATGTAGAGCGGGGTTCCGGCGGCCGGGACCTCCTCCCCCTGGCGTACGGCGATGCCGAAGTCGACGAGGACCGAGGAGCCTTCGGTGGTGACGAGGACGTTGCCCGGCTTGTAGTCGCGGTGGACGAGACCGCAGCGGTGCGCGGTCGCCAGGCCGAGCAGGGAGCCCTTGAGCACGGCGAGCGCGGCCTCGGGCGGCAGGGGTGCGTGCTTGCGCAGCAGCGTGCCGAGGTCGACCCCGTCGACGTACTCCATCACCAGCGCGACGCCGTCGGCGGTCTCCAGGTACTCGTAGAGCCCGGCGATGTGCGGGGAGTCGAAGGTCTCCAGGGTCCGGGCCTCGGCACGGAAGCGCATCAGCAGATCGGGATCCCGCCAGGTCTCGTCGCTCAGGTACTTGACGGCGACGGCGGTACCCGTCAGCTCGTGGACGGCCTGGACGACCCGGCCGGTGGTGCCCCGGCCCAGCGCCCGGACGGTCCGGTAACCGGGAACGGCCCATCCGGCGGCCCCCGTGACGGCTCCGGCGACGGCGTCCCAGCCGGCTGCCCCCTCCCAGCCGGCTGTCCCCTCCGCGCCGTCCCCGCCGGACGCATGGTGGCGTCCGGTCGCGCCTCCGTGTCCACTGCCCCCGTGTCCGTCGTGTCCGCCCGCAGGTCGGTTTTCGGCCCCGTTGCCACCTGCTGGTCCGACGGCGTCCTCGCCCCCGGCGTGGATCGGATCTGTCATTTTGTTATCCCCCAGCCGGCACGGATGCCGGCGCGTATTCATGTGTAGGAGGGGGAGAGCCGCCTGCGTGCATCGTCGCCCGGTCGGTGGCGCGATGGCCGGCACCCGGCGTGCCTTCGACTCTCCCCCGGAGGCGTCTTATCGTGGCTGGATCGGGCCCGCCTGCCATGAGTAACGACTACGCATATCGCGCCGGCGGGGTTTGAACTGCCGTACACGGTACGTGCGGTGAGTCACAACGCCATAGCGTCGGGTACGGAAATGTGTTTCACGTAGGCGTCGTCGCCGCTCGGCCAGTCGTTGTCCAGGCAGACCGCGTGCACCCACATGTGGCCGCCCGCCTGGGTCGCGTGGTTCTTCGGGTAGCCCACCACCAGGCCCTCGACCTCCAGATCGGGGGCATTGAGCCCGCAGGAGCCGAGGTACACGCCCGGTCCGCCGCCCGTCGCCGGCAGGGCGTATCCGCGTACGTCCTTGCTCGCGTCGGAGCTCAGGTAGAGGCGGCCCCGCGCGGAGAACGCACCGCCCTGGACGCGCCGGACCGCGTGTGGCAGTGCGACGGTGCGCACCAGGCGGAAGCCGTCCGCCGGGTCGTAGGCGTGCACCTGCGTGACCTCGGTGATGGGCTCGCCGGAGTCCCCGAACGCCGAGCTGTAGAGCAGCCCGTCGCGCGGGTTGACGGCGCACCACGGCATCGAGTTGCCCTGCGGGCGGGGCCCGCTGCCGCCGAGCGGCGCGATCCGCACGGTCGAGCGCTGGGCGCCGCTGATGGCGATCTCCCAGACCTTGGCAGGTTCGAGGGCGGCGAAGATCCGGTTGCGGGCGAAGTCGAACGAGATGTCGCCGAGGTGGT
Source organism: Streptomyces sp. NPDC047108 (assembly GCF_040643575.1). Classification (NCBI taxonomy): domain Bacteria; kingdom Bacillati; phylum Actinomycetota; class Actinomycetes; order Kitasatosporales; family Streptomycetaceae; genus Streptomyces; species Streptomyces sp. NPDC047108. The sequence goes on from NZ_JBEYUP010000015.1 coordinate 161,640, forward strand.
GGTCGCGCGCCGGGTTCCTGAGCATGCGGGTGCGCTGGGAGAAGTCGTGGGTGACGCGCCAGATGCCCTCCTGGCCGTCGTCGGAGTTGTTGGCGATGTACCAGTACTCCGTGCCGGCCGTGATGCCCTGCAGTTCCTCGCTGTAGTCCTCGTTGTCCCAGACGTGCTCGTTCTTCACGTACCACTGGGACATGAGCGGATCCGGGATCACCGCGTGACCGGATCCCGCGCCGGAGGCCGTGGCGGCGAGGGCGCCTCCGGTTCCCGCGGCCACGGCGACTGCTGCCGCGGCGCGCAACGCTCCGCGGCGGGTGATGACAGGGTTTCTTGGCACTGGTCTTCCTTCCTTCGGGGACCGGGTGCCGCACGCCCGGGCGGCCGTGCCGCACCTGATCGGGATCGTCGGTGACGTATGCGGTTGTGGAAGCGGCCCGCACGCGGCGGGCCGGGAGGCTCGGGTGACGCCGGCCGTCACGGCGATGCGGTGACGGCCGGCGGGGGCCGGGGCCCCCCCTCCGCCGTTCGTCCTGGTCGAG
>NZ_JBEYUP010000016.1:0-145974 GCF_040643575.1 Streptomyces sp. NPDC047108
ATCGCGGCGATCGCGAGCATCAACCCGATCTGGGCTCTGGGGCCCTACATTCCGGACCAGGTCTCCACCGGCGCCCAGCCCGACTGGTACATGGGAATGCCGGAAGGGCTCATCAGGGCCATGCCCGGCTGGGAGATCGAGGTGGCCGGGCACACCCTGGCCCTGGGTGTGTTCCTTCCCCTGATGCTGTTTCCGGTCGTGATGCTCGCCCTCGCGGTGTGGCCGTTCATCGAATCGTGGGTCACCGGGGACAAACGCGAGCACCACATCCTGGACCGCCCGCGCAACGCCCCCACCCGTACCGCCTTCGGTGTCGCCTGGCTGACGGCGTACGGCGTTCTGCTGATCGGCGGTGGCAATGACATGCTGGCCACGCATTTCCATCTGTCCATCAATGCGATCACCTGGTTCGTGCGTATCGCCTTCTTCGCGGGGCCCGTTGCGGCGTTCGTCGTCACCAAGCGGATCTGTCTGGGTCTGCAGCGGCGTGACCGGGACAAGGTGCTGCACGGTCGTGAGACCGGCATCGTCAAGCGGCTGCCGCACGGTGAGTTCATCGAGGTGCACGAGCCGCTGTCGCAGCAGCAGCTGCACTCGCTCACGCAGCATGATCAGTACAGGCCGCTCGAGCTCGGCCCCGAGGTCGACGAGGTCGACGAGGTCGGCGTACGGCGGAAGATCAAGCGCACGCAGAAGCTGCGCGCACGCTTGTCCGAGGCCCTCTACGGCCAGGACAGCCGGATCGCCAAGCCGACCGCCGAGGAGTACGCCGCGGCGCACCGGGAGATCACCGGCCACCAGGGCCACAGCGGCGCTCCTGATCACCACTGAACTCCTGGCGGGCGCAGGCCGATCCGTTGAGGTGACGCTCCGTCAACAAGCTGTCTCCCCGTACGGAAAGGGCCTGTTGACGCTGGAACGGCCGGTGCATAGCTTCAGCCCACGAGCGCGCCGGACGGCTCCCGCCCGGAGCGCCCGTAGACCGGGAGAGCCGGCGGATTCCCGACCTGGAGGCGAGCCGTATGACGCAGCGGACCGATGGCGCGACCGGAACGGGCACGGCGTACCGCGCCAGCTACGTGGAAGCACCCGACGGCGTACGCGTCGCCACGTACACCTGGCTCCCCACGGGCGGGGCCAGGCCGCGTGCACTCGTCCAGATCGCCCATGGCGCCGCCGAACACGGGCTGCGCTACGACCGGTTCGCCCGCTTCCTGGCCGGGCACGGCTACGCGGTCGTGGCCTCCGACCACCGCGGCCACGGCGCCACCGCCGCCGCGACCGGCGGCTACGGCGTGGCGGGGAGCGACGGATGGCGCGCGATCGTCGCCGACCTCAGGGCCATCGGGGAGCGGGCCCGCGCGAAGCACTCCGGCGCGCCGCTGATCCTGCTGGGCCACAGCCTCGGCTCGATGCTCGCCCGCGACTGTGCGCAGGAGTACGGCGACCAGCTCGCCGGGCTCATCCTGTCCGGCACCTTCCGTTCCCTGCCGGGTGCCGAGACGGAGACCGCCATCGCCGCGCTGGAGCGTGAGATCGCGGAGCGCGGCAGGGCGGCGCTCTCCTCGTTCATCCCGGACCTGTTCGCCTCCTTCAACGACCCGTACCCGCACCGGACCGGATTCGAGTGGCTGTCGCGGGACGAGCGGGAGGTGGACGCGTACGCCGCGGACGAGCGGTGCGGCTTCGCGTTCAGCGCGGGCCTCGCCCTGGACTGGGTCCGCGCCACCCGCAAGATCAACGACCCGCGCAACCTCGCCCGCATCCCGGCCGGGCTCCCGGTCCACATCGCGGTCGGTACCGAGGACCCGTGCAACCAGCGGATGACGCTGGTGTACGAGCTGCTGGAGGACTTCCGCCACCTCGGCTCCGAGGACCTGACCTGGCGGGGCTACGAGAACGCCCGCCACGAGATCCTCAACGAGACGAACCGCGACGAGGTGCAGCACGACCTGCTGGGGTGGATGGACAAGCACGTCTGAGGCCGGGCCGGGGAGCCGCGGCTTCGGCTCGCGCACGGGTCCGGGTGCAGGGCTTCGCGCGCACCCCGCGCGGTTGTCAGTGGCGGGGGCTACGGTCGGTGGCAGTGGGGGCAGGACGCCAGATCCGTCACCGGGACGGGGACCGGGGACCGGTGCCGCCCCCACTGAGGGGACCACGGAGCCACAGCCGAGAACGGAGACCGGGGGATGGGCACCACTGCCGAGGACGTCCGAAGAATCGCGCTCGCCCTGCCGGAGACGGCGGAGAAACTCGCCTGGGGCATGCCGACCTTCCGGGTCAAGGGAAAGATCTTCGCCTCGCTGGGGGACGACGACGCGTCCATCGGCGTGAAGTGCCCGATCGAGGACCGGGAGGAGCTGATCGCGTCCGAGCCGGAGAAGTTCTTCCTCCGCCCCGGCCACGACGAGAACTTCGCGTGGCTGCGCGTGCGGCTCTCCGCGCTGGACGACACGGACGAACTGGCGGCGATCCTCCTGGACGCGTGGCGGCTGACGGCTCCGCGCAAGCTGGCCGAGGCGTACGCGGCGGAGGGCGAGGAGACGCCGACACCGTAGAGGCCGGGGATGGACTCGGGTCCCCCGCACGGCGCGACGTGCGGGGAACAGCGGCGACGTGCGGGGGAACGCGGGCGGCGTGCTGGGAACAGTGTTTGCCCGTCCGCGGGCGCTTGATCAGGCCGCGGCGACGGCCAGGCCGAGGAAGCCGCTGATGCGTTGGCGCAGGGCGCGCGGGTCGAGGCCCTGGGCCGCCAGGTGTTCCTCGATGGTGCCGTAGCGGCGCAGCTCGCGCCGTGCCGTACCGAGTCCGAGGACGCGGTGCGGGATGTCGGCGAGCGCGTCGCTCGCGGCGGGGGTGGAGGTCCCGGCGAGGTAGGGCTCGACGAGCACGACGTCGGCGCGCCCGCCCAGGGCCGCGCGGAGGGAGGAGGCGTCGAAGGGCCGCACGGTGGGCGCGTACAGCACGCTCACGTCCAGGCCCTCCACGGCCGCCAGGACGTTGTCGAGCATGGGCCCGACGGCGACGACCGCTCCTTCACGCCCGTGCCGCAGGGTCACGAAGCCGTCCCCGGTGACGGGCCGCGGCGCGGAGTTCTGCTGCACGGACAGCCGCACGTACACCTTGTCGTCGCCGGCGGCCACGGCATGGCGCAGAAGGCGCTCGGCCTCGTCGGGGTGGCCGGGCACGTGCACGGTCCAGCCGTCGAGCGTGTCGAGGAGGGCAACGTCGCCGGGCGCCATGTGGGAGTAGCCGCCCGCGGGCCAGTCGTACGAGCCTCCGGCGCTCACCAGCACCCCGCCCGCGTCCTGATGCCCGAAGTCCAGCTTGACCTGCTCGAACGGCCGCTCCACGAGGAAGCTCGCGAAGGTGTGCGCGACGGGCCGCAGCCCGGTCATCGCGAGCCCGGCGGCGGTGCCGATGAGGAGCTGCTCCCGGATGCCGACGTTGATCACGCGGTCGGGGTGCCGGCGCCCGGCCTCGACGAAGCCGTCCCTGCCGATCTCTGCGAGGACGACCGCGACGCGCGGGTCCTCGTCGAGGAGGCGGGTGAGGGTGGCGGCGAACCGCTCGCGCATGGTGTCCATGGGGGCCTCTTTCTTTCGTACGGGGGTGGGGGCTGTGCCGGCAGCACCGGCGTACCGGCGCACGCGGCGGCGTCGGACGCTCAGGCGCCCTTGGGTTCGACGCGGGCGACGACGGCGTGCGGACGTCCGGGGTGGGGCGCGGTGAACGCCTGGTACAGCGCGTCGTGGTCGCGCCCGTCGACGGTGATCGCCGACCACCCGGCGGTCGCGAAGCGCGAGGCGATGCCGCCGGGCCAGCCATGGGTGGCGGAGGAGTTGTCGATCACGAGGGTGTGGAGCCGGTCGAGCCCGGCGGACGGCGCGAAGGCGATGGCCTCGTGGTTGCTGCCCTCGTCCAGCTCGGCGTCCCCGATCAGCACCCAGACGGCGGGGCCGGTCAGCCCCTGCGCCCGCAGTCCGAGCGCCGTCCCGACGGCGAGGGGAAGGCCGTGCCCCAGGGAGCCGCTGCCGATCTCGACGCCGGGGACGAGCGTTCCGTCCGGATGGTGGCCGAGCGGCGAGTCGTACGCCCCGAACCCCGGCAGCAGCGACTCGGGAAGGAAGCCTTTGGCGGTGATGACGGCGTAGTAGGCCATCGGTCCGTGCCCCTTGGAGAGCAGGAACCGATCGCGCTCGGGGGCGTCGACGGTGCCGGGGGAGACCTGGAGCACGCGGTCGTACAGCACCCAGAGCGCGTCGAGGGTCGAGGTCGCCGTGGGCCCGTGTTTCTCGTCGCCGGTCATCAGCGCCATCAGGCGGGTCAGGTCGGCGTAGGGGTGGGCGGGAGGCTGCGCTGTGGTGGTCATGAGGCGAGCGTGCAACCTCAAGTTAGCTTGAGGTCAAACGTGGGCTTCGCGGGACCACGGTGCGTAGCCGTGCAGCGCCGGACCGGCGTCGCACCGGGTGCCGGCCGGCGGTATGTCGTGGCAGGGCACGTCCGCCGGCCAAGCGCCTCCCCGGGCCGGGATCCGGTCGCCGCCGCCCCGACCCCGGCCCGTGCCCCGCGGGGTGCCGGCCCCGGCCCGTACCCCGTGAGGTAACGCCCCGACCCGTGCCCTGCGGGGTCAGCCTCCCCAGCCGGCGGCCTTGTCGCCGTGGCCCGTGGTCCCCTCTTCCTCCTGCCGGTCCCGGATGCACTTGGCGAGCGTGAAGCTCGACGTCACGACGAAGATCAGGCCCAGGGCCAGGAACCCCCGCTCCCAAGCCCCCACGGACAGCTTCGCGATGCCGTACGCCACGGCCGCGAGCGAGATGCCGAAGGAGATCGCGGCCTGGGCGAAGAATGCGGTGGTGTTCTGCTGATGTCTCGATGCGCTCATGGCCGTAGCCTCTCCACCGGGCGGGACGACCGCATGAGTCGCCGTACTCACCCGTCGTGGGATCTCGTACGTACCCCCGCCCGGGGAATGGGGTGGCCGACCACCCCGTGAGGTGCGGTATTGTTCTCGTGCGCGGTCGGCAGGGGGAAACCCCGAGCCGCACGGGCACCGGGACGTGGCGCAGCTTGGTAGCGCACTTGACTGGGGGTCAAGGGGTCGCAGGTTCAAATCCTGTCGTCCCGACGGTGCACAGAGCCCGTCGAGTTGGAGCGAAGCTCCAGGTCGACGGGCTTCTTCGTGTGCGCGTGCGTGTGTGCATGCGCTGTGACGGGCCGCCGCGAGGTGGGCGCCGAGAGCCGCACCGGTCAGGTCGAGGGACCGCCGGTCCGGGGGCAGGTCGCGCTGTGAAGGGCAGCCGGGTGGTCTGGGGCGGGGCGGGCTGGTGACGCTCAGCCCTGCGGGTCCTGAGGCTTGACCTCGACCTCGCGCAGCGTCTGGTCCTTGCGCCCGGTGCGCGCCTCGGTGTGATGGCCGCGGGCGATGTAGTCGCGTACGACCAGTTCGACGGCGTCCTGGGGTGAACCGACGCCGGCCAGGACCATCACTTCCACCACGAGCTCGGCATCGAGACTGATGTTGACCTTGGCCACAGTCGCCCCCTCCGTCGCGCACCGCTGTCGCGAAGCCATCTGTCTTGGGAGACTACCGAGACGGCTCGAGCCAAGGGGCTTGATCTGCCTTTCGCCGCTTGCAGGTCACGTGCTCATGGCGGTCTCCGGACCGTCCCCGTAGCGGCACCGCCTACCCGTAATCCATGACGGATCGTCAGGGGCCCGAGGCGAAGGGGTGCTCGATGCCTTCGGCCCGACCGACCCGAGTTCACTTGATCGACAGTGCCATCCGCCCCTGGCAGGCTGCTGGGATGCGGATCCCCAGGCAGGCAGCCAGAGTCGCGGTCCTGGACCCGGCCGGTTCGGTCTTCTTGTTCCGGTACGACAACGAGGAAGTCGGCGTCCACTGGGCGATGCCCGGCGGCGGGCTGGAGCCCGGCGAGTCGCCGCTGCAGGCGGCCGAGCGCGAACTGCGCGAGGAGACCGGGTGGACCGATGTCCATGTCGGCGGCGCCCTGCTGTGCTTCTGGGAACATGACTTCACCCGGGCAGGAGTGCCCGTCCGGCAGCACGAGCACATCTTCCTCGCGCAGGGCCCCCGCCGGGATCCGCTGGGCGACCTCGCGGCGTCGCATGCCGCGGACGGGATCCTGCGGTGGCGGTGGTGGTCGCCGGGTGACCTGTCCGGTGGTTCCGAGCCGCTGTGGCCTCCGCAGCTGCCCGAACTGCTCGCCGACGTGCGGTCGGCCGGTGCGCCGACCGTGCCCATCGACCTCGGTTTCGTCCCGAACGAGACCGTCGGTGGCAGCTGACCGGTGACGTATCCGCGGGTCGCGCCCGTCGGATGACTGCCATGAGCCTCGTGCCGTCGGCGGTCGGTGCCAACGGCTTCCCGTACGGCGAGCAGCCCGCACGCCCGCCCCGCCCGGTCACTCGGAAGTGGAGCTGGGCCGCGTCGTGACAACGGCGGAAGCTCCAGGACCTGGATCGTGAGGGCCTGATGAGGAGAAGCGCCTGCACAACGCTGTGGCCGGTCCGATGGCGATGAGTTTCGCAGCGGTTCCCCGTCTGTACCCACAGATCGACCGCACCTGAGGAGAGCGACATGACCGCCACCTACACCTTCGACGTCTTTTCCAGCCTCGACGGCTACGGCGCCGCCAGCGCCAACTGGACCGGCTACTGGGGCAAGCAGGGCCCCGAGTTGCTCGAACACCGCCTGGCTCTGTACGGCCCGGAGCAGCGGATGGTCTTCGGGGCCACCACGTATCGGGCCTTCGCGCAGATGCTGGCTTCGAGCACGGAGGAGTCCGACGTGCGTGACCCGTGGGTCACGCGGATGAGGAGCCTGCCGACAACGGTGGTGTCGACGACGCTGGAGGAACCCCTCGACTGGCCGGACGCGACCGTCGTGAGCGGTGACGCGGTCGACGTCGTCGCCCGCCTCAAGGAGGAGTCCGATGTGCCGTTGCGCTCGCACGGCAGCCTGTCGATGAACCGGGCGCTGATGGCCGCCGGTCTGGTCGACCGCGTGCAGGTGACGGTCTTCCCTGCCATCACCGGTCGGACCGGGCTGGACCCGATCTTCCGGGGTGCGGTCGATTTCGACCTGGAGTTGCTCGAGAGCCGGACGCTCGACGGCCACATCCAAGAGCTCATCTACCGACCCACCCTCCATTGACCTGTACGGGTTCGCGGGTTCGAAGAGGATCCGTCGTGCCCGCATCAGCGTGACCGATCGATCGACCCTCTCACCGGTGCGCGGACTCGCGAGTTCCAGGGGCAGGATGGCGCCATGACCAAGTCGTCTCCGCTGTCGAAGCGTCATGGCCCCTCGGGCTCGGTGTTGTCCCTGTGGTCGCAGGACTCGGTGCTGTCGATCGGCTCGGTGGGGTCGGTCCTGTCCATCGGGTCCGTCGGCTCGGCCCTGTCCGTCGGCTCGGTCGGGAGCACCCTGTCGGCGGGCTCGATCGGTTCCGCGCTGTCGCTGATCTCGGCCGGATCATGGCTGAGCACGGGATCGCTGCTGTCCGCCCAGTCGCGGTGGTCGGTGCTGTCCTGGCGTTCCTCGCGCGGCTTCCTGTCCGCCGGAGCGCTGGCGGCGGTGGCGGGAGCCGGTCTGCTGTTGGCTGGGACGATGCAGAAGGGCACGCCGAGACAGTGACTCCGCGTCAGAGCCTGTTCTCTGCCGGTCAGACCTGCGACTGCCAAGCTCAGGCGACCGGTGAAATCCCTCTGCTCGCCAAGTGGTCGAGTGTGGCAGGCGTTTAGCCGGATGACTGGTTGGTCCTCACGAAGACTCCGTCCTCCGTGGCACCGCCAGAGACGATCACCATCCGATGACGCTGCCCTTCGCACTCACCGGCAGCCGTAGCGAGCACCGTCGCGGTGGGCGATTCCATCAGCTGCTCCCCGCTGCCTACGGAGCGTGGCAGCGTACGGTGGCAGCGTGGCAAACGAAGACCTGGGGCGGGCCCTGCGCCGCCTGCGCCGTCTGGCCGCCCTGACCCAGGAAGAGCTGGCCGAGCGCTCCGGTGTGTCCGTCGATGTGATCCGTCAGCTCGAACAAGGCCGGAAACACTCGGCACGCCTCCCCACGCTGCACGCGTTGGCGAACGGGCTCGGCGTGGAGCTGACCACGCTGCTCGGTGATCCTCCCGCGGTCTCCTCGACCGGCGAGAACGACGGGCCCCGCTTCGTGGCCGTGCGCCGTGCCATCATGCCCCCGCTCTGGGGGCCGGAGCCCACGCCGCCCGGGCCCGGCTTCTCGCTGGACCGGCTGCGCGAGCAGATCGCGGACGGCTGGACGCAGTACCACGCCGCCGAGTTCGACACGGTGATGAAGGCGCTGCCGGATCTGATCGCGGATGCACGTACCGCGACGGCCTCGGTCGTCGACGACGACCGCAGGGCCGGTTTCGCGGCCCTGGGCAAGGCACTTCAGCTCGCCGGGCACGTCGCCGTGCGGATGGGCAAGACGGACCTCGCCCTGACGAGCCTGGAGCGTGCGATAGAGGCTGCGGGCCAGTCCTCCGATCCCCTGCTCGTGCCGATGATCGTCAACTCCATGGCATGGACGTACCAACGGCAGGGACGGCTGGAGGACGCGTTGAGCATCGCCCTTCGTGTCGCCGACGACATGGCGCCCTCGGGCCGTACCGAGACCGCCGACGCTCTGAAGGTGTGGGGCGCGCTGACCATGAGCGCCGCGACGTCGGCCGCGCGGAGCGGTGACTACGAGCGTGCGGCGACGATGATGGAGACGGCGGAGAAGGAAGCCGCCCGAGTCTCCAAGCTGCCCGACGGGGGCGACAACCGCATGGTCAGCGTCTTCAGTCCGTCGTCCGTGCGCATCGAACGCGTCCGTCTCGCCGTCCAGTACGGGCACCCGCAGGACGCTTTGGCGCTGGCCAAGGGGATGCGGCTGAGCAAGGACACCCCACCGTCCTGGAGGACGTGGCTGCTGCTCGATGTGGCCCGCGCCCACACGGACATCGGCGACGCCGCCGGAGCCGTGAAGACGCTGGAGTCCCTGCGCCGCGTGGCGCCCACCTGGATGCAGCACCACACCTTGGCCGTGGCCATCGTGCGCGACCTGTGGGCGCTCCCCAACCATCCGCCGGGGCTGAGCGCGCTGGCCGAGTTCCTGGGGGTCGGCGCATAGCGTCGTGAAAGTGGGATGTTGCGTCCCTGGAGACGTGTCCGGCGGGTCGCTTTCATGATCGGACAACACCTCGGAGACCGTGCCAACGGCTCCGTGCCAGGCCGATGCGAGAGAGCAGACCGACATGCCGCACCCTTCGACGCGGGCACGACCCACCGGTTGCCCCGGGTACAGCGAGACCCTGCCCTGTGAACCCGAGAGCGCGGCGACCGCCCGGAGATTGGTTCGCGCCGCACTCCTGGCCTGGGGTTTGGACGGGTACGTGGAGGACGCCGTGGTGGTCGTCTCCGAGTTGGTGGGCAACGCCGTACGGCACTCAGGGAGCCGTTCCCTCCGCGTCACCGTCACCCGGCCCGGGGCGGCGCGCGTGCGTATCGGCGTCGTGGACAAGTCGACGATGCCGCCTCGGCCGGGCATGCCGGAAGACGAGGACGAGAGCGGGCGTGGCCTGGTGCTCGTTGAGGACCTGGCGGCGGTGTGGGGCAGCGACCCCTTGCCCTGGGGCAAGCGGGTGTGGGCGGAGCTGCGCGGGGAGGGACGCGGATGACCGGCCGGAGAACGCCATGGGTGGGGGATCTGATCCACGACAGGGACGCCGGGCGGCGCGGCATCGTCACGGACGTCCGCGGCGGTGCCCTGTGGGTGCTGCGCCCTGAATCGGGGCCGGGGCGGTGGACGTCGCCGCAGCCCGACCACCTGGTCCTGGTGACACCGCGCGCCCGTATGCGGGACCGGCTGTAGGGGCAGGGAGAACCGCGGCCGGACGAGTGCCTCCGAGGCCCTGTCTCCCCTCAGGCCGCCAGTGCCACCTGCTCGCCCTCCGCCGGGTTCTGGTAGTGCTCCCAGATCCGGTTCAGCTCGTACTGGTAGTACAGCGGGTGCAGACCGGCGACGATCATGAGGATGAGGCCGATCCAGGGGTTGCAGGAGGACTCCATCCCCGCCGCGCGCTGCATCCGGGCAATGCGTTGGCCCGTGTTGTAGACCGAGATGAACGGCGGAATGATCAGGAACCAGCCGAGGGTGATGGCAATGACCGACACCGCCGGTTCCACTTCGATCCGTTGGTCGAAGTCCCGGGCTTCGCGATTGACCTTGTAGTACCAGACCAGGTGATAGATGCCCAGGGTGATCAATGGCCAGATGAGCCACACCAGAAAGATGTTGCGGTACTTGCCGACGCGACCGAACACGACGCACCTCCCACATCCATTGGCATTTCCAGTGCATCACGGGCGGGCGGAACCCGCGCGCCGTGCGAACCGGCGCCGGTCGGGGCCGTTCTGAGGGCTGTTTTTAGGAGGAATACCTCACCGGTCGGTGGCTCATGGTGACCGATCGGACACCCCATGTGCTCCCCGGCGGGGAATGCGTCCGGTCGCGCAGCACCGCTCGTAGCACTCGCGAACCGCTCGTAGCACTCGCGAACCGCTCGTGGCCCGCGCGCCCTCTCCCCTCTCACCCGTGGGAGTGAGGTTTTCCCTGAGAAATCTCCGAGACCGATGCGCCGGACCACGGACACCGTTCACGGTGCACGAGTCTCACGGTGGGCGTCGGCACAGGGGCAGTACGCAGGACGCATTCTGCCCCTGGAACGCCGCCCCCTGGAGCACGCAGACGACAATCCCGCGCGCATGTTCGGCGCAAGTGCCGACCTCTACGGTGGTCGGCTTACGCGCCGCGGAATCCCCCCATGCCCCAGAAAGGCCACCCACCGTGAAGATTCGCCGATTGCCTCCCGCCATGATGCTGGGCGCACTGATGCTGTCCGCCCTGGGAGTGGCCGGCGCGGCAGCCACCGTCCCTTCCTCCCGGACGGATGCACCGGCTTCGCCCGACCTGCAGCGGGCCTTCGCCGATGCGGCCAAGGAGTTCCAGGTGCCGCTGCCCGTACTGATGGCCGTCTCCTATCAGGAGTCGCGGTGGGAAGCCCACAAGGGCGAATACAACACCGAGGGCGGCTACGGCCCGATGAACCTCACCCACGTCACCCCGTCGATGATTGCGAAGGGAAGTGCCGGAGCGGCCGGGCGGGACGATCTGACCGACAGTGCCGCCAATCCCGCACTGCACACCCTGACCACGGCGGCCGGACTGACCGGCACGCCCGCCGCGCAGTTGCGTGACGACGCACGGCACAACATCCGGGGCGGCGCGGCGCTGCTCGCCTCGTACCAGAAGAAGGTGACGGGCAGTACGCCGCCGGATCCGGCTGACTGGTACGGGGCGGTGGCCAAGTACAGCCAGTACGCGGACCCGTCGGCCGCGAGGAAATACGCCGACCGCGTGTTCTCCACCCTCACCGACGGCGTCCGTCGTCTCACGACATCCGGGCAGCAGCTCAAGCTCACCGCGCAGACCGCGGTGAAGCCGGACACCGCCCAGCTCGCAGAACTCGGACTCAAGAAGGCCGCCGCGGCGGAGACCGAATGCCCGCCCGATGTGACGTGCACCTTCGAGCCGGTCGACAGCAGGGCCGCCAACCACCAGGTCGCGAATGGCGCCGACGGCAGGGGCGGAGTGCGCTACATCGTCATCCATGACCTCGAAGGCTCGTACGAGGGCGGGATCGACGAATTCAAGAAGCCGGAGGCGACGACCGCGGCGCATTACGTGCTGCAGTCCTCGACCGGCGATGTGACCCAGATGGTGCCGACGAAGAACGTCGCCTTCCACGCCGGGAACTACTGGTTCAACATGCATTCCGTCGGCGTCGAGCACGAAGGGTTCGCCGCCGAAGGGGCCGAGTGGTACACGGAGAAGCAGTACCGGGCCACGGCCGAGCTGGTGAAGCACCTCGCGGAGAAGTACGACATTCCGCTGGACCGCCGGAGCATCATCGGCCACGACAACGTGCCCGGCCCGGCGAGCAAGTCCGTGAAGGCCATGCACTGGGACCCCGGACCGTACTGGGACTGGAATCGCTTCATGCGGATGGTCGGTGCGCCCGAGGACCCGCAGGGCGAAAGCGGGACACCAGCCGTCGGCTCGGCGGTCACCATCTCGCCGGAGTTCGAGACGAACGAGCAGACCGTCCAGGTCTGCAATACGCCCTCGGGTGACCCCAAGCCCTGTACCACTCAGACCGGGCCGTCCAATTTCCTCTTCGTGCGCACGGCTCCGGAATCCGATGCCCCGCTCTTCGGTGATCCCGCTCTGAACGACGGCGACTCCGGGACGAACCGGATCGACGACTGGGGCAGCACCGTGGTGACGGGCCAGCAGTTCGTCGTCGCCGATGTCAGCGGGGACTGGACGGCGATCTGGTTCAGCGGCTCCAAGGTCTGGTTCCACAATCCTGACGGTGTGAACACCCGGCCGGCGCAGGGCGTTTCCATCGTCTCCGCGAAGGACGGCGACGACCCGGCCCCGGTGTACGGAATGGCGTTCCCGCAGCCGTCCGAGTACCCCGACGGTCTGTCGCCGAGCACCTTCGAGCCGCTGAGCATGTACACGGTGCCGACCGGTCAGGCCTACGTGGCCGACGACGCCCCGGATTCCGCGGACGACTTCTTCAAGGTCACGCCGCAGCGGCCCGAGAGCAAGGTCGTGAAGGGCAGCAAGAGCTACTACACCGTCCAGTACAACCACCGGGTCGTCCTGCTGGACTCCGCCGACGTCGAGGTCGTCCGGTCCGGCGGACGGGACGACTAGGACGCCCACCGACCGAGACCCGGCACCCCCACAGGATCACCCACCCCACGGGGTCCACCCCACGGGACCACCCCACGGGACCCGGGTCCTCGGGAACAGTGACGCGAACGGCCGGGCCCGCACGTCCCCGCGGGCCCGGCCGCCGTCGCACACACGGCCCGTCCCTCAGCCCTCCCGGATGAAGCCCTCCCGCACGAGCCAGTCCTTGGCCACCTCGTGCGGGTCCTCGCCCCCGACGTCCACCCGTGCGTTCAGCCGCTGGGCCTCCGCCGCCGTCAGCCGCTTCGTGATCGGGGCGAGAAGCCCGGCGATGGCGGGATACTTCTTCATCGTGGCGCTGTTCATCTCCGGCGCCGCGTTGTAGTTCGGGAAGAAGTGCCGGTCGTCGTCCAGCACCTTCAGCTTCAGCTCCGGAATACGGCCGTCGGTCGTGGCGGCCACCCCGAGCGTGCAGGCGGCGCCCTTGGCGACCTGGGTGTAGACGACGCCGTCGTCCATCTTCTTGAAGTTCCCCGGCCGCAGACGGAAGCCGTACGTCTTCGCCACACCCGGCAGGCCGTCGTCGCGCACCGCGAACTCGCTCCCGCCGCAGATCGTGGCCGCGCCCGGGTCCTTCTTCGACAGCCGCGCCACGTCGGACAGCGTGCGCAGGCCGTACTTCTTCGCGTTGGCCTGATTCGCGACCAGCGCGTACGTGTTGTCGAGCGGGGCCGCGGGCAGCCAGGTGATGCCGTTGCGGCGGTCGTCGTCGCGTACGGCCTCCCACTGCTCGTACGGATCGATGACCGGCTTGGTGTTCCCGAGATAGGTGATCCACGCAGTGCCCGTGTACTCGTACATCCCGTCCGCCGCACCGGACTTGACCGCCTCGCGGGCGCCGATGGAGCCCTGGATGCTCGTCCGGTCCAGCACTTCCGCGCCGGCCGCCTTGAAGACCAGCCCCATGATCTTGCCGAGGATGATCTGCTCGGTGAACTCCTTGGAGGTGACGGTCAGTTGGGCGCCCTTCAGCGGCTGCCCCTTCCCGATCGAGCCGGGCCGCACCGAGTCGGCCAGCGGGCTGCCGCTCGTCAGCCCGCAGCCGCTCAGCCCCGTGGCGGCGAGCAGCAGGAGGCTCGCGCCCGCGGCTGCCGTCCGTACGCGTGACAGGCCCATCAGTCCCCCTCCAGGCCGCGCGGACGCAGGCGCATCTCGACGAGCATCCCCAGCCAGTCCACGATCAGCGCCATCGAGACGGTCAGGACGGAGCCGAGCACCAGCACCGGCATGCGCTGATTGGTGATGCCCGAGGAGATCAGGTCGCCCAGCCCTCCGCCGCCGCCGAACGTGGCCAGGGTCGCGGTGCCGACGTTCAGCACCAGCGCGGTCCTGACGCCCGCAAGGATCAGCGGTACGGCCAGCGGCAGTTCGACCCGGGACAGCACGCGGAGCGGTGACATCCCGATGCCGCGCGCCGCTTCCACGAGCGTCGGGTCGATCGCCCGGATCCCGGCCACGGTGTTGCTGAGCACCGGCAGGACGGCGAACGCCACGATGCCGACGAGCGCCGCCCGCCGGCCGATGCCGAGCCAGATCACCAGCAGCGCCAGCAGGCCGAGCGCCGGTGTCGCCTGGCCGATGTTGGCGGCCGCGATGATCGGCGGGGCGGCCCGGCGCAGGCTGCGGCGCGTCAGCGCCACGCCCAGCGGGATCGCGATGATGAGAACGAAAAAGGTGGAGATCGCGACGAGTTCGGTCTGCTGGACGAGTGCCGTGCGCACGGCGTCGCCGGCGAGGGCGTTCCTGGCGATCGAGTCCAGCTCGGTGGACTTGAGGTACAGCGCCGTGACGCCGAGGACGGACGCGACGAACACCGGGATCGTCACCAGCTTCTGCCAGGTGATCCGGGGCGGGAGCCGGTCGGGTGCGGCCGTCCGGGCTCCTGGTGCGCCCGGGTCAGGAGCGGGGTGACCGGCCTCGGAGGCGGTTCCGTCACCGGCCCCGGCCTGGACCTCGGTCCGGCTCACGACGGCTCACCTCGGGCCGCGGACCGCTCCTCCGGGACCGCCGGCCGGTCCTCCGGGGCAGGGTCTCCCGTCGACCCCTCCGCCGCCCCGTCCGCCGCCCCGTCCGGTGTCGCGTTCACCGCGTTCAGCAGTGTCGCCATGTCGACAGCGCCGAGATACGTGCCGTCCTCCCGGGTGACCGCGACCGGGCGCGCACCGTCGGCCAGCAGTGCCTCCAGTGCGTCCCGCAGCGTCCCGCCCACCCCGATCCGGCCGCGCACCGGCACGCCCGCCGTCAACGGCAGCGGGTCCGTCACGGGTTGCGCGCTCCGGGCGCGGGTCAGGTCCTCGCGCCGCAGCCACGCGTGCGGGCGCCGGTCCCGGTCGAGCAGGAGCACATGCTCGGGGGAGGTCGGGGACGAAGGCGAGGCCGGGCCCGCCTCCAGGAGTGCCAGTAGGGTCTCCAGCGGGTCGCCGACGCCGGCGGTGGGGACGCGGGCGAGTTCCACCTCCCGTACGAGCTTGAGGTTCAGCCGCTTCACTCCCGCGCCCGCGCCCACGAACCCGGCGACGAAGTCGTCCGCCGGACGGGCCAGGATCGCCTCCGGGGTGTCGAACTGCGCGATCTGCGACCGGTCGCGCAGTACCGCGATCCGGTCGCCGACCTTGACGGCCTCGTCGAAGTCGTGGGTGACGAAGACGATGGTCTTCCGCAACTCCCTCTGGAGACGGATGAGTTGGTCCTGGAGGCGCTCACGGGTGATCGGGTCGACGGCCCCGAACGGCTCGTCCATCAGGAGGACGGGAGGGTCGGCCGCCAGGGCCCGCGCCACCCCGACGCGCTGCTGCTGGCCGCCGGAGAGCCGACGCGGATAGCGGCCGCGGAACTCCCCGGGGTCCAGCCCGACCAGATGGAGCATCTCCTCGACCCGGTCGCGCACCTTCGCCCGGGGCCAGCCCGCCATCTTCGGTACGAGGGCGATGTTCTCGGCGACGGTCATGTGCGGGAAGAGCCCCGCGGCCTGGATGGCGTAGCCGATGGTGCGGCGGAGCCCCACGGGATCGATGCCGGTGACGTCCTCGCCGCCGATCGTGATGCGCCCCGACGTCGGCTCGATGAGCCGGTTGATCATCTTGAGGGTGGTGCTCTTGCCGCAGCCCGAGGGCCCCACGAGGATCACGGTCTCGCCGGCCGCGATGTCCAGGGTGACGTCCTCGACGGCCGGAGCGGGGCTGTCCGGATAGCGCTTGGTGAGGGCGTCGAGCCGGATGCTCGCCCCGGCTCCGGTCCCGGTCCCGGTCCCGGTCCCGGGTCCGGAGCCGTTCGGCCGTGCGGGGCCGGAGGGCTCGGCCGCTCCCAGCGGCGCGGCGGTGGGTTCGGCGGTTTCGGCAGATTCAGCCACGGATCCCCCGTGAGATGGTGAGCCGTCCGAGCAGCACGTACGCGGCGTCGAACAGCAGGGCCAGGACGACGATTCCGAGCGTCCCCGACAGCACGTCGTTGAGCGCGTTGGCACTGCCCAGGCTGGAGATCCCGCGGAAGATCTGGTTGCCGAGCCCGGGCCCCGAGGCGAAGGCGGCGATCGCCGCGATGCCCATCAGCATCTGGGTCGAGATACGGATGCCGGTGAGGATCGGCGGCCAGGCGAGCGGCAGTTCGACCCGGATCAGCCGGGCGACCCGCGACATCCCCATGCCCTTCGCGGCCTCGACGAGCGCCGGATCGACCCCGCGCAGCCCGACGACCGCGTTGCGGACCACGGGCAGCAGCCCGTACAGCGTCAGCGCGACGACGGTCGGGGCGACGCCGAGACCGACGAGCGGGACGAGCAGGCCGATGAGGGCAAGGGAGGGGACGGTGAGGATGGTCGCGGTCGTGGTGATCGCGAGGTTGCCCGCCCACTCGGTGCGGTAGGTGAGGACGCCGACGAGGACCCCGATGAGGGTCGCGACGACCATGCACTGGAAGACGGCGCTGGCGTGCTGATAGGCGTCCACGAGCAACTGCTGGTAGCGGGTGCCCAGGTACTCCCAGAAGCTCACGTCTCGGCGCCTCCTTCACGCGGCGGTCCTCCCGTCGAGGTCCGCACGATGCCGTCGAATCCCGCCGGCCGGTGTCGAACACGCGCGCTGCATGTCCGGATCGAGCGTGCCACCGAAGGCACAGCCTGTCACCAGGGCCGACGGGTTGAAGGGCTCCGGCGCGTCGGCGCGCGTCCAAGTACGCCCGTATGTCCGCATCTTGACGCTCCCTCACCTCACACTGGTCGAAACGGGCCATCCGATGGTGTGTCAGATGTCGGGCGGAGGCGAGGGTGTGAGGTGCCGTCAGGGGTGGATCCGGGAGGTGCCGGTGATGGACGGGCCCGTCACGGCGAGGCCGGGGCGCCGGATGCCTTCCGCGTCGAAGCCAGGACGCCGACCTTGTCGATGCGGTGCTCGGGGTTGCCCCGGTCGTCGCGCCAGAAGTTCCCGGCCGCGTCGTCCTCCGGCGTCGCGCACGTCGAGAGGGTGATCACGGCCTCCCGGGGGCGCTCACCGGGGGAGCCCGGGACCGCCGCCCGCTGCTCGGCGAGCGACCGTTCGGAGCGGAAGGAGGTCTTCCGGCTGTCGGTGATCCTGTACTCGTAGATCGTGCCTCCCGACGTGACGATCACCGAATCGCCCTCGCCCAGGGACGGGAGATCGCGCAGGGGCCCGCCGGCGGAGAGGCGGTGGGCCGTCACGAGGTAGTTGCCGACCTGGCCGGGGCCGACGCCGCCCTTCTCCCCGTACGGGCTGGCGGCGACGCCGCGGTTCTGGATCCGCGTGCCCGGCCAGTCGTCGGTCGTGCCCTCGTACGGGACGACGCGCAGGTCCTCCAGGCCGATCGCCGGGATCGTCAGCGAGGCCGGCCGGTCCCGGGTGTCGTTCTCGCGCGGGGGCGGCTCGGTCGAGGGCGTCCCCGGGGCCTGCGAAGGGCTCTCCGACGGGCTCGTCGACGGGCTCTCCGACGGCCGGGACGTCGGCGTCTCGCCGGGTGCCGTCGCCGTGCGGGACTCGCTCCGGGGGGTCATGGTGCCGGCCGCCCCGTCGCCACCGCCGGAGAAGCAGCCGGCCAGTACGAGGACGAGCGCGCCGGCGAGTGCGATCAGTGCCGCGCGGGAACGTGCCATGAACATTCCTGGTCGAAGCGGAGGTGTGTCGGACCGCGGAGTGATCGAGGGTGAGCCCTCTCGTTCCCAGAACATCAGGAACCGATCGGGTCTTCCACTCCTGGGCGCTCCCGTGACAGTGCGCATCCGTACCGGTCCGCAGCGTGGTCGTACGAGTCTCCGGGGCCGTATGCGGTCCCGTCACGGCGATCCGCCCCTGGCTCTCGTTGCTACCCGACGGTAATAATGCGGTGGTCACGTCCGGCCCCACCGACACGGAGGTCTCCGTTGCCCACTGCACCCCGGTCCGCGTCGATGCTCGCCGGCCTGCTCGCCACCGCCGGTGTCGCCCACTTCGTGGCGCCCCGGCAGTTCGACGCGATCGTGCCGAGGTCGCTCCCCGGGCGCGCCCGGACCTGGACCCACATCAGCGGGGCCGTCGAACTCGCCCTCGCCGCAGGCATCGCGTCGCGCCGGACCCGCCGGGTGAGCGGTCTCGCGGCGGCGGGCTTCTTCGTCGCCGTGTTCCCGGCCAACGTCCGCATGGCTTACGACTGGCGCGACAAGCCCGCGCCGCAGAAGGCGGCGGCGTATGCGCGGCTGCCCCTGCAACTGCCGCTCGTGCGCTGGGCCGCCAACGTCGCCACCGACGCGCGAGGGAAGTAGCCGCCGCGCGCGAGCGCGACCTCCGCACCCACCACGGCGCTGCCCGCAACGGGGCGGCCGCTGCCCCGGAACCGTCGCACCCCCCGTTCCAGGGGGGGCGCAGGTCGTCGTGCGAAGCCGCTCCGACCTCCGCCGGCCTGCGCCGCAGCCCCTCGCGCCGAGGGCGATCGGCCCCGTACGAAATCGCCGTCAGGGGGTGCCTTCCCCCCTGCGCGGTCGTGCTGTCATCATGGGGCTCACCTGGGAATTTCGTTGATCGGCCTCGGGCCGTCACAATCACCCACGGACCTTCCCCAGTCTTCAGCGGACGGGACCCCTTCCTGCGTACGGCGCGTGTGTCGACGCTGCCCTCGGGCGCCCGGGTCGCTGCTGGTGGGGCGGGTGGTCATGGATGCGAGAAGGAGATGATCTCCCTTCGAGGAGGCACGTAGGTGGAAGGAAGGCTGGCCATGTCTGCGATGGCGCGTGGTGAGGTCGAGGAGTTCATTCTGGGGGAGAAGTTCTCCTGCTTGGCGGGCCGCTCCGCCTGGCGACGTGGTGGCATCACACATCGGCACTACGACCTGCTGGGGAGTGAGTCGTCCGCGCGGCTGATGGCAGCCGATCTGGCGGAGTTCGTCGCCTCGGCGGACTGGAGCGCCCGGACGTTCACCAGCTTCGTCGCGACCTTCGAGGGTCCGCGCGGTGTGGACGAGCTCCGGTTCGAAGAGCTCCTCTGGCAGCAGCTTCAGCTGCTCCACGAGGAGGACGCCGAAGATCACCACTGGGCCGAGGGCTACTCGTCCGATCCGGATTCGCAGGAATTCGCCTTCAGCGTCGCCGGCCATCCGTTCTTCGTGATCGGCCTGCACGAGACCCACCGCCGGTGGGGCCGCCGTCCTCCCTTCCCGATGCTGGCCTTCAACTCCCACGAGCAGTTCGACCGGATCAAGGGCGCCGGGATGTGGGACCGGCTCGCGGACAAGATACGCAAGCAGGACATCAAGCTGCAGGGCGACATCAACCCGAATCTGTACGAGTACGAGGAGCTGTCCGAGGCTCGTCGCTACTCCGGGCGCCCCAAGCCCGCGGAGTGGCAGTGCCCCTTCGCCGCCCGCGCCGCGCGGGAGCAGGAGCTCGAGCGCGAGCTGGAGATGTCCGTCCCCACGGCCTGACGCTACGACGGCCCGTACGGCTTGACCCGTACGACGGCCCGTACGGCTTGAGTCGTACGGCGTGACCTGACGCCGCCCTTCCCGCACCACGCGGGGAGGGCGGCGTCGCTCCGTCCGGAGCCCAACCGCCCTGCGTACGTCCGGAGCTCGCCGGAGCAGGACCGAACGGGGGGTCATCCCGCTCCGGCGAGCAGCATGCGGCGTCGCCTGTGAGCTAGATCCCGTGCAGGTTCTTGGCGGTGGGCGATGTCGTCACCCCGGCCGGGGCGGGGTAGGTGCCGAAGAGCCGGTCGGCGGTGGCCGCGGTGGTCACGGTGAACCAGTAGTGCTCGTTCTTGTAGTGGTGCAGCCGGTGGTTGCGCCAGACCGCTTTGTAGACCCGGCTGCGCGGCCGGTAGTCGCTGTGGACCAGATAGTGCGTCCACTCGTAGAGCAGCCCGATCGCGGCGACCGTCAGCATGAAGCTGAGCGCCTGGCCCGTCCGCGGGAAGGCGAGCAGGGAGATCGCGTTGTAGCCGATGATCACGTAGATCAGCGATTTCCAGGGGATGAAGAGCAGCGGGATGTTCCGCGGGTCCGCGTGGTGGGCGCGGTGCTTCCTGGCCAGCGGAGTGTCGACCGTGATGCCCGCCAGCCGGCGCGGCCGCCAGTGGAGCACGACGACATGGATCATCCACTCCAGGACCGGGAAGAGCGCGATCAGGACCACGGGCGCGTACACGTCCTCAACGCGCCAGTCACCGACGGAGATCCGCGCCCCGGACAGGAGGAGGAGGGTGGCACCGATCATCCACGGCGACGGGTGGCGCCAGAACTCCCTGGCGGCGCCCCTCAGCGTCATCGCGGTCCGGCGAGAGCCGGTGATCGCGGCCTCGTCCGCCCGTACGCGGGCCCGGGCCTCCGCGTCGACGGTGGCTTCGGTGGCTTCGGTGGCTTCGGTGGCTTCGGTGGCCTTCGTTCGGGCCCGTTGTTCCGGCCGGGCCGACTGCCGTTGGCTCATGACTTCTCCCTAGGGTCGCCGCGTCGGGCGGTCCGGTGACGGACCGCCCGACGCGCGGTCAGTCGACGTCGAAGCCCTGCTCCCGGGCGTGCTCCTGGAGTTTCGCCCATTCGTCCTCGTGGGCGTCGTTGTCGCGGGCTGCGTCCAGGCATGGCGTGGCCTGCACGGACGGAACGTCGTAGCGCGGAGGGGGCGTGGTGACCGGCGGGGTGGAGAAGTCCAGCACCTCGGCCAGGTTGCGGGCATCGGCGTCGCGGACGGTGAGCGGTTCCAGGCCGTGGCGCCACTCGATCATCTTCAGCACCGACGCGTGGTCGTACACGTCGTGCGCCACCCGGCTTCTCGCCCGCGGCGAGATGACCAGGCAGGGCACGCGGAAGCCGCGCAGCCCGGTGCCCAGGTCGGGGCGCGGGTCGGGGCCCTCCGGGGGGACGACGTGGTCGAAGAAGCCGCCCCACTCGTCGTAGTTGACGACGAGGACGGTGCGTTCCCAGTTGGGGCTCGACGTCACGGCCTCGTACACGCCGTTGAGGAAGTTCTGGCCGACACGGATGTCGGAGAGCGGGTGCTCGTCCCCGCTCATCCCGATGCCGGCGCCCAGGAAGCGCGGGTCGACGAAGGACACCGCCGGGAGCTTGCCCGCGGCCGCGTCGGACTTGAACGAGCTGTACTGGCGTGTGATGCCGAGGTACTTGGTCCCCCAGAGGGCGGTGAACGGGACGTCGCTGAAGTAGTAGCGGCGGCTGAGGCCCTTCGCGGCGAGCCGGTCCCAGATGGTCGGGACTTTCACCAGGTCGAAGCTGTTGTGGATCCGGTCCGTCTGCGCGGCGTGCTGGAAGATCCGGTTGGGGTAGGTCTCGGCCATCACGGCGGAGAAGTAGCGGTCGCAGACGGTCCAGTCACGGGCCGCCTTGCCGTAGAAGCCCAGATCGGCCGCTTCGTAGTAGCCGATGGCGAGTTCGTCGTTCCCGCCGGCGCGCAGCCAGCCGTCGCACGCACCGTTGTTGAGCTCCACCCGGCCGCCCTCGTACGAGTGGTCGGGGTCGGCGAAGCCGCAGCCGTTGAAGGCGGTGAGGTGGTGGGTCTCGTGCTCCACGCCGGCCGTGTCCGTGTAGCGGAGTCCGGCCTGCTTGCCGTCCGCTCCGGGCAGCCAGCCGAGGTAGTGGTCGAAGGAACGGTTCTCCATCATCACCACGACGATGTGGTCGATGCCGGAGTCCCCGGGGGCGGGCAGTGCCGCCGCGGGGGCGTAGCGGCTGCGCGTCTCGCCGGTGGCCGGTCCCGCGGCCAGTGTGCCGGCGGCCAGTGCCCCCGCGGCCGCGCCCGCTCCCGCGAGGAACGACCGCCGCTTCATGTGCTCGCCCATCCTGGTCCTCTCTGGATCAAATGGTGGGTTCGCCTCTGTCCGAGGCTCCGGGCCGAGGCCTGAGTGCAGCGGTCGCAATTGTCATGGGCACTGCCCGTGTATGGGATGGGTTGTGATGACTTTTGAGTAGTGGTCAGGGGAAAGCGGCATGACGGCTGGTGGCGCGCTGAGTAGGCAGGGCGCGCTCCTCGCCGACCCGGGGAGACGCGGCGTACGCGCCCTCGTCACGGCCCGGACGAGGGCTGCCGGCGGGCGTACGCGGACGCGCGGCGGCCCTTGCGGGAGCGCGTAACGGCCGCGGTGAGCGCGCGCGACGGCCGTACGGGAACCCGCGACGGCCGTACGGAAACCCGCGACGGCCGTCGCGCGCGAACGCGGAAAGGCCCGCTCCGCACCGGAACGGGCCCCTGTTCTGCCGAGGTTCAGAACTTGCCGCTGTTGCTGGCCTCGGCTGCCGTGGGGATGGGCTCCGCATTGTCCCAGTGCTCCACGACGAGTCCGTTCTCCAGCCGGAAGATGTCGAAGACGGCCATCGGGGTTCCGCCCCAGTCGGCTTCGCTGAGTGTCACGACGAAGTTCCCCTGCCCGATGAGGCGGTGCACCTTTCCGTACGTGAGCGCTTTCCCCTCCGCGGCGAGGCCGGCCGTGAACGCGGTGAACCCCTCGATGCCGTCGGCGACATGGGGGCTGTGCTGCACATAGGAGTCCGCGGAGACGAATTCACCGATCCGCCCGGTCTCTCCGCCCTGCAGGACGACCGCGACGAACTCCGCGACCCTGGCCTTGTTCTCCTCGGTCCGCTCCAGATCCGTGACCCGCGTCTCCCCGTCGGTCTGCGTGTGCCCTGACGGCGTGGTGAGCCCGCCCTGCACGATGGTGTCCCAGTGCTCGACGATGCGGTCGTTCTCATCGGTGTCGAACAGGTCGGCCGTCACCCACCGCGTGGATCCGCCGAGTGTCTGGGTCACGTGCAGAAAGACGTACGGGCCGTCCTCGATGGCCCGCACCACCTCGATCTCCCGCTGCGGATTGCGGGCAAGGAAGGACGCGAAGAACGCGCGGAATCCTTCCTTGCCGTCCGCGACGCCCGTGCTGTGCTGGATGTAGCGATCGCCGGTGTACCGGTCGAGGGCCCGCTCGATGTGGCCGTCGCGAATTCCTTCGAGGTACAGACCCAGTGCGCTGTCGAGTTTGGCTGTCATGAGATGTCGATGTCCCTGAGCGAGTCGTCCGGCGGGCATGTCGGTGGTAGGGGCGGAGAGACGCGCGAGACGGTGTGCGGAGCCGCCCGCGATTCCCGTACGGTACGGAATTCCGGTCGTGCGCACGGCATTTCCGTATCCGCCGTGACGGCGCTTTCCGGCTCCTTGCCCGGGCCTTTCTCCGGTCCCTCGCTCCCGCGTCCAGGCTAGCCGCGACGCCCTCGCCGGACCGGATACGCTGGGGACATGTGATGGTCAAAATCCGACAGGAGGGGGAGCGATGATCCCCGAGTTGGCGTTCACCCCTCCCGTCGGCACCCCCGCCGGGGTCGAGGTCCTCTCACTCGCCGATCTCCGTGACCGCGCCCGGCCCGAACAGCTCGCCGGGCCCAGCCGGCACGACTTCCACGTCCTGGTCACGCTCACCGGCGGATCCCTCGGGCACACCGTCGACTTCACCGGGTACACACTCGAACCCGGATCGTGGCTCTGGGTGCGGCCCGGGCAGGTCCACCAGTGGGGGGACCCCTCGCGCGCCGAGGGCACGCTCATCCTCTTCGAGCGGGACTTCCCCGACCCCGCCACCGCGGCAGCCGCGCGCCTCGACGAGCCGTACGCCCCGGTCGTACGGACACCGCACGGCGACGAGGAGGACGCGCTGCGCGCCGCGGCCGGCCTCCTGGACCGCGAGTTCCACGCGGCCCTGCGGATGCCGGTCGACGTCCACGTGGCGGTGATGCGCCACCTCCTGGCCGCGGTCGTCCTGCGCCTCGCGCACCTCACCGGGCCGTCCGGAGGTGCGGCGCCCGAACCCGGCACGGCGTACGCGCGGTTCCGCGACGCGGTGGAGCGGGGCTTCGCCGGCAGCCGCCGCCTGGAGGACTACGCGCAGGCGCTCGGGTACTCCTCCCGCACGCTCTCCCGGGCCACGCTCGCCGCCGCCGGCGTCGGGGCGAAGGAGTTCATCGACCGCAGGGTGGTCCTGGAGGCCAAGCGCATGCTCGCCCACAGCGAGCTGTCCGCGGCCCGGATCGCGGCGCAGCTCGGCTTCTCCAGCGCCACCAACTTCAGCAAGTACTTCCACAAGCACACCGGGCGGACCCCGGCCGCCTTCCGCGACGTCGCCCGCGGTCGGCCCGTCCCGCCGAGGACGGGCCGGTCCTGACGGCTCCGGTCCGTGGGTGCATGGTCACGAACCGACACGGCCCGGAGGGTGCGCAGGAGTCTCCCGGACACTTCAGTCGCAGAAAGGGAATGCGTACGGTGGTTGTCATGAGCGACAACGATCTCGAACGGAACAAAGCCTCGGCGCAGGCCTTCTACGACCTGTTGTTCAATGCGTGCAAGCCCGCGCAAGCCTATGACACCTACGTCGGCGACACCTATGTTCAGCACAATCCGCTCGGTAAGGACGGCCGAGGGGATTTCGTCGACTACTTCGAGCGCATGGCCGCCGAATTCCCCGGAAAACGCGTGGAGTTCAAGCGCGCCGTCGCCGAGGGCCGGTACGTCGTCCTCCACTGCCACCAGATCTGGCCGGACCAGGAGTACGCCGGTATCGACATCTTCCGCTTCGACGACCACGGCAAGATCGTCGAGCACTGGGACGTGCTGCAGCCGATCCCCGCCGACTCCACCAACCCCCACGGGATGTTCTGAGCCACGGGTCGCGCCCCGGCTCCGTTCCCCGCGGTGCGCCTCCCGCATGCGGGCCCCACCCCGCCCGCCTAGCGTGGAGAGAAGGGGGCCGGTGGCGGCGAGTCGCGCCGCCGCCCGACCTGCGCACGAGGTGACGCCATGCCGGACACATCCCCCGCAACACCGCCGGTCATCGACGAGCGGGCGCTGGCGGAACGCCTCCGCTCGGCGCTGCGCGGCGAGACCATCGATCGCGAGCACCCCGCGTACGACGGGGCCCGTCGTGTGTGGAACGGCGTGATCGACCGGCACCCCGCGGTGATCGCAAGGTGCGCGGGCACCGCCGATGTCGTGGAGGCGGTGACCGTCGCACGCGAGCAGCGCCCCGTCGTCGCCGTTCGCGGAGGCGGGCACCAGGTGGCGGGCAGCGGCGTGTGCGACGACGGGCTGGTCATCGATCTGTCGCGGATGAAGGGCGTGCACATCGACCCCTTCGCCCGGACCGCCCGCGTGCAGGCCGGGGTGACCTGGGGCGAACTCGACCGCGAGGCACAGCTCTTCGGGCTCGCCACACCAGGCGGTGAGGTGTCGATCACCGGCGTCGCCGGGCTCACCCTCGGCGGCGGTATGGGCGTGCTGATGCGTGCCTACGGTCTGAGCTGCGACAACCTCCGGTCCCTCGAGATCGTCACCGCCGACGGCATGGTGCGTACGGCGAGTCACGACCGGGAGCCGGACCTGTTCTGGGCGGCCCGCGGCGGGGGCCGCGGCCTCGGTGTGGTCACGTCCTTCGAGTTCGATCTGCACCCGCTGGGCCCCGAGGTCGCCACGGCGCAGGTCATCTACCCGTACGAGAACGCCGAGACCGTCGTGAAGAACTGGCGCGACGCCGCCCTGGCGTCCCCGGAGTCGGTCTCCCCGGAACTCGCTCTCTGGAGCGTCCCGCCGGACCCGGCCCTCCCTGCGGAACTGCACGGCCGGAAGGTCGTCTTCGTCGTCGGCGTCCACGCCGGACCCCAGGGTCCCGAGGCGGACGCGGCCCTGGCGCCGCTGCGGCAGCTCGCCCCGCCGCTGGCCGACCTGAGCGGGCCGATGCCGTACGTCATGGTGCAGAGCGCGCAGGACCCCATGTTCCCGGACGGCGAGCGGTACTTCATGAAGTCCCACTTCGCTGAGGAGCTGTCCGACGACGCCATCAGGGCCGTGCTGGAGAGCGACGCGCGGCGGCCGACCCCGCAGTCCCTGATCGTCTTCAGGACGCTCGGCGGCGCCGTGGCCCGGGTCCCGGAGGACGACACGGCGTTCGCCCACCGGTCGGCCCGCTTCAACGTCAGCTTCGACGCCGGCTGGAGCGACCCGGCCGTCGACGCCACCGCCATCGGCTGGGCGCGCTCCGCATGGGAGGCGATGAGGCCGTACGCCAGCGGAGGCGCGTACATCAACTTCGCCGGGCTCGGCGAGGACGCCGAGGAACTGGTCGACGCCGTCTACGGGCCGCACGAGAAGCGGGTGGACCACACACGCGCGACCTACGACCCCGAGGGGATCTTCGCCCCGGCCGCTCGCATGCCCTGAGCGCCGCGCCACCTCACTGCGAAGCGCCCCCACCGGCGCCCCTCCACCGGCGCCCCCGTACCCGCCCCGGCGCCGAACTCCCGCCGCACGAGCGGCGCCCTCAGGCCGCACGAGCGGCGCCCTCAGGCCGGGCTGAGGCGGTGGTGCGCGGTGGCCGAACGCGGCGGCCACGCCTGCGGGTCGAGGATGCCCAGTACGTAGGCGCGGCTGATGAGCGCAGGCCGTGTCGGTGCGCCCAGCAGGTCCCGGAGACGGCTGAGGTGGTAGTCCACGGTCTGCCGGGACAGATGGAGGGACGCGGCGATCTCCGCGTTGCTCTGCCCGGCCGCCAACAGCGAGAGGATACGTATCTGCGCCGGGGTGAGCGGGGGCAGCGGCTGGTGCGGCAGGCTCTGGTGGGTGAGCACGGCCCAGACCCTGCGGGCGCGTGACGGGGTGCGGCCGACCGGCGTGAGGAGCAGCTTGCCGCGCCACTGGAATCCACGCGCGTCGATGAACGCCGCGCTGGTGCGGATACGGCGTCTGCGACGCGCGATGAGGTCGTTCCAGCGGCTGTGCAGCGAGCCGAGATCGCCCTCGGCGGCGAGGAAGGTGTGGGCGGGCCGCCCGATGAGGTCGGGAACGGTGACGTGCAGGAGGTCGGCGGCCGCCGTGCTGGCCTGCCGTATCCGGCCGCCCGCGGACAGCAGGACGCAGGGCAGCCCGCTCTGGTCCCGGAGGGCCTGGAGGTCCGCTTCGACGGCGATGCGCTCGCTCAACGTGCGGGTGTAGTCCGTGATGTCGGCATAGATGCCCGCCACGCAGGCACCGGACTCCTCCTTGACGGGGAAGCGGTGGCCGACGGCCTGGCCGGGACTGCCGTCGGGGTGGTGATAGGTGAGGCTGTGCCGGACGGGCTTGCCCGCGGACAGCACTTCGCGGTCCATCGCGAGGAACAGCGCGGCGTCCTCCGGCGAGTCGAGGTCGGAGACGGTGCGGCCGACGATGGCGTCCGGCGTGGTGTCGTAGAGGTGTGCGTACGCGTGGTTGACCCACAGATAGCGGCCGTTCCGGTCCCGGATGAAGGCCGCCGCGGGGGCGAAGGCGGCGAACGCGTCGTAGCGCCGGTGGTCGGTGGCGTGCCCGGTGACGTCGATGGCCAGGCCCCGCAGTCCCGCGAGGCTGCCGTCGGCGCGCCGCTGCGGGCTCGCCGTCACGTCGAAGACCCGACCGCGGAACTGGGTCTGCCAGCGCCCGACTTCGCTCCCGCGAAGCGTTGCGCATTCGCTCCGCAGGCTGTCCAGGAGCTGCTGGGCGGCCTCCGCGTCCTCGAGCGCACCGCCCCCGCTGTCGATGAGCCGCATGTCCGGGCCCGCTTCCCACCAGGCCACGGGCATCTCCGCCAGCAGCGTGCCGAGGCTCATCTCGTCCACGGGAGCGCCTCCTTGTGATGCGGGTCGTCGCCGGTGCCGAGGCATGTCATCTCCATGGTTTCCAAACTATTCCTGTCCAAGCGCTCCGGTCACCGGGGCCTGGCCACATCACGCCACGTCAGGCGGGCCGAAGGCGGGCCGAATCACCTCGCAGGGGCGGCCGCCGGCGCCTGCCGCGTCACCATGGCAGCGGACCGGAACCGAACGCTCCAGCTCGCCCCCATTCAGGCATTTGCCTGAGTGTCCGTCATGTTCCCTGCAACCACAGGCTGTTGCCGACTGATTCTCTTGAGTAGTCGGCGGAGCGGACGGGCTTCGCGGATGCGTGTCCCGGATACGCCCTTCGCGGACGTCGTTCCCGGCGATGCGCAGTGGTCCGGACGTCCTCCGGACCGCCGACCTGTCGTCCACCGGACCAAGGAGTCGGATTCCCATGAGCATCGTGCTGTTCGTCTACGCCAAAGGCGGGCCGCCGTTGGAGTACGCCCTGTCCAAGGCCGCCGCACAGGCAGAGGTGCACCTCCTCGCCCTGAGCGAACCCCCGCCCTCCTCCAAGGACGCCTGCGCGCGGCTGTGCGCATCCGTCACCTTTCCCTCCCCGCAAGGGAAACAGGACCTCGTCGAACTCATCGTGGAACGCGCCCGGGCCGTGTCCGCCGACGCCGTGACGACGCTGTCGGAGTACGCCGTCGTCGCGGTCGCCGCCGCCTGCCGGGAGCTGGGTCTCCCCGGGGCGGGCGAGAACTCCGTCCTCGCCCGCGACAAGCGGCTGATGCGCAGGACCTGGGAACTGCGCGGGGTGCCGCAGCCGCGCTTCCGCCATGTCGTCACGGCCGACGACCTGGAGGAGGCGGCGCGCACCATACCCTTCCCGATGCTCCTCAAGGCGGCCTGGAGCGCCGGTTCGACGGCCCATCAGATCATTTCGGCGCCGGAGGAGATGGACGCCGCCTGGCAGCGGGCGCGACGGGTCATGGCGGAGTCCCAGCAACTCGGGTACGCCGAACTCCATGTGCCCGACGCGGGCGAGGACTTCCTCGTCGAGGAGATCGTCGTGGGCACGCCCGAGGGCTGGTTCACCGAGCAGGGCTGGGGCGACTACGTCAGCGTCGAAGGCATCGTGGCCGACGGCGTCTACCATCCGATATGCCTGAGCGGACGGCTCCCGACCGTCGCCCCGTTCACCGAGCGCGCGAGCATCACCCCCGTCGCGCTGCCGCGTGCCGTGGAGGACCGGATCGTCGAGCTGTCCCGCGCCGCGGTGGACACCCTCGGACTGGAGAACTGCGGTACGCACACCGAGATCAAGCTCGGCCAGGACGGCGAGATGTGGGTCATCGAGACCGCCGCCCGGTTCGGCGGGGCCATGACGGTGCCGCAGATCGAGGAGGTCTTCGGCCTCGACCTCGTCGGCATGCTCGTCGAGCATCTGCTGGGCCGTACGGTCGACTGGCCGGACTCCATCCTCACCCGCGAGGACTCCCGCGGCGCCGCCGGTTCGCTCGTGGTGCTCGCCGTCGACTCCCACGGCGAGCCATGGCCCGACCGCAGGTTGTGGGACTTCCCCGCGGTGGACTGGCCCTCCCTGGTCAGCGACGGCAGCCGGCTGTCGGTCGTGAGCGAGCACTCCCTGACCGACGGCACGCCCGTGCCCGTCTACGACCCGGCCGCCGGTGCCAACACCATGGCCGCCCTCTGCCTGCTGAACGCGGTCGACCCGGTCACTGTCGTACGGGACTTCGAGTCGCTGGTCGACGCCATGCCCCGGGTCCTCCCGGCCGCCGAGTGCACCGAGGGGGTCCGGCGATGACGGCGCTGCGCGCACACACAGGGCCCGCCGACGCCGGGGTCGACTCCACGGTCATCGGCGAGAACCTGTCGCTGCCCATGTTCCGGCGGCTCTCCGGCGTCCTGGCCGGGCACCCGTACCTCAAGGTCGTCGTGGACCGCGAGCAGTCGACCTGGCACCTGCTGGACACCGCCGTCCACCCGTTCCACGTCAACTACATCGCCGTGACGATCCTCGGCATGGACCTGGGCGAACTCGACGCCCGGCTGGACGCGTTCAACGCCTCCGTCTACACCGCCCCCGAGCGCCGGTTCCTGCTGGGCATCCTCTCGCTGCACACCGACCCCGAGAACGACGACCGGCCCTTCCTCGTCCTGGAGACGACCGAGGCCGACACCATGCACGGTGCGCTGCTGGAGGAGTTCTACACCTTCGTCCGCGAACGGCTCGACGGGCGGCTGCCGTTGCTCCTCAAGCCCGCCAACCACCGCCAGGAACAGGAGCTGACGGCCGTCAGCGACGTCCGGGTGCCGCGGATCCTCAGCCACCAGCTCTTCGGCAACCGCACGCGGACGCCGCTCAACCCGGGCGAGGCCGTGGGCCGGCTGCGCTACTTCCGCTCCGCGGAGGAGTACCGGGAGGCAGCGGCGGCGCTCGGCTGGTCCGACATCGTCGCCATGGACTGCGTCCCCGACGACGTGCCGCGCGTCGCCGGCTTCATCAACGCCGCCCCGATCACGCCGCTTTCGCACACCAACGTGCTGGCCTCGGGATGGGGCATACCCAACGCGATCGTCCGTGACCTCGCCGGACTCGTGGAGCCCGAGGACCTCGACGGCGCCTGGGTCCGCTACCGGGTGCGCGAGGACGGCATATCGCTGACCCGGCTCAGCAGCCCGCCCCCGCTGGAGGCCCCCTCCTGGCACCAGCAGCGCGTCCTCCTCGAACCGCCCCTGCTGGAGGACGCGCCGGCCCTGGCCCTGGACCGGCTGCGCCGCACCGATCACGACCGGTACGGCACCAAGGCCGCGAACCTCGGCGAGCTCCACCACGTCCTCGACAGCCGCAGCGCCGACCTCACCGCCTTCTACGGCCGTCCCCGCCCGCCCCGGCAGGATCTCTACGGTCATCTCGCCGCCCGCCTCGGCGTCCCGGACCAGGACGCGGACACCCTCCGCAGGGCCGCGGCGGACTTCGTGGCCGGGACCGTCACGGCACCCGAGGGCGTGGCGCTGCCGTTCTCCCTCCAGCACCGCTTCCTCACCTCCTCGCCGCCCATCCAGCAGGCCATCGGCAAGCTGAAGATGGCCCTGGAGCTGGAGGCCACCGACATCGTGGACCCGCTCTGCCTGCACCTGCAGAACCTGATCCGCAACACCCCCATGCCCGAGGAGGTCACGCGCCAGATCGTCCAGGCCTTCCCCAGCCATCTGAACCCGGGCGGACGCCTGGTGGTGCGGTCCTCCTCCAACGCCGAGGACCTGCCCGGCTTCTCCGCGGCCGGCGTGTACGACTCGGTCACGTCCGTCTCCGGTACGGACGAACTCCTGGACGCCGTACGCCAGGTGTGGGCCTCGCTGCTCACCCCGCGCAGCGTCCATCTGCGCCGCCAGGCCGGGATCTCCGTGGACGACACCTACATGGGCGTCATCATCCAGCGGTACACGCCCGCCGCCCTCGGCGGCGTGCTGGTGACCTGCAACCCCACCCAGCGCGAAGACTTCCGCAACGTCTACCTCAACTGCGCGCCGGATTCCCCGGAGAAGGTGGTCGAGGGCGCGGTCCTGCCGCTGCAGTACCTCTACAACACGGTGGAGGGCGGCGGCCGTACGGTCGGACTCGGCTCCGCCTCCGAGGACCTTCCCGCGGAAGCCCGTGACCGGCTGGCCGATCTCGCCCTGACCGGGCGGCTGTTGCAGTCCCACTTCAGCGGGGCCGACGGCGGGCCGCTGGACATCGAGTGGCTGATGACGGACGAGGGCGGCTTCCGCCTCGTCCAGATCCGCCCGTACGCGCTGTGAGCGGGCGGCTTCCGGGACGCGGCGGGACGTCGGCACGGAGCGACGTCCCGGCACCGGCGCGGCGGATCATCGCGCTCAACAACGGGTTCCAGCTGCTGTTCAACCTGTTGTGGTGGATGCCGGTCTTCTACGCCTACCAGCGCGAGGCGGGGCTGTCGGACGCCGAGATCTTCGGCATCCAGTCCATCTACTACGTGGCGTTCTGCCTCTTCGAGATCCCCACCGGTCTCGTGGCCGACCGCATCGGGGCCCGCAACTGCCTGCGGATCGGCGCCGTGGTGATGACCGCGGCCAATCTCACCCCGGTGTTCTCGCCGGACTACGGCGGCTTCCTCGTCCACTTCCTGCTCATCGCGGCGGGGCGCTCGCTCACCTCGGGAGCGGCCAGCGCGTACCTCTACGACGCGCTGCACGTCCACGGCGCGGGCGAGCACTACCTGCGGGCCGAGGGCACCTCGCGGGCGCTGGGTCTCGCGGCGAAGGTCGTCTGCTGGCCGCTGGTCGGCCCGTTGATGGCCCTGGCCCACCCGGCGCCGTATCTGCTGAGCGCCGCCAGCGCGGCCGCGTCGCTGGGCTGCGTCCTGGCGCTGCCGCGCCTGGTCTCCCGGCCCGGCCGGCTGCCGGGGAAGGGGGGCGGCGAGATCTGGAAGGAGGCGCGGACCGCGGTGCGCTGGGCGTGCACCACGCCGTGGCTGGCGCTGGTCATGGTGCAGGGCGTGGCGGTCTTCACCCTGTCCCGGATCTGCCAGGTGAACCTCTTCCAGCCGATCCTCATGGCCGAGGGCGTCCCCGAGACCTCGCACGGCGGGATCCTCGCCGCGATGACGGTCGCCGAGGCCATCGCCTCGGCCCGCCCCCAGTGGATGGGCCGGCGCCTCGGCGCGGTGAACCTGGTCTCGTTGCTCAGCGTGGTGATGGCCGGGGCCCTGGCGGCCATCGCGTTCGGCGGTGCGGTCTCCGTCGTGGTGCTGCTGTGTGTGTTCGCCGGGGCCACCGGCTTCGCGTACCCGATCCAGCGGAAGCTGATCAACGACGCGATTCCGCGCGAGGCGCCGAGGGCCACGCTGCTGTCGATCGAGAGCATCGTGGACCGGGCGGTCTGCGCCGTGGCGGCGGTGGCGGCCGGTGCGTATCTGGCGGCGGACCGGCTGGACGCGCTGCTGTGGCACAGCGCCGTGGTCACGGGCGTGGTGATGCTCGGCGTCCATCTCGTCCTGTTGCGGAGGAGGCGATCGGATCATCGGCCGGACGTTGCACCGCTCAGGGGCAAGGTCTCCACGAAGGGGTGACGGCCCCGCGGTTCGGTGCGCTGGACCGCGGGCCCGCCCGGAGCCGCCGCCAGACTGCACACCGCCAGGGAACACGGCGCTCATGAAGTGGGTGTGCGATGACGGCGGTCAGCAGACGAGGGCTTCTCCGGGGTGGTGCGGCCACCGCCGTCACGGCGGCGGTGGCCGCACCACCCTTCGCCGGGTTCGGCGGGCTGGTCCATGCCGCGCCGCGCGGCGCCACGCTGCCGGACGTCGCGTGGGAGGACCTGGCCCGCAGGCTCGACGGGACGCTGATCCGCCCCGAGGACGACGGGTACGGCGAGTGGGGCCACCCGCAGAACCTCCGCTACGACGCCCGGCGCCCCGCGGGAGTCGTCGTCTGCCACACCGGCCGCGACGTGCGGACCGCGATCCTCTGGGCGCAGCGGACCGGCACCCACCTGGTCGCCCGCTCGGGCGGGCACAGCTACGGCGGTTACTCCGCCACCCGTGGACTGCTGGTGGATCTGGGCCAGTTGAACGCGGTGCGGCCCGACCGCGAGACCGGCACGGTCACCGTGGGCGCGGGCGCACGGAACAGCGGCATCTACACCGCTCTCCAGCCGCACGGCCGGGCCGTCTCCGCGGGACGCTGCCCGACCGTCGGCATCAGCGGGCTGACGCTGGGCGGCGGTTTCGGCTTCAGCTCCCGCGAGCTGGGCCTGACGGCCGACGCCCTGGAGCGGACCACCGTGGTCACGGCGGCGGGCAACGCCCTGGTGTGCGACGAGAAGCAGCACGCCGATCTGTTCTGGGCCTGCCGGGGCGGCGGCGGAGGGAACTTCGGGGTCAACACCGCGTTCACCTTCCGCACGACGCCGGTGGACCGGGTGGCGGTCTACCAGCTCGACTGGGCCTGGCAGGACGTGCCCGCGGCGTTCGCGGCCGTCCAGGCCCTGGTGCTGCGGGCCCCGAACGCGCTCTCCTGCCGCATCGGCGGCGGCAGCGCCGGCCGGACCCGTGCGGAGATCGCGGCCAACCGGAAGGTGTCGGCCATCGGGCAGTTCTTCGGGACGGAGGACGACCTGCGGGATCTGCTCGCACCGGTCCTGAGTGCCGCCCGGCCGGAGCGCGTGCTGATCCAGGGCCGCACGTTCTGGCAGGCCAAGGACTTCCTCTACCACAGTGTCCCGAGCGACCGGTACGCCGTGACCTCGGCCTATCTGGACCAGCCGCTCCCCGGTCAGGGGGTCGGCACGTTCATGGACGCGATCGACGCGTGGCCCGGCAGCTCCAACCCGGACGGCGCCGGCATCGCCCTGTTCGCGTGGGGCGGCGCCATCGGCGAAGTCGGGCCGCGCGAGACCGCGTTCGTCCACCGCACCGCCCGCTTCCTGCTGGCGGCCGAGACGACATGGGCGCGGGAGGACGACGCCGCACGCGTCGCGGAGAACCTCCGCTGGCTCCGGGAGCTGAGCCGCGCGCTGGACGCGTACGGGAACGGGCAGGCGTACCAGAACTTCATCGATCCCGGCCTGCGGGACTGGCGGCGCGCGTACTACGGCGCCAACTATCCGCGGCTGGCCGAGGTGAAGCGCCGATACGACCCGAAGAACTTCTTCCACTTCGCGCAGAGCATCACCGGCTGACGGAGGACGCCTCCGTTTGCGGCCGGGATCCCCTCGCGGATTCCGGCCGTGCATCTCCACGGCCGGGCCCTGATCTCGGCCATGCGGCGGATACGCAAACCGGCCACGACCTCGCATCATGCGGGACAGCGCAGCGCGCACCGCCGGTGAACGAGGACCGGACGTGCTCCGTACTTCCGGGCACACTGCCGCATCCCGGAAGGAACCCGCCACGGTGAATCGGTTCACGGCCGCGCGAAGACGCGGCCCTGGCATTTCTGTTTCAGCCGGTGACACATGATCGCAACAGAACGCCATTCGGTGCTCGGTGGCGGGTTTGCGCGGAGGAATTACCGGGCCTGCCGTGATCCTTTCGGGGTTTCGGCTTGTGAACACCTGGAGTGAAGTGACAGCGAATAGCGGATTCACGCAGTTGTCATCACAGGCGTCCATGGTGAAACGTTCGGGCAATCATGAGTTTCCCCGCGGGTGGCTGTCGTACCGCGTCTCCGCAGGATTCTGTGCGAGTACACGGGACGGCCCTGGTGGCGCGTGAGTCTTACCTACTCCTTCTCGTGTGTGAACGGCTACTCGTGGGTTGACTGTTCGCATCGCTCTCGCTAGCTTCAGCAGGCGCCCTGAATTCGAACGCCCATCCAGCGATCAGAACTCTGTGATCCCGGTGCTGCACGAATTTCCGCTCTTGCGCCACCTACACCCCCCAATGCGTCACCAAAGCCCCCCCGGAGCACACATGACGTCCGCTGCTGCGCGCGTAGACGACATCGTCATAGGCATCAGCCCCTTCAGAGAACCGGATCCACGCCTCGCATCGGCGGTCAGCAGAGCCGGAGGTCTGGGAGTTCTCGATCTCGGTACGGGGGGACGCCGCGCGCGGGAGGCATTGGCCGACACCGATCGCTGGGCAGGAGGCGCACGCTACGGCGTCCGCGTGGCGGCCGGATGCCGCCTCACCCCCGCCGACCTGGTCGTTCCCGAGGGCACCGGCCCGGACACGGTCGTCCTCGGTCCCGACTCGCCCTGGTCGGTCGACCAAGTCGCCGCGGACCACCGGGTGCTGGCCGAGGTGATCGACCTCCGCCAGGCCCTGGCCGCCGTCCACGCCGGGGCGCACGGCCTGATCGCCCGCGGCAGCGAGAGCGGCGGGCGCGTCGGCGAACTCAGCACCTTCGTGCTGCTCCAGCAACTGCTCGCCGAGCCCTCCGTTTCGGTGCCGGTCTGGGCCTGCGGCGGCATCGGGCCGTACACGGCCGCCGGTGCCGTGGCCGGCGGGGCGGCCGGTGTCGTCCTGGACACCCAGCTCGCCCTGCTCGCCGAATCCGGCCTGCCGGAGGAGGCGGCGTCCGCGATCCGCTCCATGGACGGCTCCGAGACCGTCGTCGTCGGAGGCCACCGGGTGCTGCACCGCCGCGGCCAGTCGTCCGCGGACGCGAGCACCGACCCGGCCGCCGTCGCCGCCCGCCTCGGCGTCCACGACCTGCGCACCCGGCTGCTGCCGGTCGGGCAGGACGGGTTCCTGGCCGCGCGTTTCGCGGCACGGTACCGGGACGTCCGCGGAGCCGTACGCGCCGTGGCCGATGCCGTACGGGACGCCGTACGCGACGAGGAGGCCGCCGGGGCCCTGCGCCCCGGATCGGCGATGAGCCGGACCCTCGGCACCCCGCTGCCCGTCGCGCAGGGCCCGATGACCCGCGTCAGCGACCGCGCCGACTTCGCCTCCGCTGTCGCCGGCGAGGGCGGGCTGCCCTTCATCGCGCTGGCACTGGCCGACCGTGAGCGGGCCCGCGAGATGCTGGAGGAGGCCCGTACGGCGCTGGAAGGACGGCCGTGGGGCGTCGGCGTCCTCGGCTTCGCGCCCGAGGAGATCCGCGGCGCCCAGCTCGAAGCCGTACGCGAACTCCGGCCCACCCACGCGATCATCGCGGGCGGACGACCGTCCCAGGCCGAGGCGCTGGAGAAGGACGGCATTACCACCTTCCTGCACGTGCCCTCGCCGGGTCTGCTGCGCCAGTTCCTGGAGGCGGGCTCCCGCCGGTTCGTCCTCGAAGGGTCCGAGTGCGGCGGCCACGTCGGCCCGCGGAGCAGCTTCGCGCTCTGGGAGGCCCAACTGGCCGTGATCGAGGACTTCCTGGACGAGACCGGGGACACGGAGACCGGCCGCGTCGAGGTCCTCTTCGCCGGTGGGGTCCACGACGAACGCTCCTCCGCGGTCGTCGCCGCGCTCGCCGCCCCGCTGACCCGGCGGGGCGGTTCCGTCGGTGTCCTGATGGGCACCGCGTACCTCTTCACCGAGGAGGCGGTCGGGCGCGGCGCGGTGCAGCCGCTCTTCCAGCGGCAGGTCGTGGCCTCGCGGCGGACCGTCCTCCTGGAGACCGCCCCGGGCCATGCCACGCGCGCCGTGGCCAGCCCCTTCGCGGAGAACTTCGCCGGCCTCAAGCGGACCCTGGAAGGTCAGGGCGTCCCCAACCGGCAGATGTGGGAGGAGCTGGAGCGCCTCAACGTCGGCCGCCTGCGGATCGCGAGTAAGGGGATCGAGCGCGGCGAGGGCGGCGCGCTGCTGCCCGTCGGGGAGGAACGCCAGCTCACCGACGGCATGTTCATGGCCGGGGAGGTCGCCGTGCTCCGCTCGGCCACCACCACGATCGCCGACCTCCACCGCTCGGTCTCCTCCGACGCCGCGGACTTCCTGGACGGGCGCCGCGCCGATGTCCTGCGCCGCCTGGGGGAGAGCGAGGCGGAACGATACGCCGGGCCCGAGGCGCCCGAGCCGCTGGACATCGCCGTCGTCGGCATGTCCTGCATGTTCCCTCAGGCCCCCGACCTCGCCTCGTTCTGGGCCAATGTCCTCTCCGGCGCCGACGCCGTGACCGAGGTGCCCGCCGACCGCTGGGACCCGGCGATCCACTACGAGCGGGACGCCTCCGGCGACGGCGAGGCGGCCGAGCGCGCCACGGCCTCCAAGTGGGGCGGATTCCTGCCCCCGATCCCGTTCGACGCCCTGCGGTACGGCATCCCGCCGGCCTCCCTCGGCAGCATCGAGCCCGTCCAGCTCCTCGCCCTCGAAGCGGCCCGCCGCGCCCTGGAGGACGCCGGGTACGGCGACGGCGCCGGACGCGCCTTCGACCGGTCCCGCACCTCCGTCGTCTTCGGCGCCGAGGCCGGCAGCGACCTCTCCAACGCCCAGACGCTGCGCGCGGTCCTGCCCGCCTACATGAGCACCGTCCCGGAGGAGCTGGCCGGCCAGCTGCCGCGGCTGACCGAGGACTCCTTCCCCGGCATGCTCGCCAACGTCATCTCCGGCCGGATCGCCAACCGGCTCGACCTCGGCGGCGCCAACTACACGGTCGACGCGGCCTGCGCCTCCTCGCTCGCCGCCGTCGACGTCGCGTGCAAGGAACTCACCGCCGGGACCAGCGACATCGTCCTGTGCGGCGGCGCGGACCTGCACAACGGCATCAACGACTACGTGCTGTTCTCCTCGGTGCACGCCCTCTCCCCGACCGGCCGGTCCCGCGCCTTCGACAGCTCGGCCGATGGCATCGCGCTCGGCGAGGGCGTCGCCTGCCTCGTCCTCAAGCGCCTGGAGGACGCCGAACGGGACGGGGACCGCGTCTACGGCGTGATCAAGGGCCTGGGCAGCTCCAGCGACGGCCGCTCCCTGGGCCTGACCGCACCCCGCCCCGAGGGCCAGCGGGCCGCGCTCGAACGCGCCTACCGCAACGCCCGGATCTCGCCCTCCGGCGTCGGCCTGGTCGAGGCGCACGGGACCGGTACGGTCGTCGGCGACCGCACCGAACTGACCGTGCTCAGCGAGCTGTTCACGCGCGCCGGGGCCGAACAGGGCAGCTGTGCCCTCGGATCCGTCAAGTCCCAGATCGGGCACACCAAGTGCGCCGCAGGACTGGCCGGCATGATCAAGAGCGTCCTGGCCCTGCACACCGGCGTGAAGCCGCCGACCCTGCACATGAAGCAGCCCAACGACGCATGGAAGGCCACCAGCAGCCCGTTCGTCTTCCACAGCGAGGCCCGACCCTGGGCGGCACCGGCCGAGCAACGCGTCGCCGGCGTCAGCGCGTTCGGCTTCGGCGGCACCAACTTCCATGTGGTGCTGGCGGCCCACGACAGCGGCCCGCCGCCCGCCACCGCGCTCGACGCCTGGCCCGCCGAACTGTTCACCTTCCGCGGCACCGACCACGCGGCGGCCCTGCGCCGCGTCGAGGAGACGCTGCGGCTCACGGAGACGAACGACACCGCGGGACGCCCCTGGCGCCTGCGCGACCTCGCCCTCGCCTCCGCCCGCCGCGCCGACGCCGGTCACGATCCCGTACGGGTGGCGATCGTCGCCGAGGACCTGGACGGCCTCGCCGGGCAGCTCCGCCGGGTGCTCGCGGGCGAGCACGACGCCGCGTCCGGCATCCATGTGCACGAGGAGGAGCCGTCCCCGGACCCGGGGCAGGTGGCGTTCCTCTTCCCGGGCCAGGGCAGCCAGCGGCCCGGCATGTTCGCGGACCTCTTCGTCGCCTTCCCCGAGCTCCACCGCTACCTCGAACTCGGCCGCTCCTACGCCGACGTGCTCCACCCGCCCACCGCCTTCGACGAAGCCGGCCGGGCCGAGCAGCGGGACCGGATCACCGACACCCGCGTCGCGCAGCCGGCGCTCGGCATCGCGGGCCTCTCCGCGTACGCCCTGCTGACCGCCGCCGGCGTACGGCCCGACATGGCCGCCGGGCACAGCTACGGCGAACTGGTCGCGCTCTGCGCGGCCGGCTCCCTCACCCCGCGCGCCCTGCTGGAGCTGAGCGCCGAGCGCGCGAACGCGATCCTCGAGGCCAACGGAGACGAGCGCGGCGCCATGGCCGCCGTGACCACCGGATCCGACGCCGTCGAGGAGATACTGCGCCGGCACGGGCTCGCGGAGCGGGCCGTCGTCGCCAACCACAACGCCCCCCGCCAGACCGTGCTCTCCGGGCACGCGGACGCGGTCGACGAGGCCGTACGGCTCCTGCGCGACGCCGGATACGGAGCCAAGCGCATCCCCGTCGCCTGCGCCTTCCACAGCCCGCTGCTCGCGGGTGCGGGGGACCGGTTCGCCGACGCGCTGGCCGGACGGCCCGTACGGGCCCCCGAGTTCCCCGTCTGGGCCAACCGCACCGCGGACGTCCACGGTGCGGAGCCGGAGGCCGTACGCGCCGAACTCGCCGCCCAGATCGAGGCGCCCGTCCGCTTCGTGGAGCAGATCGAGGCCATGTACGCGGCGGGGGCGCGAGTCTTCGTCGAGGCCGGGCCGGGCACCGTGCTGACGAAGCTGGTCGGCTCGATCCTCGGCGACCGGCCGCACCGCACGGTCGCCTTCGAGGGGCGCCGGCGCGACGGCGGGGTGTGCTCCTTCCTCGACGCGCTGGCCCGACTGGCCGTCGCCGGACTGCCGGTCCGCACCGGCTGGATGTTCCGCGGTCGCGACGCCGTGGAGGCCGGCCGCACCGCACCACCGAAACGACCCGGTTGGACGGTGGACGGCCAGCTCGTCCGCACCGCGGCCGGCGAACTCCTGCCCGGTGCCCTGGCACCGGCCCGACCGATCGGGGACATGACGATGACCGGCAACGGCCAGGCAGGGGGCACCACCCCCTCCGACAGAGAGGCCCTGATCGCCGAATTCCTGCGCAGCAGCAGGGAGATGATCGCCGCGCAGCGCGACGTGCTGCTGGCGCACCTCGGGGTCGCGCCGGGCGTGCAGTTCGCCTCACCGGTCTCACCGGCGTCGCCCGCCGGGCCCGTCCTGGCCGGGGAGTCCGTCGCGACGGCCCCGGCGATCCCGGGCGCGGCCGACGTCCTCGCGCCGTTGCCCGAGGTACCCGCCGCGCCGGAGCCGGTCCCCGCCGCGGCACCCGCGTCCGAGACCGTCACCGCGGACGACGTGCTGCGCGTGGTCTCCGAGATCATCAGTGAACGCACCGGCTATCCCCTCGACATGATCGAGCCCGATCTCGATCTGGAGGCCGACCTCAGCATCGACTCCATCAAGCGCGCCGAGATCGCGGGCGAACTGGCCAAGCGGCTGGGCGTGGGCGGCGGAGGCGCGGCGGCCCTGGGCGACGACGAGCTGGAGGACCTCGCCAGGGCGCGTACCACCGCGGCCGTCACCGCCTGGCTGACCGCGCGCCTCGCCGCGTCGGAGGACGTGGGGGACGCGGGGGACGCGGACACATCAGCCGCGCCGGAGTCCCCGTCCCCGCAGCCGACCCCCGAGGAGGCGCCGGCGCGGGCCGCCGAGGAGCGGGCGCCGAGCCCCTCCGGCCGGCCGGACGCGAACGATCCGCCGGACCCCGCCGTACGCGGCGTGGCCCCGAAGCGGCTCCGCATGACCCCCGTACCCCTCCCCGCGCCGGGACCCGGCACCGCCAACGCGCTGTCCGGCACCCGCTTCGCGCTCCTGGGCCAGGGCGGCGGCACCGCCGAGGCCGTCACCGCCCGCCTCGCCGAGCACGGCGCGGACGCGGTCACCTTCGACGCCGGGCATCTCCTCACCTTCGACGACGGTCGCGTCGACGGCGTCATCCTGCTCGACCCGCTGACCGGCAGCGGAACTCCCGTGCTCCCGGAGGCCTTTCCGGCGATCCGTGCCGCGCTGCGGCGGTCCCCGCAGTGGCTGCTGGCCGCCCGCCGCGCCGACGCTGACGGCGTGCGCGGCGCGGGACTTGCCGGGCTGTTCCGTACGGTCGCCCGGGAGTACCCGCTGACCGTGGCGCGCCTGGTGGACGTCGCCCCGGGTGACGCCGCGGACGGCGGCTCCGATGCGGATCCCGCCGCGGTCGCCGACGCTCTCATCGGCGAACTGCTCGCCGCCGGGGACGCCCCGGTCGTTCTGCGAACCGCCGAAGGACGCTCGGGACTTGAACTGGTGGAGACCCCGCTCGGCTCCCTCGCCGTCTCCGGTGCCGGCCCCGCCGGCGACGGTGCGGCCGAGGCCGCCGCGATGGGGCTCGACCGCGAGTCCGTGGTCGTCCTCGTCGGCGGCGCGCGCGGCATCACCGCGCGGTTCGCGTCCACGCTCGCGGCCGCCTCCCGGTGCCGGATCGAACTGCTGGGCCGTACCCCGGAGCCCGCCGGCCCCGAGGACCCGGCGATCGCCGAGGCCCGCGACCCCGCCGCCCTGCGCGCGGCCCTCGCCGCCCGCGGCGGCAGCACCCCGGCAGAGATCCAGCGCGAGACCTCCCGGATCCTGGCGCAGCGCGAAGTGGCCGAGACGATCGCGGAGTTGAGGAAGCTCGGCAGCGAGGTGCGGTACCGCTCGGTCGACTTCCGGGAGACCGACGCCGTACTCCAGACCGTCAAGGAGATCCACGCCCACCACGGACGGCTCGACGGCGTCGTCTACGCGGCCGGGGTCATCGAGGACCGGCTCATCGAGGAGAAGACCCCCGAGTCCTTCCAGCGGGTCTTCGCAACGAAGGTCGACGGCGCGAGCGCCCTGCTGGACGCGCTCGGCGAACTGCCCGCGGGACCCTCCTTCGTCGTCCTCTTCGGATCCATATCCGCCGTCCTCGGCAACCGCGGCCAGGCCGACTACGCCGCCGCCAACGACGCGCTGGACGACCTCGGCGCGCACTGGGCGAGCCGTACGGGCCGCCGGGCCCTGACCGTGCACTGGGGACCCTGGGCCCCCTCCGCCACCCACGGCGGCATGGTCAGCCCCGAGCTCGGGCGCGAGTACGCGCGGCGCGGCATCGACCTCATCGACCCCGAGGAAGGCACCCTCGCGCTGCTCCGTGAACTCGCCTGGGGCGACGAGCCGTCCGGGTCCGTCGTCTACACCGCGTCGGGCTGGTGACCGTGGCACGCGACGACGCCGCGCCGGACGGACCAGCGGGCCCGATGGCCCCGGTCGCCATCGTGGGGATGGCGGTCCTGCTGCCCGGGGCCCCGGACCTCGACACCTACTGGCGCAATCTGCACAACCGCACGGACGCGATCACCGACGTCCCCGACGGGCGGTGGGACAGCGAGTACTACCACCCGGAGAGCACGGGAGCGGCGGGAGCGCCCGACCGGGTCTACTGCCGGCGGGGCGGATTCGTCGACGAGTTCGCCGAGGCGGAGGTCACCCGGTTCGGGATCATGCCCGCCTCGGTGTCGGGCGCCGAGCCCGACCAGCTGCTCGCGCTGAAGGTGGCCGCCGCGGCCATCGAGGACGCGGGCGGCGAGGACCGGCTGCCCGACCGGCAGCGGGTGGGCGTGGTGCTCGGGCGTGGCGGCTATCTCACGCCCGGGCTCGTACGGCTCGACCAGCGAGTCCGGACCGCGCGCCAACTGGTCCGTACCCTGGGCGAGTTGATGCCGAACCTGGGGGACGAGCAACTGGAGCGCGTGCACGCCGCGTTCATCGACCGGCTCGGCCCGCACCACCCCGAGGCCGCCATCGGTCTGGTGCCCAACCTCGCCGCGTCACGGGTGGCCAACCGGCTCGATCTCCGCGGCCCTGCCTACACGGTGGACGCCGCGTGCGCGTCCTCGCTCGTGGCCGTCGACCACGCGGTCGCGGAGCTGTCCTCGGGCCGGTGCGACGTGATGCTCACCGGCGGCGTGCACCACTGCCACGACATCACGCTGTGGAGCGTCTTCTCCCAGCTCGGCGCGCTCTCCCCGAGCCAGCGCATCCGGCCCTTCCACCGGGACGCCGACGGCATCCTGATCGGCGAGGGCACCGGGGTCGTGGTGCTCAAGCGGCTGGCCGACGCGCAGCGCGACGGCGACCGCGTCTACGCCGTGATCCGCGGCACCGGAGTCGCCAGCGACGGCCGTACCGCGGGCCTGGCCAACCCGGACCCCGCCGGCCAGACCCGGGCCGTACGGGAGGCGTGGCGCCGGGCCGGGCTCGACCCGCGCGAAGCCGGGGCGATCGGACTCCTCGAGGCGCACGGCACCGCGACCCCGGCCGGCGACGCGGCCGAACTCGCCACGCTGGCCGAGGTGTTCGGCCCCGGCGGCGTTGCCGGTGACGTCCTGGACGGCGACGGCGGGCGCGGCCGCGCGGTCATCGGCTCGGTGAAGTCGATGATCGGCCACACCATGCCCGCCGCCGGAGTGGCGTCCCTGGTCAAGGCCGCCCTCGCCGTCCACCACGGCACGCTGCTGC
This sequence comes from Streptomyces sp. NPDC047108, assembly GCF_040643575.1. NCBI lineage: Bacteria > Bacillati > Actinomycetota > Actinomycetes > Kitasatosporales > Streptomycetaceae > Streptomyces > Streptomyces sp. NPDC047108. Next base: position 43,792 of record NZ_JBEYUP010000016.1, read on the forward strand.
CGACCCTGCACTGCGACGACCCGCACCCGGAACTGGCGCGGACCCGTTTCCGTACGCTGGACACCGCCGCGCCGTGGGAGACCGGCCCCGGAGCGCCCGTACGCCGGGCCGGTGTCAACGCGTTCGGGTTCGGCGGCATCAACGCCCATGTCGTGCTGGAGGAAGCGCCCACCGCGGCATCCCGTCGCCCGGCGGGCGCGCCCGCGCCGCGCGCGGCGGTGACCGAGCCCGAGCGGGTCCTGACCCTCTCGGCCGGATCGCCGGAGGAACTTAGCGCGTTGCTCGCGGCGGAGGAATCCGCCGTCCTCGGCGCGGCCTCCACCAGGCCCGCCGGGCCCGGCCGCAGCAGGCTCGGCATCGTCGACCCCACGGCCAAGCGCCTCGCGCTCGCCCGGCGCGCCGTCGCCAAGGGCCGCCCGTGGCGCGGCCGCAACGACGTCTGGTTCGCGCCCGAGCCGTTGCTCGGTGACGGCTCGCGTCGTGACGGGGGCCGCCACGGGAAGCTGGCCTTCGTCTTCCCGGGCCTGGAGGGCGAGTTCGATCCGAGGATCGAGGGCGTGGCCGAGCACTTCGGCCTCGACGCCACGGCGCTCCGGCCCTCCCATGCCGAGGCCGAGGTCGGTGACATCGGCCGTCACGGCACCGGGGTCTTCGCCGTCGGACGCCTCCTCGACGCCGCCCTGCGGCGTATGGGGATCGTCCCCGACGCGGTCGCCGGGCACAGCGTGGGCGAGTGGACGGCGATGGCCGCGGGCGGCATCCACTCCGGGGCCGCGGTCGACGCCTTCCTCGACGACTTCGACCCGGACTCGCTGCGCGTGCCGGGTGTCGCCTTCGCCGTCCTCGGCACCTCCGCGGAACGCGTCCTGGCCGCCCTCACGGAGCGCGGGGACGGCCGGATCGTGCTCTCGCACGACAACGCCCCGCGCCAGTCGATGGTCTGCGGACCGGAGGCCGACATCGAGGAGTTCGTGCGGTCCATGCGCGACGAGGGCGTGATCGCCCAGGTGCTCCCGTTCCAGTCCGGGTTCCACACCCCGATGCTCGCCCCCTACCTCGGGCCGCTGGAGGCGGGAGCGGCCGGATTCGAGATCCACGCTCCGGTCGTCCCCGTCTGGTCCGGGACGACGGCCTCGCCGTATCCGCCGGACGAGGCGGGGGTGCGCGAGCTGTTCGTCCGTCACCTGCTGGAGCCCGTACGCTTCCGGCAGTTGACCGAGGCGATGTACGCGGACGGATTCCGCGCGTTCGTTCAGGTCGGCACCGGCCAGCTCGCCTCACTGATCGGCGACACCCTCCACGACCGGGACCACCTCGTGGTCGCCGCCAACGCCCCGCACCGCGACGGCCTGGCCCAACTGCGGCGCACCGCAACGGCGTTGTGGGCCGAGGGCCTGCCGGTGGACCCGGTCCTGCTGCGGCCCGCCGTACGGGCCGCGGCGTCGGTCGCGCGCCCGCAGGTGAAGCCCGTCAAGCTCGACCTCGGAGGGGCCCTGGTCTCCCTGGACGCGGGGACCGCCGCGGAACTCCGCCGCGAGCTGGCACCGAGCGGCGGTGCCTCCGCGGAGTCCCCGGACCGTGTCACGGCGAAGCTCGACGCGGTGGCCGCGCAGTCCCCGCTCGCGGCCGAACTGGGCGCGCTGCTGCGGGAGACGGCCGACACCGCGGCCGAACTCCTCCACGCAGGGGCCCGTGCCGCGGGCCGCCCCCCGCAGCCGCCGGCGCAGCCCCGTCCGAACGTGCTGCCGTTCCCGTCCGCGCGCGCCTCCGCGCCCGCACGGGCGGCCCAGGGGCCGGCGTCCCCCGGCCCGGAGACGGCGCCCGCGGGCGAGAGGCGGACCGTACTGCACGTCTCCACCGAGGCCATGCCGTACCTGCGGGACCACTGCTTCTACCCGCAACGCCCCGACTGGCCCGACGAGGAGGACCGCTGGCCGGTGGTCCCCGCCACCACGATCGTCCAGCACCTCATGGACGCGGCCGAGAACGCCGCTCCCGGGCAGCGCGCCGTCGCCGTGTCCGGCGCCCGCTTCGAGCAGTGGGTGGCCGCCGTGCCGCCGACGGACGTCGTGGTCACCACGACGCCGTCCGCGGACGGCACCGGCCGGTTCGCCGTCGGCTTCGGCCGCAGCGCCCGCGCCACCGTCCAGGTCGCGGACCGGTACCCGGCGGGACCCGAGCCGTGGGTCACCGACGCGGCCGTCGAGCGCGCCCCCGCCCACGCGGCGGCCCAGCTCTACGCCGAGCGCTGGATGTTCCACGGACCGGCGTTCCAGGGCGTCACGGACATCACCGCGATCGGCGAGTCGCACGTACGAGGCAGGATCACCACCCCGCCCGCGCCCGGCGCCCTCCTCGACAACGTCGGCCAGCTCCTCGGCTACTGGATCATGGCCACGCGTACGGAGCGGACCGTGGTCTTCCCGGTCGGCGTCCGCACGATGCGCTTCTTCGGACCGCATCCGCGGGCCGGCACGGAGCTGGAGTGCCTGGTGCGGATCGTCTCGCTGACCGACACCGTCCTGGAGGCCGATGTCCAGCTCGTCGCCGACGGCACGGTGTGGGCCGAGCTGAAAGGCTGGCAGGACCGCCGGTTCGACAACAACGTGGAGACCCGTCCCGTGGAGCGCTTCCCCGAGCGCAACACGCTCTCCCGCCCGCAGCCGGGCGGCTGGGTCCTCGTCCACGAACCCTGGTCGGACCTCGCGTCCCGCGACCTGATCATGCGCAATCACCTGGGCGGTGCCGAGCGCACCGGCTACGACAGCCACGCGCCGCGCGGCCGCCGCCAGTGGCTGCTGGGACGGATCGCCGCCAAGGACGCGGTACGGCAATGGCTGTGGGACCACGGCGAAGGACCCGTCTTCCCCGCCGAGATCCGCATCCACAACGACGACAGCGGCCGGCCGTACGTCACCGGCGTCAACGGCCGGATCATCCCCGACCTCGAACTCTCCCTGGCCCACCGGGCCGAGAGCGGTGTGGCCCTGGTGACACGCCGGAACCCGGCGGCCACCGCGCACGGCGGCACCGGAGTCGGCATCGACATCGAGGAGGTCGTCGACCGCGACGAGCACACCCTCGCCGTCGCCTTCGGCGCCGAAGAGCTGCGGCTCATCACCGAACTCAGCGCCACGACGGGGGAGTCGCAGGCCCGGTGGGCCACCACCTTCTGGGCGGCCAAGGAAGCCGTCGCGAAGGCGGAGGGCACCGGACTGCGAGGACGGCCCCGCGACTTCGCCGTGACCGGGGCGAAGGCCATCGCGGGCGCCACGCAGGCCCCCGTACGCCTCACGGTCGAGGCACCCGCACCCGCCGGCCGGCAGCGCAGCTACCGGGTGCACAGCACCAGGGCGTCCAACCCCCCGGGACTGCCCGCCAGGGACTACGCCGTGGCCTGGACCCATGGCCCGACGGAAGAACAGAAGGAGAACCACCGTGACCACCAGTGAGCAGGCCGCGGTCCCCGTCGCCGACGAGCGGACCGTCTTCGCCGAAATCGCCGGCATGCTCCGCGCCATCCTCGACGATGTGGGCCTCGACGACGTCGAGATCACCATGGACAGCCGCTTCACCGAGGACCTGGACCTGGAGAGCATCGACCTCGTCACGCTGGCGGGCAAGCTCGAGGAACGGTACGGGCGGCAGGTCAACTTCGCCGTGTTCGTGGCCAGTATGGAGCTCGACGAGCTCATCGACCTGACCATCGGACGCCTCGTCGAGTACGTCGTCCAGCGCCTCGCCGCCGCGGAGGGATGCTGAGCATGGCGATGATCCACACGGCCGGTGACGGGGAGGGCGTCCGGCTGCACGTGCAGCGGATGACGCCGGAGGACCGGCCACCGGTCGCCACGGCGGTCCTGACGCACGGACTGCTCAACGACAGTCTGGCGAACTTCTACTTCACCATCGCTCCCCCTCTCGCCGCCGCGGGCGTCGACGTGGTGATGTTCGACCACCGGGGCCACGGCCGCAGCGAGCGTCCGCCGACCGGCTACCGGCTGGAGAACTTCGCCGACGACATGGAACTCCTGATCGACCGGCTGGAGATCACCGGCCCGCTCCACCTCGTGGGCAACTGCTTCGGCGGCACCGTGGCCTTCGAGTACGCGCTCCGCCACCCCGAGCGGACGGCGAGCGTCTTCCTGATCGAGTCGAAGCCGGCCACGACGTCCTGGTCGACGGAGATCGCCTGGCTCCTGGACCAGGCCGTACCCGCGCTCAGCGATCACGAGGACGAGACGCTGGCCTGGGTGACCGAGACCCTGGGCCCGCAGAAGGCCCGGCTGGCCAGGATGGGGGCCCGGCTGGTCCAGAACACCAGCCTCGCCACCGACATCGTCGAGAGCCGTGTGCTCACCGACGAGATGATCGGGTCCGTGCGCTGCCCGGTGTCCGCGCTCTACGGCTCCGAGTCCACCCTCGCCACGCAGCGGGAGTGGCTGGAGTCGCGGCTGCCGCAGACGCGGACCATCCTGGCCCCCGGCCACAACCACGAGGTGCTCGCCGATGCGCCGGCGCTCGTCCTGCCCCATGTCCTGTCGGCGATCGTCGGGCCCGTCGCGGCTCAGGGGGCGCTGATACCGGGGGACGCCGCACCCGGGGAACTGGCGCAGGCGGCCGACCGGTGAGCCGCTTCCTGTTCGTCGTGCCGCCGCTGGTCGGGCACATCAACCCCACCATCGGGGTCGGGGCCGAACTGGCCGCCCGGGGGCACTCGGTGGCGTGGGTCGGCGACCCCGCGGTCGTCCGGCCGCTCGCGGGGGAGGACGCCGAGATCTTCCCCAGCGGTGGGCACTGGCTGAGCACGCCCGTCCGCATGCCCGACGTACGGGGACCGCGTGCGCTGAAGTTCCTCTGGGAGCAGTTCTTCGGCCCGCTGGCCGAGGAGATGGCGCCGGGCGTGGAGGACGCCGTCGGGGCGTTCCGTCCCGACGTGATCGTGTCCGACCAGCAGACCGTCGCCGGCGGGCTGATCGCCGAACGCCTCGGCGTGCGGTGGGCCACGTCGGCCACCACCTCGGCCGAGTTCACCGGCGCGCTCGACAGCATGCCCAAGGTCGACGTCTGGCTCGACGGTCTCATCGCCGAGCTGCGTGGGCGGATCGGCGACCCTGCGTCCACGGCGGACCCGCGCTTCTCGCCGTACCTGGTGCTGGCGTTCACCACCGAGGAGCTTTCGGGGCGGCCGGTGGTGGCGGGGGACCGCATCCGCTTCGTGGGCCCGTCCGTCGCCGGGCGGCCGGCCGGACACGACTTCCCCTGGGAGTGGATCGACCCGGCGCGGCCCACCGCGCTCGTCACGCTGGGCACGGCCAACGTCGACGCGGGCGACCGTTTCCTGGCGGTGTGTCAGGAGGCGGCGCGCGGCAGGGCGGACCGGCTCCAGACGGTGATCGTGGACCCCGCGGGCTCCCTCGGCCCGCCGGGCGCGAGCGGCGGTTCACCGTCCGTCCCGGACGACAAGGACGTACTGACCCTCCCGTTCGTGCCCCAACTCCCGCTGCTGAGGCGGGTCGACGCCGTCGTCTGCCACGCCGGCCACAACACCGTCTGCGAGGCGCTGTGGAACGGCGTCCCCCTCGTCGTCGCGCCGATCCGCGACGACCAGCCGGTCGTCGCGGCCCAGGTCGCCGACGCCGGCGCGGGCGTGCGCGTCCGGTTCGGCCGCGTCACCGCACCGAAGCTCGGCGATGCGCTCGACGCGGTACTCCACGAGCCCGGCTACCGGGCCGCGGCCGAGCGCATCGGCGCGTCGTTCCGCGCCGCGGGCGGAGCCGCCGCCGCGGCGGGCCACCTCGCCCAGTTGACGTCCCTCACCGGAGAAGCCACCACCGTCCCGGAGGCGTAGCCTTGAGCAGCAGCACACCGGCACCGCAGCGCCCCGCCGAGCCGTCCCGGGCCGAGGAGGTCGCCGGGCTCCGCCCGCGCTACCAGGCCGATCTGGCGGCCGGCACCGACCGCTTCTTCGAGCCGCGCCGTACGGAGTGCCCCTGGTGCGGCTCGTCCAGCCTGCGGGTGCGCCTGCGCACGATCGACCTCTTCCAGCACAAGCCGGGCCGCTTCGTCCTGGAGGCGTGCGAGGAGTGCCACCACGTCTTCCAGAACCCCCGGCTCAGCGACGAGGGACTGGAGTTCTACTACCGGGACTTCTACGACGGGCTGGGGGAGAAGCAGCTCGGCGGGGCGTTCGCGCGCCGCACCAAGACGTACGTGGGCCGGGCCGAGCCGATGAAGCGCTTCACCGGGTCACCGGCGATGTGGCTCGACGTCGGCACCGGCCACGGCCACTTCTGCGAGACCGCCCGGACCGTCTTCCCCGGCACCACCTTCGACGGCCTCGACTTCACCGACGGCATCGAGGTCGCGGAGCGCGAGGGCCGGGTCACCCGCGGATTCCGCGGCAGCTTCACCGAATTGGCCGGTGAGGACCTGGCCGGCGGCTACGACGTGGTCAGCATGTACCACTACCTGGAGCACAGCACGAACCCGCGCGAGGAACTGCGCGCCGCGTGGAAGACCGTACGGCCCGGCGGGTATCTGATGATCGAGGTGCCCGACGCGGAGTCCCGCCTCGCGCGGTGGCTCGGCCGCTGGTGGCTGCCGTGGCTCCAGCCGCAGCACCTCAACTTCGTCCCGCTGGCCAATCTGCGACGGGAACTGACCGCCCTCGGGTTCACGGTCGTCGCCGAGCAACGTGCGGAACCCCACGACCCGGTCGACCTTCTGGGCGCCGTCTGGCTGCCGCTCAACCGGTACGCCCCGGCCGAGGACGCCCCCTGGCATCCCGAGCCGCCAGGCCGCCCGGCGCTGCTGCTGCGCCGTCTGCTCCTGCTCGCGGGCCTCCCGCTGCTGGTGCTGGCGACGGTGCTGGACCGCGTCCTCGTCAAACCGCTGGCGGGGCGCGCCGGACTGGCCAACGCCTACCGGGTGATCGCGCGCCGCGACTGACGCCGGCCCGAACCGGCCCGCGTGAGAGGGGAATCGAGAACGGCCGCGCCGGACTACAGGTTCGCCGCGGCCCTCTTGATCGCCTCGCGGATGCGGAAGTACGTGCCGCAGCGGCAGACGTTCGCGATGGCGTCGATGTCCGCGTCCGTGGGGTCGCGCTTCTCCCGCAGCAGGGCCACCGCGGCCATGATCTGCCCCGGCTGGCAGTAGCCGCACTGCGCCACGTCCTCCTCCAGCCACGCCTGCTGGACGGGGTGCAGCCGGTCGCCGTCCGCCAGGCCCTCGATCGTGGTGACCTCGCGGCCCTCGGCGTCCGCGACCGGGACGACGCAGGGGTTCACCGCCTTCCCGTCGAGATGGCTGGTGCACGCCTTGCAGACGTCGATGCCGCAGCCGTACTTGGGCCCGGTGATGCCCAGCAGATCGCGGAGCACCCACAGGAGCGGCATGTCGCCGGGTGCGTCGACCGTGACGGACTCGCCGTTGACGGAGAAGGTGTGGGAAGGCAACGCGGGCTCCTCAACGGGGGAAGGGCGTGAAGTCGACGTCGAAGTTGACCGGGAAGCTGCGGGGCCTGGTGCCGGTCGCGCGGGCGTACGCGTTGGCGATCGCGCCGACCGCGGCCGGTACGCCCAGCTCCCCGGCACCGCCCGGCTCCCCGTCGGCGGGCATCACATGGATCTCCACGTCGGGCGGGGTGTCCTTCTGCCGCGCGTAGTGGAACTGCGAGTAACTGCCCTCCAGCGGAAGGCCCTTGTCGATGTGGAGCCCCGCCCGGAGGGTCGTCGAGATCGCGTCCGTCAGCCCGCCCAGCATCTGGGCCTCCAGGCCGCGCGGATTGACCGGCCGGCCGACGTCGACCGCGATGACGGCCTTGGTGACCCGGGGCTTCTTCGGGTCGCGGGCGTCGATCTCGACCAGACAGGCCGTGCAGGACTTGTACTCGTCGTGGAACGCGATGCCCTGGGCGTGGCCTTCCGGCATCTCCCGCCCCCAGTCGCCCGCGGAAGCCGCCTTGTCCAGGACCGCACGCTGCCGTGCGGTCTTGAGGAACGACCGGCGGAAGGCGACCGGGTCCCGGCCCATCCGCCGCGCCAGCTCGTCGACGACGATCTCCTCGGCGCCCCGGGTGTTCGCCGAGTACACCGACCGCCAGGACGCGGTGGGCATCCGCAGCGGCACCTCGTTCAGCAACTGCGTGGTGACACCGAAGTTGTACGGCGACTTCACCGTGGTCAGGAACAGCGACTGCGCGATGCTCGCGTTCCCGGCGACCGGCAGATGCGCGGCGTTCGCCGTGATGATCTCGCCGAGCCCGTGCCGGAGGTCGGTCTCGACGGCGGCCACCCGGTGTTCAAAGGTGAGCACGTTGTTCAGGGCGTAGGTCGCCCGGATCTTGTGGTGGGTGGCGGGCCGCATCCGGCCGTGCCGCATGTCGTCGATCCGGGACCACATCAGGCGCACCGGGCGTCCGCTCTTCTGCGAGATGCGGGCCGCCTCCAGTGCCCCGTCGAAGAACAGCCTGCGGCCGAACGACCCGCCCGCCTGCACGACATGGACGGTCACCTTGTCCTGCGGCAGCCCCAGTTCCCGGGCGATGGTCTGCAGCGCGACGATCGGCGACTTCAGCCCGGACCAGATGGTGGCACCGCCCTCCCGTACGTCCGCGACCGCCGAGTTGGTCTCCAGCGGCGCGTGGCTCGCGAAGGCGAAGTCGAAATCGGCGTCGAGGTGCTTGGTGAGCAGGGGCGGGACGACGAAGGGCAGGGCCGCGGCCCGGAGCTTCCCGCGGATGTCGTCGTCGGAGAGGGCGTCGACGGTCCCCTTCCTCCACCGGACGTCGAGGGCGTCCTTCGCCTCCAGCGCCTGGCCGAACGTCTCGGCCACGACCGCCACCCCGGTCGGGATCACGACGACGTCCAGGACTCCGGGCATCGCGCGGACGGCGGCCTCGTTGGCGACCGACTCCACCGTGCCGCCCAGCGTCGGCGGCCGCCGCACCATCGCCGGCTTCGCACCCGGAACGTCGAGATCGAGGGTGTACTTCTGCCGGCCGGTCACGATGGCGCGCGCGTCGATGCGCGAGGTCGGCGTCCCGACGAGCGTGTGCTCCGACTCCGCCTTCGGTTCGGACTGGGCCGGGCTCAGCCGCTCCGTCGTCCTCCCCGCCGCGGCGACGGCGAGCCGGGCGTACGAGGTCTCGCGTCCGTCCGGCGCCGTGACCGTGCCCTTGCTGACGGACAGCCGGTCCGGGTCGACGCCCCAGTCGCGGGCGGCGGTGGCGACCATCCGGGAGCGGGCGGCGGCCGCGGTCCTGCGGATCGGGTCGTAGAGCGAGCGGATCGAGTTCGAACTCCCGGTGAGCTGGTTGAACAGCAGCTCGGGGCGGGCGTCGTCGAGGCGCACCTTCACGGAGTGCAGGGGGACGTCGAGCTCCTCGGCGACCAGCATCGCCACGGCGGTGGTCAGGCCCTGGCCGACCTCGGCGCGCGGCAGCCGGAAGTGCGCCGTGCCCTCCTCGTCCATCTCCAGGACGAGCATGCCGGAGGTCGGCTTGCCCGCCAGGATCAGGACGTCGCCGAGGTCGAGGATGTCGGCCGGCGCCGGCGGCGTCGGGACCGCCCCCTCCGCGCTCGACGGGGCCAGGGCGTCCGCGCCGACTCCGGTGGCGATGGCCAGGGTGGGTGCTGCGACCAGGAACGTGAGGAAGGTGCGCCGGGATCGGTCGGCCATGCGGGACTCCGTTTCGGTCACGGCGTCGGTCGGCAGGACATCCTTACCGCAGAGTAAGGTCGCCAACAAGAGTGCTGCCGATACCGATCCGGCGCTTCCGGTTCGCACCTGGCCCCGGGCAGGTCGGACCGAGACGCCCGTACCGCGGAGTGCGCCGTTCCACCGAGCCGTACCCGGGCCTCCCCGGGGAGCGGCATCACGGCTTAGGATCCGCGCGTGACCGCACGACTCCTGACCACGGCCGTGACGGCCGGTCCCGCGGCGCCGACGAAGGGTGCCGGGGCAGGGGCCGCGCGGCCACCGGGGCGGGGCTCGTCCCGGGTCCGGCAGGTGCTCCTCACCGCAGCTGCCGTCTGCGTGGACGGTGTCTGGTCCTACGAGGTCGCGACCGAGTCCGCAGGCGGCCTGCTGCCCGCCCCGTGGTGCGTCGCCGTCCTCGCCGTCGCCGCCGCTCTCACGCTCCCCATGCGCCACCGCCGCCCGGTGCTCGTCATGTTCGCCGCGGCCGCGGGACTGCTCCTGGGCGGTGTGCTCGCCGTGACCGCCCCGGTCGCGGTGTACGCGCTGGGACGGGCACGGGTGCGCCTGCCGGTCGTGTACGCGGTGACGCTGACCCTGGCCATCGCCTTCGCCGCGGAGTTCGCCCGGCTGGACCGGTCGCTGACGCACTTCGCCGTACCCCTGGAGCTGTGCGGGCTGCTCGTCCTGACCGCGGCCGCCCTGCTCGCCTTCCCACCCCCGGCCCTCCGGCCCAAGGAGCCCCGAGACCAGGACGGCCTCTGGTGGTGGGCGGTCCCCGGGGGACTCCTGCTCGACGTCGCCGTCGCGGTCGTCGTCGCGGGATGCGACCTGCGCCGCGCCTCGTTCGCGTTCGACGACCACCCCCACCCCGCCGTCGTCCTGGGCGGGCTGCTCGCCGTCGCGGGCCTGAGCGCCGCCGTGGTGCTGCGGCGGCGGTATCCCGTGGCGGTCTGCGCCGCGGCGCTGGTGTGCGTACCGCTTCCGACGTTCGTACCCGAGGCCGCGCTGCCCGTGGCCCTCTACTCGGCCGCCAAGTACGGGTGTTCGCGCGCCGCCCTCGCCGGACTCTGCGCCGCGGCCTGCCCTGCCGTGGTCGCGGGCGGGTGGCTGGCCGATGCCCGGGTCGGCGGCGGCCCCGGGCTGTCACCCGAGATCGTGATCGAACTCGGCCTGATCATCGTCGTGCCGGCGCTGTTCGGCCTCTACCGCGGTGCCCGCCGCATGGTGCTGGACAGCCTCCGCGAGCGTGCCGACCGGCTCGAACGCGAGCAGCACCTGCTCGCGGCCCAGGCCCGCGTCGAGGAACGCGCCCGGATCGCCCGGGAGATGCACGACGTCGTCGCCAACCGCGTCAGCCTGATGGTCGTCCACGCCGGCGCCCTGGAGGCCGACCCCGCCCAGAGCGAGCGCGGGCGCGAGGCGGGACAGCTCATCGGGCAGGTCGGGCGGCAGGCGCTGGACGAACTGCGGCAGGTCCTCAGCGTCCTGCGCGGTGACTGCGACGAGGAACCACCTCCCGTCCAGCCGTCCCTCGACGGCCTCGACGCCCTCCTGCAGGACAGCCGGAGCACGGGCGCGCAGGTCACGCTGGAGGTCACCGGCGAGCGGCGTACGCTGCCCGGTGCCCTGGAGCTCACCGCGTACCGCGCGGTCCAGGAGGCGCTGACCAACGTCCGCAAGCACGCGGGGCGCGCCGACACCCGGGTCACCCTGGACTACCGCCCCGACGGGCTGCACATCACCGTGGAGAACGACCGGCCGACCGGGCCCCCACCGCCCCGCCTGCCCAGCAGCGGACACGGGATCGGCGGGCTCGGCGAGCGTGCGGCGCTCGCGGGCGGACGCGTCGAGGCCGCTCCGCGGCCGGACGGCGGCTTCCGCCTCACCGCCTGGCTCCCCGGGGCGCGCGAGGCGTGACGGGGCGGCCCACGACCGTCGCCGCCCACGAACCCGCACGTCCGGGGCTTCGGATTCAACGGTTCGCGCGGCGCGGCCGCCGTCCGACTGCCGGATCCGGCATCGGCGGTCGGAGACTCCGCAACCCGTCTAAGCTACTTCCCCCCGACCGGCCATTCGGCAGCCTCGAGCCAAGGGAGCCCCGTGTGACAGCGCGTTCGGACGGCACCGTGGTCCGGGCCGGCGGGCCGAGGATCCGATGGAGCGCGGAGCACGCGCCGGAGGCTGCGTGAACGTCCCGCCCGGGAGCGGCCCGGGGCCCGGCACGCCCCCCTTCGTGGGCCGCCGCGCCACGCTCGGCCTCATGGCCGCCGAGGCCCGCGCGGCCGCCGCCGGGCAGCCGCGCGTGATCCTCGTCGAGGGACCGCCTGGCGTCGGGAAGCGGCGGCTGATCCAGCACTTCACCGAGGGGCTGCGGGGATTCCGGGTCCTGGTGGCCCACGGCTCGGACACCGCGCAGGACCGGCCGTACGCGATGCTCGGCCAGCTCCTCGGGCAGGTGCCGCCCGGTGTCGTCCGGCGCCTGCCCCTGCTGAGCACCGGCGTCTTCTCGCCCGTCTCTCCCATCGCTGTGAGCGCCGAACTCAGCACGGCGCTGGGCGTGTTGGCGGACACCTCGCCCGTCGTCCTGGTCCTGGAGGAGGCTCAGGCCGCCGACGCCGCCTCGCTGGACGCGGCCGCCTCCATGACGCGCGGCCTCACCGACCGGCCCGTCCTGACGATCGTCGTGGCCACCACCTCGGCGACCCGCCCCGCGGGATCGCACGGTCTCGGCTTCGGCGTCGACCTGCGCGTCCCCCTGACCGGTCTCGGCCCGGACGAACTGGGGGAGCTGGCCGCCGTGGCCGGTTCGGACGAGCCGCCCGAGGAGGCCGGGCAGCGCCTCCACCGGATCACCGGTGGCAACGCCCTGCACGCGACCCTGCTGCTGTGGCCGCCGGAGGCGGCGATCGACGGACCGGCCGAAGAGACACCGGCCGGGTTCGCCGACACCGTACGGGCCCGGCTCGCCCTGCTCCCCGAACCCTCACGCCTGCTGCTCGAAGGGCTGGCCGTCCTCGACGCCCAGGTCTCCCTGCCCCGGCTCAGCAGGCTCGTGGGCGTACCCGACGCCGCCGGCGCCCTCGAACCCCTGCTGCGCGCCGGACTGGTGCGGTGGTGGCCCGACGAGCCGTCCACGGCGGTCGCCCCGGGGCACCGGATGCTGCGCGACGCGGTGTACGAGGCCCTCACGCCGGAACGCAGGCGGCAGGTGCACGCGCGCGCGGTCGGCCTGGTCGACGCGGGTGCCGCCTGGGCGCACCGCGTCGCCGCGGCCACCGGCCCCGATGCCCGGCTCGCGGCCGAACTGGCCGCCGCCGCCCGCGAGGAGAGCGCGCTGGGCCGGCTCGGCACGGCCGCCGAGTACCTGTCCTGGGCGGCCGACGTCGCCGAGGACCGTGAGGACCGCGAGCGCCACCTCATCGGCGTCGTCCGCCTCAAGTTCTGGGCGGGGGAGGGCAATCTCGTCCGCCGCTACCGCGACCTCGTCGCCGCGGCGAAGCCCACCGCCAGGCGCCAGGAGGTGCTGGGGCTGCTGGCGTTCGCGCAGGGCCGCCTGGTGCAGGCCCGCCGGCATCTGACGCAGGCCCTGGCCACCGCGGCCGAGGACGGCACGGGACCGCTGGCGACCGCTCGTACGGGCGTCGAGCTGGGCTGGGTGACGGCCGTCCTGGGACTCGGGCGGGAGACCGTCCGCATCGCGGGCGATGCCGTCGCGGCCCTGGAAGGCGCCGACGGGGGCCACTTGGGCGCGCTCGTGCGCGACACCCGGGCCGCCGCCCGGTCGCTGGGCGCCTACGGGCAGGGGCTCGTGGCCGGCGCGGAGGCCGGTCTGCGGACGCTCGACTACCTTCCCGACGACCCGAACCTGGTCGAAGAGGCTGATGTGTTCGGGCTGACCATCCGCGGCATGCTGCACTGCCTGTCCGGCAAGGTGTCCCTCGCCGCCTCCGAACTGGCCACCGTCGTACGCCGTTCACGCCCCGGCACCTTCCAGGTCCTCGGCCTCGCCGGATACGTGCACCTCATCGTCTGCCACATGATGGACGGGTCGTGGGACAAGGCGGAGTGCGAGACCAGGACCGCGCTCAGCGCCATCGACGCGCACGGCCACGCCATCGACCACGCCGTCCTCCACTCCCTGGCCGCCGCGCTGGCCGCCGGCCGCGGGGACACCGCCCAGGCGCAGACGCACATGGAGGCGGCCCGCGCCCGCTCGGTGCTGCTCGACTACCGCGGCCCGGAGTTCTACTCGGCGCTCGCCCAGGCGCTGGCCGCCCGCTCGCGCGACGACGCCCAGGCGGTCCTCGCGGCCCTGGGCACGATCGCCGACGCCGCACGCCTCAACGACTGCTACCGCCTCTACGCCCTGTGGTGGACGCCCTTCTACATCGACGCGGCCGTGTCAGCGGGCCGGGTCGGGCGGGCCCGCGCCGTGCTGCGGGAGTTCCTCCCCGAACCCACCCCCGGCTGCGCCGCCCGCGGTCCCGAACTCGTACGGCTGTGGCTCACCGCGCGGGTCCACGAGGGCGAGGGGGCGGTCAAGGCCGCCGCCCGGGCGTACGCGCTCGCGGCCGAGATCGCTGAGGAGGGCGGGGACATCCCGCTGTTCCGGGGACTGATGGAGCAGGGCCACGGCCGGTTCCTGCGCGACCTGGGCCAACACGCGGCGGCCGAACGGGAATTGCTCACCTCCGCCGCGACCTTCGGCGCCATGGGCGCGGTCGCGTTCGAACGGCTCAGCCGCGACGACCTCGCCTCGGCCCACGGGTCCGGATCCGCCGACCTGGCCGTGCTGGCCACGCTGAGCCCGCGCGAGCGCGATGTGGCGCGCCAGGTCGCGCTCGGGCGCACGAACCGGGAGATCGCGGAGCATCTCGTCATCAGCGTCAAGACCGTCGAGTATCACTTGGCGCGAACTTTCGCCAAGCTCGCCGTCCGTGACCGCCGCGGCGTACGCGATCTGATCCAGCGGGTCTCGGAATCACCCGGCGGAGCAGGGTGAGCTAGAAGGTCTTTGCAGTCTCGCGCGAACGTGCGGACGGCAGTATTCCAGCCATGGGGTTGCGACACCGGTACGCGCGCCCCGGGGGTGCGCCGGGGCCACGGCGCCGAACCGGCGCGGACCGCCTGCCGGTCGGACCCGCTCCGCACGACCGGCCGACATTCCCGGAGGGCAAGTCCGTGAGTCTCCTCGACGACCACCGCCGCTGCGAGTACGCCGGCGAGCCGGGACTCACGGCCGTCTACGACACCGGATTCCGGCTCGCCTCGAAACCCACGGCGCCGTTCCTGGCACGGGACCGGGTGGCCCGCATCATGCAACGCTGGGGTCTCGACGGCGGATTGCGCGACAACGTGACGCTGGTGATGTCCGAACTCACCGCGAATGCCGTCCTGCACGCGTCCGGAGAGGGCAACCACGTCCTGGTGGCGCTGAGCCTGGGCACGAGATTACGTGCCGAGGTCACCGACGCCGATTTCCGGCACGAGCCCGAGATGCAGTTCTCCGGTGCGTCCGACGAGGGGGGCCGCGGACTTCTCCTGGTGCACGCGCTCAGCGCGGACTGGGGAGTCCGGTCGTATCCGCCGCTGGGAAAGACGGTGTGGGCCGAATTCGCCCTGCCCGGGGTCTCCTGACAGCTCGGATCGAGCCTCCGATCGCTCCGGGGACTTCCGGTGCACTGGGTTTCCGGTTCTCCGGGCCGAGCGCGTCGGGCCCGCCGGAATTTCCGGGAACTCCGGGCAGCCCGGGTCGGTGCATGCGGCATTCCCGGTCCGTACGCCCCCGGGAATGCCGCATGCACGGAGCAGGACCCCGGGGACGAACCCGTTCCGTACCGGAAGGGGCGCCGTCAGTCCGTGTCCTCCAACGACTGCCACCAGGCCCGCAGTTCGTAGCGATTGTGCACACCGGCCTTCGCGTAGATGTTGCTGAGGTGGAAGGCGATCGCGGCCGGGGTGATGTAGAGCCGGGCGGCCGTCTCCTTGTTCGTCAGGCCCGAGGCGACCAGGCGCGCCACGTCGCTCTCCCGTTGCGTCAGCCGGTAGCCGCGCGCGGACCGCGGCAGGCGCAGCCCGGCCAGTCCCTCGGCGCACCGGTCCAGCAGGGGCCGGGCCTCGAGCAGCGACGCGGTCTCATGGGCGGCGCGGTACCGGTCCAGCGCCTCCCTGCGCTTGCCCGTGCTCGCGAGCAGACCGGCGTGGTCGGCCTGCAGACGGGCGCGGTACCAGAGCAGCGGCCCCGGGATCCGCGCCGCCTGGCTCTCGGCCTCGCCGAACCGGTCGAGCGCCGCCTCCCGTTCGCCCGCGTACACCGCCGCCAGCCCCTCGCCCCAGGACGCGAACATGCGGTCCCAGGCGGTTCCGCCCCGCTCGCGCAGGATGGTGA
This sequence comes from Streptomyces sp. NPDC047108, assembly GCF_040643575.1. Classification (NCBI taxonomy): domain Bacteria; kingdom Bacillati; phylum Actinomycetota; class Actinomycetes; order Kitasatosporales; family Streptomycetaceae; genus Streptomyces; species Streptomyces sp. NPDC047108. Next base: position 59,885 of record NZ_JBEYUP010000016.1, read on the forward strand.
GCGACGCCAGGGCGCGGTCGAGCAGCGCCTCGTCCTCCGCGAGGGACGCCGCCTTGAGCACTTCCAGTTCGCGCCAGGTCGGCAACGGCGCGAACGGCACGGGGAGTTCGCCCGGACACGGCGGTACGGCGAGCAGACGCCGGGCCCGCTGGGCGTCTCCCGATTCCACCGCGGCGACGAGCCGCGCGAACCGTGCCGCCCACCCGCTGAGCGTGGGTGGCGGCGACGCGCCGGATCCCCTCTCGTCGTCGGGCACCGTCCGGCCGCGCGCGGCCGCGATCAGGTCGTCCAGCGGCCCGGCCAGCGGCTGCCACAGCCCGGTGGCCGACCGGGTCGCCATGCGCGCGTAGAGCCGGGCGAGCGTCCAGTCCCCGCGGAGCCAGGACAGATGGCCCAGCAGGATGTCGGGGATCCCGGTCGGTGCCGTGTCGGGTGTGACGAACTCCAGGTCCAGGACCGCGTGTACGGCTCGCTCGCACCGCTCCAGCTCACCCGCCTCCAGCCGCAGCCACGCCTCGGTCAGCAGCATGCGACGGCGGACCGGGGCGGGCCTGCGGCCCGTGGGGATCCCCGGTTCCGTGGTGGGGGAAGCGATGGTCCGCAGCGCGGCCGTGGCACCCTCCTCCCGAGCTGTCACGACCGTCTCCAGCCATTCGTACAGACTGGTCCAGTAGGGGTCCTCCGAGGGCGCCGAAGCGTAGTCCTTCAGCAGCGGCCGGATCCGGGCCGACGGGTAACCGGCAAGCCAGCGGGCCTGGGCGAGCCACAGGATGGCGGCCGCCTTCTCCTCGGCGGACCCCCTCTCCGCCGCGGACCTGCCCCGCCCGGCGGTGCCTTCCGGACCGGGCACCTCCGCACCCGACACGTTCGCACCCGACTCCTCAGGGCCGGGTACCTCGTGGTCGGGGCCTTCCGGGCCGGTCTGCCGGTCCCCTGCTGTCAGATGCTCATGAGCCTCCGTCAGCTCCGCCAGCGCCTTGCGCAGATCGCCTTCGAGGGCGTGCAGCCGCCCGGACAGCAGGAGGTGACGCGGGGAGGGCGGGTGGCGCCGTACGGACCCGAGTTCGTTCCTGGCGGCCATCGTGTGATGGGCGCGCAGCCGGAACTCCACGGAGGCGAGCTGCCGTTGGGTGATCCGCCCCGCGTCCAGCGACAGGTCGGCCGCGTGCCGCAGCAGCCGCGCCGCCTGCGCCGCATGACCGCCCTGGCCCAGGACGTACGCCTCCTTCTCCAGTTCGTCGGCGAGCGCGGGCAGCGGGGAGCGGGCGGCGGCGGCCCGGTGCAGCAGCCGGTCCGCCCCGGCGGACCAGTGCTGGGCCCAGGCGTGCGCCGCATGCCGTTCCGCCGGTGACATGCCGGCCCTGACCACGGGCCGGAGGCGGTCCTCCACCCCGGCCGTGCCGGTGCGCGCGTCCCAGGACACCAACCCGGCGTCCAGGGCGGGCTGAAGCGCCGTCGCCAGGTCGTCCGAGTGCGGAAGAACGGTGCCCACCCGGGCGTACGACACCCGGCCGCCGAGGACGGCCAGGGCCTGGACGAGCCGGCGGCTGTCGCGCGGCAGCCCGCGCAACCGCTCCGCGGCCTCGGCGAGCGGCGGGCCGCCCTGCAGCTCCGGAGGCCGGCCGCCGGTCGTCCGTGCCGCCGCCCGTGCCGCGGGCGCGGTACCCCGGAGCGCGGCGCCCAGCAGGGCGTCGCCGGGCAGTCTCTGCAGGACGAGGGTGACTTCGTCGCTCAGCCGCCCGCAGGGGAGCGAGCCGTCGGAGCCCGGCGGACGGAACGGGTCCGCGCACCGCAGAAGATCCCGCAACGCCTCCAGGACATCGGCGAGTTCCCCCTCGTCCGTCCCCGGTTGCCAGCTCAGCACATCGGCCGACGTGGTCACCCCGATCGCGAACTGCAGTTCAGGACGCCCTCCCTCACCCGGGCCAGCCCGGAACAGCAGCGCGTCCATCCCCGGGAACGACGGGCACACCCCGGTGCCCCATGGGTGTCCGCCACCACACGGACCGTTCTCCGGGTGGACGGTCATCCTGTGCTCCGTTCGGCCTGTGGTGGTTCCGGGACCGGTCGGGCGCGTCAAAGGCCCCTGTGGCCGCGGCTGTTCACCGCCGCGGGGGTCGGCGCCCGTCCGGCGGGGCGCCGGCGCCTTCCCGAGGACGGGGGATCCCGGGGGCAGGCGCCGGGGCCCGGCCCCTCCCGCTCCGCGTTGCGGGAAGTCTCATCGGCAACATCCGTTGCTTCCGGCTCGCCTCATGTTTGCCGCCCCATCCTCCGAACGCACTGGTGAGAGTGGCTAGTTGCGGCCCGTGCGCGGCCGTCGCTCCCGCCCGCGAGGGGCCGGTTCCCGTTGCGGTTACACCGAAGTAACTCGAAGGTTCTCCCAGTTCCGCCCCCGGTCCGCCACGGAGCGGGTCCGCGCGGGCTCGCTCCGTGAGGGGCGCGGGCCCCGCCCGGTGAACCGCACACCGCCCGAGGTCGCCCGGCACAGCAGGGGAGCAGGCACCGGCCCCGTCCGCGTGCCCGACGGAGCGCGCCACGGCGGCCGGGCGGTGCGGAGGGCCGGTCCTCCCGGGCCATGATCAGTCCGCCGCCTCGCCCAGCGACTGCCACCAGGCCCGCAGCTCGTACCGGTTGGACACACCCGTCTTCGCGTAGATGTTGCTGAGGTGGAAGGCGATGGACGCCGGTGTGACGAAGAGCCGGGCCGCGGTCTCCTTGTTCGTCAGCCCCGAGGCGACCAGGGCGACGACATCGGCCTCCCGGTCGGTGAGCCCGTAGCCGTTCGCGGACCGAGGAAGGCGCAGCCGGGTCAGGCCCGCGGCGCAACGGTGGTGCAGGGGCCGCGCGCCGAGCTCGGCCGCGGTCTCCTGCGCCGCCCGATAGCGGTCCAGGGCCGCGCGGCGCTTGCCCACGTTCGCGAGCACGTCCGCGTGGTCGGCCTGGAGCCGCGCCCGGTACCAGGGCGTACGGGCCCCCGCCGCGGCCGCCTGGCGCTCGGCCTCGGCGTAGTGCTCCAGCGCGTTCTCCCGCCGCCCGGCGTGAGCGGCGGCCAGGGCCTCGCCCCATGCGCCGAACATCCTGATCCAGGCGGAGGCCGACCGCCGCCGCAGCCGCCGCATCGACCGCAGCGAACGCTCCAGCAGGGTCGTGTCGCCGACCAGCACCGCGGCCCGCAGCAACTCCAGCTCCCGCCACGGCATCAGGGCCGTGGGGAGTCCGCTCGTGCCGGAACGGGGGCGGTCCGCACCGAGGACGGCCGCCACCCGCGCGGCGTCGTCGGCCTCCACGGCACCGACGAGCCGCGCGAACAGTCCCGACCACGCGCACAGCACCGGCTGTTCCTCGGCGCCGACGGACCGGCACCGCTCGTCGTCCTCCGCCGCCTCCCCGCGCGAGGAGGCGATCAGCAGGCCGAGCGATTCCCCCAGCGGACGCCACAGCGGGGTCGCCGAGTTGACGGCCATGGAGGCGTGGAGATCGGCCTGTGCCCAGTTCCCGCGCATCCAGTGCAGATGGCCGAGCAGGACCAGAGGGAGGCCGTCCGCCGACGACGCCTCGCTGATGGCCGACACGTCCAGCGCGCGGTGGACGGCGCTCTCGCACCGGTCGAGGTCCCCGGCCTCCAGATGCAGCCACGCCTCGATCAGCAGGGTCTTGCGGGAGGCGGACGCGGAGCGGGGATGGGCCGGGAGCGACGCCGAGCGGATGGCGCTCAGTGCCTCGGCGGGTCCCTGGTCCGCCGCGGCGAGCAGCATGTCGAGCCATGCGCGCATGCCGTGCCAGTACGGGTCGTGGGTGGCCGTCCGCCGGGACGCCTCCAGCAGGGGACGGATCACGGAGGTGGGGCGCCCGGCCAGCCATCGCGCCTCCGCGAGCCAGAGCAGCGATGCCTGCCGTACGTCGGCGTGCGGGGACTGCCGTACGCCGAGGTGGTGCGGAGCGATCTGCCGTGTCACGCCGTTGCGCGGGGCGGCCGGTCGTATCGCGCCGTTCTGCGCGGCGGCCGGTGAGCTGCCGCTGCGGGCAGAGGTCTGCTGTGTCGCGCCGTCGTACGGGGAGCCATGCCGCCCGTCCGTGCCGGAGGGGCCCGACGGGACCGACGCCGGCCCCGGGGCGCTCTGCGCCTCGGCGGCCAGACGTTCGTGCGCCTCCGTCAGCAGCGCGAGCCCCGTGCGCAGATCGCCCTCCAGTACGCTCAACCGCCCGGCCAGGACCCGTTCGTGCACCGAAGGCCGGTGTCCGCGCAGCGCCCGCAGCGCGGCCCCGGCCGTGGAGCAGCGGTGCAGCCGCAGGTCGTGCTCGATGGAGTGGAGCAGCCGCTGCGTCCCGGTGGCGGGGTCGGAGGAGAGGTCGGCCGCGTAGCGCAGCAGTGTGGCGGCCTGCGCCGAGTACCCCTCCGCACTCAGCGCCTCGGCCTCCTTCTCCAGCGCGTCCGCGAGCGACGGGGACGGGGCCTGTGCCGCGGCGGCCCGGTGGAGCAGCGCGTCCGGCCCGTCCGACCAGCGCTCGGCCCAGGCGTGCGCGGCCTGGCGCTCCGGCGGCGTCATCCCGCCCAGCAGGCGGCCCCTCAAGTCCTCCGGGACCTCGGCCTCCCCGCTCCGCGCGTGCCAGCGCAGGAAACCGGCGTCGAGCGCGCTCTGCAGGGCCCCGGCCAGGGCGTCCGGCTCGTCCACCAGGGTGCCCAGCCGCGGAACGGCGACCGGCCCGCCGAGCACGGCCAGGGCCTGGACGAGCCGGCGGCTCGGCGCGGGCAGGCCCTCCAGGACGCCGCCGGTGGTGCCCGGCCGCTCCGTCCGCCCGCCGGAGGCGACGGCGGTGCCCAGGACGAGACCGTCCGGCAGCCGCCGCAGGATCACCGTCACGTCGTGTTCCGGGTTCCCGCACCGGAGCGCGCCCTCCGGCAGCGGCGCGCCGGTGCCGAGCTCGGCCAGGAACTCCCGTACGCCGCCCAGGACTTCAGCCATCGCGTCCTCCGGGAGCCCGGGGCGCCAGGTGTGGACGGTGCCGTCGGCGGCGACGGCGAGGACCAGGTGCGGGGCCAGGGAACCGTCGTCCTCGGGGGCGGCGCAGAACAGCAGCGCGTCCGACGCCGGGAAGCGGAGACGGACGGAGGCACAGGGGGAGCCCGTGCCGTCGAACGCGCATGTGTCCCTGGGGACGGGCATCTTCGCACTCTTTCGGGAGGGACCGGTGGACGGAATGCGTCCATGATCTCGGCACTCCGGTCCACCGGTACTGGTGAAACTCCCTAGTGCGGCACCCCGGGGTCGTACAGGGCCCCGCGGGGTTCCCGGGCTCCGGGCAGGCGGAACGCCGGGCCGTACCGCCCGCACACCGGCCCCGGTCCCGTCAGGACGCCAGCTTCGCCGCCTCCGCCGCCGCGATCGCGCGCGGGAAGGCCCGTACGTCGTCGATCGAGCCGTGGAAGGTGTCCGAGGGACGCCCCTCCCACTTGCCGCGCCCCACCGTGAAGGCCCCGTTGGCCGACCAGTTCTTGGTGTGCCGGGAGGTGTCCTCCAGCCTGCCGTTGACGTAGAGGCGCAGTTCGTTGTCGGGGGCGTCGTAGATCCCCGTGAGATGCACCCAGCTGCCGACGGAGGGGCTGGTCTCGGAGACGGCCTCGTCCTCGTCGGCGTCGGAGGAGTCGATGTCCTCCAGGGCCAGCCGCCACCGGTCGATGCTGGCGTCGTACTGCAGGAAGAAGCGGCTGACGTCCTCGCCGTCCTGCCCGACCGCCGTGAAGAACTCGCCCTTGGAGTCCAGCTTGACCCATGCGGCCACGGTGAAGCTCCGGTCGGTGGACACCGCCTTCGTGCGGCCCTCGACGTACTGGTCGCGCCCGTTGAAGGTCAGGGAACCGCCGCGGGCGCTGCTCCTGCGCGGGGCGCCCACCAGGATGCCGGAGTTGCCGTTGCCGGAGTCGTCGGCGGTCGTCCCGCCGCCGATCTCGTCGAAGTCCCAGTGGACGGAGGCGCCGGGCACCGCGGGGGCCGCGGGCGTACGGCCGGGGGAGGAGTGCGTCGGCGACGGCTTCTTCGTGGGAGTCGGCTTCGGCTTGGGCTTCTTCGCCTCGGTCTGCGTGGGCGTGGCCAGCGTGGGTGCGGGGAGGGCCGGATCGTAGGTCGGCCGGGGCAGGCGCGGAACGGTCTGGCCGCCGGACCGCTCGGAGGTGTCGGTCAGGGCGATGATCGTGGCCGGTACGGCGATGGTCACCGCCGCCAGGGCCGCCGCGACGGCCAGATGACGCGGCTTCGCCCAGGGCGTCGGCTCCGGTACGGCCCGCGAGTGCCGTCCCGAGGACATGGCGGACCGCGCGGGCGCGGCCCTCCGCGCCGGCGACGTCCTACGGGCCGGCCAGGCCGCCCCCGCGGGCAGCGGCTTGCGGACGAGCGGCGCCGTACGGGCTGCGGCGGACGCCCGTATCAGGGCCGACCTCCGCACCGCGGACTCCCGCAGGGGAGCGAGCCGCCGTACGGCGGCTCGGGCCGCGTCACGCACCGCTCGCGCCCAGGACACCGCCGCCCGGCGCGCCGTGTCGCGGACGTGCCGCAGCACGACGGCCATCCGGTCCGACGCCGGTGGCCCCACGGGCGCCGGTTCAGGAGCGGGAGGCGCCGGTACGGGCGTCCGCAGGCCGGCGGCCGACACCCGCCCGGCGAGATAGCGGGCGCCGCCCCAGGGCAGCAGGCCCTCGGCCAGCAGGGTGTCGCAGTGGTCCTGCATCCGCAGCAGGTCGTCGAAGGCCCGGTTGCAGCGGGGGCATTCCGCGATGTGGCTGTCGAGGCCGTACGCCACCTGCGCGTCCCTGAGGCGGGTGGCCGCGACGACGAGGCGGTTGAAGCCCCGGCACGGTCCGTCGACCCGCTCCTCGTACACCTGGATGTAGCGGCTGCGGAAGCGTTCGCGGGCGTTGAGGCACCAGGTGCGGACCGTGCTCGCCGGGACGCCCAGCAGCCGTCCGATCCGGCCCGCGTCCTCGCGCTCGACGAGGTCGTGCCAGAGCACGGTCTGGGTGCGTACGGGGAGTTGGCGGAAGGCCAGTGACAACACGGGACCCTGCCGGGCGTCGGCGCCGCCGAGCGCCGTGCCGGGCACCTCGGCGGCGCCGCTCCCCAGCCAGTCACGGAGGTCGGGGCTGAGATCGCTCACGCGGTCGGAGCCCGACCAGTCGACCGCCGTGCGCAGCACGCGCGTCAGCAGGTGCGGGCGCCACGCTTCCTGGGGCACATGGGCGTCACCGATGGAGGTCGCGGCGCGGCGGCACGACTCCTCCGCCAGGACGTCGGCCTTGCGGGGCGCGGAGACGCAGAGGGACGCGTACGCGCGCAGGGCGTCCTGGTGGCGGGACCACAGTTCGTCGGCCGCTTCGCCCGCGGCGCCGGAATCCCGGCGGACCAGCCGCACCAACTCCATGTCGCTCAGGACCGCGTGATCGCGGAAGCCCGTCAGGCCGGGCGCCCCGGTGGCTTCCGGGGTTCCGTCCGCGCCTGCGACGTGGTGGTTCTGCCCGTGGTGCGACACCAGTGAATTCCCTCCAAAACCCTGCGTGTTGACACATCCGCCCGACTGTCCGGTGGCCGAGGCAAGCGGAGGCCAGGCCGAATGTAGTGACAACCCTGGCAGGCGTCCATGCATGTCGCCCGGCTGTCGATCAACAACTCGAAAGTCTTTCCAGGATCGGTGGGATTGCGATATTGGATCGCCGCGGGCGCATCGCGAGGTGGGGAGCCGTGGCGGCGGCCGCCGCCACGGTCCGGACCCGCCGCGGCCGTGGGGCGCGGGGGAGTGCCGACGCGCCCGAGCCGTCAGCGCGTTGGCCGGTGCCGCCGCCCGTTTCCGCCTCCGCGTATTCCTTCCGCGCAGGTGTTCCGATGAAAGCGGAACGCCGTTTCCTTGCCGGACACGCGTCCCCGAGAATGCTCCAATGGTAAATAACGGACGTATTGCGCTGTTCTATGGATTCACCACATCCGGAGCGAGGGGAACATGACCGACGACACCGCGACGGGCGCCAAGCCACCCGGCGAACTGAAAGCCAACGCGATCGGCTTCGTCGACGCGCTCGTCATCGGACTCAACGCCACCTCCCCGGCGTACTCGGTGGCGGCCGTCATCGGGCCGGTCGTGGCGCTCGTCGGCATCTACGCACCCGGCGTGATGCTCGCGTCGTTCGTGCCGATGCTGCTCATCGCTTCGGCGTTCTACTACCTCAACAAGGCCGACCAGGACTGCGGAACGACCTTCTCGTGGGTGACCCGGGCCATGGGCCCGTGGGCGGGCTGGCTCGGCGGCTGGGCCATCGCGATGACCGGCGTCCTGGTGGTCGGATCCCTCGCGGACGTCGCCGTGAGCTTCACGCTCCTGGCCTTCGGGCTCGACAGCTGGGTCGAGAACGACCTGGTGCGCCAACTGCTCACCGTGCTGCTCGTCGTCGTGATGACCGGTCTGTGCGTCATCGGCACCGAACTGTCGGCCCGCGTGCAGAACGCCCTCATCCTCGCCCAGGTCGCCTTTCTGCTCGCCTTCGTCGTGGTGGCGCTCTACCGCGTCTACGCGGGCACGAGCGACTTCGACTCCATCACCCCGGACATCGACTGGCTGAGTCCCTTCGCCGAAGGCGGCGCCGCGCTCACCTCGGGTCTGCTGCTGGGCGTGTTCATCTACTGGGGCTGGGAGTCCGCGGTGAACCTCACCGAGGAGACCGAGGACCCCGCCACCGCTCCCGGCAAGGCCGCCGTCTGGTCCACGGTCATCCTGCTGGTGACGTACGTGTCGGTCGCGTTCGCGGTCGTCGCCTACGCGGGCCCGGACTACCTCGCCGAGAACGCCGGTGAGGAGGAGTTCATCTTCGCCCTGCTCGCCGGTGAGGTGATGGGCGACTGGGACTGGGTGGTGCTGCTCGCGGTCGCGACGTCGGCGATCGCCTCCACCCAGACGACGATCATCCCGGCGTCGCGAACGGCCCTGTCCATGGCCCGCCGCCGCGCCCTGCCCGCGCACTTCGGCCACATCCATCCGCGCTTCCGGACGCCCGACGTGTCCACCTGGTGGGTCGCCGGCATCGCCATCGCCTGGTACATCGTCGTCTACCAGATCAGCAGCAACGCGCTCTTCGACTCGCTCACCGCGCTGTCCCTGCTCATCGCGTTCTACTACGCCCTCACCGGCCTCGCCTGCGCCGTCTTCTACCGGCACCAGCTGACCAGGAGCGTCCACCACTTCCTCTTCATCGGCCTGGGGCCGGTGATCGGCGCCGGGCTGCTGGCGTGGCTGCTCGTGGAGTCGGTGCAGGACATGGCCGACCCCGAGAACTCCTACAGCGGCGTCTCGTGGTTCGGGCTCGGCCCCCCGCTCGTCATCGGGATCGGCATCGCCCTCGTCGGCGTGCTGATCATGGTGGTGTGGCGGCTGAGGTCCCCCGCGTTCTGGTCGGAGCGCCGCAGCGTGGTCGACCCCGCGCTCGTCAACGGCAAGGAGTCCTGAGATGTCGGTTGTCCTCGGCTACGACGAGTCGCCGGGCTCGGCCCGTGCCCTGCGCGTCGCGATCGAGGTGGCGGCCGCGTTCGGCGACCCGCTGGTCCTCGTCTTCGGCGCCGCGGCACCGGGCGGTACGGGCGAGGAGTACCGGACGCACCACGAGGCGATCCGCCAGGCGGGCCGCATCGGGCTGGACCACGCCGTCATGTCGGCGGACGCGGCCGGGGTCTCGACGACCGTCGAGGTCATCGACCAGAAGCCGCCGCAGGCCCTGATGGACGCGGCCGCGCGCCATGACGCGCGCGTCATCGTCGTCGGGACGTGGGGCGAGAGCCCGATGCGCGGCGCGCTGCTCGGCTCGACTCCGCACAAGCTGCTGCACCTCTCCCCGATCCCCGTCCTCTGCGTGCCCGGCGAGGAGTGAGGCGCGGCGTCCCGTCCGGCAGCGGGAAAACCGGGTGCCGGCCGGGACGCCGGGTGCGATCGTGACCCCATGCGGTTGTGGACGGTGCAGCACCACGGGGCGGTCCCGGTCCTTCATGAGTCGGGACTGCTGACGGGGGACTGGAGCCGCGTCGCCCCGTCCCTTCGGCCGGGATACGACCTGATGGTGGCGGAGATGCGCCGGCGCGGTATCGACGACGGTGGCTGCCCGCCCGTATGGGCCTGGGCCGGGCCCGACTCGCGCGACGGACGGGTGCTGCAGACGGCCCGGTCCCTGCTCAGCCAGGTGGAGTGGGAGCGGGGCGTCGTCGTGCTCGACCTCGAGGTGCCCGACGCGCTGGTGGTGACCAGCTCGTACGGCTGGTGGAACGACGTCCTCGCCGCCGTCCTGTCCGGGGAACCTCTGCCCCCGACGGACTTCTCGACCGGACCCGACGACGAGCGCGAGGAGGAGTTCCGGATCCAGGCCGTTCTTCCTCTGGTCCGCCGTGCCTGGGTGCGGGACGTCCGGCCGCTCGCGCCTCCCGCCGATCTCGTGGAGGACTGGCCGGACCTGCGGACGGAACCGCCCGGCCCGTCCGCCGCCGTCAACGGGGCGGCGGACGAGGCGCGTTGAGGGAGGGGGCGCGTACCGCGTGGGCTCGTACGGTGCGAGGCGAGGTGGCTCGTACGGCGTGAGGCGGGGCAGTGAGGCGGGACAGACTTCGTACGACGTGAGGCGGGGGCGTCCTCAGGCCACCCGGTAGTCCTCGTCCCGGGCGTCCGTGATGAACATCTGCCCCGGCGCGTGCGTGAGGGCGAACGGAGGGCGCGAGGCCATCACCGCCGCCTGCGGGGTCACGCCGCACGCCCAGAACACCGGGACGTCCCCCGGCTCGGCCTCCACCGGATCGCCGAAGTCCGGGAGGTCCAGGGCCGCGATGCCGAGGGCGGCGGGGTCGCCGTGGTGCACCGGGCTGCCGTGCACCGCCGGCATGAGGGCGGTCTCGCGGACCGCCGTGTCCACCAGTGCCTCGGGTACCGGCCGCATCGACACCACCAGAGGGCCGTGCAGCCGCCCGGCCGGGCGGCATTGACGGTTCGTCACATACATGGCGACGTTCCGTCCCTGCTCGACGTAGCGCATCGGCACCCCCGCGCCGGACAGCGCCGACTCGAAGGTGAAGCTGCAGCCGATGAGGAACGTCACCAGATCGGGGCGCCAGTGGACGGTCGCGTCGGTCGGCTCGTCGACCAGTTCGCCGTGCTTCCACACCCGGTAGCGGGGGACGTCCGTACGCAGGTCCGCGCCCGGCGCGAGCGGGGTGGCCCAGGACCCGGCGTCGGTGACGTCGAGGACCGGGCAGGGCTTCGGGTTGCGCTGGCAGAAGAGCAGCACGTCGTAGGCCCAGTCGGCGGGGACGGCGATCAGGTTGGCCTGGGTGTGCCCGGGGGCCCAGCCGGCCGTCGTACCGCTCGCACCCGTCCTGAAGTGCGCCCGCGCCGCGCCGGGGCTGAGGGCCGCCCCGGCGCTCGAACCGCTCTCACTCACAGCAGCTCGCGACCGCGCGTCTCGGGCAGGCCGAACAGGGCCACGACGGCGATGCCGTAGGCGATGGCGCCGAAGATCAGGGCGCCGCCGACGCCCCAGCTCTCGGAGAGGAATCCGACCAGCGTGGGGAAGAAGGCGCCCACCGCGCGGCCGGTGTTGTACGTGAAGCCCTGTCCGCTGCCGCGTACGGCCGTCGGGTACAGCTCGCTGAGGAAGGAGCCGAAGCCGCTGAAGATGGCCGACATGCAGAAGCCGAGCGGGAATCCCAGGATGAGGACGAGGGTGTTCGCGCCCTCGGGGATGTTGGTGTAGAGGACGATGCAGGCGGCGGAGAGGAACGCGAAGAGGGTGATGTTCCGCTTCCGGCCGAGCTTGTCGGTGAGGTAGCCGCCGGTGAGGTAGCCGATGAAGGCGCCGGAGATGAGGAACGCCAGATAGCCGCCGGTGCCGACGACCGTGAGTTCGCGCTCGGCCTTCAGATAGGTCGGCACCCAGGTGGCGAGGGTGTAGTAGCCGCCCTGGACGCCGGTGGAGAGCAGTACGGCGAAGAGCGTGGTGCGCAGCAGTTCCGGTTTGAAGATGGTGGCGAACGAGTCGAGCGAGCCCTTGTTGGCGCTCTTGCGCTGCTCGGTGGCCGCCGGGGCGTCCTTGACGTTGCGCCGGACGTAGACGACCAGCAGCGCGGGCAGGGCGCCGGTGAAGAACATGACGCGCCAGGCCGTGCCCTCGTCGAAGGTCTGGAAGACCAGGGTGTAGACGATGACGGCGAGCGCCCAGCCGACCGCCCAGGAACTCTGGATGACGCCCAGGGTGCGGCCGCGGTGCTTGGCGGAGGCGTACTCGGCCACCAGGATCGCGCCGACCGCCCACTCACCGCCGAAGCCGAGACCCTGGAGTCCGCGGAAGACGAGCAGCATCTCGTAGTTCGGGGCAAATCCACACAGAACGGTGAACACCGCATAGGTGATGACCGTGATCATCAGCGCCTTGACCCGGCCGATGCGGTCGGCCAGGACGCCCGCGGCGGCGCCGCCGATCGCGGAGACGACCAGGGTGACGGTGGTCAGCAGACCGGTCTGGCCGTTGTCGAGCCCGAAGTAGGCGGCGATCGCCACCATGCTCAGCGGCAAGGTGAAGAAATCGTATGAATCCAGGGCATAGCCACCGAATGCGCCGCCGAACGCGCGGCGTCCGCGCGGCCCGAGCGCACGGAACCACACGAACGCGCCGCTGTCGTCACGGAGTTGGCCGGACGCGGCTCCTGCGGCTCCTGCGGAGACACTCTCGCCGGTCGTGCCGTCGGTCATGGGGGACTCCGACGGAGGGGACGAATCGGCCGGTGATGGGGACTTGCTGCTCATTTGCACCTCGCGGGTGAGATATGTGGTGCTCTGAGAAGGGCGGACGCGCCGAAGGGGGACTCTTCCGGCTGCGTGGGCCAAAGCTAGAGGATCGTTGAACGATCCTTCAAGGGGTGTGTTGTCTTGTTTCCAGGTTCTGCGATTGACTTGCTCACCGGGCGTGGTGGATCAGATGTGGAGCGAGACCGGGAGCCGCACGACGTGATGACGACTGGGACCGAGCTGAGCGCACTCGCGGACGACCGCGCCCTGCTGGGACGTACGAGTACGGCGGAGCGGGTCGCGGACATTCTGCGCACCCGTATCGCGGACGGCTACTTCCCGCCCGGCACACGGCTGTCGGAGGACAGCATCGGCGGAGCTCTCGGCGTCTCGCGCAACACCCTGCGCGAGGCGTTCCGGCTGCTCACCCACGAGCGGCTGCTCGTCCACCGGCTCAACCGCGGTGTGTTCGTCCGGATGCTGGCCGTCGAGGACGTCGCCGACATCTACCGCGTACGGCGGCTGGTCGAATGCGGTGTGCTGCGCGGCCTGGGGGAGCCGCCCTTCCCGCTCGCCGGACTGGAGGCGGCGGTCGCCGCCGGCGAGCGGTCCGCGGCCGCGGGGGAGTGGAAGGGCGTCTCGACGGCCAACATCCACTTCCACGGTGAACTCGTCGCCCTGGGCGGGAGCCCGCGCACCGACGAGCTGATGCGCAGTGTGCTGGCCGAACTGCGCCTGGTCTTCCATGTGGTGGACGACCCGGGCCGCCTCCACACGCCGTATCTCGCGCGGAACGGCCAGATCCTCGCCGCGCTGCGCGCCGGAGACGCGGCAGGGGCGGAGGAGCTGCTCGTCGCCTATCTCCACGACTCGCGCGAGGAGTTGGTGGAGGCCTACGAGGGCCGGATCGGCGAACAGGACGAGTGACGCAAGGGATCGGCCGCCGCCGGCCCCCGGGCGGGGAGGGAACTCCCGCCCCAGCAGGGCTGGTCGGGTGCGCGCCAGGTCGGCGCACCGGTGGCGTGACCCGGTGCGCCCCCGGCGCCGCGGCCTCGTGTCAGCCCTGTCGGGCGACGACCCGCATCGGCAGCTTGTCCGGGTGGGCCACCGCGGAGGCGACCTCACGGACCTCGTGGTCCGGCAGCGGCTCGAAGCGCCAACGGGGAAGCACCGTGGCCAGGGTGATCACGATCTCGGCCCATGCGAAGCCGTCGCCGATGCACTTGCGGTTGCCCGACCCGAACGGGACGAAGCCCTCGCGGGGCAGCTTCTCGCGCCGCTCCGGCAGCCAGCGGTCGGGGTCGAAGCGCCCGGGCTCGGTGTAGAGGCGCGGGTCGCGGTGCAGGGCGTAGAGGCTGAACGCGACCTCCGTGCCCACCGGGAGGTGGACGCCGCCCAGTTCGACCGGCGCGGTCGCCTGCCGCATGAGCAGCGGCACCGAGTGCATCCGGGAGATCTCCTTCAGCACGCGGTCGGCGTACTGGAGCCGGGGCACGTCCTCGAAGGTGACGGGCCGGTCCCCGACCACCGTCGCGATCTCCTCGAGGAGCCGCTCCTCGATGTCGGGGCGGGAGGCGAGTTCGTGGAAGGTCCAGGCGAGGGTCGAGGCCGTGGTCTCCGTCCCCGCGAACATGATCGCGACGAGTTCGTCCCGCACCTCCTTGTCGGTCAGGGCCTCACCCGTGTCCGCGTCGCGCGCCGCGAGGAGCAGGTGCAGCAGATCGTTGCACTCGGTGTCGCCCTGGGCGTGCGATGCGGCGATCACGTCGTCGATGACCCGCCGCAGCCGGGACGACGCCGCGTCGAACTGCCGGTTGGCGGGGATCGGCACGTGGTCGAAGAGCCGCGGCGTGACGGTCCGCACGAGCGCGTTCTTCAGGAGGATCGGCACATCGGTACGGACCGCTTCGGCGGCCGGGCGGCTGATCTCCGTGGAGAACATGGTCTCGCCGAGCGTGGCCACCGAGAACTCGGCCAACTCCTGGTCCACGGCGACGGTCTGACCGTCCGTCCATGCGTCCGACATCGCCTTCGCCCGCCTGGCCATCACCTTCGCGTACTCCGCGATGCGGGCGTGGTGGAACATCGGCTGCATCAGCCGGCGGTGCGGGCGGTGGATGTGCGACGGCGCGGTGGGCAGCGCGTCCCCGACCAGGATGCGGGCCCTGACGAAGAAGCGGCCCTTGTCGAAGTGGCGCGCCTTGGAGACCAGCAGCTCGTGGGTCAGTTCGGCGCTGGTGACGAAGTAGATGGGCAGCGTGCCGACATCGACCCGCACGAAGTCGCCGGTCTTCCGCAGTTCCTGAAGGAACGTCAGGGGATTGCGCAGCAGCGGGACGGCGTGGCCGACCAGCGGCAGACGCCCCGGGGCGCGCGGGACCTCCCGTAGTGCAGCACTCACTCTCGCAGTCCTTTCGTCGTCGGGACCGGCCGGAAGGCGGACCGGTGCGCCGGTGGCGGTGGGGGGAGGGGGACCGAGCGACGCCCGCGCCGTGTCCTGCGGGCGGGCCGTGTCGTCGTACGGGCTGTGTTCGTCCGCGAACCACGGCGGTGATCCCTGGGGATCGCGTCCTGCGGGCCGGTGCGACGGGGCGATCGTCTACGCCGTGCGCACACTGCTCCTGCGTCGCGGCACGGACGGGCTCTTCCTGCTGTTCTTCCGGCGATGGGGAAGCGTTTCCTCGATGATCTCCCGGGGAAGCAGGCTCCACCACCAGGCCACGGCGGGGATGTCCAGCGCCTCGGTGCTGTCGTCGGTGGGGGTGTCGCTGAACGTGGACGGCAGGCCGGCCGGATCCTCGGGCGTGGTGTAGCGGCGCGAACTGATGCCCCAGTCCTGCGCGCCGCGGATGAACGAGCCGATGCTGTGCAGGTAGCGGCGCAGCTGCGGGCTGCCGGTGGCTTCGAGCTGCGCGCACAGGCGCAGGTACAGGCACATGACACGGTCGCGTTGGGCCACCGCCGTCATCAGTGCCTCCTCGGGGCTCATGTCCTCGTGGTGTTCGAGGACGCGGAGCACGTTGAGGTAGTACTGATCGGCCCTGCTCTCCTTGTGGTAGGAGAAGATGTCGTTGTCCCAGGTGATGATGAAGTAGGCCGCCTCCGCCACCGCGCGCACGGTGCGGTCGTCGCGCTCGTGCGGCTGGAGTTCGTAGCCGTGGCCCATCTCCAGCAGGGGCATGACGACCGAGGTCGCGCCGTCGTAGAGGCGCATCAGGGTGTAGTCGTTGAGGTCGGGGACCGTGCCGCTGCTGCGGTGGGAGGCCTCCCACACGACCGACATGAAGTACTCGCGCAGCGCGTCGACCCAGCGGGCCACCTGCGCCGGGGTGCCGTGGCGCGACATGCGGCGGCTGAGGTCCCTCAGGCCCGCCGCGAGCGGGTCGCCCTCGAGCATCGGCACCTCGGGGTTCTGCGCGACGCGCACCAGCCGCGAGAGTTCGGCGACGAGACGGCTGGGGTCGTTGCCGAGGTCGCCCTCCTCGCAGTGCCCGTCGTCGACCCCGAAGAGCCAGAGGACGAAGTCGGCCAGGAGGGAGATCACTTCCTCCTGGCCCTCGGGCAGGATGCGGGCCGCGAAGGTCCCGATGTCGTGGCGGACGAGCTTTCTGCGGAGCTCCTCCGAGCCGATGCCGAACCGCACCGCCCACGCGGCCGTCCGGTCGTCGATCACTTTGTGACGCGGATGGATCGCGGGCGGTATGGGGGAGTAGACAGGCGGCACCGTCAACCCGTGTTCCACTGCCGATCACCTCAATGTATCCAGCGGACGGGCCGCTTCCACACAACCGTCGTGAGGAGGCACGGGATGTGGCCTCCTCCATTGCTCAACCAGCCGGCGTCCCCGCCGTGGGCCCGAGGCCGAAGGGGCCGATGCCGTCGCTCGCCGCATCTGCGAGCGCCCGGCGGGCATACCGTGACACCAGGTACGGCGAAAGCGCGCAACCCGCTGGCGCGCTCCAGCATCTCACTAAGAGGTCGTTTTTTGCCACAACAGGTTACGTATAGCGCCGAGTTGGAGCACGTCACGGGCGTAAGCGGGCAGTTTCGGTCATAGGTGGGCGCGACGACAGGCCCCGGGAGAAACCCTCCCGGGGCCTGCCGTGTCCGTCCTCCCTCGCCCGGTGCGCCTACCGGCGCCCCTGGAGCTTCTGCTTCAGCGAGGACCACCACGGCGTACGCCCCTGAGCCGATGCGGGCACCGCACCCGCCGGGACGGGCTCATGCTGAGGCGGCTGCATCGGGGGCAGCTCCGCCGAGGGCAGCGGATGGCTGCCGGTCCTCCGCGAGGAGTCCGGGCGGCGCGGGGTGAACGTCACCGGCAGCGCCACCAGCCGACGGGACATCAGGGCCGTGTCCCACCGCAGTTCGTCCTCGCCGACGGCGAGTTGCAGATCCGGCAGCAGGGTCAGCAGCGCGTCGATCCCGGTGT
This sequence comes from Streptomyces sp. NPDC047108, assembly GCF_040643575.1. Lineage (NCBI taxonomy): Bacteria > Bacillati > Actinomycetota > Actinomycetes > Kitasatosporales > Streptomycetaceae > Streptomyces > Streptomyces sp. NPDC047108. The sequence continues at coordinate 77,112 of NZ_JBEYUP010000016.1, forward strand.
CCACGATCGCCCGGCCGAGGTCCTGGCCCGGGCACTCGTGCGGGCCACCGCTGAACGCCAGGTGCGAGCGGTTGCCGTGCATCGGGGCCGAGGTGTCCGGGCGGATCTCCGGGTCGGTGTTGCCCGCGGCCAGGCCGAGCACCAGCATGTCCCCGGCCCTGATGGTCTTTCCGGCGAGTTCGGCGTCCCCGGTGGCCCAGCGGCCGATGTTCGTCGTCATCGGCGGCTCGTCCCAGAGCACCTGCTCCAGCGCGTCCGGCAGCGTCATGTGACCGCCGGTGAGCGTCGCGCGGAAACGCTGGTCGGTGAGGACCAGCCGCAGCGTGTTGGCGATCAGGTTGACTGTCGGCTCGTTCGCCGAGACCAGCAGGACGCGCAAATGCTCGCGCACCTCGTCGTCGGTCAGCCCGGCGGGGTGCTCCAGCAGCTTGGACGCCACGTCGTGCCCGGGAGAGAGCCGCTTGCGCTGCACCAGACGCTCCAGCGTCTCGGTGATGTAGTCGTTGCTGGCCGCCGCCGTCTCGGTACCGCGGATCATGTCCTTGGCGGCGTCGACGAGATGGGGACCGTAGCCCTCGGGCATCCCGAAGAGCTGGGTGATCACGCGCATCGGCAACTGGTCCGCGAACTGCTCGACCAGATCGGCTCGTCCGGTCGAGGCGAACTCGTCGATGAGCTGCTGCGCGAAGCGCGTCACGTACCGGCGGATCCCGCGGGCCTCGAAGCGCGACAGGCTCTCCGTGACCGCCCGGCGCAGCCGCTCGTGCTCCTGGCCGTCGGCGAACACGCACAGCGGCTGCCACATCGTCAGCGGAGCCATCGGGTGCTCCGGCGGCACCTTGCCCTGCTGCATGTCGTGCCAGTGACGGGAGTCCCGGGAGAAGAGCGACGGGGTGCGCGCCACCTCCAGGTTCTCCCGGTGGCCGAGCACGAGCCAGGCCGGCAGGTCGCCCGGCAGCAACACCGGGGCGAGCGCGCCGTGTTCGGCACGCAGTGTCTCGTACAGCTTCATGGGGTCGGCGTCGGCCTCGGGGCCGTAGAGCCGCCGCAGTCCGCCGGCGCTCATCCCGTGGGCGGGGCAGCCCGGGGGTGGGACAGGGGCGGTGCCGTCGGCGGGCGCCGACGGGTCGGGGAACGGAAGGGTCACGTCGTCGCCTCCGAGGACAGGACGAGAGAACGCAGATACTGCATCAGCGCCATCAGGACCTCACGGCTGGAGTTCCGTTGACGCACATCGCATACGAGGATCGGGACCGAATCGGGAAGGTCGAGCGCGTCGCGCAGGTCCTGGACGGGGTGGTCGGGCGAGGCGGGGAACGCGTTGACCGCGACCACGAACGGGACCCCGGCCTCCTCCAGACGGCCGATCACATCGAAGCTGACCTCGAGGCGGCGAGTGTCGACGAGGACGACGGCACCCAGGGCCCCCTCGAACAGGCCGTTCCAGAGGAACCAGAAGCGCTGCTGGCCCGGCGTCCCGAACAGATAGAGCACCAGCTCCTCGTTCAGACTGATCCGGCCGAAGTCCATGGCGACGGTGGTGTGGACCTTCTGCTCCACCCCGGAGGTGTCGTCCACGCTCTCGCCGGCCTGGGTCATCGTCTCTTCGGTCGTCAGAGGCCGGATCTCGCTCACGGAGCGGACCAGCGTCGTCTTGCCGACGCCGAAACCGCCGACGATGACCACCTTGACCGCGGTGCTGGCCGACGACGGCAGGGCGTCTTCGCTCCGCGGGCCCACCGTCGCGTCAGAGCTTCCGTAATCCATGGATCACCGCCTCAATCAGTTTCACGTCGGGAAGCGCCGAGTGGGGCTCTCGTGCTTCGACCTGTTCTTCGGACAGCAGATCCGCGACCAGCACGGTGACCACGCTCACGGGCAGCCCGAGATACGCCGATATCTCGGCCACCGACAACGGGGAGTTGGTGACCCGCAGTATCGAGGTGTGCTCGGGCTGCATGCCGACCTTCGGCTCCGTACGCGCCACGATCAGGGTCACCAGGTCCAGTTCGGACCCGGCACCCTCCGACGCGTCGCTGCGTCCTCCGGTGATCACATAGAGCCGCTCCGGGCTGTCCCTCTCCCAGTCCTGTGTCTCTTCGCTCACGTGGCCGGACCGCTGTCGCGCGGGGGGCTGGTCAGGTGCGCACCGATCCGCGCGACCAGGTCGCGCATGTGCTGCCCGACCAGGCCGGCGTCCACGCCCTCGTCGGCCAGGACGGCCAGGTGCGCTCCCGATCCGGCCGCCAGCAGGTACATGAAGCCGCCGTTCACCTCGATCACGACCATCCGCATCCGGCCGTCGCTGTGCGGGAACTCCTGGGCCACCGCGACGGAGAGACTCTGCAGGCCCGAGCCGATCGCGGCGATGCGGTCGGCCGTATCGCGTTCCGTGAGGTACTGCGCCATGCACAAGCCGTCCGATGACAGCAGCACGACATAGCGGACCTGCGGAACGCTCTCCGCCAAGTCCTTGAGCATCCAGTCCATGTCGGCCCGGCGATCCATTGCTTATTCACCCTCATCTAACGACTTGTCATTGGTGTCGCGGCCGGCGGCCGTCCGCGGTCCGCCGGACAGGCCGCTCTGCAGGTCGACCATCCACATGCCGGGTGCCGGCTCGTCGGCCGCCGGCCGGGGCGCGTCCTGCGCCGCGGGGGCGGGAGCGGGAGCCGGGGCGGGAGCCGCCGGGTGAGCGCCGCCCTGGGCGTGGGCGGCCGGGTACTCGGCCGCCGGAGGCGGGGCCGGTACCGGAGCGGGGCGCGCGGCAGGGCCCGGGCGACGGCGGCGGCGCTGCGGCAGCCCGTTGGCGGTCCGCTCGACCACGGCCGGCGTCTCGTCGTCCTCCTCCCTCAACGTGGGCCCGGTGGCCGGAAGCTGGGGCCTGCGGGTCAGCGGGACGTTCAGGGCGTCGTCGTCCGTCCGCGGGGCGGCGCTTCCGCCGACGGCACGCTGGCCGGAGCTGGCACCGATGCCGTGCGCACGTCCGTCGGCGGGGGCCGTGGTGATCAGCTTCTGGGGGACGACCAGGACGGCACGCACACCGCCGTACGCGGACGGGGGCAGCGAGACCTGGAAGTCGTACGCCTGCGCCAGGCGGCCGACCACGGCCAGTCCGAGGCGCGGTGCCTCACCGAGGTCGTTCAGGTCGATGCCGGCCTGCGCCTCCTTGAGCATCTGCTCGGCGCGGGCGCGGGCCTCCTCGCTCAGGCCGACGCCGCCGTCCTCGATCTCGATGGCGATACCGGCGTGGACCTCACTCGCGGTGAGGTGGACCCGCGCCTTCGGCGGCGAGTAGCGGGTGGCGTTGTCCAGCAGCTCGGCCAGGGCGTGGATGAGGGGCTCGACCGCGGGGCCGATGACGGCCACGTTCGCGACCGAGTGCAGCTCGACGCGCTGGTAGTCGAGAATGCGGGACATCGCGCCACGCAGCACGCTGTAGACCGGAACGGCCTTGCTCCACTGGCGGCCGGGCCGGGCGCCGCCGAGGACGGCGATGCTGTCCGCCAGGCGCCCGATCAGTGCCGTGCCGTGGTCGAGGCGCAGCAGATCGGCGAAGAACTCCGGCTTCTGGCCGTGCCGGTCCTCCATGGCGCGCAGGTCGGTGGCCTGCCGGTAGACGATGGCCTGGACGCGGCGGGCGACGTTGACGACACCGCGCTGTGCGGAGTCACGCAGGGTCTCCTCGGCCTGGACGGCCTCGACGACCGAGCGCATCAACGCCTGCTGGGCGGCGTGGAACTCGGGGCTGAGCCCCGTACCCTCCCCGACCATGGACGCCAGTACGTCCTCGGCGAACTCGCCCTCCTGGAGGCGGGCCACCGCTTCGGGCAGCCGCTCCCTGGCCAACTGCACCGTGACCGCTTCTTGTTGCAGGAGACGCTGCTGAAGAGCCGCGGTGTGGTCGGCGGCTTGGGCGCGCAGGGAGGCCAATGCCTGTCCGCGGCGGGCGACTTCGGCCGCGAGAGCGGCGACGGCGACGGTCGCGACAGCGCCGCAGATCGCCACGGCTCCCCGTGCGTCGGCCGAAACCACCGCCGTTGCGACGGCCGCCACACCCGCCATCGCGATGGCGGGTAGTAACCACGCGACTACGGGGCCGGATCGTTGTCCTCCGGGTGACGATTCGGCACGAATCATCAGGTCCTCAAATCGATCGAAAGGTGACACAAACAGAGGGCCCACGGAGGCGCGACAGGGTCGTCAGGGGTTGCCTCGGGCAACCCTCAGTCGGTGTCAGGGCAGGGCTGACCTGGGAGGATGCGCCGACACGCTGGGCCTCACGAAGGATAGCCGGAATCGATCACCTGTGACGCAGTGTCTTCGAACTTATACGATCCTGTTTCGGTTTGGGGCGTCAAAGGCGCAGGCCAGGGCAACTGAACACGGAAATCCCTAGATTGAGGTTCGATCCGACCTGACGTGGAACCGCCGCAGGTGGAAGCGGATCAAGCGGTCCGTCAGGCCCCGTACGGGCTGTCCGGACCCTCTGATTCCGCGCGCGGGTGGCGGCAGTGGCATACCCCGCCGCGTCAGGCGGGCGCAAGTACCGCGCCAGTACGGCGCAAGTGCCATGTCAGGAAGGCCGCATGGGCGCGTCAGACGCGGCGGCGCAGGTGTCCGTGCCGTCGCCGCATGCGACGCGCCCGCAACCGCAGGCCCGCCGCCACGAGCACGCGAAGGGCGCGCGGCGGAGCGGCGACGCCGAACGCCCTCCGCAACCGTTCGTCGAGCAGGGTGTCGGACGCCGCCCGCACAACTCCGGCCAGCGGAGCGGGGAAACGGTCGGCCAGCAGCCCCCGGGTGGCCTCCAGCAGCGCTCGCCCCTCCGGCGTGACGGCGAACGTGCGGTCCTCGAAGCCGTCCATCCAGGAAGCCAGTTCCGCGTACGAACCCGGCACCGGCTTGATGGCCATGCGCCGCGCCAGGCACGCGTAGAAGCCGTACGCCGCGTCCTTCTCCGCTGTGGTCGTCGGACGCGGGCCGTGGGCGTCGATCCAGCGCAGGGGAGCGACGCAGAAGGCGGCCAGGACGTAGACGAACTCCTCGTCCCCGACGGGCAGTCGGGCGTGGATCCGGTTCAGCAGGGCGACGGTCTCGAGCCCGGTGGGGTGGTCCGGCCCGTGTTCGATCAGGGCGTACATCACCTCGCCCGTCGCCTTGGCCCGCGCCTTGGGGCGGCCGGTCATCCGCCCGGTGCCGTGAAGGACGCGGGCGATGCTCGGGACGGCGAAGGTCCGGTAGAAGCCGAGGTTCAGCCCGAGCCGCAGGTCGTCGGGGAAGTCGACGAGCGCCATGCGCCGGTACGCGGCGTGGGCGCGCCGCTCCTCCTCGGGAGTCGGTCCGCTTCCGCCCTCGCGGTGGGGGCCGCCGTCGGGCGCGGGGTCGTTCACGGGGCCTCCGCGCGCTCGGTGCGCCGCAGTGCCTCGGTGACCGCCCGGCTGGTCAGCGCTCGGGAGATCCGGACCAGCCGGTCGCGCTCGGCGCGCTGGTCGGCGGGCTGATCCGCGGTCTCCTGCGGAGGCTGGTCCGCGGTTGCAGGCGCCTGCTCCGGCTCGTACGCGGATACAGGCTGCTCGGGACCGGACGCAGCGTCGCCGGGGCCCTCCGTACTTCCCTGCGTACGACCGGAGTCCGCGGACGTCCCACGTGCGGCCGGGAGTTGCGGCCCGTCTCCCGGCTCGCGCTGGGCGGGCAGGGCGTCATGACGATCCGTCAGCCCGTGCGCGAGCGCGTCGGCCACGGCGTCCCCCACCGCCTCCACCGGCACGCCGCCCGCCACGACGTCCCGGGTGATCCGCCGCAGTTCCGCCTGCCGCGCCCTGATGGCGCCGAGCAGTGCCGCCGCGGCGCCCGCCGCCTCGGCCTCCTCCTCCGTCCGTCCCTGCTCCCGGGCCAGGTCCGCCGCGGTCCCGGCCACGCGCGGGTCCTCCCAGATGCGCATCGCGAGCTGGGCGTCGCGGATCTCGGCCATGCAGCGGCCGAGCCGCCACTTCAGGTCGCGGGCCGCGAACACGTACCCCAGCCTGGACGGCACGGGGTCGAGCAGGATGTGGTCGTCCGCCTCGGCGGCCACCAGCCACAGCGGCCGCAGCGCGACGAACGCGCCGCGGCGCTCCTGCCAGGCGCGCACCGCCGGGAGGATGAAGCCCGTGCACATCAGCAGCGCGCCGATCGTGGCGAACATCGGTCCGGCGACCGTGGACAGCACATCGAGACCGCCCCGGCCGCGGACCGCCGCGCCGATGGCGACCACCTTGCACAGCACATAGCCCAGCGCGACCTGGCAGCCGCTCGCGATCAGCCGCACCCCGGTGCGTACGGCCACGCGGTCGGGGTCGCGGCGGGCCAGTTCGTCCGCGTGACGCCAGCAGGCCTGGGCGATCCCGAGCAGCGCGTAGGCGAAGCCGCCCTGGTAGACGAAGAGGAAGACGGCGACGGGCGGTCGGTCCCCGTAGACGGTGTCGAAGTCCAGCGGACGGGGACCGCCGGGCAGGTGCCCGCTCGCTGCGGCGTAGCAGAAGAGGCCGATCATCGCGGACAGCAGCAGGGCGTAGACGGCGATACGGCGGATGGCGCGCGGCCCGGCGATGGACCAGGTCTCGGCCGGGTCGGAGGACATCGTCGTCCACAGCAACGCCAGGCCCTGAGCCGAGGCGCCGAAGCAGGTGATGAAGCCGTAGACGAGGAGCGTGGCCAGATCGGGAACCCCGGTCACCGAGCCGATGAAACGGTACGCCGACGGCGTCGCGCAGAGGAACGCCAGCGCGACGAACGCATGGCAGGCGCAGGAGAACGCCAGCTGCGCTGACGGCGCGGCACGCCAGCCGCGCAGCTTGAACGCGAGAGCGGCGCCGATGACGAGAGCGGCGCCGTAGTAGACGGCGTCAAACACGCCCGCCCCAGGTGTGCTCCAGCGCCGGCGCGACCCAGGTCGCCGCCCCGGCCGAAGCCGCGGCGTGGGCCGCCAGATGCTGGCGCAGGAGCGTGCCGTGGACCTCGGCCTCGCGCTCGGGCGGACTGTCGTAGTGCGAACGCCCCAGCATCCGGGCCACCGCGCTCTGACCGAGGATCCGCGTCGTGGGTTCGGGCCGGCTCTCGGCCTCGTCCCCGATGTCGATGCACTCGTGACCGCCCACCAGATGACCCAGCTCGTGGCAGATGATGTGCATCTGGTGCCAATGGCTGGTGTTGCGCTGGTAGATGATCCAGTAGGTGCCGTTCCGCAGCACGCACTGCCCGGACACCTCGCGCGGGTCGAGATCCCGCGGCACCAGCTTGACGGGCTGCCCCAGGCGCTCGGCGATGTGCGCGACGAGGACATGGATGTCGCTCGTCGGAGGCAGCTCCAGCTCGGCGAGGCGCCGTTCGCACCGCTTGCGCACCGCCTTGGTGTGGCTGCCGCTCGTGAACCACACGCCCTCGTCACCGTCCCCTGGAGGTATCTGCCATGCCATGCGCCGTTCCGGAGGCATCTCCTGGACGGGTATGGCACCCCCCGTGGCAGTTCCGCTCATGCTGTCCTTTGCTCGCCGTCGTCCGGATCCGCCGGCATCCCCGCGGCCTTGCGGTACTCCTCGATGATCTGCTCGACGGCGGCTTGCATCGCCGCGGGCAGTCCGGCCGACCGGCGCAGGATACGCCGCGCGCGGTGGTCCCGGATCGCGGCCAAGTCGGCGAGTTCCGCCTGGACTTGAGCGGCGATCTCGTCGTTGCGGAAGAAGTCGAGAGGGACGCCGAAGAACCCCGCCAGCCGCGCTGCGGTCTCCAGTGACGGCCGGTTGCGCCCCGTGCGCAGATACCCGATCGCGGTCGTGCTCAGGCCGGTCGCGCGCGCGACCTCGCCGTTGGTGTACGGGCGGCCCTGCGACGCGGGATACATCTGCGCGAAGAGATGCTCCAAGCGCTCAGCGAACCGCTCGGATGCAAAATCGCCTGCGCCCGCGCTGCTGTCGCCCATGTGGCAGAAACCCCCGGCCGTTATGCGCTTGTGGATCGCAGTCGGCGCCAGTATGCCCAGCGGACGCGATCCACGCCACCTCGTGCAACAAGTGTTGATGCTCCTGCCGCTGCCGGCCCACCGTCCCGGACGGAAGCCCGCCACGCGAACCGTGCAGCTGTTAACAGTAGTTGACACACCCCATCCGTCAAGCGATGATCAGGGCTCCTTGTGCTGCCGGAGTGGGGGCGGAACGGGGGTTCGCCCCACTCCGGCAGACGAGCGCGCAGCGCCCGCGCCCGCGGCTCTGTACGGCACCCGAAGCGCCGCCTCACCGCCCCGAGATCGCCTCCGCCAGCCGCGCGAACGCCGAGGTGCGTGCCGTGCCCGCCGCCTCCCGGCGGTCGGCGGCGCGGAAGAGCGTGTAGATGAGCTGAACTCCCGCCCAGCGCAGAGGTTCCGGCTCCCAGCTGCGCACCTGGCGGCCCACCCAGGGCAGGGCGGTCAGGTCGGTGTCCCGCCGCAGGACGAGGTCCCGGAGCGTACGGCCCGCCAGGTTGGCCGTCGTCAGACCGCTGCCCACGTAGCCGCCGGCCCAGCCCAGTCCCGTCGCGTGGTCCACGTGGACCGTGGAGCACCAGTCCCGCGGCACGCCGAGCACACCGCACCACGCGTGGTCGATCCCGGCGCCCGCCGCGTCCGGGAAGAGGGCGTCGAGCGTGTGCCGGAGCGCGTCCACGGTCCGCGGCTGGGTGGCGCCCCCGACATCGGTGCCCGAGCCGTAGCGGTACGGGACGCCGCGGCCTCCGATGGCGATCCGGCCGTCCGTGGTCCGCTGGGCGTAGATGTACGCGTGGGCCCCGTCGCCCAGCACCTCCCGGCCCCGCCACCCGATGCGCTCCCACACCTCGGCGGGCAGCGGCTCGGTGACGATCATCGAGCTGTTCATGGGCAGCCACTGGCGGCGCTGGCCCGCGAGGCTCGCGGTGAAGCCCTCGGTCGCCCGGATCACGCAGTCGGCGGTGACGGTGCCCCGTACGGTCACCGCGGCGGGCCGCCGTTCGCCCGCGCGCGGCCGCAGCTCGGTCACCGTCGTGTCCTCGAAGACGTCGACGCCCAGGCCGGAGACGACGCGCGCCAGGCCCGCGGCGAGCTTCGCGGGCTGGACGGCCGCGGCGTGTGGCGTCCACAGGGCCTCCAGCGCGCCCGCCACGCGGATCCGCTCCTCGCGTTCCGTACGGTCGAGCAGCCGCAGGTCCGCCTCCCCGAACCCCCAGTCGCGCCGGTCCTCCAGGTCGGCCAGGAGCCGGCCGCGCTGGGCGGGGCCGGTGGCCACGCGCAGCATGCCGCCCTTGTGGAGGTCCGCGTCGATGCCTTCGCGCTCGGCGACGGCGATGACCTCGTCGATGCCACGGAACATGGCGTGCTGCATGTCCACCACGGACTGCCGGCCGTGCTGGGCGGCGTAACGGTCACGCGCCCCGGCGAAGCCGTGGTAGAGCCAGCCGCCGTTGCGGCCCGAGGCGCCGAAGCCCGCGAACTCCCGCTCCAGGACGGCGATCCGCAGGTCCGGCTGCTCCTTCTTGAGGTAGTAGGCGGTCCACAGTCCGGTGTAGCCGCCGCCGACGATCGCGACGTCGTAGTCGCGGTCCCCGGGGAGGGCGGCCCGGCGCTCGGGGAAGCCGGTCTCCCGGTACCAGTACGAGACGCCGCCGTTCCGGAATCCGGCGGTCAGGGGAGCCGTTCGAGGGGTGGTCCGGTCGTTCATCGTCAGGTCCCGTGGTGCGTGTACGGATGGGTGCGAGGGCGCGGCTGCCGTTCAGCCGACGCGGACGCGGGGGCGGTGGTGCCGGTCCGGTACCGCTTCGCGCGTCACCGGCGCCACCTGCTTTCGTCCGCAGGGGAAGACTGTCACGACGTGCCCCAGCGGGCTCCCTCGGTCCCCCCCCCGACGGCTCGGCGGGCGCAGAGGACCAGCGGACGGGCCCTACCTGATCGGCCCGGCCCCCCCTCCGGCCGCGGTGCCGCGCGCCAGGTGCCCCAGCGCGCCTGTCCGTGACGACGCACGATGACGAGACCCGAGCCCCCTCCGAGCGCGTCTCCGGGCAGTCGAGGTGTGGGCCACTCGTGTCATGGCGTGCCGTCGCAACGCCGTTCTGTCCCCTGTCGGCGCTCCAATGGGCCCGTGATCGCACTGACGCCCCGTCACCCCTGCTGCTCCGCGGAACGTTTTCCGGCCCGGGGGCCCGGCCCGATGGTCATGGCCGAGCACACCCGCCTCGCGGGAACGGGCTGTTGGTGGGTCGACCGGCTCCTCCAGCCGCGGGTCGTGGCCGTCTCGTGCGCCGGGCACACGGTCCTCCGCGGAGACCCGCGGGCCACGGGACCGCAGGCACTCGCGCCCCTCGCCCGTACGTACGTCGACGCGCCGGCGCGCTTCCTGCCGGTGCTCCGGGCCGCGTTCGACCACCTCGTCCCCTGGGAGCGGATGGTGTCCGTGCACACCGAACCCGCCCCGGCCGTACGCCCGCCCGCCGGGGTCGTCGTCCGCCGGCTGACCGCGGCGGACAGGGCCGCGGTGGCGGACCTCGGCGCCGACATGGCCTGGATCGGGGCGAGTTGGGGAGGCCCCGCGCAGCTCGCGGCCTCCGGACGCTGCTGGGGAGCCTTCGACGGCGACCGGCTGCTCTCCCTGGCCTGCACCTACTTCGTGGGCGGCCGGTACGAGGACCTGGCCGTGGCGACCAGGCCCACCGAGCGGCGCCGCGGTCTGGCCCTGGCCTGTGTGGGCGCGCTGTGCGGCGACATCGCCGTGCGCGGACGGACGGCCACCTGGAACTGCTCCCGGGACAACGGCCCCAGCCGCCGGCTCGCCTGGTCGGCGGGGTTCCGCCTGGCGGACGAGTACGTCCACTACGCCGTCGGGCGGCCGGTGGGGAGTCCGGCGAACGACCGGGCGGGAGGCGCGGTGGCGTCCGGGCGGCAGGGGACGGGGGAACAGCCGAGTACGGCGGACGCCGGGTCCGCGGACAGCCGCTGACGGACAGAGGCCGTCGGGGTCGGTTCGGACGCGGGGGCGTCAGTTCGCGCCCGGGTCAGTTCGCGCCCGCGCCCGGGTCAGTTCGCGCCCGCGCCCGGTTCGGCCCCCGGAGCCCACGCCCACTCCCGCGTCAGCCCACTCCCGCGTCCGGCCCGCTCCCGTGCGCGTCGCCCGCCTCGCGGGAGCGCGCGGCGATCTGCTGCAGCGCCTCGATGTGCGTCTCCAGCGCCGCCCGGCCGGTGTCGCTCAAGTTCAGCCAGGTCCGGGGGCGTTTGCCGACGTAGCCCTTCTTGACCTCGATGTAGTCCTGCTTGCTCAGCGTGGTGACCTGCTTGGAGAGCGCCGAGTCGGACATGCCCACCGAGTCGCGTACGAATCCGAACTCGGCCCAGCGCGTGGCCGAGAGCAGCGAAACGATCGACAGCCTCGTGGGGTCCAGCAACAGGGGGTCGACGTCAGGAGCAGCCATGGGCATCCGTAGGGCTCGTCCGGCGGGTGTGCCTCAGGAGCCGTAGCTGAAGATCTTGAATCTTGCGGGCGAACAGCATCATCAGAATCGCGAGGACCAGCCCGAGAAGTGTGTGCCAGTACGGAACGTCGTCCAGCCGGAAGGGTATCAGCGCGACCGCCGCGACCCCGGCAGCACCCACGCCGATCAGGACAGCCGTGAGCACGAGGAGGTACGCCGGCGGGACGTCGCGCAGCGGCATGCCGGCGGAGGTGCGGCCGATCAGTGCGGAGCCGCGGCGCGAGTGGAGCAGCCCGAGGTGGAGGAAGAGGACGGCGTTGAGAGCGGCATAGGACCAGATCCGGTGGTCCTCGTCGAGGACGTCGAACGAGGCGAGGAAGAGAAAGGCCAGGACGGCCCAGAAGACCGAGAGCCACCGTGGCTCACGCAGGGCCTCACGGGCCTGGTCCCGCCCGCGTTCCACGGCGCTGAGCGCGCGCGACGCGTCCTCGGGTGTGGGGTGTTCGGCCATGGCGTGCTCCTCGTGTGGGGGTGGATGGTCGCGGTCGGGTGGCTGTCAGGGGAGGGTCGGGGAGCCGCGGAAGAAGATGCGGATCCCGGCTTTGAGGACCGCGCAGGCCGGTTCGGCCGCTGCGCCGCGGCACGGGGTGAGCAGGACGTGCCGGGCCCGCATCGCCTGGGTGGCGAGACCTTGTCCCGCGGTGGCGCAGGTCGCCGCGCCCGCCAGGACGACGACGCAGAGCAGCATCCGCGCCGCCCCGCCCCGTCCCCTCAAGAGCAGCCGCCGCCTGCGCGCACGCGTCCGCGGAGACGTGGCACGGTCGGCCGGGAACGTCACGGGTGCTCCCCGCGCGTCGCCGGTCCTGGGTGTCCCGGTGGTCGCGTTGTGGGGCGGTGAGGTCCGCTTGCCCTCCATGCCCGCCTCCTCGATGCCTCCGTCGGAAAACTACTTTCCTGTGCGGAAAGTATGCGTGATCCTTTCCTAATGGGCAAGTAGTTTCCCGCCTCAGATGCCGGACTGTCCGGTCACAGGCACCGAGTGGTGCCCCGGCGCACCCGCCACGACTGGAGCGGGGAGGGCTGCTGCGCAGATACCTGTGCGACACTGACCGCCGCGACATCCGTACCAAGTTGCCCTCGGTCCGTGGGGCCGCGCGGGTCCGCCGAGGCGGACCGGTCCGGCGGACCGGTAGGACCGGATCTCACCCCGGGGAGACCCCTCGATCATGGCGGCATCCGAACGCGAGCCCTGGCGCTGGGACGAGACGACCTGGCGCGGTCACGTCCACCGGGTGCGCGCGGGACGGGCGTTGACCCCCGCCTGGCCCGGCGGGCGCAGAGCCGCGGTCGCGCTGTCCTTCGACTCCGACCACGAGACCCTCCCGCTCCGGGACGGCGAGACCCGGCCGGGCAAGCTGTCCCAGGGCGAGTTCGGTGCACGCGTCGGCGTGCGGCGCATCCTGCGGCTGCTGGAGCGGCACGCGATCCCCGCGACGTTCTTCATGCCCGCCGTCTCCGCGCTGCTCCACCCGCAGGAGGTCCGCGGCTACGTCGACGCCGGGCACGAAGTCGGCCTGCACGGCTGGATCCACGAGCGGAACGTGGAGCTCGCCCCGTCCGACGAACGCGACCTCGCCTTCCGCAGCGCGGACACCCTCGAGTCCCTGACCGGTGTCCGTCCCGTCGGGCTGCGCACGCCCTCCTGGGACTTCTCCGACCACACCCTCGCCGTCATCCGTGAACTCGGCCTGCTCTACGACTCCTCACTCATGGCCGACGACGCCTGCTACGAACTGCTCGCCGACGGGGAGCCGACCGGAGTGGTCGAGCTGCCGGTCGAGTGGATCCGCGACGACGCCCCGTACTTCTCGATGGAGCGCTTCGCCGCCCTGCGCCCCTACACGCCTCCGCGTGGTGTCCTGACCATCTGGCGCGACGAGTTCGACATGGCGTACGCCGAGGGCGGGCTGTTCCAGCTCACCCTGCACCCGCACATCATCGGCCACCGCTCCCGTATGGCCGTCCTCACCGAACTGGTCGAGCACATCGCGGGCCACGACGGCGTGTGGTTCGCCACCCATGCGCAGATCGCCGAGCACGCCCGCTCCGCGATGACCTGAACCCCGGCGCGTCCGGCGGTCGGGAGGCGGTGCGGGTCCTCCGCGGGTCCGCGCGGCATTCCGCACATCTCCCGGGAACCGGCCGCGCCGTCCGTCCGACTATCTCGACCGGACCGGCACCGGCGGTCCGGTCGAGAAAGCGGACCACGAGGAGAATTCATGCGCTCTCGCGCGATGTACGGTGTCGCGGTGCTGGTCGCGGCGGTGTCGGTACTGGCCACCGGATGCGGCGGGAACTGGGAGGAGAGCGGGAGCGACCAGGGGCGGGCGGCGGACGGGGCAGGGACCGAGGGATTCCCGGCGTCGGTCGCGGACTGCGAGGGGAAGCGGACGACGTTCACCCGGCCCCCGGAGAAGATCGTCACCAGCAATGCCGCCGCTCTGGAGATCCTGCTGCGCCTCGGCGCCGGCGACAAGGTGATCGGCACCGGCTTCCCGCCCGGCAAGGGCACGTTGCCCGGCCGGCTCGACGCGCAGGCGCAGAAGGTACCGGTCCTCGGGAAGAAGATCATCGCCAAGGAGAAGCTCCTCGGCTCGGGCGCCGACCTCTACATCGACACCTTCGCCCACATGGGGAACATGGGCGGCATGGGTGACGCGCCGACCGACAAGGAGTTCACGGCGGCCGGCATCAAGCACATCTACCTCGGCTCGACCGCCTGTGCCCCGACGGCCGATGAACCCCAGAAGGACCTCTCCGCCGTCATGCAGGACATCGAGCGTCTGGGCACCGTCACCGGAACCGCCGACCGGGCACGCACGCTCGTCAAGTCCATGGACAAGAAGGTCTCCGCGGTCCGCAAGGCCGTGGGCGACGTGCCCGCGGACAAGCTGCCGAGCTACTTCTTCTTCGACTACGACGCCGGGACCAAGCAGCCGATGGCGCTCTGCAACCGGCAGGTCGGCAACGCGGTCATCACTCAGGCGGGCGCCCGCAACGTCTTCGGCTCCTGCGAAGGCGACTTCAAGCCCGTCTCCTGGGAGGACGTGGTGAGCAAGAACCCCGACTGGATCCAGCTCGCGGTCCGCGACCGGGGCAGCAAGGCCGCGAACGACAAGGCGTTCGACGAAGCCGAGACCTTCTTGAAGGAGAACGCCGCCACCCAGGGCATGAAGGCCGTCAAGGACGGCAACTTCCTGCGCATCGGCTCCGAGCGCACGACCATCGCCGGAGTCTCCAACGCCGATACCGTCGAGGAGATCGCGACCGTACTGCACCCCGGCCAGGTGAAGGCGGCACGGTAGATGCGTTCGCCTTCCGCGTTCCGGAAGAGCGGTACGGGCGGGGCCGCCGGGTCGCACACGGGCGAGCCGTCCGCAAGCATTGACAGCCCGTCCGCGCCTGCCGGCGGCCCGTCCGCGCCCGCCCGCTCCGCCGCGTCCGCGCGTGCCGCCCTGCGGACCGGCGTCCTCGCCGCCGCCCTCGGCGCGGCGCTGCTCGCCGCGCTCACCGCCGCCGTCGCCTGGGGCTCCACCGACATCGCACCCGGCCATGTGTGGTCCGTGGTGTTCCGGCGGCTGTCCGGCGAGCCCCCGCGGCCCGGCACGGACGATCTGATCGTGTGGCAACTGCGCGTCCCGCGCGCCCTGTTGGCCGCAGTCGTGGGCGCGGGGCTGGGCCTGGTCGGAACGGCGACCCAGTCGCTCGTCCGCAACCCGCTCGCCGACCCGTATCTGCTCGGGATCTCAGGCGGTGCCTCGCTCGGAGCCGTCGCCGCGATCGTGCTCGGGGCGAGCACGGGCGGCCTGCTCGGGCTCGGCCTGTCCGCCGCCGCCTTTCTCGGCGCCCTCGGCGCGTTCGTCCTGGTGTGGGGCATGGCCCGGCGCGGAGGGACGTTCTCCCCGCTGCGCCTGGTGCTGGCGGGCGTCGCCATCGGGCAGTTCCTCTCCGGCTTCACCAGCTTCCTGGTGCTCCAGACCGAGGACGAACAGCAGACCCACACCGTGCTGTTCTGGCTCATGGGCAGTCTGAGCGGGGCGAGTTGGAGCCTGCTCGCCCTGCCCACCGCGGCCGTTCTCGCCGCGGGGCTCGCCCTCCAGGCCCGGGCACGTGGCCTGAACGCCCTGACCATGGGGGACGAGACCGCGGCCGGCGTCGGGGTGGACGTGACCCGGCTGCGGCGTGAACTCCTGGTCGTGACCAGCCTCCTGACGGGATGTCTGGTGGCCGTCTCCGGGGCCATCGCCTTCGTCGGCCTGATGGTCCCGCACGTCTGCCGGCTGCTCGTCGGTGGCGACCACCGCAGGCTGCTGCCGCTCTCCGCACTCACCGGGGCGCTGCTGCTGGTCGTGGTCGACATCGTCTGCCGTACGGCCATGGACACCCAGGAACTCCCCGTCGGCGTGGTCACCTCGCTCATCGGCGCGCCCACGCTGCTGTACCTGCTGGACCGACGCCTGGAGCGCAACCGGTGAACATCGGCATCGAGAACCTGCGCGTCAGCTACTCCGGTACCACTGTCGTCGCCGGGGTTCATCTCGTCGCGGCGGAAGGGGAGATCGCCGGGCTCATCGGCCCCAACGGCAGCGGCAAGTCCAGTGTGCTGCGCACGGTCTACCGCCACCTGCGGCCCTGCGCCGGGCGCGTCCTGCTCGCCGGGGCCGACATCCGGGAGCTCACCCCGGCCAGGGCGGCGCGCCACATCGCTGCCCTCCCGCAGGAGCGCGGCAGCGACTTCGAGTTGAGCGTGCACGAGGTGGTGGCGATGGGCCGCACCCCGTACAAGCGGGCCTTCGCCGGGGAAAGCGGTACGGACCGCGAGATCGTCCGGCGCTCCCTGGAACGGGTCGGTATGGCCGCGCAGGCGGACCGCCGGTTCTCCGCGCTCTCCGGCGGCGAGCGGCAACGCGTCCTGCTCGCCAGGGCGTTCGCGCAGGAGCCGGATGTCCTGGTGCTGGACGAGCCGACCAACCACCTCGACATCCTGCACCAGGTCGAGCTGCTCGCCCTGCTGCGGGCCGAGCGCCGTACGACCCTCATCGCGCTGCACGACCTGAACGCCGCGGCGTCCCTGTGCGACCGGCTGCATGTGCTGCGCGACGGCGTCGTGGTCGCCTCGGGGACACCGCGCGAGGTCCTGACCCCCGCGCTGCTGGCCGACGTCTTCGGCGTACGGGCCGCCGTCACCGAACACCCCCTGACCGGCGACCCGTTGATCGCCATCGATCACCGGGCACCGGCCGGGGACGCCGCGCCCGCGGCTCAGGAGGTTCCGGCCACCTAGGCCTGAGCCACCTAGGCCTGGGCCACCTCGGCCCGAGCCACCTGGGCCTGAGCCACCTCGGGGGCTTCTTCGGTCCGAGCCGCTTCGGCTGCGATCCGAGCCGCCTCGGCCTCGAAGTGGGAGGGCCGGCCGCCGCGCAGCACGAGGCGGCCGACCTTCTCCGCCTTCCGCCGGTGCATCAACTCCCAGCGCCCGTCGGAGTGGTGGAGCACGCACGAATGCCAGGGCGTGGTCCAGACGTCCCGCGCGTCCAGCAGCCGGATGCCGAACTTGTCCGTCCGCCTCGGCTGCGGATGGATCGACAGACGGAACGAGCGCGGGCGCTGGTCGGCGATGAGCGCCCCCCAGGCGCGGCTGCGCTGGATGACGCCGTACGCCCGCCTGCGGCACTCGCGCTGGAGCGCCGACCGGGTCCCCTCGAACTCGGCGGTGTCCTCGACGAGGAACCGGGTGATCCCGCGGTACAGCCGGAGCATCTGCTCGTCGTTGCGCGTCCGGTCCCGCAGTTCGTCCACGGTCGGCGCGTACGTGTCGTGGACCCGCGCCCGTTTGGCGTCGTACGGCACGTCGCCGTAGACCGTCCGCAGGTCGAAGATGTCCAGATGCTCCAGCCCTTCGGCACGGATCATGGTCCGGAGGCCGTCGGAGTACGCGTCGATGTGGGCGTCCGGCACATGGATCAGATCGCCGAAGAGATGCCCGTCGGAGCAGATGAGGACGCGCGCGCCCGGTGCGTAGACCGTGGCGATCCGGGCGCAGAGGCGGTCGAGGAAGCGCAGGGACAGGCGCTCGCCCTCGTCGGGGAGATGGCCGAGGACCTTGGCCGGGTTGGGGGACTTGCACGGGAAGCCGGGCAGGGTGAAGAGGACGGGCTGACCGGCCGTCACGAACGGGGTGAGCTGCCGGACCTGGTCGGGAAAGGAGTCCAGGACCGCGGCGGGTGTGTCCGGTGGCGGATCGGTGTCCACGGTGCGCCGGTGCGGCAGCAGCAGGGCCAGGATCGCCGCGCAGGTGGCCCGCTCGGCAGCGGTCAGGGCGTCGGGGTGTCCTCGGGACTCGGGGTTCCCCTGGGGCCAGGGGTTCTCCGGTCGGGGGGCGTGGGAGGGCGCGGGGGTGCCCGGTGCGGTGAGGACGGTGCCGGCGGGTGTCATCGGCGGGGCTCCTGGGTCGAGGGCGGCGGGGCGGTGACGCGCGTAGGGGGACGGCGCGAAGGCCCTGGAGGGGGGACGGACGCGGTGGGGGAAGGGTTGTGCGTCATTCCGCCGGATCGCGGGGGGCGTTGGCCTGAACCGCACGGTGCGCAACGGGGCAACGGCCCTGCGGCGCCTCGTGGTCGACGGGCAGCGCGTCGACGCCCCGGGCGAGAACGGCCGGGATCCAGCGCAGGGAGTCGTCCGGTACGGCGAGGCGCAGCCCCGGGAGCCGCCGGATCAGCGTTCCGAGAGCGACCTGGAGTTCGATGCGCGCCAGCGCCGCCCCGGGGCAGAAGTGGATGCCGTGCCCGAAGGACAGATGGGAGTTGGGGGAACGGTCGAAGTCCAGGCGGTCGGGTTCGGGGAAGCGCCTCGGGTCGCGGTTGGCGGCGTCGAGCGAGATGATCACCGAGTCGCCCGCCGGCACCCGGGTCCCGTACAGGTCGGAGTCCTCGGCGAAGAACCGCCAGGTCGTCAGCTCGAAGGCGCCGTCGAAGCGCAGGAGTTCCTCCACGGCACGCGGCAGCAGTTCCGGCTCGTCGCGCAGCCGGTCCAGCTCCCCGGGGTGGCGCAGGAGGGCGACGAGAGCCGTGGTGATCTGGTTGGTGACCGGCTCCTGGCCCGCGACCAGAAGCTGGAAGATCATCGAGTCCAGCTCCTCGGCGGTGAGTTCGCCGGCGTCCCTGGCGTCGACGAGCCGGCACAGCAATCCCTCGCCCGGGTGGTCCCGCTGGTGGGCCACCACATCGGCGATGTAGGTCTGGAGCGCGCGCAGCCGGGCCTCGTAGGCGGGGCGACCGGGATCGTCCGGGCCGACGGGCTGGACGACCTTGCCCCAGTCGCGGTCGAAGCGGGCGGCCAACTCCGGTGCCAGACGGATGACATGGGCGAGCACGCGGAAGGGGAAGCGGGCGGCGAAGGCGGCGACGAGATCCAGACTGCCGCCGTGCGGAACCTCGTCCAGGAGGGCGTCGGCCATCTCCTGGAACACCGGGCGCAGGTCATCCACCCGCCGCGGCGCGAAGGCGTCGAGCACGAGCCGGCGCATCGCGGTGTGGCGCGGAGGGTCCTGGTGCAGCAGATGCACCTGGAGCTGGGAGTGCTGCGGCTCCGGCATGATCGAGGCGCGGGCCCGCCAGGCCGCGTTGCCGCGGGAGTGGTGCTTGCCCAGCCGCTCGTCGTTGAGGGCGCGGTGCGCGGCGTCGTAGCCGGTCACCAGCCAGGCGCACACCCCGCTGGGGAAGCGGACCCGGTGGACGGGACCCTCCTCGCGCAGCTTCGCGTAGAGGGGATACGGGTCGCGCTTGTAGTCGGTGCCGAGGAGGGGGACGGGTTCGGGGAGAGGGACCGGCTCGGGAAGAGGGCTCGGCTCGGGGACCGGACGTGGCTCGGGCATGGGGGCGGCTCCTCGTACGGGGCGGGGGGTTTTATGGGGTGCGGACTCGGCTGTTCACAGGGCCAGTTCGGGCCGGTGGACGTCGAGCCACAGAGCGAGGTCGACGACCCGTTCCAGCCGTAGCCGCATCCCCCACTCCAGTTGTTCGGGCAGCACATCGAGGCAGGGCTTGATCGCCGTCTCGTCGACCAGGTCGCGGACCCGGCCGCCGTGCGCGCCGAGCGCGTCGCGCGCCATGTCCTGCAGACCGCGGTTGTATGCGGGGTGGTGCGTGGCCGGGTAGTGGTTCTTGGGCCGGTGGAGTACGGAGTCCGGCGCGAGCCCGGTGCCCACGTCACGCAGCAGGCTCTTCTCGCGGCCGTCGTGACTCTGCAGATCCCACGGGACGTTGAAGGCGTACTCGACGAGGCGGTGGTCGCAGTACGGCACCCGCACCTCCAGTCCCTGCGCCATGCTGAGCCGGTCCTTGCGGTGCAGGAGCTGGCGCAGCCAGCGCGTCAGGGACAGGTGCTGCATCTCGCGCTGCCGCCTGTGTACGGCCGGTTCGCCGTCGAGGTGCGGTACGGCCGCGAGCGCGTCCCGGTAGGTGTCCCGCTGGAACTCGCCGATGCGCAGGGTCGCGGCCAGGTCCGGGTGGAGGGGCATCGCGGCATCGTCGCCGGTGACCAGAAGCCACGGGAAGGTGCGGGCGGTGAGGGCTTTCGGGCTGTGGAACCAGGGGTAGCCGCCGAAGAGTTCGTCGGCCGCCTCCCCGGAGAGCGCCACCGTCGAGTGCCGGGCGATCTCCCCGAAGAGCAGGTAGAGCGAGGTGTCCATGTCGCCGACGCCGATGGGGGAGTCGCGGGCGGCGACGACCGCCCTGCGGTGCCCGGGGTCCAGCAGCTCCACCGGATCGAGCACCACGGTCGCGTGCTCGGTGCCGATGAACGCCCCGGCCTCCTCCGCGTACGGGGTGTCGTGGCCGGTGCGCAGGACGTCGCCGGTGAACTGCTCGGCCTGGTCGCTGTAGTCGACGGCGTACGAGCGGATCCGCGCCTCCGGCCCGTCCTGGAGGCGGAGTTCGTCGGCGAGCAGGGCGGTGAGGACCGTGGAGTCGAGGCCGCCGGAGAGCAGCGTGCAGCGGGGCACGTCCGCCTCCAGCTGGGAGCGGGCCGCCCGGTCCAGGCGCTGCCGCACCTCCTCGACGGTCGCATCGAGGGAGTCGGGGTGCGGACGTGCCTCCAACTGCCAGTAGAGGCGCTCGGTCAGGCCGTCGCGGTCGAAGGCGACGGTGCCGCCGGGCCGCACCTCCCTGACCCCGGCCCACAGGGTCGGCCCCGTGGAGAAGAGCAGGCTGTACGCCTCGCGCAGCCCGTCCGCGTCCACCCTCGGGCGCACGGACGGATGGGCGAACAGGGCCTTGGGCTCCGAGCCGAAGACGAGCCCGCCGGGCATCGCCGCGTAGTACAGCGGCTTCACGCCGAGCCGGTCCCGTACGAGGAGCAGCCGCCGGGCGCGCTCGTCCCAGACGGCGAAGGCGTACATGCCCTCCAGCCGCTCGGTCAGCGCGTCGCCCCACTCCTGGTACGCGCGCAGGACCACCTCGGTGTCGCTGCGCGTGCGGAAATCGTGCCCGGCGCCGCGGAGTTCGGCGCGGAGGGCGTGGTGGTTGTAGATCTCGCCGCTGTAACTGAGGACGGTCTCGCGCTCCGCCGGACCCGCGGTCATCGGCTGGACCCCGCCGTCGAGGTCGATCACGGCGAGCCGCCGGTGCCCGATGGCGGCGTGCGTCCCGGTCCAGACGCCGTACGCGTCAGGGCCGCGCCGGGCGAGCGTGGAGGTCATCCGCTCGATGACCTCGGGGTGGTGGCGGGGGGTGTCGCGGAACGAGACCCAGCCCGTGATGCCGCACATGGCGAATCCTTCCAGTCGTCGGCGTCGTACGAGGGCTGCGGAGCCCGCTGACGCCAGGTCAGTGCTGCTGTTCCGCGACGGGCTCCGGGGCCTTGCGGCCGGGCCGGTACGCCAGCAGGGGCACGGCGGAGCAGGCGGCGACGGCCGCGACCACGAGGGCCGCCCGCGCGCCGGTGTCGGCGGATCCGGCGACGCCCCAGGCCGCCGTCGCCAGCGCGGGCCCGAGGGTGAACCCGAGCGACCGGGCGAGCTGAACGGTGGACCCGGCCGTCGCCAGGTGCTCCGGAGCGACGGCCTTCATGACGAGGAACTGGGACGGTCCGCCGTAGAGGCCCATGCCGGTCCCCGCCAGGGCGAGCCGCCACGCCAGGTCCGGCGGCGCCCCGTCGGACCCCGCGGCGAGCAGGACGAAGCCGGCCGCGACCAAGGCGCTGCCGGTGACCGCGACGGGGCGCGGGCCGAACCGGTCCGCGAGGCGCCCGCCCAGCGGACCGGCCAGCGCCATCCCCGCGGGAAAGGCGAGCAGGGTGAGGCCGGTGGCCGAGGCGCTGAGTCCGCTGTCCCGCTGGAGGTGAAGCGCCGTCACATAGTGCATGGCGGCGAACGCCGCACCCACGGCAAGGACCGCCCCGTGCACGGGTGTTGTCCCGGCGCCGCGCAGGACGGCGACGACGGGCCGGCCGCCCGGCCCGCGGGCCCACAGCACGGCCGGTACGACGGCGAGCAGCGCGGCCGCCGCCCACCACGGGGAGCCGGGCGCCAGGGTCAGGGCGAGCAGCACCACGGCGACGGCGACCGCGACCAGCGCCGTGTCGGCCGCCTCACGCCGGCCGGGCGCGCGCACCGCTCCCTCGCGGGGGAGCGCGGCGCGGGCGACCAGCCAGGCCACCAGGCAGAGGGGCAGCTTGACCAGCAGCACGGCCCGCCAGCCGAACTGGTCGGTGAGCAGCCCGCCCAGCGCGGGACCGCTGACCGCGCCGAGCGGGCCGAGGGTCGCCGGGACGCTCATGGCGCGGCCGCGGACCTCGGGACGTACGGCCCGGGTCGCGAGGACCGGCATGAGAACGAACAGCGCGGCGCCGAAAGCCCCTTGGGCCAGGCGCGCGGCGACCAGCCACACCATCCCCGGTGCCAGCGCGGCGGCGGCGCTGCAGACGGCGAATCCGGCGAGCGCGGACAGCAGGACGGGCCGGATCGCCGTACGGTCCAGCCACCGCCCCACCGGCAGCAGCAGGGCGACCACCGGGAGCTGGTAGCCGAGGACGGCCCACTGGGCGGCGCGGGGCGGGGCCCCGAGGTCCGTCCCGATGTCCGCCAGCGCCACATTCACGATGCTCATGTCGAGCATCGCGACGAAGGAGAGCAGCCCGGCGACCGCGACCAGGCTCCACCGGTCCTGAGGGGCCCTCCCCGTACTCCGTGGCATGACTGTTTCTTCCTTCCTCCGTCCGGATGCGCTGATGGCAGGCGCGTCCGTACAGAGGTCGGGCGAATCCGTACGGGAGTTCCCGTCGAACCCGGGGGAATCCGGGGGCAGCGCACGAGCGCGAGCGGCTGCCGGACCGGGCAGCCCGACGAGCGTCGCCGACTGCTCCCGCCGGTGGCTCGGGGTAGTGGAATCGTAGCTGAGAGCGCGCAGACGTTCGAGTCCCCCCGGCTCAAGTCCCCTTCTGGAACTGGTACTTGGACCAGGGCCGCGGTGCAGGGCTCCACTCGCGAGGAGGCCGGACGCCGAACCACGGGAGAGGTTCGGCGTCCCCGGCACCGGTTCCGGGCGGATCATGCGGGCCCGCCTCAGTGTTGCGTGTCACAGCGCGCTTCGTCCCGGCGAGCGGGGGGCAGTGAATGTGCTAAACCCCCTTGGGGGAGGGCGAGATGGGGCGGGATGCCGCGGACGGGACCGTCCGCGGGGGGCCAGTTGCGTGACAGCGCGCGCCGGGCGCGCTGCCGGTCCTGCGCGCGTACCGGCGGCTGCCGCTGCCGGCACGGCCTGATGCCCCGGGCCCGGGACGGTGAGCTGAGACGTGGAGAGGATCTTCGTGAGCACATCGGAAGCGCAGCTCGTGGCACGGGTGGTCGACACCGGACGCTATCCCCTGCCGGATCCGGAGGGCCCGGAGTGGAAGGAGGTCGTCACCCGCACCCGGAAGGAGCTGGACACCGACGGCTGCAGCGTCCTGCCGGACTTCCTCCGGCCGTCCCTGTGCGAGACGCTGCGCCGGGAATGCGCGACGATCGCCCCCGAGGCGCACTACGACGTCGAGACGGTCAACGCGTACAACATCGCCGTCGACGCGTCACTGCCCGAGGACCACCCGGGCCGCATCCCCATTCAGCGGGGGAACGCGTTCGTGGCGCGCGACCGCATCCCCGAGGACTTCCTGATCCACCAGTTGTACGTCAGCGAGCTGTTCCAGCACTTCGTCGCCAGCTGCTTCGAACTGCCCCGCCTCCATCCGCTCGGTGACCCCCTGTCAGGGCTGGTGCTGAACGTCGTCAACCCCGGCATGGAGCACCCCTGGCACTTCGACACCAACGAGTTCACCGTGAGCCTGCTGACCCAGGAGGCGGACGCGGGCGGCGTCTTCGAGTACTGCCCGAACATCCGGTCCGCGCAGGCGGAGAACTTCGACGACGTCCGGGACGTGGTGCGGGGCCGCGGTGAGCGCCTGGTCCGGCGCCTCACGCTCCGCCCGGGTGATCTGCAGCTGTTCAAGGGCCGCTACTCGCTGCACCGCGTGAGCCCCGTCGAAGGGGAGACCGCACGCCATTCGGCGATCTTCGCCTACAGCGAGCGCCCCGGGGTCATCGGCAGTGTGGCCCGGACGAAGCAGCTCTTCGGGCGTGTCCTGCCCCAGCACCTCGCCGCAGAGGGATGCGCCGTACGGGTCGACCAGCTGCTCGACTAGAGATGTCGGTCCGCCGAGCGAACCGGATCCGCCCACGGGCACATCGCCCGACCTTCCGCCAATCCACCGAGGAGTACGCCGACGTGCGTTTCGACACGACTGGCAAGGTTTCACTGGATCACATCTACACGCAGCCCGACCCCCGCGCCTACTTCACCACCCTGCGCCGGCTCGACTACCTCATCCCCCAGCTCGCCAAGCCCTACTTCGCCAAGCTGATCCGGGAGTACACCGCGACACAGGCCGTCCCCGCCCCGACCGTCCTCGACATCGGCTGCTCGTACGGCATCAACGCGGCCCTGCTCAAGTGCGACGCCACCATGGACGAGCTGTACGAGCGCTACGGCGACGAGGACGCCGCCGGCCTGACGCGCGAGGCGCTGCTGGACCGCGACGTCACGTTCGTCCGCTCCCGCACCCGCCCGGACGGCATCCGGGTCGTGGGGCTGGACGCCTCAGAGGAAGCCCTGTCCTACGCCCTCTCGGCCGGACTGCTCGACCGCGCGGTCCACGCCGACCTGGAGCACAACGACCCGACCGAGGAACAGCGGGCCCTGTTCGCGCGGACCGATCTCGTCTTCTCGACGGGCTGCCTCGGCTACGTCACCGAGAAGACCATCGCACGCATCGTCGGCGCCGCCGGTGAACGCAAGCCGTGGATGGCCCATTTCGTGCTGAGAATGTTTCCCTTCGATCCCATCACGGAGACCCTGGCCGCGTCGGGCTACGAGACGGCCGAGGTCGCGGGAGTATTCAAGCAGCGGCGGTTCGCCTCCGCCGAGGAGCAGACACTCGTCCTCGACACGCTGTCCTCGGCCGGAGTGGATCCGCACGGCCTGGAGAGCGACGGCTGGCTCTACGCCCGCCTGTTCATCTCCCGGCCGCGGGGCGCCACGGACCACCCGGTCACGGAAGCCGCCGCACGGCAGGACCGGTGAGTAGACGGAACCGCGGCACGCAGCACCGACGAGCACGACCCAGCACGATCGGAACCACCCCACAACCGCCCGGATCGAGGCCCGAATTGAACAGTAGTCAGGAACCATCCGCCACCTCCACGTTCGGCAACGAGGACCGCCTGCCGCGCGTCCCCCTGCCCACGCTGGAGGAGACCTGCGAGAGGTTCATCGCCTGGTGCTCACCGCTGCTGACGGCGGAGGAACTGGCGGCGACGGAGGCGGAGGTCACCGCGTTCCTGCGGCCGGACGGGCCCGGCCGCGCGCTCCACGCGGCGCTGGAGCGGTACGACGCCACCGAGGGCGTACGGAGCTGGCTCGACGACTTCTGGCCCTCCCGCTACCTGGGCCGTCGCGACCGCATCGCCCTGAACGCCAACTTCTTCTTCCTCTTCCAGGACGACCCGGGCGCGCGGCAGGTCGACCGGGCGGCGGGGCTCATCGCCGGGGCCCTGAACTACAAGGCGAAGCTGGACACGGAGACCGTTCCGCCCATCGTCACGCGCGGGGTGCCGCAGTCGATGGAGCAGAACAAGTTCCTCTTCTCCTCGACCCGTATCCCGGGTGATCCGCAGGACACCGTCCGCACCCCGTACTCCCCTGACGAGCCCGGTCCGTCGCAGGCGCGGCACATCGTGGTCTTCCACCGCGGCAACATGTTCCGCATGGACGTAGCTGGTGCCGACGGCCGTCCGTACACGCTGGACGACCTCACCTCGGGGCTGTGCGCCGTCAAGAAGGCCGGGGCGCAGGAGGCCGCGCCGGGTACGTCCGTCGGGCCGCTGACCACCAAGGCCCGTGCGGAATGGGCCGCCGACCGTGAGGCCCTGCTGGCCTGTCACCCCGGCAACGCGGCCATGCTCGACGCCGTCGAGACCGCGCTGTTCTGCGTGTGCCTGGAGGACTTCGCGCCCGACGACAACCTGGCGGCGGGCGACCAGATGCTGCATGGTGACAGCACCAACCGCTGGTTCGACAAGGCCGTGTCGTTCATCGTCTTCGAGGACGGCACCGCCGGCATCAACGTCGAGCACTGCGGCCTGGACGGGACCACGATCCTCAGCTTCGTCGACGCCGTCCTCGGTGCGCCGGCCGACGAGCAGTCCCACGCGTCGGGCGCCCGCCCGCAGGGCCTGCCGCCCATCGAGACCGTCGATTTCGTCACCAGCGCCGAGCTGAAGGGCAAGGTGATCGCGGCGGCCGACGCGTTCACCGAGTACGCGGCGGCCACCGCCACCACCACCGTGTCCTTCGGGGACTTCGGCACCGGGCGGGCCAAGCAGCTCCGCATCTCGCCGGACGCCTTCGTGCAGATGGCGTACCAGCTCGCCCACCAGCGCGCCAAGGGCCACGTCGGAGCCACCTACGAGGCCATCGCCACCCGGCAGTACAAGAACGGCCGCACGGAAGCCATGCGCGTCGTCACCCCCGAGGTGCAGCGGTTCGTGGCCGCGATGGAGGACCCGCAGGCCGGCACCGACGCGCGCCTCGCCGCGCTGCGGGCGGCGGCCGACGCGCACGTGCGGCGCGCGAAGGAGTGCCAGGCCGGGCAGGCGCCCGAGCAGCACCTGTGGGAGCTGCAGCTCGTCCAGAAGCGGCACGGCGCCGAGCTGGGGGTGACCGAGCACCTCGGCCTGTACGACACACCGGGCTGGCTGAAGATGCGGGACGACTACCTGAGCACCAGCTCCGCCCCGTCCGTCAACATCCAGTACTTCGGCTTCGGTTCCACCAGCAGCCGGTGCATCGGTGTCGCGTACGTCCTGCTGCCGGACCGCTTCAACCTCTACCTGAGCACTCCGCGCCCGGTGGCCCGGGAGATGCACCTCTTCGCGGACAAGCTCCGGGAGGCCGTGGCCGAACTGCAGGAGCTGCTCGCCACGGAGAACCCCGGGTGAGCGGCGAACGGCGGGGGCTGACGCGCGCCGCGCACATGTGAGGACGGACGGAGGGCCTTCCGGCCCGGTGGCGCACTGGCGACCACCGGAGCACGGAAGGCCCTCGTTCGTGCGTGGGGGACGGTGGGTCAGGACTTGCAGACCAGGCCGTCGGAGGGGACCTTGTCGCCGAGCAGGTAGCCGTCGACCGCCTTGGTCGCGCACTTGCCGGCCCCGTACGCGCCGTGGCCCTCGCCCTGGTTGGTGATGTGGATGCCCACGCCCTTGCCCAGGCCCTGGGCCATCCGCTTGGCGCCCTCGAAGGGGGTGGCCGGGTCACCGGTCGTCCCGATCACGAGGATGGGCGCGGCGCCGGGCGCCGAGACCTCGGTCTCGTCGGACGCGCCGTCCACGGGCCACTCACTGCACCCGAGCAGGCCCCAGGCGGTGAAGGGACCGAAGATCGGCGATGCCTTGCGCATCTCCGGGAGCTTCGCGTGGACGTCGTCGCGGGTGAATCGCTGCTTCTGGTCGGCGCAGTTCACCGCGGCGTTCGCGTTGTTCGTGTTGGCGTAGCGGCCCTTGTCGTCACGGCCGGCCATCCGGTCTCCGAGCATCAGCAGTGTGTCCCCGGAGGTCCCGGACAGGGCTTCCTGGAGCCCCGCCACGAGTTCGCCCCAGCTCGCTTCCGAGTACAGCGCCGAGACGATGCCGTTGGTGGCGCGGGTCTCGTTGAGCTTGCGGCCGTCCTGCGTGGGCAGCGGCTTCCGGTCCAGCTTCTTCAGCAGCGCCTCGACCTTCTTCATGCCCTGCTTCGGATCGGTGCCGGTCGGGCACTCCTCACCGACATCGGCACAGGCCTTGAGGAAGTTGCTCAGGGCGAGATGGAAGCCGGCGGCCTGGGCCTTGGCATCCTGCTCCATGCCCATGGTCGGGTCGACGACGGCGTCGAAGACGGCCTTGCCGACGTTCTTCGGGTACAGGTGCGCGTAGACACCGCCGAGCTGCGTGCCGTACGAGATGCCGAAGTAGTTGAGCTTCTTGTCCCCGAGGACCTGCCGCATCAGATCCATGTCCCGTGCGGTGCTCCGGGTGTCCACATGGGGCAGGACGTCCCCGGAGTTCTTGCGGCACGCCTCGGTCGTCTCGTGCATGAGCGCCGTGGCCCGCTTCTCCTCGGCGGGGGTCTCCGGGGTGGCGTCGACATCGCCGCTCGCATCCACGGCCTTGTCGTCCAGACAGCGCACCCCGTCGCTCTCACCGATGCCACGCGGGTCGAAACTGACCAGGTCGTAGCGGCTGTGCAGCTTCATGTAGCTCTGCGGGGCATGGTTGGGCAGCATGGCCACACCGGACGCGCCGGGGCCGCCGAAGTTGTAGACGAGAGACCCCAAACGGCGCTTGGAGTCCTTGGCCTTGGCGCGGATGAGCGCGATGTCGATCGTCTTCCCGTCCTGCTTCGACCAGTCCAGAGGCGCCTTCATGTCGGCGCACTCGAAACGGGTGCCGTCGGACAAGGGCTTGGGCTTGGGCGCCGTGCCCTGCATCGGGGTGGCGGCCGGGCAGTCCTTCCAGCTCAGCTTCTGCTCGGTGAACGTCGCGGACGCCGTGACGGTCTTCTCCTTGCCGCCCTTCTTGCCTCCGCCGGACGCATCGTCGGCGGGGTCCTCGCAGGCGGTCAGACCCGTCGTGAGCACGAGGGCGGCTGCCGCCAGCGGCCCGACGCGTGCGGCCCGCCTCATGAACGAGCGGGAGTGTGGGGGGCGTTGTGCGGTCACTGGAACTCTCCGTGAATCGGCAACGGTCGTGTGCGGCGGGCGCGTGTGTGGACGGCGTCGCCGCCGTCGCGGAACGGCCGCTCATGCCGGGCCACGCTCGGCCCACCGGAGAGACAGGACTCAGCGGCCATGGACCCGAGTTGACGGGTGCTGGACAACTGAGTAGTGACTGAGTACTCAGCGGTGGTGCGGTGAGGAGACGGCCCGTGCGGTGCTGCGCCGGCACCCCCGCGTCAGGCCGTCGAGGGCTTCTTCTCCGCGAAGAGCCAGGTGTCGAAGAGGGCGGAGAGGTCCTTCCCCGATGTCTCCTCGGACAGCGCGATGAGCTGCCGGGTACTGGCGTTGCCGTACCGGTGCTCGCGGGTCCACGCCCGCAGGATGTGGAAGAACGTGGCGTCGCCGACGGCCTCGCGCAGCTTGTGCACCACCATGGCGCCGCGGCCGTAGACGGGAGCGTCGGAGACGCGGGCGGCGCTGGGCGGGTCGGCCGGCGCGAAGTCCCAGATGCCGCCGCTGTCTTCATGAGTGCCGTCGTAGAACGACGCGAAGATCTCCTGGGCCGTCCTCCCGCCGTGCTCCTCCTCCCACAGCCATTCGGCGTACGTGGCGAAGCCCTCGTTCAGCCACATGTCCTTCCAGCGGCGGGGGGTGACGGAGTTGCCGAACCACTGGTGGGCCAGTTCGTGCACCAGCAGCTGTTCACCGGGTGCCTCGTCGAAGTAGGGCCTGGTCTGGGTCTCCAGTGCGTAGTCGAGACGGGGGACGTGGTCGACCACGGCGCCCGTGGAGGCGAACGGGTACGGGCCGAAGCGCCGGGACGCCCACTCGGTGATCCGGGGCACCAGGTCCTTCACACGCTCCGCCTTCGCCGACTGGTCCGGATCGACGGCGACGAGGACCGGAACGCCGGCGGCGGTGCGGTCCCTGGTGATCTCGAAGTATCCGACGGAGACGTTCGCGAGGTAGCCGGCCATGGGTTGCTTCACGCGCCAGTGGCTGGTGACGCGGTCATCCTGGTCCCTCACCTCCACCAACTCCCCGTTGGCGAGGGCGTCGTAGGGATCGCCTTCGTCGTCCTTGGGCACGGTGACCGAGATGTCGTAGGCCGCCTTGTCCGAGGGATGGTGGTTGCCGGGGAACCACGCCGTGGAACCGGTCGGCTGACCCAGGGCGGTGGAGCCGTCGTCGGTCTCGACCCAGCCCTCCACATCTCCGCCGGCACGGATCTCCCGGGGCGTGCCGTCGTAACGGACGGAGACCGTGAACGTGGCGCCCTTCTCGATCGTGCGCGCAGGCGTCACCGTCAACTCGTCCTTCCTGCGGGTGAATCCGGCGCGCGAGCCGTCGACCATGGCCGACCGTACGGTCAGTCCGGTCAGGTCCAGGTTGAAGCGGCTCAGATGCTGCGTGGCCCGTGCGGTGACCCTTGCCGTGCCCTTGAGGTGATTGCTGTCGGGGACGTAGTGCAGCGCCAGACCGTAATGCGTCACGTCGTAGCCGCCGTTGCCGAGCGAGGGGAAGAGGGGGTCACCGGTCCCGGCCCCTCCGGGGCTCCCCGCCGGAACCGCGCTCCCGCCGTGAGGCGTGCCGGGGACGCCCGCGGCGACGGCGGCGAGCAGGAGCAGCCCGACAGGCGCCCGTCGGGCCGCGGCCGCCCGCCGATGCCACGCCCGGCCCGCACCGCGTACGGGTGCACTCATGGCCTTCTCCCCTCTCGTGTGCGACGCGAGAGGGGAGATCGCGTGGACGCACTCCCGGTTGCCCAAGAGTTGCCCAAGACGCGGTCTCGTACGGTTCACGGGGAGGCCGCGGGATCCGGCAGGCACCGGGAGGTTTCTAGCCGAGTTCCAGACTGGTGACCCCGTACGTGCGCTCCGCCCGGTACGCGGGAACCGGGCCCGTGTACATCCGCACGGTCCGGAACTGTGGCGTCAGGCCACGCGCCGCCGCGAGGTCCTGGGCCGCCTTCTGTGTCTCCGGCACGTCGATCCCGACCTCCTCCCGCGGCCCCAGACCGGCGGTGAGCGCATCGAAGAGCGCCTCGGCCACCTCCGGTCCGTCGGCGAAGAGCGGGCCGATGCGGCGGCCGTTGCGCGCCGGGCGGATCACGCCGTAGCCGGCGATCTCGCCGTCGCGCACACAGGCCAGCGCGGTGCGGCCCGGCGCGGTCAGCCAGCGGGTGACGAAGGCCCGGCGGTCGGCGGGGAAGCACGCGCGGTCGTAGGCGGCGAGGGCGTCCAGATGAGCCGCGGAGACGGGCACGACACCGTCCGCACCCGCCTCCCCGGACCGCCCGGGACGCGTCGGCCGGCCCGCGTAACGGGCCGTCTCGTACGCGGGGGTGAACCCGGAGCGCTCGTACGTGGCCTGCTGCGCGGGCACCGCGTCCAGCCCGATCGTGCGCCTCCCGGCGTGCGGGACGGCGGCGCGCCAGGTGGCCAGGCCCAGCCCCTGGCGGCGCAGTTCCGGGTGCACCAGGTAGTAGCCGAGGAACGCGTACTCCTCGGAGTAGGTGACGACCGAGACCGCCGAGACCGGCCGGCCGTCGAGGCGGCCGATGAAGAAGCCGCCGGGATCGGTGGGGTGGAAGCAGTCCACGTCCCCGTCGCCCGGGTTCCAGCCCTCGGCGGCGGCCCACTCGGCGATGTGGTGCCAGTCCGCCGACGTGGCGGCGGTGACGAGAAGTTCACCGCCGGGCGCGGCGGCACTGCCGGTGGGGTCCTGCACGGTCGGGCTCGTGAGCGGGGCGTCGCCGAGGGGGTTCATACGTGCGGTCGGTCCCTTCTGGGGTGGAGCGGGCGCAGCCGGTGCGGCCGGCTGCGCCCCGGTCGGTCCATGGTGGCGCGATGCGCCCGTCCGATCAGGCGCGTGCCGTCAGATCAGGTCCATCGCGGCGACTTCGTCGGGGCGCCCGTAGCTCACCGGACCCTGGAAGCGCCGTCGGGCGGTGGCGAACCACCACACCGTGGCGATCAGCAGGACCACCCCGAGCGCGATCGGCGCGTAGTTGAACGAGGTCGCGGTGACGGGAGAGGCCTGGGGCAGCATGAACAGCACGTTGCTGATGACGATCCAGGTGACGGCGATGCCCGCGACGAGCTTGCCGTGGCGGCCGAGGTTCCAGGGGCCGGGCTGGAAGTCGTCCAGGCCCAGGCGCAGGAGGATGGGCACGCCGTAGGCGAGGAAGAGCCCGACGACGTTGACGCTGACGACGGCGGTGAACGCGGTGTGCGACCACCAGCCGGGAAGGACCAGCAGCAGGGGGCAGGCGGCGGCGAGCCACACGGCGTTGACGGGCGTGCGCGTGCGGGGGGACACCGAATGCCACCAGCGGGATCCGGGCATGGCGCCGTCGCGGGAGAAGGCGAAGATCTGGCGGGTGTTGCTGGTCATGTTCGCCAGTCCGCAGAAGAGCATGGCGCCGATGACGATCAGCAGCAGCAGTTTCGCGGTTCCGGTGCCGAGTGCCTCGATGAGGACCTGGACCGGTGGTGCGGACGCGCCCGCCGCCTTGTCGTAGTCGCGGATCGCGTAGACGAGCGCCAGCATGAGGACCAGTCCGGCGAGGGCCGAGTAGCCGATGGCCCGCATGATGCCTTTGGGGGCGTTGACGGTCGCGCGCACCGTTTCCTCGGACATATGGAAACTTCCGTCGAATCCTGTGAAGGTCCAGCTCGTGACCAGCAGGCCGAGCATCGCCGCGTAGAAGTTGTTCGTGAAACCGGTGTTGTTGACGAAATGCGTGGCGAACGAGGCCGGTTGATGGTGCGTGGGAATCGCGACCAGGCTCATCACGATGATCACCAGGCCGATCAGGAGCCACCACACCGAAATCCGGTTGAGCACCGCGACCAGGTGCACGGTGTAGGTGTTGGCCAGAGCCTGGAGCAGCAGGATGGCGGCCGTGATGAGGACCGTCCGCTGTCCCGTCGCCTCGTACGAGGGCCACTGCAGCGAGACGTACGCCTGGATGAAGGTGGCGGCCGCGTAGCCCGTGGCCGCCGTACCGCCCACCTGTCCGACGAAGTTCAGCCAGCCCGTGTACCAGGACCAGGCGCCGCGGTGACGCTTGGCGAGTTTTCCCGCGGAGAAGTACAGGGCCCCGCTGGTGGGATAGGCGGACGCGATTTCCGCCATCGAGGCGCCGACGAACAGCACCATGATCGAGACGAAGATCCACCCGAAGACGAGAATGAGCGGACCGCCCGCTCCCATTCCGAAGCCGAAGGAGGAGAAGATCCCGGAGATGATGTTGATGATGGTGAACGAGATGGCGAAATTGTCGAACGCACGGAATCGGCGGGTGAGTTTCCGCGGATAACCCATCGCGTGAAGCGTCGCGTCATCGTCGAGAGTGATGGGCGACGCATGGCGCCCGGATTGCGGGTGCCTTTCGGACGTGCGCTCCGGCACAACGGCGACCTTTCTGTGGGGGTGGGTGGGAACGGGTCCGGTCCTCGGTGGGCGCGAGGGGGCCGGGCGGCCCCGCGGGAGGCCGCGGTTCCGGGACCCCCGCGGGAGGCGGCGGTCCCGGGAGTACCTGCCGGGTCGGTCGGCATGCCACGGCCCCGGCGCAGAGGGCCGTCGCGCCGCTCAACCGCTGGGGATCGGAAGCCCGCACATGCGCCTTGCCCGGGTCAGCTGCTGTTCGGGCTCGCCGAAGACGCTCCAGGGCATCCGCGAGGCGAACGGCCCCATGGCCGTGAAGGCTTCCCGCGCCTCGAGTTCGCACTTCGCCATGAAGAGGGCGTGCGCCAGATAGGCCAGGTCGAGCACCGGGGTGAAGCGGTAACCGTCCACGGACGGCAGCCAGTTGCGCGAGATGCCCAGGGCCGTGGAGCGCCACTGCGGCTGCTCCCACGTGCGGTCCGCGAGCAGTGCCGACGGGTCGTAGTCCTCGACCAGGGCCACCAGCGGCAGAAGGCGCAGCGGCGAGGAGGTGGGGGCGCGCTGGCTGAGGAACGTGGCGACATCCCAACGGGCGCTCACCGAACCGCCGTTGCGGGTGAAGAAGTACGCCAGGAACCGGTGGTGGGCCTCTCGGTGCCAGGGGGCCAGACGCAGGATGTGTGCCAGCAGGCGCCACGGTCCGGGCGGCGAGGTCAGCAGTCCCTCCGGCGCGGGATCGCGGTAGTCCAGGACGCGGGCCAGGGCCAGGAGGGCCACCCACGGAGTGGGGTCGTCGGGCAGCTGCTCGGCGGCCCGTTCGCACGCCACCTGCGCCATGCGCACCAGCGTGCCTTCCCGCGGATCGCCCGCGGCGGCCATCCGTAACGCCCGGAGCATCGCCACGCGGGCCCACAACAGGGCCGCCTCGGGGCCCGGTTCCTCGGCCAGCCAGCGCTCCGCGAGGTCGGAGTCGGCCGCTTCGGATGCCAGGACCAGTGAACGGTGGGCCCGTACCTCGTAATCCGCGCGGCTCTCCTTCAGGATCTCGTGCGCGCTGAAGTAGCGCCCGGCCCGTACGTCCATGCAGGCACGGGCGAGCCGGCGATCGTCGGCCGCCGGGTGCCACACGTACTGTCCCTCGAACGTGCCAGCAGTCACGATGCCCTCCCGTACCTCGGGCACGACCACCCTCGGATTCCCGTACGCCGAATGCCGCCGCATCCCTCCGGAGATCGACCCGCGGCGGGCCTTACCCTACTCATCATGAAGTCGCATCGACACGGGTAAGCGCGAATATCTGCTTCCGCATTCAGGGAGTTCGGCTATTGCGCGGAAGTGCGCGACCGCGGTCGGCGGAGTTGACGCGGTAACGGTGCCGCATGCATTGGTTGAAGATTCTCGCTTTTCCGGGCGCCCAGGGGCGCGGCCATTGTCGCGCGGCCAAGTGCCGGAACCGCTCGGGGATTTCCTCATGCGTGCGTGCGGGAAGCGAATCGGCCGTGCCGGACGCGCGTAGCTGACGGCTGGAACCCGACGGCAGCGCGACGACAGGGCGGCGGGACCGTGGCGGCAACGCGACGGACAGGGCGGCGGGACCGTGGCGGAACGTGTGGGCGGTCAAGACGCGAACAGGTGCCGGCCAGGGGGCAAGGAGAACGCCACCGCCCCGTGCGGGCCGGGCGGTGGCGTTCGACGGGGGCGGGTGCGAGGACCGCCCGCGGTGGCGCCAAGGGTGCGTACGGACGTGGGCGGCCCGGGGCTTGCCGCACGGAGGCCCCCCCCGGCACGTGCGTGACCGTGGGGGTGGCCGTGCCAGGGGGCGGGTGAGCGTCAGGTCGGCCTGGGGAGGCGCGCCCAGTGCGTCACGCCCCCGTCGCGGTGGATCGCGAAGCCGTGCGCCGCGGCGACGGAGTCGACGATGCCCATGCCGCGCCCGTGCTCGTCCGGTGCGCAACTCGACGTCCAGGGGCCCTGGTCGGCCGCCGGCCCGCCGTCCGTTATGCCCACCCACAGCCGGCTGCCCGCGTCGCGGTGGAGATGGAGGACGACGGGCGGATGGGCGTGCTCGACGGCATTGGTCACCAGCTCGGAGACCACCAGCACCACCGTCTCGGCGTCGTCGCCGCCCACCCGCCAGATGTCCAGCACCGAGCGGGTGAGACGGCGCGCGGCCCCGACGGACTGCGGCTCGTGCGCCAGGGTCCAGGTCCTGTCGTCCACGGGGTACCCCGGGCCGGCGGGTATGAGGGATGCGGTGTCGCGGCGGTCCCGGGCCGCCCCGGGCTCCCGGAACGTGAGGTTGTCGACGGTGCTGGCGTACATGGCGATCACATCCGGGATACCGCTGCGCTTCGGCAAGGGGGACGGCGCGGAGCTCTGCACGTACGGGGAGGGATACCGCGCCCGCGTCCCCCACCCTGCGCCCTCCGGGCGCTCCGTGCTTGAGTCATCGGCACTCAAACCTGGCGCGTCGTCCGGGCGCGGCAGGTACGAGCCGTCACCGCGACCGCGCCGGACGGGCCGGTGGCGGGCGGGCCGGGGGACGGTGGCGGCGGTGCCAGGGGCGGAGGGCAGGTCGGCCAGGGGCGTCATGTCGCCGTGGGGCGCCGCGTCGTTGCCCCCGGAGAGCTGCCGTTCGTGCCCGTCGGGTTCCACCGCGTTCCCGCCGAGCGGCCGTGCGTACGGTCCGGTGCCCGCGTCGTACGGTCCGGTGCCCGCGTCGTACGGCCCGGACCGGAGCGCGTAGCCGCCGGGTGTCGCCGCATCGGGGCCGGACGCCTCCGTACCGGGCCCGGCCGCGCCCGTCCCCGGCGGCTCGGAGACTGACGAGGCGTCTCCGGTGCCGTCGGGTAACAGCTGGTGCGGCCTCTCCTGGTGTCCGCAGGCGGCCAGGGCGGCGATCCCCACCGCGATCCCGGCCAGGAAGCCCACGACCGCGACGGTGGTGGGGGAGCGGTGAGCCCCCTCGACCGATCCGGCCACCGCGCGGGGGAGGATCCCCTGCGACGTCCGGTGCGGTGTCCGGTGCGAGGCCGGGCGGGAGGCCGCCGGCTCGACCGGCTCGCGCTGCCCCCGGCGGGCGGACACCGCTCTCGCCGTGGCCCGTCGCGCGGTACGTCCGCCCGCTGCCGGCGACTCGGTGTGCCGCAACAGCCGGGCCAGGAACGGGGGATCGCTCAGCGGTACCGGGATGGCCGCCTTCGCCCGCAGATAGCCCTCGCCCGGCCACCAGCCCAGCAGCCGTACGGGCAGCTGCACGTCGAGCTGCGCGTCGAGCCGCGCCAGGTCGGTGAGAGCGCTGTGGCAGCGGCGGCAGGCGCGGGAGTGGTGCGGGCGGTGGGCGCCGCCGCGGCCGCTTCCGGACGCCCGGCCACCGTCCGACGCCACCTGCCGGATGGCGTCGGCGCAATGGCGGGGCCCCATGCGCTCCAGATAGAGGTGTGTACGCGCGTCCTGCAGAACGCTGCGCGCCTCCTCGCTCCGCGCCTGCACGGAGCCGGGGGCCAGCCCGGTGACGCGCGCCGTGAGCGACGCGTCGTCGCGGTCCACCAACGAGTGCCACAGCAGGCATTGGGTGGTCGGTGCGAGGCGCTGGAAGGCGAGGCCCAGTTGGCCGTCCTCGCCCCACGGCCACACGCTTCCGGCCGCGACCCAGGCCCGGAAGTCCTGCGACAGCGCCTCCTCCTCGCGCTGCGAGTGCGTGATCGCCGTCGTGCGGACGGCGTCCAGCAGTTGGCGCCGCAGACAGCCCGGGTGGCGTCCGTCGGCGAAGGACTCCCCGGAGAGGATGCGCTGCAGGAGCTGGGCGAAGACGAACGACGTGACCTCGTGCGCCTGTACGGGGCCCGTCATGCACTGGGAGGAGTACGCCTGCACGGCCGCGTAGTGGCGGCGGTAGAGGTAGCGGAACAGCTCGACGCGGCCTTCCCGTACCGCGCTGGTGAGCGCGGCGTCGGACAGCGGCCGGTGTTCGGGGCGTGGGCCCGGCGACAGGTGCATCGGGGGACCTTTCCCTCAGGCCTGGTGCGAGCCCGGGGGACAGGTGTGGTCGCGCCTGCGGCGTATCGGGGCCCGGCGTCGGGGGCGGGGGAGTACGCCGGAAATGCGGAGAGAGGCGGGCCCGCCGCTTACGGGCGCGGCGGGAAATTGTGTCGCACAACCGTTCCCTTGGAATTCGAACTCCTCATCGGCAATGCGCTGGATGAGGCGGTGCGCGTGGACACTTCGGGTCATCGGTCCCCCGGGTGTGTGTCGTGAAGTACGGACGGACACAGGGAGGACCGCTTTCCGTGAAACGCATCCCGCTACTTTGCCAATACTTTACCTTTGGTCCCGCCTTCCCTCGCGGGACGGATGGTGAACGAGGCGGCCGCGGGCGGAAGTCCGTAGGGAACTCCGTACGACAAACCCCCGCGGGCGCGCTGAAAGGGCGCACCCGCGGGGGTGTTCGCGTCAGGGCGGCGGACCGGCGGCCCTGCCGCAGGACGGCACGGCACGTCAGTCGAACGGGATCCAGATGAGGGACGTGTCGCCCACCCCGAGGGTGTTGGGCCCCGGGCCGATCGCGCTCCAGACCTCGACCTTGATCTTCCCCTGCACCATGTCGCCGAGCGACCCGGACGAGGACTTCAGCCCGCGGATGTCGGTGTAGTGCTCGAACCCGGGGGCGTCGTCGGTCTCGTAGTAGCGGTAGGTCTCCACCCGGTCCCACGTGCCGTTCCCGGTCAGGTCGTAGGAGATGCGCATCTGCGGTCCGTTGGCGATGTACTCGTCCGCGTCCACGAACAGGTCGAACTGGGTCGAGCCCCCGTCGTACGAGCCGTTGATGCCGTTGGCGACGAAGGTGAGCTGTTCGTGCGGTGTCCCGTCGTAGTTGGCGCCCTCGGGGGAGGACAGGGGGACCGTGCCCGATGGGGTCTGCGGGCTGCCGAGGTTCTGGTCGCCGCGCAGGTGGAGCGGGGTCAGCCCGTTGGGGCCCGGATCCGGCTGACCGGGCTTTCCCGGCTTCTCGCCGGAGGGGCGGGGGCGCGGGTCGGACCTCCCGGTCGGCGAACTCGCGGACGGGGTGGCGGTGAGGGTCACCGGGGTCTGCGGTTCGAAGATCGTCATGGTCGGCTCGTGCTGGACCACCGAGGGCGACGAACCTCCGTCGTCGTCACCGCCGTCCAGCGGCACCACCAGGACCCCGAGACCGACCGCCGCGACGATCGAGCCCGCGACCGCACCCGAGGCGAGCGGCGCCCCCTTCGCCCAGCCCCACAGCCCCGTACCGCCGTCGTGCGGAAGGCTGCCGTGCAGGGCGCCGGGTGCCAGCGCGCCCGTGGCGCCCGCGCCGGCCTCGGCCAGCCGTGCGGCGATGTAGGCGGAGCCGCCCCACAGCAGCACACCGGCGGGGAGGACGGAGCCCAGCCGCTCGTTGAGGTAGGTGAGTTCGATCAGTGCCCCGCGGCAGCGCTCGCACGACGCGAGGTGGCGTTCCAGGTCCTTGTTGGCGCGACGGCCGACGCGGCGCACCGCGGCGCCGAGCAGCGAGCTGTAGTGGCGGCACTCGTCGGTGTCCGAGCCGCTCTCGACGTGCGCGGTCAGATACGCCTCGCGCAGTCCTTCCCGCGCGCGTGCCGCGAGCGAGTTGACGCCGCTCGCGCTGACGCCGAGCAGCACGCCGACCCGCGCCGCCGACTCCTCCTCGACCGCGGTGTGCCAGAGCACGGCCTGCCAGCGCTCGGGCAGCGAACGGAAGGCGCGCAGGACGAGCGAGCTGTCCTCGAGCCGGAGTATGCGCTCCTCGCTGCTCTCCTCCTCGGGAACCTTCGAGCCGCGCCCGAGCCACTGCTCGAAGTCGGGCGACAGCTCGGTGCGCCGCTCCGTCCCCGCCCAGTCGGCGGCGGTACGGCGGACGACGGTGAGCAGATAGGGACGCCAGGCGGCCTCGGGGCCGCCGGTGCCGGACCGAACGGCCTGGAGGGTGCGCGTGAAGGCTTCGGACACCAGGTCCTCGGCGGTGTGGGGATCGCGGCAGCAGGCCAGTGCGTAGGAGAGAACGGCGGGCTTGTGCCGCCGGTAGAGCTCGTCCACCGGTTCGGTCGACTGAGAAGTCCTTATCTGCGCCGTCAGTTCGGCGTCGGACGGGGACATCTCATGGTCTTTGGGCATGGTTTACCCAGGCCTTCCATTGTGCACGTGAGGGAACTCGGCATTCTCGTCGATGTTCGATTCACGATGGAAGGGGTCTGGCCTGCCGAATGTGACGCGTAAGGGAATTGTTGTTCGAGGGGGAGTGCGGACGCATCGATCCCGGTGACGCGACGCTACGCGCATTTCCCTGTGTCCGCCCGGAATTGCGCACGCACCGGTACGACGGGAGGTCCGGGGAACGGGGTCGGCCGGACGACTCCGATGCCCGGTAGGAGTTCGGCAGGAGAAACGCTCGTCGCCGGGACGGTGCGGTCCCCGGCCCGCCGGGCGGGAGGCGCCGCCGGCGTACCGTGACCGGAAGGTCACGATCGGCGATCCGCCGCTCATGCGCGTCGGCGCGCCCGGTTGGTGCCGGGCGCGCCACCGGTGCGGCAGGTCGGCGTGGAGGGCCGGGTGCGGCAGGTCGGCGTGGAGGGCCGAGGGGGCCGGAAGGCCGGTTCAGGTGAACAGCCCCGTGAGCCAGTTCTGCCAGACGGCCTCCGTCTGCTTCTGGTCGGCGTCGCCGGCGGTGAACCGGTGCACCGCGATGCCGACCGGCGCGCCGAAGGCGTCGCGGCCGAAGAACCGGTACAGCGCGTCGTCGCCGCGCAGCCCGATGAAGTACGGGGTGCGGTAGTCCACGACCGCGTCGAAGGGCGCGGTACCCGGCACCTCGACCCGTACGGTCGTGCCTTCAGCCGCGTCGTCCGCCAGGCCCAGCGCGCGGCCCACGGCCGCGAAGGACCCGGGCCGGCTGGAGCCTTCCGGCCCCTCGGCCGAGGAGTACACCGCCGCGCGACCGGTGAAGTGCTCCAGGTACTGCCGCAGGGTGTGCAGGTAGAAGTCGGTGTGCTTGTCGGCGCCGTCGTACTGGTTGTCCCAGTCGTCGACGAAGATGCCGCTGTGCACGTAGCGCACCCACGAGCCGCCGCCGACGCGCGGCTGGATGATGTGGTCGAGCTGGTTGAGGGTCTGGCCGGGGTCGTCCGGGTTCTCGACGCGTCCGGTGAGCCGGTACGGCGGATCCCAGGCGGCGACCGTGCCGCCGAACGGAGCGGCGCCGCCCTCCCGGTGCTCGTACTCCATGGGCCACAGCCAGCCGGCGGTGCCTGTGGTGATGGCGTCCCAGACCTCCTCCGGGCTCGCTTCGACCTCGAACTCCCGGACGATCTCGAATTCCTTGGACATGGTGGCTCCTCATGGTCGCCCGCGGGGCGTGGGCGGGTCGTCTCGCTGACGGGGCCGCGCCCGTGGCGGCCCACTGGTCCTGCTAGTCCTGCTGGACCTGCTGGTCCTGGTCGGCCTGGGGCGTGGTGATCCGGGCCGGAGCGGCCGGTGACGCGGCCGGGTCCGTGCCGGTGGTCGTGCCGGTGGTTGTGCCGGTGGCGGCCGGGGCCCTCCCGGGTTTGACCGCCGGGTGGAGGGCGACGACGATCCGGTGATCGCGTCCGCCCTTCGCGGACTCGTCGTGGTACTTGGCGATCAGGGCGCCGACGCCGCGCGTGAGCTCCTCGACGAACGCGGCCCGGTCGGCCGCGGAGGCGAAGCGGACGTCGCCGTCCAGCGCGTAGGTGGCCAGACGCTTGCGCGCCCTCGCGGCTCCCGTGATCAAGGTGCCGACGTCGCGTACGAGGCGGGCTGCGACCGCGAGCAGCCACCGGGCCGAGAGCTGGTCGCGGAAGCGGGCCGGGTCCGGCTCCACCGCGGAGAGCGCGACGGGCGAGATCACGTACGAGGCCGCGGTCGCCCGCATCAGCCGCTCGGTCACGTTGCCCTTGCGGCGCTCGCCTACGAGCTCGACCAGGCCGTGCCGCTCCAGCGCCTTCAGGTGGTAGTTCACCTTCTGGCGGGCCAGGCCGACCCGGGCGGAGAGCATCGTCGCCGAGGCCGGCTCCGCCGCCAGCTCGGCGAGGAGCCGGGCGCGTATCGGATCCAGCGAGACCTCGGCCGCGGCCGGGTCCTCGATCACTGTCACGTCCCACATGGCTCCACCCTCTCACCGAAAACTTTTCTTGTCCAGACTCTTCATCTTGTCGGTATCCGGTGGGCGCGCACCCCGGGGCGGGGGGCGCAATCGGTGGCGGGCGTGCGTCGGTGAGGGGTGATCCGCGCAGGATGCCCCCAGGGCGCCGCCGCCCCCCCCCGACGCGAAGGCCGGGAGGTCGGTGCGCCGAGAGGGTATTTCGGGTACGTACGATTTTCCTGTCCGACCGGTCCTTTTACCCTCAACTACCGTGTAGGCGAGGTAATCCCGTTCCTGGGGAGAAGGTGCCGGTCTTGCCCGGAGAAACCGTT
Source organism: Streptomyces sp. NPDC047108 (assembly GCF_040643575.1). Taxonomy (NCBI): domain Bacteria; kingdom Bacillati; phylum Actinomycetota; class Actinomycetes; order Kitasatosporales; family Streptomycetaceae; genus Streptomyces; species Streptomyces sp. NPDC047108. Next base: position 118,764 of record NZ_JBEYUP010000016.1, read on the forward strand.
CTTCCGGTATTCCGCCGCCTCTTCGCGGTAGGTGTCGCCTGCCCGGGCCAGTCGATTCACGGATCGAATGCCATCGTTGAGAAACCTGCACATCCGCCATGTGTGCGACGTGTCTCGTCCCTTACGGCCCCCGTCTTCCCTTCAGGGGCCCGGTAGTTGGCGCGGTTATGTCCGGTTGGCTCAACCGCCGTACCCGGCAGGAGGAATGGGTAACGGGTGCCCGTGTGAAGGAGTCGTCACCATCCGATGGACGGAGATGCACGTCAGCGTGGTCTGATGGGGGAACGTTCACCGAATGCACAGCCGCTCGGCTGGCCGCTGTGCCGGGGGACGTGATTTCATCTTGCGCCATACGGGAGTTGTGAAAAGTGGTTCCCGATTGCCGGGCATCAGACGACCGTTGAGCCGGCCGGAGAGGCATTCTTCGCCGACCTGGCCGACACCCCCGCAAGTAACACCCAGAGCAACGAAGGGAAGCGCAAGTCATGCACAAGGACTTCACGCCCCAGGTCGAGACCCGCGAGATCGCCGACGAGGACCTGGACAACGTTTCCGGCGGTGTTCTCGGCCTCGCGGTCGGCAACGTCGTGGGGACCGTCGAGTCCGTCGCCCCGGTTTCGGAGGTCACCGGTATCGCCTCGCAGGCCACCGGTGTCGACACGTCGCAGATCACCGGTCTGGCCGGCATCTGAGTCGTCCTGAGCCAACTGGCGGCGTAGCCGCAGGCATTACCACCGCGCCGGTTCCGATGGTGTTCCGGTGGGGTGGTCATAAACCCCGGAACCTCGCGTTCCGGGGTTTATGGGTGCTGTCGGCACACACCCGCGAAGAGAGCATCTGCCCAGCTCGGCACCCGTGTTACCGTCGGCCGTCATGGGTGGCGGCCGGTGGCACGCCGCACCGGCCGAGCCTCGCCCGAGCCCGACCGAGACGAATGCAGTCGAAGGAATAGTTGCGTGCAGTTCCGGCAAAAGGCGCTTTCCAAGCTGCAATCGCCCGAGGAGCTCGATCTGCCGGTGCGTTATGCCCGGCCGCAGGGCCGGCTCGTGCTGGCCCTCACCGCCCTCGTCATGGCAGCCGCCGCGTACTGGGCCATGACGGGCACCGTCTCCTCCGAGCTCACCGCCCCCGGCGTCCTCACCCACGCGAAGGGGAGTTACGTCCTGCAGAGCCCCGTCGCAGGCCAGGTCACCGCCGTCATGGCCGAGGAGGGCCGGATGCTCCGCGAGGGCGCACCGCTGCTGCGGGTCCGTACCGAGCGCGGGGACCGTGCCGTACGCGCGGTGGCGGCAGGCCGGGTCAACTCGCTGACCGCCAAGATCGGTTCGGTCGTCACCACCGGCGCCGACGTGGCGACCGTCGAGCGCATCGACGACCCGGAGGACCCGCTGGTGGCCATGCTCTACGTCTCGGGCGACAGCGGCTCGGCGGTCCCGGTGGGAGCGGCGGTCGATCTGAAAGTCCAGTCGGTGCCCCAGCAGCAGTTCGGCGTTCTGCGCGGCCGGGTCGAGGCCGTCGGCCGGGCGCCGCAGACGCAGGCGCAGATCACCGGCTTCCTCGGCGACAGGCAGCTCGGCGAGCAGTTCTCTGCGCAGGGGCATCCGGTGGCGGTCCTGGTGCGGCTCGACCGCTCGGCCCGTACGAAGTCGGGCTACGCATGGTCCTCCGCCGAAGGGCCACCGTTCGCGCTCGACTCCACGACGCTGGTGAGCGGGTCGATCCGGCTGGCCTCGCAGCGCCCGGTCGATTGGCTCCTCCCGTGACCGCCCGCCACGACCCCGCCGCGCCGGGGCACCGAGACCCCGCGTCCCCCGACCCCGCCCCGTCCGGCCGGGCTTCCGACCCCGCGCCGTCCTCCCGCACCGTGCCGGAGCAGGCCCCGCTGTCGTCCGCCGGACGCGGACGGCACCGCCCCGAGCCCCGCGGCGGCGGCCGTCACCGCCCCGGCCGCCGGAGCCACGCGCCCACGCCCACGCCCACGGGTCGGGCGGGGCGCAAGACCCCCCAGCGCGGCCGGGCACCGAAGGCCGTCCGCAGCCCCACCGTGCTGCAGATGGAAGCGGTGGAGTGCGGTGCCGCCGCGCTGGCCATGGTCCTCGGCCACTTCGGCCGGCACGTGCCCCTGGAGGAGCTGCGGATCGCCTGCGGTGTCTCCCGCGACGGCTCCCGGGCCAGCAACGTCCTGAAGGCCGCCCGCAGTTACGGCCTGCGCGCCAAGGGCATGCAGATGGAGCCGGCCGCGCTCGCCGAGGTCCGCCCGCCCGCCGTGCTGTTCTGGGAGTTCAACCACTACGTCGTCCACGACGGCATGGGCCGCCGCCTCGGCCGCCGGGGCGTGTACATCAACGACCCCGGCCGGGGCCGCCGTTTCGTGTCGATGGAGGACTTCGACACCAGCTTCACCGGTGTCGTGCTGACCTTCGAGCCCGACGACGGGTTCCGCCGCGGCGGCAGGAAGCCGGGCATCATGGGCGCCATGCCCGCGCGGCTGCGGGGCACCACCGGCACCATGCTCGCGGCGCTGTTCGCCAGCCTCCTGCTCGTGGCGGTCGGCGCGTCCGTGCCCGCGCTCAGCCGGACGTACATCGACATGTTCCTCATCGGGAACCAGTCGTCCCTGCTGAGCGTGCTCTTCGCGGCGATGGCCACCATGGTCGTGCTGACCGCCGCGCTGACCGCGCTCCAGCAGGCCAACCTCCTGCGCGGGCGCATCATCTCGTCGACCCTGAGCAGCGCCCGCTTCCTGCGCCATCTGCTGAAGCTGCCCGTCACCTTCTACGCCCAGCGCAACTCCGCCGACCTGGTCCAGCGCCTGCAGTCCAACGACACGGTCGCCGAGACCCTGGCGCGTGACCTCGCCGCCGCCGGAGTGGACGCCGTCGTCGTGATCCTCTACGCGCTGCTGCTCTGGTCCTACGACCCCCAACTCACCGTCATCGGCGTGCTGATCGCCCTCCTCAACGTGGTCGCGATCCGGGTGGTCGTACGCCTGCGGGCCACCCGTACGCAGAAGTTGCGGGCCGACAACGCCCGGCTGACCAACACCGCCTACAGCGGTCTGCAGCTCATCGAGACGATGAAGGCGACCGGCGGTGAGAACGGATACTTCCGCCGCTGGGCGGGCCAGCACGCGACCACGCTCGAGGAGCAGCAGCGCCTCGGCGTGCCCAGTGCCGCGCTCGCCGTCGTCGCGCCGACGCTCGCCGCGCTCAACAGCGCGATGATCCTGCTGATCGGCGGTATGCGCGCGGTCGAGGGGCACATCTCCATCGGCCTCCTGGTCGCCTTCCAGGCGCTGGTCACCAGCTTCACCGCGCCCATCACCCGCCTCAACGGCGTGGCCGGACGCATCCAGGACTTCGCCGCCGACGTCGCCCGGCTCAAGGACGTCGAGAGCTTCCCCGCCGACCCGCTGTACGCGTCACGCGGCCCGGAGACGTCCACGCGCAGGCTCAAGGGCCATGTGACGCTGGAGCACATCACGTTCGGCTACAGCCCGCTCGACAAGCCGCTGCTCACCGACTTCTCCCTCTCCGTGGGGCCGGGGCAGCAGATCGCGCTCGTCGGAGGATCGGGCAGCGGCAAGTCCACCGTCTCCCGCCTCATCTCCGGCCTCTACCGGCCGTGGGAGGGCGTCATCCGCATCGACGGCCGGCGTCTGGAGGACCTCTCCCGCAGCGCGCTCGCCGCCTCCGTCTCCTTCGTCGACCAGGACGTGTTCCTCTTCGAGGGCACCGTCCGCGACAACGTCGCGCTCTGGGACCCCTCCATCCCGGACGAGGCCGTTGTCGCCGCGCTGGAGGACGCCGCGCTCCACGACGAGATCGCCCGCCGCCCCGGGGGACTGCACAGCCGGGTGGAGCAGGACGGCCGGAACTTCTCGGGCGGTCAGCGGCAGCGGCTGGAGATCGCCCGCGCCCTGGTCCGCCGCCCCAGCATCCTCGTCCTCGACGAGGTGACCAGTGCCCTGGACGCGGAGACCGAGCAGGTCATCATCGACAATCTGCGGCGCCGCGGATGCGCCTGCGTCGTCATCGCGCACCGGCTCAGCACGGTGCGCGACAGCGACGAGATCGTGGTCCTGGACCACGGGACGATCGTGGAGCGCGGCCGCCACGAAGCCTTGGTCGCCGCCGGCGGGCGGTACGCCGAGCTGGTCAAGGAGAGCTGAGGTGACCTCCGTTCACCCACGGCCGGACACCGGAGCGGAACCGGGCGACGCCGTGCTCGGCGCCCTGGGCGAGCTGGGCACCCCGGTCGACTGCGCCGGACTGCGCAGCCTGTCCCTCGAAGGCCCGCACGTCCTCTGGCTGGTGGTGGGGGGTGCGATCGACCTGTTCGCGGTCGACGCGCAGGCGCAGGGCCACTGGCACTTCCTCGGACGACTGGAGCCTGGGACGCTCCTCCTCGGACCGGTCGAGGGGCCGCAGCACACCCTGGTCGGCCGGCCCCTCCAGGGATGCGTGCTCCGCCGGATCCAGCTCCGCGAACTGTTCGTGCCCGGCCAGGGCTACGGGGACGCGCACGGCCACGGGTACGGGTACGGGGACGTGCACGGCCACGGCCACGGGTACGGGGACGCGTACCCGTACAACGGCCCCTGGGAGACGGGGCAGTACGCGGGCCCGAGCCCGCTGGAGGACGCCTTCGCCCGCGGGGTCGGCCGCGGTCTGCGCGTCCTGTTCGAGGCACCGCTCGACGGCCGGCAGGGCCTCGTGCCCGAGAACCCGGACGCCGGACCGGGGGCGGCGGAGCAGCCCGACCCGTACGCCTCGCCCGATGACGACATCCTCTGGATGCGGGTCGACCCCGGATCCCTCCAGTACGGCGCCTTCTACGGCGCGGAGGCGGCCGGCGACCTCCTCATCGACGGGCCGACCTGGCAGCGTCTGGTCGACCAGCAGTACCGGCTGCTGTTCGCCCTGGACCGCTGGATCGAGCGCGTCGAACGCGCCCATGAGGACCGTACGGCCGCCGGTATCAAGGCCGGTGAAGCGGTGCGCGCCCAGGCCGATCAGGCACTGCTGGCGTCGATCGGACGGCCGCGCCGGGCCGGGGGGAGTTCGGCCGAGGCGACCGACGACGCCACCCTCGCCGTGTGCCGCAAGGTCGCGGAGGCGTCCGGGATCACCCTCGCCGACCACGCGGGCGGCGGCGTCATGAACGACCGGCGGGGCCCCGTCGAACGCATCGCCCTCGCCTCCCGCATCCGCACCCGCGTCGTGGCGCTCGGCCCCCGCTGGTGGCGGGAGAACAGCGGCCCCCTGGTCGGCCACCGCGCCGGGACGGAGGAACCGGTGGCGCTGCTGTGGCGGCGCGGCCGGTACGAGGCACTGGACCCGTCCACGGGCAAGCGGACCCGCATCGGCACCGGCGAGGCCGAGGAGTTCGAGCCGCGCGCCGTCATGTTCTACCGCCCGCTGCCCGAACGCCCCATGAGCGCCTGGCGGTTGATGCGCTTCAGCCTGCGCGGCACCGGACCGGACCTGCGCAATCTGGCGCTGGGCGGGATGGTCGCGGTCGGCCTGGGGGCGCTCGTGCCGCTCGCGACCGGACAGGTCCTCGGCGTCTACGTGCCGAACGCCGAGCACGACCTCATCGTCCAGGCCTCCCTGGCCGTCGTGGCCACCAGCATCGTCGCCGCGGCGTTCATGCTGCTCCAGAACATCGCGATCCTGCGTATGGAGGGGCGTGTGGAGAGCGCCCTGCAACCGGCCGTCTGGGACCGGCTGCTGCGCCTGCCCACGGCGTTCTTCGCCGAGCGCTCCACCGGCGAACTGGCCAGCGCGGCCATGGGCATCAGCACCATACGGCGCGTGCTCTCCGGCATCAGCTCGGTGGCGGTCACCTCGGGCACGGTCGGCGCGGTCAATCTCGTCCTGCTGCTGTGCTTCAGCCTTCCGCTGGCGCTGATGGCGATCGGCATGCTCCTCGTCATCGCCTCGGTGTTCACCGGCATGGGCCTGTGGCAGCTCCGGTGGCAGCGCCGGCTCGTCGAACTCTCCAACAAGCTCAACAACCAGGCGTTCCAGACCCTGCGCGGACTGCCCAAGCTGCGCGTCGCCGCGGCGGAGAGCTTCGCGTACGCGGCCTGGGCGCGCGAGTTCGCCCGCAGCCGCGAGCTCCAGCAGCGGGTCGGCCGGATCAAGAACCTGATCACGGTCGTCAACGCGGTCTATCTGCCGCTGTGCACCCTCATCATGTTCATGTTGCTGGCGGGCCCGGCCCGCGGCACCCTGTCGGCCGGCGCGTTCCTCACCTTCAACACGGCCGTGACGATGATGCTGGCCTCCGTCAACCAGCTCACCGGCGCCCTCATCTCGGCCGCCGCCGTCCTCCCGATGTTCGAGCAGATCAAGCCGGTGCTCGACGAGGCACCCGAGGTCCGGGGCGGCAGCGTGCAGCCCGGAGCGCTCTCCGGCGGCATCGAGGCACGGGGGCTCTCCTTCCGCTACAGCGAGGACCGCCCGCTCGTCCTCGACGACGTGTCGTTCCGCGTGAACCCGGGGGAGTTCGTCGCGATCGTCGGCGCCAGCGGCTGCGGCAAGTCCACCCTGCTGCGCCTGCTCATCGGCTTCGACCAGCCCGCCGCGGGCAGCGTGCTCTACGACGGGCAGGACCTGGCGGCCCTCGACCAGGCGGCCGTACGGCGGCAGTGCGGTGTCGTCCTGCAGAGCGCGCAGCCGTTCACCGGCTCGATCCTGGACTGCATCTGCGGCACGGAGATGTTCTCGCTCGAAGAGGCGTGGGAGGCCGCGGAGATGGCGGGGCTCGCCGAGGACATCAAGCGCATGCCGATGGGCATGCACACCATCCTCTCGGACGGCGGCGGCACCGTCTCCGGCGGACAGCGGCAGCGGCTGATGATCGCATCCGCGCTCATCCGCCGCCCGCGCGTCCTCTTCTTCGACGAGGCCACCAGCGCCCTGGACAACGAGACGCAGCGCGTGGTGATCGAGAGCACCCGCGCGCTGCGCTCCACCCGCGTCGTCATCGCCCACCGGCTGTCCACCGTCATGGACGCCGACCGCGTGATCGTCATGTCGGAGGGGCGGGTCGTCCAGCAGGGGCCGCCCGCCGAGCTGCTGGCCGACACGGGCGGCCTCTTCCACGAGCTGGTCCGCCGCCAGATCCGCTGACCACCGCGGCTGACCGCGGCCGCGCACGGGCGCAGTGTGCGCCCGTCGCGCCGGATGGGCAAGGGCGAACCCCTACGACGTTTCGGCGTGGCTTTTTAACCCATTTGCACCATCCCGGGGACGGGTGGTGCCGAATGCCGGGTGTCACCACAGCACACGGCCGGGACCGTTCCGCCGGCTCACCCGATGCGCCCGGGGCGCGATCCCCTCACCGTGCCGTGTGCCCGTCACCGATGAGAAGGAGGTGTGACGCATGAGCGTCCCCATACGTGCCCGCCGCCTGATCGCGGCCGGTGCCGCGACCGGTCTGCTGGCCGGCGGCGCCGCCTTCGGCGCCACGGCCACCGCCGTCGCCGCTCCGGCGCCGACGGCGACGACAGCCCAGGCCACCGTGGACCACCAGCACGGCAAGAAGTGCGTCTGGCACAAGGGCCACTGGGAGAAGAAGTGGGTCAAGGCCCACTGGAAGAACACCTGGCACAAGACCTTCCGCGCCCACGAGAAGCAGTTCCACAAGGGCTGGTTCGACAAGAACCACAAGTGGCACCACGGCTACTGGCTCCACAAGAACCAGCTCCACAAGGGCCACTGGGAGGCCGAGCACATCAAGGGACACTGGGAGAAGCACTGGGTCAAGGGCCACTGGGAGTGCAAGTACCGCTGACCGAGGACCCGTCCCCCGTACGGAGGGCGAGGCCGCGTGCCGGCCTCGCCCTCCACCCGTCCCATCGCGCCGCACTCCCGGCAGTGCCCTTCCAGGCCCGCCACCCGCCCGGGCCACCCCACCCCGTCCGTCATCTCACGCGAAGCAGCCACTGCCATGTCCGCCACACTCACCCACCCCGGCCCGGACCTCGCGTGCCGGTGCTGCACCATCCCGGTCTCCGAGGACCTGCGGGCCCCCGCCGCCGCGCGCCGGGCCGCCGGCGCCTTCCTCGACAGCATCGGCCCCGGCCTGACCCACGCCGCCCGGGACGACGCCCTGCTCGTCGTCTCGGAACTCGTCACCAACGCCGTACGGCACGCCGGCGGCCCCCGTACGCTCCGGCTCACCGCGAGCCCCGGCGCCCTCGAGGCGGCCGTCACCGACGGCAGCCCAGCCCCGCCCGTACCCCGCGAACCCGACCTCGTCGACGGCACCGGCGGTCTGGGCTGGCCGCTCCTGGAGTGCCTCACCACCAGCCTCTACGCCACCCCCGAGGCGGACGGGAAGACCACCCACGCCACCCTCGCGTTCACGCGGACGGAAGAAGCGGAGCGTGCGGTCGCCGAGGGGAGCTGAACGGAGCGGCACGGTGCGCCGCGCCGGGCTCCTCACCGGGGCCGCTGCCGTGCGGAGGCGCAGGGCGCGGCCCCCGGGCCGTGCGGTGCGCATGCGGCTGCCGCACCGGTGGCGGAGACTCGGAACGGAAACCGCCTCCGTGGAGACCCGCGATGACCGCATGCGCCAGGCCCCTGCCCCCGGCAGCCCGGCCCCTGCCCCCGGCAGTCCGCTCCCTGCCGCCGGCGGCCCGTTCCCTGCCGCCGGCGGTCCCGGGCATGCCTCAGGCGGTCCGCTGGACGCACTCGGCGGTCCCGGATCCGACCGCGTCCGCGCCGTCCCCGGCTCCCGCCGGACACCGCGAAGGCGTACGGCGGTGACGGGTGCCTCCGCGCCGCGCGCCGACTCCACCGACGAGGCCGACCTGGCCGAGCTGGTCGGGCGGGTGGCCACCGGGGACGAGAAGGCCTACGAGCAGGTCTTCGACGCCCTCGCAGGACCCGTCCTGGGAGTGGCCCGCCGGATCCTGCGCGACCCCGGGCTCGCCGAGGACGTCGCCCAGGAAGTGATGCTGGACGTATGGCGTACCGCCGCGCGCTTCCGGCCGGACCGCGGGACCGTCGGGACCTGGGTGATGACGATGGCGCACCACCGGGCCGTCGACCGGGTGCGCTCCGAGCGGTCGGCGGCGGACCGGGAGCACCTGGCCGCCGTACGTGACCGGTCCGGCGGTCTCGACGACGTGGCGGAGACGGTGGAGACCCGGTGGGAATGGCACCAGGTCCGCCGCTGCCTGCACGCGCTCAGCGACGTCCAGCGCCAGTCCATCACCCTGGCCTACTACCGGGGCCTGACCTGTCAGGAGGTCGCGCACGCGGTGCAGGCGCCCCTGGGCACGGTGAAGACACGGCTGCGGGACGGGCTGATCCGGCTCCGCGACTGCCTGGGCGGGCGGACATGAGCACCCACGACCACACCCTGACCGGCGCCTACGCCCTGGACGCGCTGACCCCCGAGGAGCGGGAGGAGTTCGAGCGGCACCTGGAGGAGTGCCCCGCCTGCGCCCAGGAGGTACGGGAGTTGCGGGCCACCGCCGCACAACTCGGTCTCGCCTCCGCCGTGCCCGTACCCGCGCGGATGCGGGATGAGGTGCTGCGACGGATCGGCACCACCCCCCAGGAGGAGGCGCCGCACGAGCCGCGGGACCAGCGGCAAGGGCCGCCCCAGGAACCGCAGCAGGGGCCGCCCGGGCGGCACGCCGCCACCGTGCGCCGGCGGCAGCGGCGGCTGCCCCGCATGATGCTCGCGGCCTGTGTCGCGCTCGCGGCGGCCTTCGGCGGGATCGGCGTCTGGCAGTACCAGGAGGCCGAACACGCCCGGCAGGAGGCGCAGCGGACCGCCCAGCGGAACGACGAGGTGGCCGCCGTCGTGACCTCGCCCGACGCGGTGTCGGTATCGCAGAGCATCGGCGACGGCGCGCGCGGCACCGTGGTCTCCTCACGCGACGTGGGCCGGGCGGTCTTCTTCGCCGCGGGACTGCCCGGGCTGTCGGACGGCAAGGTGTACCAACTCTGGTACGACCAGGCGGGCACCTTCCGCTCCGCCGGGCTCGTCCCGGCCGGCGGCGACGCCGAGACCGTCCTCGCGGGCCGGATCGGTGGCGCGTCCGGGATGGCCATCACCGTGGAACCGGCGGGTGGTTCATCGCAGCCGACGACGCGTCCGCTGGCGCAGTTCACCCTGGCGTAGCCCGTCTCCCAGTCTCCCGTCTCCCCGGCTCTCCGTGCCCCCCCGGTTCACGGTCTGGGTGTCGTTGCCGGTGGAGGCAATGAATTCGGTGTCCGGAGGGGGAAGGTGCCAACCATCGGCGCATGGCGATGAATTCACATCGGAGTTACGGCCGTACTCCCTGCCGGATGAGCAACCGACCGGTCGGTGACACCAGTAGGCGCGCGGCCTTCTTCCCAGCGCCGTAGCCGTGCTCACGAATACCCCTGATCGGCGGAGCGCTGATCCGGCGCGCACGGGGAAGAAATCCGCCCCGCGAGCATGTGTCATATCAGCCCCGCACAGCGCTCGGGAGCGGCCGGTCCGGGATAGGGGATGGTGTCCCGGACCCCCTCAACACCCCCTATGCGGAACAGGACGGGGACCTGCGGGGCACCTCGGGTTCACGGCAGGACGGCAGGTCAGCCCACCGGTGAGCGAGGGATGGGTGACGGTGACCGCATCCGGTCGGCACGCGCCGAGCGGCTCGGAAAGCGAATTCCACCGTTACCGGTGAAGCCGTGTCCGCCGGTGGCCGTCCGCGAAAGTCACAGCCCGCCGGCGTACTCACCGGTTGGTCGGTTGACGCAGAACGAACGGTCGGCGACTGCTCGTTGCCGGCGCCGTCCGGGGATGGTGGATCGTGACGCCGGCGCCCCGTCGGGTTACCGGCCGGGAACCTCAGATCTCGCGCAAATATTGGCGTTTCGCATTGCTCGACCTGCACCGGCACTGGAAGGGTTCCGTCAATTCCCCTCACGAGGTCCCGGAGGCTACATGGCTGTCCACCGCGCCGTCGTCGCTGCCGCGTGCGCCGCGGCTCTTGCCTGTCCCCTGCTGATCCCGGCCGCCTTCGGCTCCACGCCCGCCGCGGACGACAGCCCCTCCCGGTCCGAGCCGCCTCCGAAGCAGGCGGTCGCCCGGGGCAGCGGCGGCGCCGTGTCCAGCGTGAACCCGTACGCCTCCGAGGCCGGCCTCAAGATCCTCCGTAAGGGCGGCAACGCCGTCGACGCGGCCGTGGCCACGGCCGCTGCCCTCGGCGTCGTCGAGCCGTACTCCGCGGGCATCGGAGGCGGCGGCTACTTCGTCTCCTACGACGCCAAGTCCGGGAAGGTGCGGACGATCGACGGCCGGGAGACCGCTCCCGCCCGTATGCGCGAGGACGCCTTTGTCGACAAGTCCACCGGCAAGCCCATCCCGTTCGACGAGGCCGTCAACTCCGGCCTGTCCGTGGGCGTTCCGGGCACCCCGGCGACCTGGGAGAAGGCGCTGGAGGACTGGGGCACGGTGGGGCTCGGGCAGGCCCTGCGCCCGGCCACCCGTCTCGCCCGTGACGGCTTCGTGGTGAACGAGGAGTTCCGGGCCCAGACCGAGATGAACGAGGAGCGCTTCCGCGACTTCAGCTCCACAGCGGAGCTGTTCCTGCCCGACGGCGAACTCCCCGTCGTCGGCTCGCGCTTCCGCAACCCCGGGCTCGCCCGCACGTACAAGGAGCTCGGCCGCGACGGCGTGGACGCGCTCTACCACGGCGACATCGGACGCGACGTGGTGCGCACCGCCCAGAAGCCGCCGGTGGCCCCCGGCTCGGACCGCAAGGTCCGCCCCGGCCTGATGGAGCGCGGCGACCTCGCCGCCTACGAGACGGTGCGCCGCGCCCCGACGCGCACCACCTACCGCGGCCACGACATCTACTCCATGGCCCCGTCCTCCTCCGGCGGAACCACCGTCGGCGAGGCGCTGAACATCCTGGAGAACTCCGAGCTCTCGCCGAAGGACCGGACGCAGGCGCTCCACCGCTACATCGAGGCGAGCCGTATCGGGTTCGCCGACCGGAACCGCTGGGTGGGCGACCCGGCCTTCTCGGACGTGCCCACCAAGGAACTGCTGTCGAAGAAGTTCGGAAAGGAACGGGCCTGCCTGATCCGGCCCGACTCCGTGCTGAAGAGCCCGGTCGCCCCCGCCGACCCGCGCTCGCCCGGCGGCGGCTGCACCCAGGGCAAGGGCACCAAGGAGCCTTACGAGGGGCCGTCCACGACGCACCTGGTGGCGTCGGACCGCTGGGGCAACGTCGTCTCGTACACCCTGACCATCGAGCAGACCGGCGGCTCGGGCATCACGGTGCCCGGACGTGGCTTCCTGCTCAACAACGAGCTCTCCGACTTCGACTTCACGCCGGTCACCGAGGGCGTGCCGGACCCGAACCTGCCCGGTCCCGGCAAGCGCCCGCGGAGCAGCATGTCGCCGACGATCGTGCTGAAGGACGGAGAGCCGCAGATCGCCGTCGGCTCGCCCGGCGGGGCCACGATCATCACCACGGTGCTGCAGACCCTGGTCAACCGCCTGGACCTCGGGATGTCCCTCCCGGAGGCCGTCGCCGCTCCGCGTATCTCCCAGCGCAACAAGGCCGACACCGAGGCCGAGCCCGCCTTCCTGAAGACACCGGAGAGCAAGGCGCTGGAGAAGATCGGCCACTCCTTCGTCCTGGCGCCGGAGACCTTCACGCCGTCCCCGGAGATCGGGGCCGTCGCCGCGCTGGAGTTCCTGCCGGACGGCACGGTCGAGGCGGTCGCCGAACCGAAGCGCCGCGGCGGAGGCTCGGCCATGGTGCTGCACGAGGGTCGCTGACCCTCGCCACCCGACTGTGTCTGCCCGCCCCTTCTCGACGGGCAGCCACGGTGCGGGCCCCGGCCGCCGTGGGGGATCACCCGGCCGGGGCCCGCCGCTTCATGTGTGGCGCCTTCGCCTGCCCGGCGCCTGCGCCCGACGGTCACGCCGCTGAGCTTCAGCTCCCCGCTGTTCACGCCCTGGCTGTCGACCTCGATCGGGTGGCTCGCATCGGGGGTGCTCCCTCCGTCAGGAGGGGCGGACCGCGCCGGCCGGCGCCGGCAACGCGGCGCCGACCGGTTTTCCACCACTCCACGGAGAAGCCTGCCCAGTGACAGGGCGACCGGACTGCATTCCACCGGTGAGAACCGGCGGCGGGCCGCCTGTCATAACTCCCCCAGGAGGGTGGGCGGCCCGCCGGTTCGGATATGGCCAGCAAAGCACCGCGTCTCAACACCGTTCAAGAAAAGGGGAATTAGTCGTACGAGCGGGTGCGGTACGCGTCGTGCGGCGCGGCTCCGCGTACCACCGTTCCGTACCACCCCCGCGATCCCTTCGAGCGCCCCGGTGCGCCGCGTATCGGCTGCGGAAAGCACAGGTCGCAGGCGTACGGCTGCTCGAGAAGATCCGGTGATGTGCGCCCTGTACCGGGTGAAGGACCGGCGCCGCGCCGCGTATTGAACGCCGCCATCCGGAATTCAAGGATGGGAAAGGGAACTTGGCGGGGTGCATTTCCCGTCACCGGTCTCCGACAGGAATCGGCGGAGACCGAACGCCGCGGGACACCGTGTTCGCGGATGAGGAGCAAATGGGCTTACGGCGACGGCGCATGCGAGGGGCGCAAGGCCAGCCCCGCCACCACCGCCCCGATCGCCACCAGAGCCGCCGCCACCATCAGCCCGGCCTGATAGCCCTCCAGAAACGCGGCCCCCGGGTCCATCCCCCCGCGCACCGCCGCCCCCTGACGCCTCGCCACGACCGCACCCACCAGCGCGATGCCGAGCAGCGCGGAGAGTTCGCGCGCCGCGCTCACCACACCCGAGACCACGCCCGACGAGGTGTCGGTCGCCGTGTCCAGCGTCCTCGCGGTCAGCGGGACGGTCACGGCCGAGCCCGCGCCGATCGCGATGAGCCCCGGCATCAGATCGAGGAGCCGCGCGCCGTCCCCGGACCGGGACAGCAGCAGCAGACCCGCGGCGACCGTCAACAGCCCGCCGGCGGTGGTCCGATGGGCCCCGAACCGGCGGACCAGCAGGCCGGTGAGGGGCGTCGCGAGGATGAGGAACGCGGCGACCGGGGTGAAGGCCAGACCGGCCTGCGTCGGGCTCAGGCCGAGTCCCCGTTGCAGGAACAGCGTGGTGAAGAAGAAGACGCCGTTGACCCCGAGCCCCCAGAGCACCTGCGCCGCCACACCGCCGCTGAACACCCGGTCGCGGAAGAGCGAGAGATCCACCATCGGCGTACCGGCCGTCCGCTGACGGATCACGAAGAGGGCGAACGCACCCAGGGAACCGGCGAACGCCCACATGATCACCGGCGAGACGAAGCCGAGGCGCGGCCCCTCGATCAGCCCGTACGCGCAGCCGCCCGCGGCCAGGCACGAGAGCGCCACGCCCACCGGGTCGAAGCGGCCCGCCCAGTGCCGGGCCGGCCGGCCGCCCGCCGCGGGCACCGCCGCCCCGTCGGGGAGCAGACCGGGGGCCGTGCCGCCGGGCACCGCGCGCGCCACCGCGACGAGCGCCAGGGCACCGAAGGGCACATTGATGACGAAGATCCAGCTCCAGCCCCAGTGTTGGCTGATGACACCGCCGATGACGGGACCGAGCGCGAGCGCCGCGGCGAGCGCCCCCATCCAGGTCGCGACACCGGCGGCGCGGGCCTTCGGGCCCAGGTCGCGCGTCAGTACCGCCAGCGAAGCCGGGATGACGAGGGCCGCCCCGATGCCCTGAAGGCCGCGGCAGGTGATGAGCTGGCCGCCGGTCCGCGCCAGCCCGCACAGCAGTGACGCGCTGGTGAACACCACCAGGCCGGTGAGCAGCGTCGGCCGCCGCCCCCAGACGTCGGCGGACCGGCCGCCGGTGAGCAGCAGCGCGGCGAAGGTCAGCGGATACGCCGCGGCCACCCACTCCAGGTCGGCCAGGTCGAGTCCGAGGTCCTGCTGGACGAGCGGCAGGGCCACATTGACGACGGTGTTGTCCAGGCACGTCATGAAGGCCGCGAACGCGAGGGCGGCCAGGAGCCCGTAGTCACCCGGACGGCCCATTGCCGCCACCTCTTTTCCTGTCGGCACTCGCGGAGTGCGGTGAATTCAAAGCTCGATCACGAATGCCCGGCTCGCACAGGGGTTCGCTGTTCTCTGTAGTCGTTCAAATGGACCATAGGTGTTTGACATATACCAATGGCGACTTTAACGTCCAAAAGACCAACTATCGGACCATTGGCCTCTTATTGCCTCGCCTCCGGTGGCGCTCGCCGCGGGGAGAGGGAAGCCATGTCGGATGATCCACCGGAGGGTGCAGCCATGATGTCCGCATGCCACGGCGGTGAGTCCGATGCGACGGGGTCCGGGAGCGCCGGGGAGGACACGCTCGTCGCCCAGATGATCCGGGCCGCGGAAACGTTTCCTGACGAGCCCTCGTTCACCTTCCTCGACTTCGCCACCGATCCCGCCGGGCGGCGCACCACCCTCTCCTGGTCCGAACTCGACCGCCGTACCGGGGCGATGGCCGCGATCCTGGCCGAGGCCGGGGCCGCGCCGGGGGAGCGGGTCGCGGTGGTCGCCCCGCAGGGGCCCGAGTACGTCGTCGGGTTCCTCGGGGCGATGCGGGCCGGAGCGATCGCCGTACCGCTGTTCCCGCCCAACCTCCCCGGCCACGACGAGAAGCTCGCCTCCGTGCTCGCCGACACGCGCCCCGCCGTCCTCCTCACCACGGAGCCCGCCCGCGTGTCCCTCGAGGACTTCCGCATCAGCAAGCGGCTGCCCGGACGGTCCGGTGTCGTCGCCGTCGGCCTCGCCGAACTGGAGAGCCGGGCCGCGGACCTGCCCGGCCCGCCCGAGGTGCGCGTACGTCCGGAGGACTGCGCGTACCTCCAGTACACCTCCGGTTCCACCCGGAACCCGTCCGGTGTGGAGGTCACGCACGCGGGCGCCGTGGCCAACATCCGCCAGATCGTCACCGCGTACGGCGTCGAGCGCGAGCGGAACCACATCGTCTCCTGGCTTCCGCTCTTCCACGACATGGGTCTGGTGCTGTCGGTGGGCATCCCGCTCGTCAGCGGCGCCGCATCCGTGATCACCGAGCCGCTGGCCTTCGTCCAGCAGCCCGTGCGCTGGCTCCGCATGCTGGCCGACCGGCCCGGCGCCGTGACCGCCGCACCGAATTTCGCGTACGACTACTGCGCGCGGCGCGTCAAGGAGGAGCAGCGGGCGGACCTGCGGCTGGGCGACGTGGCCGTGCTGATCAACGGCAGCGAGCCGATCCGGGCCGAGACCCTGGACCGTTTCCAGCAGGCGTTCGGGGCCTGCGGGGCACGCCCGGAGATGATGCGCCCCGCGTACGGCCTGGCCGAGGCCACCGTCTTCGTCTCCACCACGCGGAACGGCACCGCCCCGCGCGTCACCGCCTTCGACCGCGAGTTGCTCGGGCAGGGCACCCTCAGCCCCGCTCCGCCCGCCGCCGGGTCCGGTACCTTCACCGAACTCGTCGCCTGCGGCGGCCCGGTCGGCCAGGAGGTCGCCGTCGTCGACCCCGCCAACTCCCGCAGACTGCCCGACGGTTCGGTCGGTGAGATCTGGGTGCACGGTCCGAACGTCGCGCGCGGCTACTGGCGAAGTCCCTCCCGCAGCGCCGAGATCTTCGCCGCGGCGCTCGCCGACGAGCCGTCCGGCGGCGCGTCCGGCGGCGCCTCCTCGACCGGTGCGGAGTCGGGCGGCGCGCGGCGGTGGATGCGTACGGGAGACCTGGGCGCGGTGCACGACGGTGATCTGTATGTCACCGGCAGGATCAAGGACTTGATCATCGTCGACGGCACGAACCACTACCCGCAGGACATCGAGACGACCGTCCAGGAGGCCCACGCCCTCATCCGCTACGACCACGTGGCCGCCTTCGCCCTGACCGTCGACGGCACCGAGCGCCTGGTCATCGTCGCCGAGCACTCCCGCCACGCCGACGACCCGGAGACGGAGCGCGAGGCAGTGGGCCGGGCCGTACGGGACGCCGTGGTCGCCGGCCACGGGGCGCCCGTCCACGACTTCGTCCTCGCGCCGCCCGGCACGGTGCCGCGCACCAGCAGCGGCAAGGTCGCGCGCAGCGCCTGCCGCCGGGACTACCTGGCCGGGACGTGGTCGGAGCCCGCGGACCTGGACCGGGCCGGGGCCGGGGGGGCCGAATGACCCAGGAGGACAGGGAAGCGGACGCGCGGCCGGACCAGGACGGGGCGGCGGGGGAGGCGGGGATCCGCGCCCTGCTGCTGCGCCTGGTCGCCGAGCGGTGCGCCGTCGCCCCCGAGGACATCGACCCCGACCGGCCGCTCGCCGACTACGGGCTGTCCTCGCGCGACGCGGTCGGTCTGTCGGGGGAGTTGGAGGACGTGCTCGGCCGTACCTTCCCGGCGACGCTGCTGTGGGAGAACCCGAGCGTCGCCGCTCTGGTGCGCCGTCTCGCCGACGCCGGGCCGGAGCGCGCCGAGGAGAGCGCGGCCGCGGCGGACGGCAGAAGCCCCGGGACCGGAGGGGGAGCCGGTCCCGTCGCCGTCGTCGGCATCGGCTGCCGCCTGCCCGGCGGCATCGAAGGACCCGAAGCCTTCTGGGAGTTCCTGCTGGCCGGCGGCGACGCCGTGAGCGTCGTCCCGACGGAACGCTGGCAGGACTTCGACGACGGATCCGCCGCCACCGCCGCGGCCCTCGCCCGTACACCGCGCTGGGGCGGATTCCTCACCGACGTCGCCGGGTTCGATGCCGAGTTCTTCGGGATCACGCCCCGCGAGGCCCAGTTGATGGACCCTCAGCAGCGGCTGCTCCTCGAGGTGGCCTGGGAGGCGCTGGACCATGCGGGCATGCCGGCGCCGTCGCTGCGCTCCAGTGCGACGGGCGTGTTCGTCGGCCTCAGCTCCCTCGAGTACGGGTTCCTCACCACCGCCGACCTCGCGCGGGTGAGCGAGTGGACGAGCACAGGGTCGGCGGCCAGCATCGCGTCGAACCGACTGTCGTACATCCTCGACCTGCGCGGACCCAGCCTCACGATCGACACGGCCTGCTCGTCCTCGCTCGTCGCGCTGCACCAGGCGTGCCGAAGTCTGCGCGCGGGGGAGTGCGACACGGCCCTGGCCGCGGGTGTCAACGTCCTTCTCTCCCCGGCCGTCACCTCCAGCTTCGAGCAGGCGGGTGCGCTCGCCCCCGACGGCCGCTGCAAGGCGTTCGACGCCTCCGCCGACGGCATCGCGCGCGGCGAGGGATGCGGGGTCGTGGTGCTCAAGCGCCTCGACGACGCGGTGCGCGACGGCGACCGGGTGCTCGCCCTGGTCCGCGGCTCGGCCGTCAACTCCGACGGACGCTCGGCCGGCATGGTCGCCCCCAACCCCGCCGCCCAGCAGGCCCTGCTGCGTGCGGCGACCTCCGACGCCGGCGTCGGACCCACGGACATCGACTACGTGGAGGCGCACGGCACCGGCACCCTGCTCGGCGACCCGATCGAGGCGAGCGCACTCAGCGCCGTCCTCGGGGCCGAACGACCCGCGGAGCGCCCGCTGTTGATCGGTTCGGTCAAGAGCAACGTGGGGCATCTCGAGGGCGCGGCGGGCATCACGGGGGTCATCAAGACCGTGCTGTCCCTGCACCACGGCACGCTCCCGGCGAGCCTGCACTTCCGGACCCCCAACCCGCACATCGACTTCGAGGCGTCGCGGCTTCGGGTGGTGGGCGAGGCGACGTCGCTGTCCGGTGAGGACGGGCGGCCGGCACGAGCGGGCGTGTCCGCCTTCGGCTTCGGCGGGACGAACGCGCATGCCGTGCTGGAGGAGTGGAAGCCCGGCGTACCCGCGTCCGCCACGGAGTCAGGGGAGCCGGGGGAGGCCGCGGAGTCCATCGAGGCCGCGGGGACGACGGAGCCGCCGTACACCCTCCTCCTCTCCGCCCGCTCCGCCGACCGGATGCGCGGCACCGCCCTCGGCCTCGCCGACTGGCTCACCTCCCCGGCCGGGCTGCGGACGCCCCCCGAGGACGTGGCGCACACCCTCGGCCTCCATCGCTACGGTCCGGTGAGCGCCGCCGTCGTCGGCCGCGACCGCGAGGCCCTGACCGCCGGGTTGCGCGTCCTGGGTAACAACCAGCCGGGGGCGGGCGTCCTCGGCCCGCGCACGCTCGACCCGGACGAACTCGCCGACACCGGGCCGGTGTTCGTCTTCTCCGGCTACGGATCGCAGTGGGAGGGCATGGGGCGGAGCCTGCTGGAGGGCGACGAGGTGTTCGCCGCCGAGGTCCGCGCCCTCGGCCCGGTCTTCGAGGCCGAGACCGGTACGACGCTGAGCGACCGCATCACCCGCGGCGTCCCGCCCACGGCCGTCGCCCAGGTCCAACCTCTGCTCTACGGACTGCAGTTGGCCCTCGCCCGTACCTGGCACGTGTACGGCGTCGAACCCGTGGCGGTCATCGGCCACTCCATGGGTGAGGTGGCCGCTGCGGTCGTCGCCGGGGCCCTCGAAGCGCGCGACGGCCTGCGCGTCATGCTCCGCCGCTCCGAACTGCTGAGCACCGTCGACGCGGCACAGGCCGGGTCGATGGCGGCGATCGACGTCCCCCAGGACGAACGTGCCGCGCTCCTCGACCGCTTCCCCGGCGTCGAGGTCGCGGTGGACGCGTCCCCTCTGCGCTGCACGGTGACGGGCCCGGCAGGACCGGTCGGCCAACTCGTCGCCGAGCTGGAGGAGTCGGGGATCCCGGCCCGGACACTCGACGTCGGGGGCGCCGGGCACTCGGCCGCCGTGGACCCCGTACTGCCGCGCCTGCGCGCCGCGTTCGAGGGCATCGAAGCGCGGGAGCCGGCCCTTCCCTGGTACGGCACCGTGCACGACGACCCGCGCCGCGCGCCGCTGCCCGACGGCGGCTACTGGTGCGACAACGCCCGCCGGCCCGTCCGGCTCCGCCAGGCCGTCACCGCCGCCGCCGAGGACGGGCACCGGATCTTCCTGGAGATCTCACCGCATCCCGTCGCCGCGCTGCCCGTGGGCGAGAGCGCCGAGGCCCCGGCCGGGCCCCGCGCCCTCGTGCTGCCCACGCTGCGCCGGGACAGCGACGAGCCGGTCGCGCTGCGGACCACGCTCGCCGCCCTCCACGCGGCCGGAGTCCACCGCCGGCCCGAGGTGCTGTGGCCGGCGGGCAGGCGAACGGCTCTGCCGACCGCGCCGTGGCGGCACGCCCGGCACTGGCTGGACGACGGCACTCCTGCCCGGCGGGCCGCGCGCCCCGCGGGAGGCCACCCCCTTCTGGGCACGCGCGCCGACATCCCGGGCACGCGCCGCACCCTGTGGCACGGCGACGTGGGCACCGAGGGCTGGTACCGCCCCGAGCAGGAGGTGCACGGGACCGCGGTGCTGACCCTGGCCGCCTGCGCAGAGATGGCGCTCGCCGCCGCCGCCGAGATCTTCGGCGCCCCCGTGGAGGACGTCGCCGTAAGGGATCTGACGCTCCATCATCTTCAGCCGCTGTCCGCCAGCACGCCCGTGACGACGCTGCTCGACCCGACCGGGCCGGGATGCGCGACGGTGAGCGTCAACGCCCGTTCCATGGCCGGAAGCTGGACCACGCTCGCCACCGCGGTGGTGGAGAACCTGGCACCGGAGGACGCCGCGCAGGACGGCCTGGCGCCGGAGAGCGCGCCCGTACCGGGTGAGCCGGACCGCGAGGCGTACACCGTCCGGCTCCCCTCACCGGACGGCACCGAACCCGACGGGGTCTCCGCCGGCTGGCACCTGCCCCCCGCGCTGCTCGACGCCTGCCTGCGGGCGCCCGCCTCCACCCCGGAGCCCGCGAACACCGAAGCCGCACCGGCCGGTTCGGCGCAACGCGTCGAGGAGCCGGCCGGTTCGGAGCCGGCCCGGCGTGCGGCCGCCGCCGGCGACGCCCTCGCCGTCGCCATCGGCACCCTCCGCGTACGCCGCACAGGACCGGCCGCGACCCAGTGCCGCATCCGGCCCGCCTCCCCGGGGAGCGCGGAGACCGAAGGCGAAGCCGCTCCGGCGCGCAGCCTCTGGTCCCTGTGGCTGGAGGACAGCACGGGAACGGCGCTCGTCGAGGCGGAGGACGTGCTGCTGCGCGTCCCCGCACCCGGCGAAGTGCCCCGCCCGCTGGACGAGACCGTCTTCGAGATCGCCTGGGACAAGGCCACGCTCCCCGCCTCGGGAACGACCGGCGCCGCCCCCACGGACTGGCTGCTGCTCACCGTCGGCACCGGGGAGGAAGGCCGCCTGGCCACCGCGCTGCGCGCGGCCCTCGAACAGGAGGGGACACGCGTCACCGTCGCCCCCGCCGCCCCGGACTCCGTCGACCGCACGCTCGCCGACTGGCGGAACGGGGTCGCGGAGGGCGACGCGGCGGCCGTGGCCGTGCTGTTCGGCGAGGCGGCGGGCGCGACGAGCGCCCGCGAGACGGTCCTCGGCTGCGCCGCGGTCGCCCGCGCCCTCGCCTCCGCCGAAGCCGGTACGTCCCCGCGGCTGTGCCTGGTCACCGAGCGTTCGCTGGCCGTCAACGCGGCCGAGAAGGGCGACCCGGACCGCGCCTGCCTGCGCGGGCTGCTCCGCGTCCTCGCCCTCGAACACCCCCACCTCCGGCCGTGCCTCATCGACGTCGACCGCTCGCCGGGTGCCGTCGAGGACCTCGCCCGTGAACTCCTCGGCAACGGCGACGCCGACCAGGTCGCCTGGCGGGCGGGCACCCGGTTCACCGCCCGGCTCGCCCCGGCCGACCTCGGCAAGGACGCCGCCGAGGTGACCTTCGCGCGGGCGGGTGGCGCGTACATCGTCACCGGCGGGCTCGGCGGCCTCGGCCTCGCGACCGCCCGCCGGCTCGCCGACCGCGGCGCCGGCCGGCTGGTCCTCAACGGCCGCCGCGCACCCGCCCCGCAGGCCGAGGCCGAACTGGCCGAGATGCGCGCACTCGGAGTCTCCGTCGAGGTCGTCCAGGGCGACATCGCCGAACCCGGCACCGCGTCGCGGCTCGTCGAGGCCGCCGTACGCGAGGGCCACCGTCTGTGCGGTGTCGCCCACGCGGCCGGTGTCCTGCGGGACGGCGTCGTCACCGGGCTCGAACCGGACGACCTGGACACGGTGTTCCGGCCCAAGGTCGACGGCGCCCGCCATCTCGACGAGGCGACCGCGGGCCACGACCTCGACTGGTGGCTGGTGTTCAGCTCGGCCGCCGCGCTGTTCGGCTCCCCCGGCCAGGCCGCGTACGCCGCCGCCAACGCCTGGCTCGACGCACTCGTGCAGCAGCGCCGGGCACGGGGCGCGCCGGGCGAGTCGATCGCCTGGGGCCCGTGGGCCGGGCTCGGCGCCGCGCCCGACATGACGACCCTGGCCCTCGAACCGATCACCCCTGGCGAGGGTCTTGACGCCCTCCAGCTCCTGGTCACCGGCGGCCGGCCGTACACCGGTGTCGTACGCCTGGACGTACGGCGCGTCGTCCAGGCCTTCCCGGGGCTCGAATCCGTGCCGTACTTCGCCGGACTCGTCCGCGGCGCCGCCGACGAGCCGGGCGACTGGGGCGGCCCCGAGGCGCTGCGGGACCTCCCGCCCGGTGCCGCGTTCGAAGCGGTGCGCACCCGGCTCGCCCAGCGCACCGCGATGGTCATGGGCTACACCGACCAGCAGGTCGACACCACCGTGCCGCTCACCGGCCTCGGGCTCGACTCGCTCATGGCCGTCCGGATCCGTAACGCCGTCAAGCAGGACTTCGGGACCGTCCTTCCCGAGACGCTGCTGCTGCGCGGCGGGACGCTGGACGACGTAGCGGGGGCGCTGCTCACCGCGCTCGACCTGCGCGCCGGCCCCGCCCCGGCGGCGGAGGGCAGGACGGCCGCCCGCCCCGCCCTTCCCCGCGGCGTACTGCCCCGGGACGCCGCCGAACGGCTCGTGGCCGGTGTGTGGGCCCAGCTCGCCGGCGGTGCACCGGACGGCGTCCACCAGGAACTGCCCGGCCTGTCCGACGACGCGGCCCTGGCCGCGACCCTGGCCGAGGGGATCCGCGCCCGGCTCGACGCCACGGACGCTGCGCCGACGGCCGAGCAGATCCGGCAGACGCCCACCGTGGCCGCCCTGGCGGATCTGATCCGCCCCTCCCTGGAAGGCGGCACGGACGGTACCCCGCTGCGGGTCCTGCGAGATCCCGGAGCCGCGACCGACCGCCCGCCGCTGTTCGTCTTCCACCCCGCCGGCGGGCCCACCAGCGTCTACCGGCCCCTCACCGAACTGCTGCCGCCCGGCCTCCCCGTCTACGGGCTCGACCGGGTCGACGCCATGGCCACCGTGGAGGAGAAGGCCGAGTACTACGTGGGCCTCATCCGCGGCGTCCAGCCCCAGGGCCCGTACCGGCTGCTCGGCTGGTCCTTCGGCGGCTGCCTGGCGTACGAGGCGGCGCTGCGGCTGCGGGACCGGGGCGAACACGTCGGGTACACCGGCCTGATCGACACGATCCTCCCCGCCGCCCTTCCCGGACCGGAGCCGGAGGACATCCTCCTGGAACGGTTCGCGCGGTTCGCCGAGTACGTCGAGACCGCCTATGGCCGCCCGCTCCGGCTGCCGTACGAGGAGATGGCCCGCATGGACGAGCAGGACCAGATCCAGACCCTGATGCGCCAAGTGGCCGACGCCGGGCTCGACATGAGCCCCGGCGTGATGGAGCACCAGCGCACCTCGTACGTCGACGCCCGGATCGGCGAGCGCTACCAGCCACGCCCGTACCCCGGTCCTGTCGTCCTCTACCGGGCGCAGGAGGCGCAGGTGCTCACCACCGCCATCGATCCCCGGTACCTCCGTGACGACCGGGACCTGGGCTGGGCGCCGCTGTGCCCCGGACTGGAGGTCGTGCCCGTGCCGGGCGACCATCTGTCGCTGATCGACCCGCCCCACGTGGAGGTCATCGCCCAGCACCTCGAAGCCTCCCTGGACGAACACACCTGACCTGTCCCACCAGCGTACTGACGGTACGTCAGCGGATTTCCGGGGGCGGTGCACCCGTCCGGAACGGTGCCCGCGACGACGCCCCGTGACCGGCGCTCTCCGTATTCCAGCCTCCCCGCACGCGACCACGACCGTGCCGAAGACGAAGGAACGAAGCCTTGGCCTCCGAAGCAGCTCACACCGGCGGAACCCCCCACACCGTGCCGAGCCGTGCCGCCACCTCGACACGCCGCTCCCGCCGCCGGGTCACCGTCCTCCTCGCCTGTCTCGCGACCGTGTCCGCCCTGGTCGCGGCGCCCACGGCGGCGGCCGACGAGCGGAAGCCCGCGTCCCCGTACGTCTTCCCCAAGGTGAAGGCGGCGAGCGGCGCCCGCATCGTCGACGTCAAGCAGCTCGACGAGCGCACCGCGGACCTCCTCGTCGCCTCGCCCGCGATGGGCACGAACATGCCGGTGCGGGTCATCCTGCCGCGCTCGTGGTCGGCGAAGTCCAAGCGCACCTTTCCCACGGTCTATCTGCTCCAGGGCGCGAGCGACGACTACACCTCGTGGACCCGCGAGACCGACATCGAGGAACTCGCCGCCGACAACGACGCGATCATCGTGACGCCCGAGGGTGGCCGTGCCGGCTTCTACACCGACTGGTACAACGACGGCGTCAAGGGCGGCCCGAAGTGGGAGACGTTCCACACCCTCGAACTGCCGCAGCTCCTCGAGGCCGGATACCGGGCCAACAAGCGGCGCGCGCTGATCGGCCTGTCCGAAGGCGGGCTCGGCGCGCTCAACTACGCGGGCCGCCATCCCGGCAAGTACGCCTACGCGGCCTCGTTCAGCGGCGTCGTCGACATCGAGGACCAGGCCACCCGCACCGGCATCTACCTGACCTGCGCGCGCGAGAACATCGACGCGGGCAAGCTGTGGGGCGACCCGCAGGAGCAGTCGCACGTGTGGGAGGCCCACAACCCGGCCCGTCACCCCGAGCGGCTCCGCGGCGTCAAGGTCCATCTGTCGGCCGCGACCGGGCTGCCGGGCGGACTGGAGGCGGCGTTCGACCCGTTCGCCGGAATGCTGGAGGGGCCGACGTACGCGCCCAACGCCCGGTTCCGTGACGCCCTGCGCGATGAGGGTGTCGACGTCACCGCCAACCTCCACATGGCCGGTACGCACGCCTGGCCCTACTGGCAGCGCGAGCTGCACACCGTGTGGCCGGGCGTGCTCAGCGCGCTCAAGGTGTCCCGATGAGCACGGCACCCGGCAGGAGCACGGCGGAACGGCTCGCCGAACTCGCCCGGCGCAACGAGGAGCTGGCCCCCTCGGAGTCCGCCGTCGACCGGCAGCACGCCAAGGGCAAGATGACCGCGCGCGAGCGCATCGACGCCCTGCTGGACCCCGGTTCGTTCGTCGAACTCGACGCCCTGGTCCGGCACCGCTGCCACGACTTCGGCATGCAGGAGAAACGGCCGCTCGGCGACGGAGTGGTCACCGGGTACGGCGAGGTGAACGGCCGTCAGGTCTTCGTCTTCGCCCAGGACTTCACCGTCTTCGGCGGCAGCCTCGGCGAGATGTACGGCCACAAGGTCGTCAAGGTGATGGACCTGGCGATCCGCACCGGCTGTCCGGTCATCGGCATCAACGACTCGGGCGGCGCCCGGATCCAGGAGGGGGTCGAATCCCTCGCCCTCTACGCGGAGATGGTCAAGCGCCATGTCCAGGCGTCCGGCGTCATCCCGCAGATCTCGCTCATGATGGGGCCGTGCGCGGGCGGTGCCGTGTACGCGCCCGCCATCACCGAGTTCGTGGTCATGGTCGACGCCATCTCCCACATGTTCGTCACCGGCCCCGAGGTGCTGCGCACCATCACCGGCCAGTCGGTGGACCGCGAGGAACTGGGCGGGGCGCTCGGCCACAACACCTTCTCCGGCAGCGCCCACTACATGGCCGAGGACGAGAAGGACGCGTTCGACTACGTCCGCGCGCTGCTCGGCCATCTGCCGTCGAACAACATGGACGACCCGCCCGAGTACGCCGCGCCGGACGAGCCCGGGATCCGCGAGGAGGACGAGGCGCTGGACACCCTCGTCCCCGACGACCCCAGCACCCCGTACGACATGCAGCAGGTGGTGTGCAGTGTGCTGGACGGCGGTGAACTCCTGGAGGTCCAGCCGCTGTTCGCGCAGAACATCATCTGTGGCTTCGGCCGCGTCGAGGGGCGGAGCGTCGGCGTCGTCGCCAACCAGCCCGTCTGCGCGGCGGGCGCGCTGGACATCGACGCGAGCGAGAAGGCGGCGCGCTTCATCCGGACCTGCGACGCCTTCCACATCCCCGTGCTCACCTTCGTCGACGTGCCGGGCTTCCTGCCCGGCATCGACCAGGAACGCGGCGGCATCATCCGGCGCGGAGCCAAGCTGATCTACGCCTACGCGGAAGCCACCGTCCCCCTCGTCACCGTCGTCACCCGCAAGGCCTACGGCGGCGGTTACGGGGTCATGGGCTCCAAGCACCTGGGCACCGACATCAACCTGGCCTGGCCGACCGCCGAGATCGCGGTCATGGGCGGCGAGGGAGCGGTGAGCGTGCTCTACCGGGACGCCCTCCAGCGGGCGGACGACCCGGACGCGGAGCGCGAGCGGCTGCGCGCGACGTACGAACAGGCGCTCTGCAACCCGTACGTCGCGGCCGAACGCGGCTACATCGACGCCGTGATCATGCCCCGGGAGACCAGGACCCAGGTCGCCCGGGCCCTGCGCATGCTGCGCACCAAGCGCGTCACACGGCTGCCTCGCAAGCACGGGAACCTTCCGCTGTGAGCGACACCGCGGTCCGGAGCGGCGTGCAGGTCGTCCGCGGCTGCCCGACGGACGAGGAACTGGCCGCGCTCCTCGTGGCGGTCACCGCCGCCCTCTCCGTGGCCGCGGCGCGGGCGGGAGCGCGGCGGCGCGGCAGCACCCGCCGCTGGCACCCGCGTGTGCACCACATGACCCCGGCGTCCGAACCCGGCCCCGCCGCCTGGGTCATGAGCGCTCTGCAGTAGCCGGTCGGCGACGGCCGGCCCAGCCAACGAATCGTCAGAAGAGGGGACCGTCATCGTGCGCAAGGTGCTCATCGCCAACCGTGGCGAAATCGCTGTCCGCGTTGCCCGAGCCTGTCGGGACGCCGGGATCGGATGCGTAGCCGTCTACGCCGACCCGGACCGGGACGCCCTGCACGTCCGCGCGGCCGACGAGGCCTACGCGCTGGGTGGTGACACCCCGGCCACCAGCTACCTGGAC